>JBBQJA010000039.1:0-36302 GCA_038325465.1 Hyphomicrobiales bacterium | reverse complement strand
ACTCTCGTGGCTCTGCACCATCGCGCCCGAGGGCATCGACCAGACCGACATGGCGCTGTCCTCGACACCCTTGCCCATCGCGCCTGCGACCTTCATGGCGACTACGTCGACCGGATCTTCACCCAGATGGAACCGGACGGTGTCCGCGTCATGGACCGTGATATCGGGGATCACGCCCCCGCCCGCCCCCGGATTGTCGATCCGCCAACCCTGCAGGTGCGGCGGCAGGTGGACGGCATGAAAGACGCGGACGGACAGGACATCGCCGATGCGGCCCTGCGCGATGGCATCGCGGATCGCCAGATGGCTGCCCGCATTGCGCAGATGGTGGTTGGTGGCGAAGGTCACGCCCGCCTTTTCGGCCGCGCGCACCATGGTGACAGCATCCGCAACGCTCAGCGCCAAGGGCTTTTCGCACAGCACATGCTTGCCCGCGGCAATGGCGACCAGCGCCTGAGCCAAGTGCTTTTCGTTGGTGGTGGAGATGTAGACGGCATCGATGCCCTCAAATGCGGCATCAAGATCGGTGACGCCCCGGGCGATCGCGTGTTGCGCCGCGTAGCTTTTGGCACGCTCGGCACTGGCGCTCAGCACGGTGGCGATCTCCCCGCCCGATGCCCGGATCGCGCCGATCATGTGTTCGGCCGCAATCGTGCTGGCCCCGATCAATCCCCACCGCATTGCGTCCTCCCAAAGACCCTGAAGCAGCCTTGCTCGCGGGTCTTTTGGAACGTTCCAACGGTCGAGTCAAGTGCCGGATCGCGGCCATCACCCCTTGGCGCAGGAAAGTCCGGTCTTGGCATCGATGAGATGCGCGGCACTGGCATTGATAGCCACCTGAAGCGTGGTCTTGGCCGCGATCGCGACCTGCCCCGGCAGTTGCATGGCAAAGTCGGCGGCCCCGGTGACCGCGCCATAGACGAAGGTTTCCGTCCCCAATTGCTCCACCGCGCGCACTTGCAGGGGTACGCCTGCGCCGTCGGCGGGCTTGGTGTGTCCGGGGCGGATGCCCAGTTCGACCACTTGGCCCGCGCGGACATCGAAGCGGCTGGCGTCCAGCGCAACCTCGGCGCCGCCGTCGGAAACGAACAAGCCGCCTTCTCCCATCACCCCCTTGATAAAATTCATCTTGGGCGAGCCGATGAAACCCGCCACAAAGCGGTTGGCGGGGTTGTTATACAGATGCAGCGGCGGCCCGAATTGCTCCAGCCGCCCGGCGCGCAGGACGGCGATCTTGTCAGCCATGGTCATGGCCTCGACCTGATCGTGGGTGACATAGACCATCGTGTTGCCAAGCCGCTGGTGCAGTTCGCTGATCTCGCCCCGCGTAGCCACGCGCAATTCGGCGTCGAGGTTCGAGAGCGGCTCGTCGAACAGGAACACGCGCGGCTCGCGCACCACGGCGCGGCCGATGGCCACGCGCTGGCGCTGGCCGCCCGAAAGCTGGCCGGGACGGCGCGCAAGGTAATCCTCGATCTGCAACATGCGCGCGGCCTCGGTCACGCGCTGGTCGATCTCGGCACGGGGCATGCCGATATTCTCGAGGCCGAAGGACAGGTTGTTGCGCACCGACATATGCGGATAGAGCGCGTAGGACTGGAACACCATCGCGAGGCCACGCTTGGACGCGGGGACATGGTTCAGCACCTCGTCGTCGATAGCGATATCGCCGGACGAGATTTCCTCCAGCCCCGCGATCATCCGCAGAAGCGTGGACTTGCCGCAGCCCGATGGCCCGACGAACACGCAGAATTCGCCCGACTTCACCGTGATGTCGATGCCGTGGATCACCTTCACGTCGGCGTAGGCCTTCTTCACGTTGCGCAGTTCTAACAGAGCCATAGGCGCTTCCTTCTTTCCCTGACGCTCCGCAGCTTGAGAGAGGTCATTTCATGCCCGTATTGGCGATGCCGGTGGTGATGTACTTCTGAAGAAACACGAACACGAGCGTGGTGGGGATCAGGCTGACGACGGTCATGGCCAGTCGGTAATGCTCCTGGCTGATATGCTCGCCGCGGAATTCCAGCAGGCAAAGCTGGATCGTGTAGGCCTCGGTATTGGTGGCGATGGCGACCATCGGGATGATCAGGTCGTTCCAGCGCCAGATGATCGACAGGATGCCGAGTGCCGCGATGGCCGGCAGCGCCAGCGGCAGGACGATGCGCCAGTAGACCTTCCACTCGGACGCCGAGTCCATCCGGGCCGCCTCCAGCAATTCGTCGGGGATCGTCAGCATGTATTGCCGCAAAAGGAACACACCCGCCGGCGTGGCCGCGCCGGGGATGATGACACCCCAGATACTGCCCGAAAGCCCCGTCGCATTGATCGCCTTGAACACGCCGACCAGCGTGATGGTGGCCGGCACCATCAGCGTCGCCAGGATCACGACAAGGAACAGGGACTGCCCGCGGAAGCTGTATTTCGACAGCGCGAACGCGGCCATCGAGTTGATCAGCAGCGTCATCAGCGTCGCGATCACCGTCACCAGCACCGAGTTGGTGATGCAGCGCCCGAAATCGACCGACACGCCGTAGGCAGTATTGGTCAGCGGCTCCACATAGTTGCGCCAGTCGGGGCCGATGTTGCGGGTTGCGGTCACGCTATCGGCAGGCAGGCGCACGACGTCCCCGATGCTGCCGTCGACCGCGCGACCGGGGTAGAACTCGGACGTGGCGCCGACATTGGGGACGGCCCATTGCATGACGACACCGGTATCGGGATGCGGGGCGGTCACCAGCACCTGCGTCACGATGGCATTGGGCTGATACGGATCGACACCCAGATATTCGCCGATCAGGCGTTGCTGATCGGGGTCGAGGCCGGCCATGACGGCATCGAAATCGAACGCTTCGCGCGCCTGCGGCGTCAGCGCGCCGTAACGGTTGAGCCATTCTGGCAGGCCCTCCTCGGCTATCAGCCTCCTCGCAGCATTGGAAACTTCGCCCAGATGCGAGCGCTGGGCGTAAAGCGTGTTGCCCTCCAGCCCCGCCAGATAGCCCGCAACATCCTGCTCGGCGCGCTCCTGCGGCGTTAGGTCGGTCCAGTTCAGCACCCAGTCGGGGATGTCGGCGATCACGAAGATCTCCCGCCCGTCGGGCCCGTTCACCGTGGCGCGTGCGACGCGGTCGTAATCGCCCGGCAGCAGCGACAAATCCTGCGATTCGATCTGGAACTGGGTCTTGACCGAATTCAGCCCCAGCCAGAACACCGGTACCAGAATGATGATGAAGCCAAGTGCCAGGTAGCCATAGGACAGCCAGTCGACCCATGTCAGCCTGCCGCGCCCTTTCCGGCGGCTGAGGAAATCCCACACCGCGCTCATCTGGCGTTCCGTCCGCTCAGCGTGATCTGGACAATCGACAGGATCGCCAGCGCCCCTGCGATGATCAGCGACGCGGTGGCGGCGACGCCGAGGCCATGGGACGTGGTCTGGCCGCGCAAACCGGCGGTTTCGAAGATATAGGCCACGATGGAAATCCAGCCGACCTGCATTGCATAAAGCTCCTCGAAGGCCTGAAACGCCTTGATCAGCGACAGGACCGTGACGACCAGCAGCGTCGGCATCAACAGCGGCAGGGTGATCTTGCGCAGCACCCGCCATGGCGAGGCGCCGTCCATCTCGGCGGCCTCGTAGAGGTCGGACGGGATCGCCTGCAGGCCTGCCAGCAAGATCAGCATGTAAAAGCCCAGATGCGCCCAGGTGTAGACGAAGATCGACCAGAACATGGTCCAGCTGGGATCGACCAGCCATTGGATCGGCTCGTCGATCCAGCCCCACTCCATCAGGGTCAGGGACATCAGGCCCTGTCGTTTCAGGATCAGGGTCCAGAGGAACCCGACCACCACGGGGCTGAGCATGACCGGGTAGAAGAAGATCGACCGCCAAAACCCGCGCGCGACGATATCGCGGTTCAGGACCAGCGCGGTGATCAGCGAAAACAGCACCATGATCGGGACCTGGAAGACCACGAACACCGAGGTGTCCATGACGGCGCGGTAAAACTGGTCATCCTCGAGGTTGGCTGCGCCGGTATCTATCTGCGTCTCGGCCAGCAGACGTTGCCAGTTGTCGGTGCCAGCAAAGGGCCGGTCGGAAAAGTTGATGGATTGCCCCTCGGTGAACGAGAAGCCCACATTGATGAACAGCGGCGCGAAGGTGAAGATGCCGAAGACCAGCAGATTGGGCAGAAGGAACAGATAGGGCAGTGGCCCATGGCCGCGCAGCTTCTGCGCCAGCTCGATCGGCCAGCCCAGCACGGCCATGGCGCGAGAGCCGATTGCGCCGCGGGGGCGGGCAATGACCGCCCCCACAACGAGGTAAATAAGGAAGGCAAGGGGCCAGGCCGAGCCGAGGAATGCGTTCCCGATCGCCGTCCACATCGGCCCGGCCCCCTGAGCGCCGTTATTCCGCGATCTGCGCGGCGACGTCCGCGTCGATGGCCGCCAGCGCGTCGTCGAGGGACAATTCGCCGGTGATCACCTGCGTGATGTAGTCGGGCACGATGCCGTAGATCACGAAGTTCTTCACGTAGCCCTGGAAGGTGAAGGCCTGCGGCGTGGTTTCGGCTGCGCGGGCGATGGAGCCTGCGAAGGTCGAAAGCGCCTGTGCCACCGCCGGATCGGTATCGCCATAGTCGATGCCTGCCGCCTGCAGGCCGGCATGGGCCGTGATCGAGCGGGTTTCAGCGGCGTAGCGTGCCGCGTTCTCTTCCGCCGCAAGGAAGGCGATGAAGGCAGCCGAGGCTTCCGGCACGTCGGTGGAAGAGAACGCCACGATCCCGGCACCCCCCGGCATCGCACCGCAACCGCCCGGGCCGCACGGGGCGGGAACCGCGCGCCATTCGAAATCGGTGATGTTCTCGGCGTAGTTGCTGATCATCCACGATCCCGACATGTGCATCGCAACCGCGCCCGACAGGAACAGCGGCGCCGCGTTCTGATACGCGGTGCCGGTGCCGGCGGGCCAACCATCGGCAGGCATCAGGCCGGAGGTGTGCCAACCCACAAAGGTTTCGGCAAAATCGCGGAAGCCCTGATCCACCAGCATCGGCGTGCCGGTATCGTCGAAGAACGCGGCGCCATAGGAGAAGGCCGGACCGGCCCAACGGTGCGCGGTGCGGTCCATCGCCAGCGCCGCGTCGAGGCCAAGCGTCGATTGCACTTCGGCCAGCGCAGCCGCCCAATCGTCCCATGTGGCCCCGTCGCCGGGCATCTCGACGCCGGCATCGTCGAACATGGTGACGTTGACATAGGGGCCCGTCACGGTCAGCTCCATCGGCCAGCCATAGATGCCCTGATCCTCGCCACCCGGCGCGCGATACCATGGCAGGGTGTTGCCATAGGCGGACTCCATGTAAGCGGCGTCCACGTAGGGTGTCAGGTCGAGGTAATACTGGTTCAGGCCGCCCAGATTGTTGACCCGCGCCACGTCGGGCGCGGCACCGGTCTGAAGCTGGTTTTCCAGCTGGTCGCGGACGATCTCGTAGCCCACGACTTCCATCGCGACGGTGTGGCCGGATGCGGCTTCGAAATCGGTGATCAGACCCGCCAGAACGTCGCATTCGTTGCCGTTCTGGAAGCACAGAAAGCTGATCTCATCCGCCGACGCGGCGCCAGCGGCCATGATCGCGGTGACGGCGCAGGTAAGCCGCAGGGTGTTCGATTTGGTCATGTTTAGTCCTCCCGATTGCCTTGTTTTGCAGCAGAATAAAAACAACGCGACGTGCCGTCCACAGCCTATCCCTCGGGCATCGCGATGCTGCGGAGCAGCAAATTCAGGCGTGGGCGGGGTTGCTAGATCAATCCTTGGCGGCAGGCGGCGGCCCTTGCGGTTCCACCCGGGGGCGGCAGGTTTGGGGTATATCAATGGTATATCAATTTATTTTCGGGCCAGATCGCGCCGCACCGGCCCGGCATCGCAAAAGCGGGCCTCAGCGCCTAAAATCGGCGCGAATCAATCTTCGGAGTCGGAATGTTCCGCCAAATCGGGCAGATGCGACAGCTTCACCAGACTGCGCCGCAGAACCGCCAGTTCCGGCGCGCTCAGGCCCTCCACCAGCCTGGTCTCGAAGCCCTGCGCCGCGACGCTGAGATCGTCGAAAACCGCGCGTCCGGCGGCGGTCAGGGTCAGCCTTTCCACCCGCCGATCCTCGGGCATCTGATCGCGCACGATGTAGCGCTTCTGCTCCAGTGCGGCGACAGCTCGGCTGACCTTGGTCTTGTGGATCGAGGCCATCTCGCAGATGCGCTTGGCGGGCAGGCCGCCATAGCAGCCGAGGTGAAACAGCACGCGCCATTCGGTGCGCAGCATCGCATAGCGGCCCCGGTAATAGGCCTGAAACTCCTTACTGGCGGCCTCGGCGGCCTGATTCAGCAGGTAGGGCAGGAAATGCGGCAGGTGAAAGGGGTTCTTGGCACTCATGGAACGCAGCGCTAGCAGCCGCCGGGGGTCAAAGCTACTGCCCTGATCCCGGAGGTGTCAGCTTTTGCCCTTCCAGGGCGAAGTTCAACTTTTGCCCTTCCAGGGCGGAGTTCAACTTTTGCCCTTCCAGGGCACGAGCGCCTTCTCGGCAAGCCGCATCAGGATATCGATGCCAAAGCCGATCATGCCGATCAGGATGATGCCCAGGATCACGATATCGGTGTTCTGGAACCGCGACGCGACCATGATCATCATGCCCGCACCCTGTACCGCCGCCACCAGTTCGGCGGCGACAACGGTGCCCCAACACACGCCCATCGCCACCCGCGCACCGGTGAAGATCTCGGGCAGGGAATTCGGCACGATGACGTGGAGCAGGATCTGCGTCTTGCTGGCCCCCAGCGAATAGGCGGCGTGGACCTTGGACAGACTGACGCCCGAAACGCCGGACCGGGCGGCAATCGCCATGATCCACAGCGCTGCCAGAAACAGCAGCACGATCTTGCCCGGCTCGCCGATGCCGGCCCAGATGATGACAAGCGGGATCAGCGCCAAGGGCGGCACCGGGCGCATGAATTCCACGATCGGGTCGAACCAGCCCCGTGCCCAGTTCGACAGGCCCATCGCATAGCCCAGCGGGATGCCGACGATCGCCCCCAGCGTGAAGCCGACGATCACGCGGAACAGGGAATATCCCAGATGTTCCCACAAGGTGAAGTTGCGAAACCCGTTTGAGCTTATCTCGAAGAAGCGGCCCAGCACGTCTTCCGGCGGCGGCAGCCATATCGGCTCCATCTGCATGCCCTGATCGGGCACGATGTTGATCGATCCGCGTGTGGACATGGTGATCGTGCCGAACTCGAACTCCAGCCGATCGCCGGGGGTGATCGGCTGACCGTTGACGGCGATGATCGTGGTGCCGTCGTCGCGGGTCAGCAGGTCGTTGTCCTGCAACGGGGCCAATTCCGAGCCATAGGCCTCGATTACAAGGCTGTCGTTGATCGCGAAGCCCTCGCCCGGTTCGACCACCGGCGCTTCGGGCACGGGCGATTCAGTGCCCTCGGCGTCCAATTCCGTCTCGTAGACCAGAAAGGTGACCGTGGCGGTGTCGGTTTCGCCCGCCGCGTTCTGCACCGTATGCTCGAAGCTGTTCAGGCCCAGCGCAGGCCCCGGCATGTGCAGGAACGGCGGCACGATAACCGATCCGGTGAAGGTGCCCCACAGGAAGAACAGCGTCAGGATGGAAATGACCGAAGCACGCCGGTCGGGCGTCACGGCGCTTTCATCGCCGAAGGTCACGGTTTTCAGCGAGGAAAGCCCGGTGCGGGCAATGCCGCCCGCCACCAGCCGCACGATGACAAGGGCGCCGATGAAGATCCCCACATAGATCAGCAGGGGCGTCATTGCGCCTTCTCCACGAAACTGTCTGTCATGCGCCGGCCTCCGTGCGACCCATGATTTCTTCTTCCATGTCCCAGATCATGCCAAGGATTTCCTCGCGCACTTCGTGGAAGCGCGGCTCTTTCTTGACCTGCCGCAGATCGGCGTCGACGCCCATATCGGCAAATGGCAGGGTGTATTCGCGGTGGATGCGGCCCGGACGCGGCGCCATGACGATCAGACGCTCGCCCAGCAACAGCGCTTCCTCCACCGAGTGGGTGATCAGGATGATCGTCTTGCCGGTTTCCTTCCAAAGCTTCAGCACAAGGCTCTGCATCTTCTCGCGGGTCAGCGCATCGAGCGCGCCCAGCGGCTCGTCCATCAGGATCACGTCGGGATCATTGGCAAGGCAGCGGGCCAGCGCCACACGCTGCTGCATGCCGCCCGACAGCTCGTAGATCGCCTTGTCCTTGAAGTCCCTCAGGCCCACGACATCCAGCAGATGGTTGACCTTGTCACCATATTCCGACCTCGACTGGCCCTTCATGCGGGGGCCGAAGCTGACATTCTCGCGCACGTTCATCCATTCGAACAGCGCGCCTTTCTGGAACACCATGCCGCGTTCGGCATCGGGGCCGCGAACGCGGTGGCCATTCAACTCGATCTCGCCCTCGGTCGGCGCCAGAAAGCCCGCAACGATGTTGAGAAGCGTGGTCTTGCCGCACCCTGACGGCCCCAGCACGCTGAGGATTTCGCCCTGCTTGATGTCGAGCGAGACATCCTTGAGTGCCTGCACCGAGCCGCCATTGGGCAGATCGAACCGCATGGAGATGTGTCGAATGGCCAAGCCGGTCATGGGCTACCTTGGTGAGTGTCCGGGAAGGGGTCGGGCAGAGGTCGGACAGGGGGCCCGGATGTTCCGGACCCCCTGTCGCCAGATCAGTTTGCGGCTGCTGCCGTCAGCGGGCCGGGGTTCACCCGGTCAGCATAGTCTGCCAGCGCGCTGTCGATCGACCCGGACTCGACGAACACGTTGGCGACGCCGCCCATGAAGGTGGCCATGCCGCCATCCATCCAGATCGGACCAAGCACCGCTTCGGCGCTGGGGAAGCCCATGGTGGCGATCGAGGCCCGCGCCGCCTCGATGTCCATGCCGGCCTGCTGCGCGATATTGGGCAGCATCGCCTCTTGCTCGCCTGCGTTCCAGCGGTCGTTGGCGGCCTGCGTCACGGCAAGGAAGGACGCGACCAGATCGGGGTTCTCGGCCACGAATTCGGCCGGGGCCGAGATCACGTCGAACACCAGAATGCCAAGTTCTGTTTTCTCTTCACCGGTCAGCAACACGTTGCCGTATTCCAGCATCCGCGTCAGGCCACCGCCATAGCCACAGGCGAAGTCGACCGCGCCCTGCGACAGGGCAGCAGCGCCTTCCGGCGGTGCCATGTCGACGATCTCGAGCGAGGCGAGGTCGACGCCGAAATGTTCCATCTGGCGCAGGAAGCCGTAATGGGCGGCGGTGCCCAGCGGCACAGCAACACGGCGACCGGCCAGCTCGGACGCGTTGTCGGCGTCGATCTCCAGCTCCGAGCGCACGACGCAGTTGTCGTTTTCGGCATAGGTCACGGCCACGTCGATGACTTCGATGTCCTGCCCGGCAGAAGCGGCCACGACGAAGGGCGGCAGGCCTTGCGAGATGGCGATCTGCACGTCGCCCGATGCCATTGCGGCAGACATGGCAACGCCGGTCTCGAAGCTGACCCAGTTGACGGTGATGCCGAGGGCTTCATCGAACTCACCATTGGCCCAGGCGTCATACATCGGCAGCGGCCATTCAAGGAAATAGGCCACGGTGATTTCCGAGATGTGACCGTCAGCCAGCGCAGCCTGGCCGCTGGCCAGGATCGCGGTGCCTGCCAGCAATGTGGCGATTGTCTTTTTCATTGGTCTCTCCTGTCGGGATCGTGTTGTTTCTTGCGGGGTCAGGGGCCGCGCGATTTCCAGCGGGAAACCCGTGGTCAGTGCTCTCGGCGTCCTTCCCCGACATTGTGCGGAACCGTTGGCCCGCGCACTGACGCTAGGCAGCGGCGTTTCTTTGCGTCAAGGAGTTTCTATAAGGCCAGATCGGGTGCGCCAGATGTCCAGAATAGCCGCAGCGACAGGCATGATCGGGCGCGCGGTGGCAGGCGCTTTCTCTGGCAAACTAGGTCCAAAACGCGCTGCCTGCTTCACCGTTCCAATCCTTGCGCGCCGCTGGCTCCATGACGCGAAAGCGTGCCCCCCGCCGAGTGGTCCCCGCAAAGTCGGCTGGCGGCGGTTCGCACCCTGCTGGCAGAGCGGATGCAGGCCCGTCGCCCCGCGCCATCGCCTTGGATCACGACAGCCAAGGATGAGGCGGAATATCTGCCGTTTGCGCAAAATCCGGGCAAGGATGCGACCGTGATCCGCGCGGGTCATCTGGCGTTGGGGCACGACCCATCGCTCATGGGGGCGGCACAACATCGGCAGTTCAGGGATGATCCCGTGTCAGTCGCGCCCGATTGATGGAAAAGACCTCAGGTCACCCTGTCTACCGCACCTGACCCAGAAGTCGAAGGCCCTTGGTCACCAACGCCCGCGCGAAGGGCTGGTCCAACGGCAGATGGCCGACAAGCAGGCGGTAGAACAGCGGCGCATAGATCATGTCGAGGACAACTTCGATGTCCTCGGGTGCGGCGATCTCTCCCGCCTTGGCGGCCTCCGTTATGATCCCGCGCCCGACCTCGCGTCCGGACAGGATCACGCGGTTCCGAAAGGCGCGGGTCATTTCGCTGTCCCGATCCGCCGTGGCAAGCGCTAGACCGATCTGCCGCCCTCTGGTCGTGGCGAACGCCGTCACGATCGCCGTGATCTGATGCTCCAAGGTTTCGGCAAGCGACCCAGTGGCTTGCGGCGTTGTGGCCGGCAGGCTCTCCATCAGCGCAGCCATGGTCAATTCGCTGGCATTGGCCCAGTTCCGATAGATCGTGGGCTTGCCGACGCCAGACCGGATCGCCACCGCGTCGATGGTCAATCGGCCAAATCCTTCCTCCATCAGGATCTGGACAGCCGCCGCCAGCGCCCTGGATCGGGCGGCCTTGCTGGGCGGGCGACCGCGCGGATTTGGTTTTCCTTGACTCATTTAATTACGATACGTAACGTAAATAAAAACTGAACGCAAGCTGAGGATACCCGGATGCCCGCCGCCATCGTCCCCTACCTGGTCGCAAAGGGCGCGGAAGCCGCCCTCCAATTCTATGCAACGGCCTTCGGCGCCGTGGAAGAGTTCCGCATGACCGACCCCGGCGACGGCCGGATCGGTCACGCTGAAATGATGATCGGCGCGTCGCGCCTGATGTTGAGTGATGAATACCCCGATTTCGGTGCCATCAGCCCCGATACGTTGGGCGGAACTGCCGTCACGTTCCACCTGACGACCGCGACGGTGGACGCGGATGTCGCGCGGGCCGTGGCGGCGGGGGCGCTGTTGTTGCGCGCACCCGCCGATCAATCCTATGGCGAACGCACGGCGACCCTGCTGGACCCTTTCGGCCACAGGTGGATGCTGGCACAGACGATCGAGGCCGTCTCGCCCGAAGAGATGCAGAGGCGATGGAACGACGAAACCTCGGCTTGACAGGCCGCCGTCATCCCGCGCCGGACGCAGCAAAACGCGATATCCGGACTGCTAGGATCAGCAACGATTCAACACAGATCGGGACAAGCATCACTGCCGATGGGCAACCAGCCACGTCCTGGCTCTGCCCGATATGGATACAGGCGATGAGCAACCTGTCGGAGCGCACACCGCCATCCGTCACAATGTCAAACAGACCGCCCCGTCTCAATCGACCCCATATTCCAGCATCCTCTCCAGACCTTCGGTCAGGAATTCCCCAACCTCGGGCTGACCCAGCAAATAGCGGCTTACCGACCCCTCGTGCTGTTGCCGCGCAAGGGCCTTGGTCTGTTCCCACGCTTCGGGGTCGGCATCGCCCCGGCCGATCCAGAAAAGCGCGACAAGCGCGTCCTGTTGCTCGTCGTCCATGCTTTCGATCTCCTGGGTGATCTCGTCACGGCTCAGATCGCCCTCGGTTTCCTGCAGCGTCGCGCTCACCTCATCATCCGAGGCATTGCCGCCAAGGTCAGAGATATCCATCCCTTCCTTCGCCATCACGGCGTTGAACCGCAACACCAACTCCTCGATCAGGGCATCGTCAAAGGGAAGCGCAGCCATCGGTCTCTCCTGCTCATTGGGTGTTCTGAATTGCATGACGGGCCGGCGTGGCACTGATGTGCCGGCCGAAAATTGCTGGCCGGGTCGGCCTTCAGGGAATTTTGCCTCAGGTGGTCAGGTCAGACGTCCAACCATGGGCATCGGCTTTTGTTCCGCTGATCTGGATCGATACATGCACCGGCCGCCGACTGACGAAAGCAGTGCGCGCCCCATGGCCAGATGGGGCCTCAACCGCCGATGCTGGGTTGGATAAGGGCGTCAGCGATAGACGATCCCGCCATCGGTGATGATCGCCTGCCCCGTGATGTAATCTGAATCCGGCGAGGCGAGGTATGATACCAGGGCCGCAACGTCATCCGGGGTCTGAGCGCGCCCCAAGGCGATGCCGCCCACGTATTTGTCGTAGGTCGCGCCGACGGGTGCTCCGGTCAGTTCCGAAAAGCGCTTGTCGATCTCGACCCACATGTCCGTCCCGACGATACCCGGGCAGTAGGCGTTCACGGTGATGCCGTCGCTGGCATATTCCTTGGCTGCGGCCTGTGTCAGGGCGCGCACGGCGAACTTCGTCGCCGAATAGACGCCCAGCATCTCGAACCCATCATGCCCGGCAATCGACGACGCGTTGATGATCTTGCCCTTGTGGCCGCGCTTTCTGAACGTCGCAGCGGCAGCCTGAATCCCCCACAGAACGCCCTGAATATTGATCTTCAGGATCAGCTCCACGTCCTCTGGTGTCACATCCGCGATCGGATCGACCTGCGCGATCCCGGCATTGTTGACCATGATATCGAATCCGCCGAGCGTTTTCTCGGCATGCGCCACAGCCACATGCACCTCTGTACGGTTGCCCACATCGGCCTTAAAGGCTGTGGCCTTGCGGCCAATCGCTTCGATCTCGGCAGCCACATCGGCCATCTTGTCGGTATCGATGTCGACGATGGCGATATCGGCGCCGTCTTTTGCAAGACGCAAGGCGATGCCGCGTCCGATCCCTTGCGCCGCGCCGGTCACCAGCGCAACTTTTCCGTCGAGTGTCATGGGGGAATTCCTTTCGGTTCCGCGATCCGGGCGCAGGGCCTGAAATCGCCTGCCGCAATCTGATCGCAGGAATGGCGCATCGGGGCTAACCCGGATCAGCACCCGATCGCGAAATTGTCCCGAGCCGGGGGCTTGACCCAGAATCCGTTGCAGCAGCCGCCTCCTTGCACGCTCGATGGACCTGTTGCCCTACCCCCCGAACCAAAAGCGGTTTGGGCGAGCTGGGAAGTCGCATCACGCCGATGGAGCGTGGGGGGCCGGCGAAACGCCGGAACCAAGGTCAGCGGGCGGCGATCGTGGGAAACTGCGTCAGACCTTTCGCGTCAACGTCCCTTCCATCGGCACCGCCCCGGAAAGCGTGTTCGAGATTGTGCCGTATTTCAGGATGTTGCGATGCAGCAAGTCCAGCCGCTGATCCGTCTCGGCGCTGTCCACGGTGATCTGATACCTAATCAGCGTCAGCTTGGGCGGCGCGTCCTGACGGATCGCCTCCAACGCTACCTCTGCGCCCTCGATCTGAAAGGACAGCATCGGCGTCACCCGCTCGATCCCCTTCAGCATGCAAGCCGCCAGGGCCGACAGCAGTAGTTCCACCGGGTTCATTGCATCCCGCCGCCCGGCGATGTCGGTGTCGAGCACCACTTCGGCCGCTTTGGCGCGCGCCACGCTGCCGTGGCTGTCAATGCGGCGGGCGGATACGCGATATTCGGTCACAGCAGGCGACCGATTTCTTCGGCGGTCAGCACCTTGCCCGCTGACAACACCTTTTCATCCACGACCAGACCGGGCGTGAACATCACGCCATAGGCCGCGATCTCGGCAAAATCGGTGACCTTGACGATCCGGGCGTCCTTGCCCGCCGCGTCGGCCGCCGCCTTGGCGTTCTCGCCAAGCGTCACGCATTTCTTGCAGCCCGAGCCGAGGATCTTGATGATCATGATGGTTCCTTTCAGATGAGCCAGTGGGTGATCGCGTTGAAAGTGAAGCTGATGGTCAGGATGCCCACGGTCACCACGCCGGTGAAGGTGGCCAGCAGCGGCAGCTTGATCACGCGCTTCAGCATGATCAGCGAGGGCAGCGACAGCGCCGTCACCGCCATCATGAAGGCCAGCACGGTGCCAAGGCCCATACCTTTGCCCACCAACGCCTCGGCAATCGGCAGGGTGCCGAAGATATCCGCGTATATCGGGATACCCACCAGTGTCGCCACGGGGACCGCATGAGATACCACACGCAACGCTCGTCCCCGTCATGACGGAGCCACAAGGCGGAAAGTCGGATCGGTTCCGCGAGCGCCGCCAGGTCGGACAGGATCATCGGTACACCTCGGCTTCTGCACATTTGCGCATAAGCCGTTGCACGACACCTTGATGCAGATCACTTGAGCTGGGATTTTCGACGTTAGGGCGTTCACGGCCCCCGAAAACACAAAAAGCCCCCTGGTTTTCCAGAGGGACTTTTCAAAATTTGAAGCAGCGTCGAGCTAACACGCGACTGTCTAAACATCGGTATTTTTGTCGTATTCTAACGCGTTGGGAAGTTTGTTTGCGGGGACAGGATTTGAACCTGTGACCTTCAGGTTATGAGCCGCTACCCGCTTAAGTTGTGTTATTGTTCAATTTCAGCAAGTTACCGGATAACGCTTTGATCTGGTTGCTATTTTGGGCCGCGCATCGCCGCAACCAACCGCAGCTGACGGGCCCGAGACGGACGCAAAGTAGTTAGGCAGGTTGACCTATTGTTGACCCAGCTCCGCGCCCGAGATCCTCCTTTTCAGCTTACCACAACCGAATTAGCTACAGGACCGCGGCGATTGAAGCGAACCCGAAACCTTACCTGTTTTCCTGCGGTAAGCTCCGAAATATCAATACCACTCAGAGCAGTCATGTGTGCGAAAATCTGTTTCGGATAGCAGCCTGATTGAATAAAGAAATAGTCATCGCGAAGCGACGCCACTGATCCCGTCTGCTGCGCGATAAATTGATCAATGATCCCCTCTTCCGGATTCGGACGCTTACGATAGTCACTGCTGGAGCGAGCGCTGATCTCATCGAATAGAATCCGACATTCCTCAATTTTTCCGACCCAGAAGAGATAACAGGCATGGAAGAACCTCGCATCCAGAGCATGATCACCGACCCCATAGCTAGCTCCGAAGTGCCCCTCAATTTCAGGTGAAGTTGTTCGGTTGTATTCGACCAGCCGCAGCGCGAGCTCAAGGTGAAGCTGCTTATCCGACGGAAATCGTTGCAAGCCGAAGCGAAGTGTTCCGATCGAATTCTCGATTTCCCCTCCGCTAGACTGGACCTGTGCAAGGCGCAAAAATACGCCAGAACTCTGCAATTTCAGCGCTGTAGCTTGCTGCAACACTCGTTTCGCTCGAACCTCATCTCCAAGGCGTTGCCACAGCCAACCCTCAGCGGAGGGAAACTCAGCTTCTCCGGGAAAATCGCGCCGAGCCTTGTCGAGCCTTTCTTTTGTTTCCGCCACTTTTCTGTCGAACTCAATAATCATGTACTCTTTTGGGTCTTCAGGAAGACCCCGCAGAAGATCAATTACTTCATCGATTAGTAGATTACAGAATGTTAGGGATTTCCTTGGATCGTTAGTCGTGATTTCGTTGAGAAACCTGCGAGACTGTGCCCTGAGCTGCTCAGCTCTTACATGAGATACTGCTGCATTTGCCTTTCGTCGCGACACTTCCGCAAGCGTATGAACATAGATGTGATTGTTTTGATCTAAACTTCGTGCCGTCTGAGCCAACTCCTCAGCATGATCAAGTGAGCCCTTAGGATGATGCACTTCGAGGAGTGCCGCCTGTTGGAACAAGAAAGCGCTATTTGGCAGCGCCGCAGTTGCAACGTCAAATATCGTCCTTGCATGCTCAACGGCGGCAAAGCTTCTCGCGATGTTCCGACCCTTGCAAATGTTTTCGAGTACACGCCGGTCTGAGGAGTACCCAGGGTCCAACCCTCCTACGATCCTCGACAGCTGCACAGAGCGAGCCTCGTCGGTCTCGCAAACGGCCCGAAAAACAATTTCGGCGACGTGGGCATGCCTGGTTTCGTAGCCGTGATCCCCTGTAAACCTATCGATGGTTGTTCTCACAATATCCGCTAGCGGCCCAATAAAATCGGATTTGAAGTCGTCAAACCTAATACCACTGATCCTCGAAATCGCACCCGCACGAGCCGTCACTCCGAATTGATGCATAGTAGCGATATCAAGATACAAACTTCTAGCAGCATCCCCTAAAACCCTATTGAACTCGTCAAGAATGATCTGCTCGAAGGGTTTGCCTTGGGTGAGTTCATGAAGCGCAACAAGAAGCTGTCGGTCAGCGCGGTCTTTGCTCAGAAATGCCTCGATCTGTTCGGCTCTGGTAAGATTTGTGAGCTGTCCGAGGCAACGGTGGCGCGCGAGTAAATCAACTAGGTTCTGGACTTCGCGCTCGCTCAGCCTTCTCAAGGTTGAGGTTTCTTGTACGAACGTATCAAGGCCACCGCAGTAAGCTGCCCAATCTGCCTCCCGTTCAGACACGACAACCGTCACCTGAACGTTTTTTCTTTTGAGGATATGCAAAGCCCGTTCCAACTCTTCGGCGTGAAGCGAAACGTGATCAACAAAAACCAGAAGGCGCAATCCGCTTAGGGACCAGAGCTCTTCAATAATCTCGGCCTTAAGGATACCGTTCGGCTTAAGCCAAAGGACGAACTGATCTAGTGCTGTGGCGGCGTCGAATGCCGCTCTACGAAGCGCAATGGTCTTTCCCGAGCCTGCGGCACCTTCCAAGACAAACATTCGAACAGCCGAGCTATTCGGTGAAACATCCACAGCCGTGTAGAGTAAACCGTCGCCAATCTTCCGGCTAAAATCATACTTTCGAATGATTCCGGACCAGCCGTGGTCGTAGCCGGAGTAGAAGCCCTCCGCAGGAACCTCATCAAATGGCATTGCTGCATGCACATAATCGAAGTCGCGCTCAAGGGATTCAATCAATCGATCCGACGGGTGCTCGTCTTTGAGATGCTTCAGATAAGGGCGCTTACCAGTATTAGCCGGAGGCGCGAGAGCACGAAATAGTTGTGGGACCGAAGAGTCCAAAGCTTCCATGAAACCCGAGAAGGTTGTCGAGATTACCTCAACTCCTTTCTTATCCCAGAACCTAACATCGTGCTCATCTCCGCCTGGTGAAACCATATACCAACGCGGACGGCGAGCAGGGTCAATCTTGTAAATAAGCTCGCGAATATGAGGATCGGCCAATCGGTATCCGATAAAAATCAAAACCGAAGACTGCGCCCAATCTTTTAGGCGGTTGAAAAGCAGGTCTCTCCCTTTTTCATAGGTTGCGTAATGCTCATTTGACAGCACGAGCGGAACATCCCGATCGAGACGATGATCCAGGCATCCATGAAGCTTAAAGAGCGCAACAGGACTTCTTTCATCCCGAAGGCGATCTTCGTATGGCTCTTCGTTTTTGACAAACGGAACACAGGTTTGCAGCGCCGCCGTGTTGGCCGCATAGCCTTGCTCAATGAATCTATCATAATTTGTTGTTGCGAGGCCCCGCCACCTGAAATCACCAAGCTTTTCATGTGCTTTAGAGGTTTTAAAATCTTTGAACTGACGCGCCACCTCATCGAAAACCTGCGGCTCACCTGCTCCGGCATTAATTGCCATCTCAGCAACCGTCGCGAGGTCGCGCTTTTCGTTTTTCGTACCGAGAAACTTCGCGGCCAGATGATCCCGCAGTCCGTCAGCACTTGGCGGCCATCGGCCGTCGGTACTTTGGCACTCCATTGACGCACCGGCACCGAAAACGATTACCGCTCGGCCTTCTTTAACAACCTCAGCCAAGACATGAGGAAGCTCTAGTTTTCCTTTAGACTTTGCTAATCCAGTCATGTTGATCCCCCGGTGCAGGCTATATAATTTTTTCGCCGTTCTAACATATATTTCATGCGGCAACCTTGTTTCGACCGCCCAGCGCCTCGTGCAGGAGGGCGGTGAGGAGGCGTTGGCGGGTGGTGTCGGCGGTGGTGAGGCTGGCCTCCAGCCGGTCGCAGAGGGCCATCAGGGCATCGACCTTGGCCACGATACGGTGTTGTTCGGCGAGGGGTGGGAGGGGGATGGGCAGCACCTCCCATTTTCCCTTGCTAATTATCGGCAAGGTGCCAATTCCAGCCTTAGCCCAAGCTAATTCTTGAAAATAAGACGATTTCAAAGCCATCGAAATATATCGGTGGAGGCCCTTAATGAAGGGTGTGACCGAATTGATCTGTTGGTTAAAGCAGACGTCGCGAGAGGTGCAATTCACCTTTCCGAGGGTGCCCCCGATACAAACCATCATTACTGAGTTTGCCGGAGCGACACGAGAATGCCCCATGCCCTCTTCGGAAAGCCCAAAGCCATCGTAGGTAATTTCTGGGCCGTCAAGATCAGCGGGTTTTACAAAGGGGATGAAGTCGCCGAATAGCTCATCTCTTGCGGAACTCGGGCTTGTGCCGGTTTGTGTTGCGCCCAAATCCAATAGGCGAGTCCATTTCCAGCTTAACGGTAGCGGGAAGATTTTTTCACTTGCTGACAATGCCGCAGATGCTTTCTGCTTTCGAATTGCTCCGTCGTTCACAAGGCGGGTCTTTTCAGATTGCAGTATTTTCAACAACTCCCCCGCCAGTTCGTCCGCCGCGTCCTGTTCCACCAGCTTCCCCCGCACGGCGAGGTTCAAGATGGTTTGGCGGAGGGGTTTGATTTGGTCGGGGCGGGTTGTGAGGGCGGGGAGGGTTAGCAGGGCAAAGCGGGCGTGGGATTGGAACTCTGTGTCCGAGGTGTCGGGTGCGGTCAGGCGGGCGAGGCTGGCGGCGGTGAGCTTGTCGCGCACCCCCTCCCGCGCCGTGCGGGCCTCTTCCAACCGATCACACAGCGCCATCAACTCATCCACCTTCGCCACGATCCGGTGTTGTTCGGCGAGGGGTGGTATATGAATTTCTAGCGGATATGCATCTGCACGACTAAGGCCCGGTTTGACACCTTTACCAAGTGCATCCAAATCCAATGCTTTCAGCGTTAGCATAAGATACTGGATCTGGAATTGTTTTGGCGGCTCTACGTAATAGGCTACGTCAGTTGTCCATGACGGACCATCGCAGATGTTGAGCGCACCTGCCGAACCTTTTCGACCTATGATTATAGCCGCCTGCATGCTGAGGGTTTCGTCTGTGTATCCCACCACACCGTTAGAGCCAAATACAGGGACGGGCCCTGTTTCCAAGCGCTCGCTTGCCTTCTTCCCTTTCCCATACTTGAAATCGAGAATTTGACCGACGGTCGTAGCCTTCCAACCTGTTGGAACCGCTCTTTCGGGGTCCTTTTGGAACTTCTTTATTGCAATCTCAATACGTTGGTCCGCCGCATCCTGCTCCACAAGCTTCCCGCGCACGGCCAAATCCAGCACAAAGCGGCGCAGCTTGGGGATCGCGTCGGGGGCCTCGGAAATGCGGGCATAGTGTTTCAGCAAGTCTTGGGCATTCATCGCGCAAGCGCCTCTGCCAGCACAGCCTTGAGTTGATCTCGCAGGGTGACGACCTCGGCCTCAGCCCCGTCCAACTCGGCCAGCAAGGTTTCGGGATCGCCGTGATCCTCGGCCACCGTATGGGGGTTCTTGACGTCAAGGTTATAGCCGCGCGCCTTAATCTCTTCCGCCGTGACCTTCCATGCCTGCGGACCTTCAACGCGGGCCTCTCGCGTGGCCCCGCCCCACCATGCGGTGCAGTCGTCCAGATGATCCAGCCGGATCGGCTTTGTCATGGAATAGGCTTTTTGACCCTCGGGCACGCGGTGCTCCCAATACCAGATGTCTTTTGTGGGCGTGCCCTTTTCAAAGAACAGCAGGTTGGTTCCGATGGAGGCATAAGGTTTGAAGACCGAGTTCGGCAGCCGCACGATGGTGTGCAGGTTGCATTCCTCCATCAGGTGTTCCTTGAGCCGGGTCTTGATGCCCTCGCCAAACAGCGACCCGTCAGGCAGCACCACCGCCGCGCGGCCACCCGACTTTAGCAGACGGATGATCAGGGCAAGGAACAGATCAGCGGTTTCGCGGGTCTTGAAAGTGGGAAAGTTGGACTCGATCCCGTCCTCCTCCTTGCCGCCGAAGGGCGGGTTGGTCAGGACGATGTCAACGCGTTCATCCCGCGTCCAGCTGACCAGCGGGCGGGCCAGCGTGTTGTCGTGGCGCACAAAGTCAGGTTCCTCCACCCCGTTCAGCAGCATGTTGGTGACGCAGAGCATGTGGGGCAGCGGTTTCTTTTCCACGGCGCGCAGGGCGCCCTGCATCAGCGCCTCATGCTCGGGGCGTTTGACGTAATTTTCGCGCATGTGGCGCATGGCGCAGGTTAGAAAGCCGCCGGTGCCGCAGGCGGGGTCAAACATGATCTCACCCGGCTTGGGGTCAATCTGTTGGACCATGAAGGCGGTGACGGCGCGTGGGGTGTAGTATTCACCTGCGTTCCCGGCGTTCTGAAGGTCATTCAGGATCTGTTCGTAGATGTCGCCGAAGTGCTGGCGTTCGGTCAGGTTATTAAAGTCGACCTCGTTGATCTTGTTGATCATCTGCCGCATCAGCTGGCCGGATTTCATGTAGTTGTAGGCGTCCTCAAACACGTCGCGGACGACCTTGGCGCGGGGGCCTGCGTTGGTGGGCAGGGTCTTGAGTTCGGGGAACAGGGTGTTGTTGACGAACTCCAGCAGCGTGTCGCCGGTGATCCCCTCCGGGTCCGCCGCCCAAGCGCGCCATTGCAGGGCATCGGGGATGGGCGAGGTGTAGTCGCCCTTGGTCAGTTCGAGTTCCTGATCCTGATCGTCGATGATTTTGAGGAAGAACATCCAGCATAACTGGCTGATGCGCTGGGCATCACCATCCACGCCGGTGTCTTTGCGCATGATGTCCTGAATGAACTTAACGAGGGTACGGACGGACATAGGTTATGCGCTTTCATCGTAAATTGCAGATTGCAGGTCGTGAACGGCCTGTTCGAATTTGGGTTTGCCCCCAAAGGCACGGACAAGTTCAATCACACTTCCCATGCCGCTGAAGGGTGCGATTTTGAGGACGCCAAGGTTGTCGAGGTTCATGACGCCTTCGTCGGCATATTTTTCGAGGAGCGCTTCGAGAACCGACTTCGCCTTGGGGCCGTATTTGGTGAAGACATCGCGTTTCTTGACGCTCTCGGCTCGCTCACGCCGGGTCAGCGGCTTTGCATCAAAGGCGATATGGCAGATCAGGTCGAAAGGATCGAGATCCTTGCCGAGTTCCGCTGCGATCGCTTCGAACGGCAGGCCCTCGGCTTCCAGTTCCTCGAATACAGCCTGCTTGCGCCCTTCGCCATTCCAGCGCTTGAGGAAGTCATCGAGGCTGGCAAACTGACGCTGGAGGGCTTTGCGGGTGTAATCGCGCAGCGATTCCGTAACCAGCTTGCCGTTCTCGTCGAGGTATTCAATGCGCTCAGCCACAATGACCGCGCCCACACCATCGACGTAGACCTTGCGGATCGGCCCGCCGCTCGTGTTGTCACCAAGCGGGGAGAATGGATCGACCGGATCAATCAGTACCGTTTCATCATCACTAGGTTCGGGCGACAGGGGCTCGCCATCGCTGTCGGTTTGCGGGGCATCGTCCGGAGGCATGATCGGATCGTCTGGGCCGGGCTGATAAATCTGGACCGGCTCGCCGTCGAATTCCGGGTCTGCGAAGTGACTGGTCGAGCCACGGAAATCCATCACGGTGAAGAACAGCTTTTGGGTATCTTCATGCACGCGGGTGCCGCGGCCAACAATCTGCTTGAACTCGGTCATAGACCCGACCTCGCGGTCGAGAACGATCAATCGGCAGGTTTGCGCATCGACACCGGTTGAGAGCAGCCGGGATGTAGTCACGATCACCGGATAAGGTGCCTCGGGATCGATGAAGTTCCCAAGCTGGTCGAGGCCCTCTTTGTCATTCCCGGTGATCCGCATGACGTAGCGGTGGTTCTGCGCCACCAGATCGGCGTTTTCATTGATCAGTGCTTGGCGCATGCGAGCAGCATGTTCCTGATCGACGCAGAACAGGATGGTTTTTGCCATCCGATCACCGCTTTGCGTCAGGAACTCTGTCACCTTTCGGGCGACCAGCCTGGTCCGATCGTCCAGGACCAGTGTGCGATCGAAGTCCTTGGCGTTATAAATGCGATCCTCAACCTCTTCACCGTCACGGTCGAGCTGTCCTTGCACGGGGCGATACCCCTGAACGTCGCGGTCGATGTGAATCTTGATCACCTTGTAGGGCGCAAGGAAGCCATCGCTGATACCCTGCTTCAGCGAATAGCTGTAAACTGGCGCGCCAAAGTAATCGATATTGGAGGCATATTCGGTCTCCTTCGGTGTCGCGGTCAGGCCAATCTGTGTGGCCGAGGTGAAATGATCGAGGATTTCGCGCCAGGCGGAGTCGTCCGCGGCACTACCCCGGTGACACTCGTCGATCACGATCAGATCGAAGAAGTCGCGCGAGAATTCCTTGTAGAGCTTCTGGCTTTCATCCGGCCCAGTGATGGCTTGATACAGCCCGAGGTAGATCTCATAGGACGTATCGATCCTGCGGCGTTTATCCAATGCCAGCGTGACATCGGTCGATGAGCCATCGGCGCGTTCAATCGTTTTTGACTGGGTGGACAGCTTGGCCATGTTGCCCGCGAATGGGCGGAAATCATTCACCATGGTTTGATCGATCAGCACATTGCGATCGGCCAAAAACAGGATGCGTTTTTTCTGCCCGGCTTTCCAGAGCCGCCAGATGATCTGGAACGCGGTGTAGGTCTTGCCCGTTCCAGTAGCCATCACCAACAGAACCCGATCCTGGCCCTTGGCGATTGCCTCAATCGTAGAATTGACAGCGTTCACTTGATAGTAACGCGGTGCCTTGCCACTGCCGTCATCGAAATAGTCTTGCAGCGCCACGGCAGAAGCTGTCTCGGAAAGACCTTTCCAAGCCCTATACCGTTCCCAAAGATCGTCTGGCGACGGAAACTGATCCAACGTCAGAGAGACCTCAGGCGTCGAA
This sequence comes from Hyphomicrobiales bacterium, assembly GCA_038325465.1. GTDB lineage: Bacteria > Pseudomonadota > Alphaproteobacteria > Rhizobiales > Rhizobiaceae > Hoeflea. Next base: position 13,115 of record JBBQJA010000039.1, on the reverse strand, counting down.
CTCATGCCAGTCCTGTCATGGAATATGAAACCATCACCGTTTGACGAAAAAACAAACGGGATGCCCAGCGTCTCCGCATATTCAAGACCTTGCTGAAGCCCGGCGCCGACCGCTTGCGTATTCTCTTTCGCCTCGATCAGCGCAATCGGGATGTTTGGCTTTACCGAAAGGATATAATCTGCCCGCTTGCCTTTTCCCCGGCTGACCAATTTGCCACGGACGATGATCCTACCTTTTGTGAAGCTAACCTCTTCGCGGATTTGATTTATCTCATCCCATCCGGCTCTTCGAAGCGCCGGAGTAATGAACTTGGTGCAAATGTCGCGCTCACTGAGCGATCGCTTCTCCATATTGCTATTTCCCAGTCCCACTAACCGCTATGGAAACGGCAGGTTCAATAAATCGTTTCGTCGGAAACCTTAAATGGCTTTTAAGGCGCTGGGCAACGATCTTCAGAAATAGCCTGATAGCAGTCATACGGCATTCCATGGGTTGATGACGTCGATGCCGCAGCCTTCGAAATCTTTGACGTTACGCGTGGCTATTGCCGCTCCGCACGCGCGGGCGATCGCAGCGATCTGGCAGTCGGCATCCATGATCGGCTTACCTGCAGTACGGCGGGCGGTGGCAATCTCGGCATAGGTCCGGGCGGCGGGGCTGTCGAACGGCAGGATGCGGCCTGCGAAATCCTGATCCATCATCGCCTCAATGGCACCGACCAGTTGATCGCGCCGCTGCCCAGCAGGCAGAATAGCCGCACCCGTGCGCAATTCGGCCTCGCTGATCGACGTCAGAAAAAGCGTGTCTGCGGTGTTGGCGGCGAACCATGCCAAAACCGTCGAGTCTGGGTTGGCGCGCATGAGTTCTGACACGACATTCGTGTCGACAATGATCATGCGTTACTCAAGGTCTGGCGCGCTGCGCATAGGTGTTCGGGTAGGCAGAAACAGATCCACGCCGCCAAGCGCTGCAAAACGCTGATGAATGGATTGGCCCAGATCCTTCGGGGCGCTGGGCTGGCCGACAACCTGCCGCAGGATGTCCCGCGCCTCCTCCTCCATCGACCGGCCGTGCTCAGCCGCCCGCACACGCAGGCGGCGTTTGACGTCGTCATCAAGGTTTCGAATCGTAATGCTGGCCATCGGCTGCCCTCCTTTGGATAACAAAGAAACTAGGCAGTGATTGCACTGCAATCAAGCGCCATCTGATTGACTTGGTGCTTTGCTTATGAGCCCACCACCCGCAACCTTGGCTTCAGCATCTCGCCCACGGCGTTCACCCCGGCCCGGAGCGGCGAGTCGATCAAGTGGGCGTAGCGTTGCGTAGTGCCGATCTGGGTGTGCCCGAGCAGTCGCCCGATCATTTCCAGCGACGCCCCGCCCGAGACCAGCAGCGAGGCGAAGGTATGGCGCAGATCGTGGATACGGACGTCAGGGATGTCTGCCTGCGCGCGCATCCGTTCCCAGAAGCGCTTGAGATCAACCACCGGCTGGCCCGGGACTTCGCCGGGGAACAGGAAGGGGCAGCCTTTTGGCACCGCATTCCTCCGCAAACGGATCAGGGCGACGGCTTCATGCGAGATCGGCACACGGTGAACACGGCGCTGCTTCGTATACGCAGCCTGCTTGGTCCAGATGGCAAGATCGAGGTTGAACTGATCGAAGGTGGCGGTGCGGGACTCGCCCAGCCGGGCACCAGTTAGCATGCACAACCTTATGATCCCGGCCGCGCGCTTATCGGGATCGGCACAGAGGGCATCAGCAAGGCGCTGGATTTCTTCAAAGGACAGAAATCGTTCGCGGGCCGTTTCCGGGCGCTTGCGGAAGCTGGTGGCGGGATTGTCGGTCCGCATTTTCCATATGACGGAAAGACTGAACATCTTTCGCAGCACCTCGCCTACGCGGTTGGCTCGCACCGGCGTCGGCTTGAAGGTCTTCGGCGGGGGCGTTGGTTTGGTTCGCTTGGATTTGAATGCCCGTGGCGCTTTGGTGGGCTTAACGGATTTCTTCCAAACCCGTGGCCGCCCTGCCGCGATCTTCGTCAGGAGCCTGTCGACATCGGTCGGCGTGATGTCGGTTACTTTGCGCGTCCGCCAATCGGGCAAGACCAACGTCTTGAGCATGCTGGCCTGATCCTTACTGCTGGAGGCTGACAGCTTCGGCAGATGTTCGTCGATGTACCGCTCGACCAGCTCTTCCACGGTCGGGGCATGCCGCGCAGTTGTCCGCACATCCATCGGATCTTCGCCGCGATCGATATCGCGTTTCAGGCGCTTGGCCTCGTCCCGGGCCGCGGTGACCGACCAGCTTGGCCACGTTCCGATCGTGAAACGGCGTTGCCGCCCGGCGGCGCGGTAGATCAGCACAAACCCTTTGCGACCTGATTCAAAGACGCACAGGCCAAAGCCCGGGCAGTCTTCGTCAAATACCACATATTTTCGGCTGCCGATCTCGGCGGCTTTCACAACTCGTTCCGTCAGATGCGTTCCCATGCAGGCTCCCCTTTTCGTGCCGACTCAGGGATGAGGTGCGGCAAAGAGCAACCTGCTCTTTGCGAGGGTCCGGCGAAGAGGCGGAAACCGGCGGAAACAAACCGGTAATTGTGCCGGACGGGCGGCGTCAGGCGGGGTTCAACTCCTTCCAGACCGACTGAATCCGGCGGCGGATCGTACTTTCATCCGGTGCTTCGCCCTCGGCGGAATTGGCGATGAACCATTCCTGCATTTCGATGACCAGATCGCGCTGGCGGATAGGCAAGCCCTCCGCATAGAGGCGCTTAATCAGGGCGACATAGAATCCATCCCAGTCATATTTTGTTGGCGCGCCGGGGCCGACGTTGCGCGTGCGGCCGATGCCGTGGGCCTCTTCGAACCGATCAATTTCACGGGCCGTGATCATGATGTCCGCCGCACTTAACCGAACGCCACAGACCGGATCAGTGATCAGCTTGAATGTATCAGCCCCGGTTGGGCGCGCCTGCCTGAGGTAGACCTTCTTCTCAGCTTTACCGAATGGCCGGAACAATGGGCGCACGTCAGAGGCCGAGACGACCAAGAGCCCGGCTGCCGGTTCGTCGCCAAAAAGGATTGGAGAAAAACCCGCCACGAGATCAAGCTCCCCGGAGATTGCCCAGTTCACAACTTCGGTTTGCGTGCACCCCCAGCGCCCTGCAACATCAACGATCGAATAGAAATACTGTGCCGGAAACGCCATGCCTGCCTCCTTGTTTGATCGCCGGTAAAGCCGCGGTTTCGTCGCATACGAAACCTGTCCCCAGCTCTCGGAAAGGGCTGACCATCTGGCGAATCTGATTGTGAACTGCTCCCGCCCAAATTGTCAGAGTTCATCGTTTGTTCAAATCGGAATTTGCGCGCGGCCCTCCATTTTTGGTGGATAAATCGGACCGGCAGAATTGCAGTTTTGTTTCTGCCGGTTTCTGCCTCTTCGCCGGTCCTGCGCGCGTGATTGTCTTCCCGCAGAGACCCTTGGCGACCCGATCCACGGGTGCCATCAGCGGAGGAAAGACATGCAAAACATTGGCTTGGGCGACGCGGCCTCAGACGACACCGGCCTTCTGACCGGCTGGCTAAACCGGGCAGAGCTTGCCCGGGAATTGGCGCTGTCGGTGGACACATTGCAGCGCTGGGAGACCCGCCGCATGGGCCCGCCCTGCGTTCGGGTGGGCCGCAAGGTGCTTTACCGGATGGAGGCCGTGCGCGACTGGCTGCGCGATCAGGAGGCCCGCAAGACCGGTGCAAACCGCGCCGTCGCTGGTCGGCGCTAAGGGGGTGACCATGGCACAAATCACCCCCAATGGCGCGATTCCGGTCAGCGACCTGATCGCCGAGGCCCAGCGCGAACTGGACCTGCGGCGGCAGTTCTATTGGTCCCGTGTGCGGGCCGGGAAAATGCGCCAGGCGGACGCGGATAAGCGCATCGCCCTGATGCAGGCCATCGTCAAACGCCTCACCGTGACGGCAGGCTCATGAGCCACAAGGCCACCAACTGGGCGATCCAGCAGCGCGGGCTGATGCCAGCGACCAAGCTGGTGCTCTGGCATCTGTGCGACCGGCACAACCCGGATTTCGGGTGCTTTCCGTCGCAGGACCAGTTGGCGGCCGATGTCGAAATCTCCCGCTCGTCGCTCAACACCCACCTCGAAAAACTGGAAGCGGCAGGGCTGATCCGCAGGCATCGGCGGGTGGATGAAGTGACACGGAAGCAGAAATCCACCCGGTACATTCTGGGCTTCGAGGATGATTTCGAACACGAGCCATGTCCAGAATCTGGACATGGAAACCCACAAAAGCCGTGTCCAGATTTTGGCAATAGCCGTGTCCAGAATCTGGACACTAACCTTGTAAGAGAACCTGTAACTACTACCGCGCGTGAGGCTGACCCAATCGATGATGCCAAAGCCGCTTGCCTCGCCGCCTGTGGCGCGGGTCTGAGCGCGGCATCACGAACGGCGATCACGGCCACCCGGCTAGTGATCGATAGCTGGCAGGCGAAGGGCTTTGATCTGGCTGCGGATATCCTGCCCACCCTGGCCGAGCGGACCAAGCGCAAGCGGACCGACCCGATCCGGACGTGGGAATATTTCACCCCGGCGATTGCGGCGCGCCATGCCCGAAGGTTGGCTCTGGCGGCAAAGGCCAAAGATGCTGGGGAAAAGAAACCTGCAGCGCAGGCGAGCCGCCCAGAGATCCTCGCGTTCACAGCCGACTGGATCAATTCCGATCGCTACGTCCCGACCAGCGCCGTGTCGAACGTGATGCGCGACGCCCTGCTGGCGGCCGGGCTCGTGACCGTCGCGGCGTTGCGCGCCAAGCAGATTTACTGAACCCCAGACGGAGGATCACCATGACCCTGACACCCCGCGACATTGAGGATCGGTTTGAGGAGGCGGCCTACGTGCTGCGCCGCCTGCCCGAGAAGGATCGCCCCCGTGGCTATGGCTCGTCGTGGCCGCCCATCGTGCAGGAAGCCAAGCACGCCTATGGCTACACGCCCGAGGCGCCGATGCGGGTGATCCCAAGTGCGGCTGCGATCACCCGGATGGAGGAATGCCTCGACTGGTTGTTGCTGGTCGATCCCGAGGATGCGCGGATCGTCTGGCTCCGGGCCGAGGGCGCACGTTGGCGGCAGGTCTGCATTCGCGCAGGATGCGTGCGATCGACCGCCTGGCGCCGCTGGGCGGCAGCCCGTTTGACGATGTCCAAGAAGCTGAATTCCGCTGCGAAATCAAAGCGCAAGCTTAAGGCACCCAAAATGCCCGGCGCTACTACCGGCGCAATCCCGCGTGAAACCACCGCCAACACGCAGGACGACACGCAAAACCCGTTGAACTTCGGGCGCGACACATCTCCGGATTTTGACGCATAAAAGCGATAGGATGAGGGACCACATGGGCGACAGATCGCCTGGCTCCCCAGCCTGTTCTGGCGGTCGCTCCCCGACCAGCGCCCCGCGCCCCTCGCGATGCCCCCCCGGCCCCCGGTTCCACCCGGGCTTGAGGTGTATGCGGGGGGCAGAGGCGCGGTAAATCTCTAGCGTCAAACATTTTTTCTGGGTTCGCGGCTTGGGTTCGCACCTTTGGGTGCGCAGGTACGCACCCCTCCTTCGGGAGATAGAAACGCAGGGCCATGCCGCCCGTAAGCCGGACGACGGGCCGGGGCTGACGCTTCGGCCCGTGATCATTTCAGAAGTTGCTCCGGGCGCTGCTCGCCCTGTGAGCCGACACCGGTCCGGCGCGTGATTCCTGACGCGTCGGGCCGGATTTTGATGGAGGACAACCCCCTTGCAGATCGACATGATGCCAACCGCCCGGCTGGTGCCCTACATCCGCAACGCCCGCACCCATTCCGCCGATCAGGTGGCACAGATCGCGGCCTCGATTGCTGAGTTTGGGTTCACCAACCCGATCCTGATCGGGGAGGACGATGTGATCATCGCGGGGCACGGGCGGCTGATGGCGGCGCAAACCCTCGGCCTTGTCGACGTGCCAGTGATCGTTCTGGACCATCTGTCCGAGAGCCAGCGCCGCGCGCTGGTCCTCGCCGACAACCGGATCGCGGAGAACGCGGGGTGGGACAACGCGATGCTGGCTTCAGAACTGGCAGCGCTGCGCGACGAAAACTTCGATCTGGACATGATCGGCTTTGACGAGGCTGAACTGGAAGAATTGCTGGCGGGGTTTGAATTCGGTGATGCAGGTGCGCTGGGCGGCGAGGGGCAAGGCGGCGGTGGTGGCGACAGCGATCACCAACTGGCAGCCTCGTCGTCGGGAAGCCTCGCCGCCCGTTTCGGCATCCCTCCCTTCTCGATCCTCGATGCCCGCAAAGGCTGGTGGCAAGATCGCAAACGCGCCTGGCTGGATCTCGGCATCCGGTCCGAGTTGGGCCGCGGCGAAGGCGATCGTGCCTGCCCGGGCGGCAGCCCAATGCCCGGCAATGGATCACGCAAGGATTACAAACCCGGTGCGGCCAAAGCGTTCAACGACGGCGCGGTTCTCGGCGGCGGTGGGTTGGCCGATCAGGTCGCGAAGGCCGCCACGGCCCGGCGCCAGAAAAAGGACGCCGCAGATGGCTAAATCACCGGCCCGTACCTTCGGCCAGGACCTGATGCGCGGCGAGCATGTGGTTGGCGGCGACAAAACCAACGGCGGCGTGCTGATGCCGTCGCACACCTCTGGCGATCCCAGCTTCTACGCCAAGAAACGCGCCAAGGAGGCCGAGTTGGGCCATGAGCTGACCACCGAGGCTTTCCTCGCCGAGCATTACAAAGCCTCCGATGCCGCAACCGCCTCGGGCACCTCAATTTTCGATCCCGTTCTCTGCGAAATCGCCTATCGCTGGTTCTGCCCACAAGGCGGCACGGTGCTTGACCCCTTCGCGGGCGGCTCCGTCCGCGGCATCGTGGCCTCCCAGCTTGGCCGGGCCTACGTCGGGGTCGAGTTGCGTGCCGAACAGGTCGCCGCCAATCAGGCACAGTCAGCGCTGGGCGCAGGCCCCGCACCGCAATGGATCACCGGCGACAGCTGCGATATCGCCACGCTGGCGAAAGATGTCGACGCCGATCTGATCTTCAGCTGCCCACCCTATTGGAACCTTGAGGTCTATTCTGACGATCCGGCTGATCTGTCCACCTTGGGCAAGGACGCCTTCTTCGATGCCTATGCCCGGATCATCGCCGGGGCGGTTGCCCGCCTGCGCGACGATCGCTTCGCTGTTTGGGTGATCGGTGATGTGCGCGATGCAGGCGGCTTCTTCGTCAACCTGCCTGGCAAAACGGTCGAAGCTTTTGAGGCCGCGGGCGCCCGTTTCTATAACGATGCGATCCTTGTGACCGCCGTCGGGTCGCTGCCAATCCGCGCTGGGCGGCAATTCGAGGCCTCGCGCAAGCTGGGCCGGACCCATCAAAACGTGCTGGTCTTCTGCAAAGGCGACCCTAAGCGCGCCACCGAGACGATCGGGCAAGTCGAATTCGGCGAGATCGACGAAGGCGATGGCACTGGCGACGAGGCACCCCAAGAATGACCACCCCGATCGTTCAAACCCATTCGGGGATCTGGGTGGTCCGCGACGATCTGCACCCCGGCGGCACCAAGGCCCGGTTCATCGGGCAGGTGTTCGACGGGGTGCAGGAAGCCGTCTATGCCAGCCCACCCGAAGGTGGCGCGCAAACTGCCTTGGCCCATGTTGCCCGGGCGCTGGGCAAGAAGGCCACGATCTTTGTGGCGCAGCGGGCCAAACCCCACGCTCGGACGCTGGAAGCGGCAAGGATGGGGGCCAAGGTGGTGCCCGTTTCGCCCGGGTATCTCACCGTCGTGCAAAGCCGGGCGCGTCAGTATTGTCGAGATACCGGCGCGTCGCTGATCCCCTTCGGGGCTGATATCCCCGGTGCAGTCGAAGCCCTTGCAGTAGCCGCGCTGGCGACTGGCCTTGAACCGGACGAGGTCTGGTGTGCCGCTGGTTCCGGGGTTTTGGCGCGGGGTCTCGCGCTGGCATGGCCGAAAGCCCGGCGGCATGTCGTGCAGATTGGTCGAGAACTGGCGCCGAAGGACGTCGCCGGGGCTCGCATTCACGTCTATCCGCGGTCGTTTGGGCAAGTGGCGATGATTGGCGCACCCTTTCCGGCCGATCGGCACTATGACGCAAAGGCTTGGGAATTGTGCATGGCGATGCGCAAACCGGGACGGGTGCTGTTCTGGAATGTGGCGCCGTTGCCGCGTCCATGACCAAGACCCTTGATTGCCATCCTGATTGACGCCATATTACGTCAGTATGAATGGAGGCTGATATGGGAATCGAAGCATTTTCTGAAAAGGGCCAGTTCGCCCCGGGTCGGATCGCAACGGTCTTGCGCACCACGAAGGACGAAATCGCACACACCGTCGGCCTTGGCCGCGATGCTCTGATGCGTCCCGACCGGATCGCCAGCCCAAAGACCCAGAAGCGGTTGCGCGAGATGGTCGAAATCCTGAACCGGGTAGAGCCGCGCTTCGGCTCCGAGTTGATTGCCTACGCCTGGTATCGATCGGAACCCCTAGCGGGCTTTGCTGGACTGACGGCGATGCAGCTGGTGCAGGAAGGTCAGGCAGGCTACGTGATGGCCTATATCGATGCGGTTGATTCTGGCGTTCATGCCTGATGCGTCACGCTATGCCGGGCTGCTTTACCGGGCGCTGAACCCGATCAGAGCGCGCGAACCGCTCTCGGGCGAAGGGGCGCGGCTGCACGGCGGACGGTTCAATGCCAAGGGACGGCCCGCGCTTTACACCTCGCTCTCGGTGATGACGGCGATCCGCGAGAGCAATCAGATCGGCACGCTGCAACCCACGACGTTGGTCTCTTACGAGGCCGACATCGGGCCGGTGTTCGACGGGTGTGATGCAGCCGCTCTTGCCGGACACGGCATGACGCCAGAGGCTCTGGCGGCCGATGACTGGCGGATCAGAATGCAGCAGGACGGTATGGCACCGACACAGAGTTTTGCGGCACAGCTGATCGCCGATGGCTACGCCGCGATGCGGGTGCCGAGCTTTGCCAAAGGGGCCGTGGCCAGTGACATTAATATGGTTCTGTGGGTCTGGGGCCCGACGCTGCCGACCAGATTGACGTTGATTGACGACGAAGGGCGACTGGCGAAATAAGCACCAGCCGCAGTAAAATAGCCTCTCAATGCAATAGATCGGCGAGCCCGAGCGCTTCGAACGCCGCCTTCATGGCCGGGGCAAACCCGGGATCGATTCGCGCCGGTCCATAGGCGTTCGCGCGGTTCCATGCGTCGATACAAGAGCGTCCTTGATCTCATTGAGGCTGATATTCCCGGCGCAGTTAGCGGCGGTCGCACTGGCCACCAGCCTTGATCCGGACGAAGTCTGGCGAGCAGCCGGATCAGGTGTTCGGGCGCGTAGTCTTGCGCTGGGAGGCCGAAAGCCCCACGGCATGTTGTCCAGATCGGGCGCGAACTGGTGGCGCCGGAGCCCAGATTCACGTTTATCCGCGGGCGTTTGGGCCGGTGGCGATCGTAGGTGCGCCATTCCCGGCGGACTCGCACTATGATGCGAAGGCGTGGAAATTGTGCGTGGCGATGCGCGGACCGGGGCGGGTTCTGTTTTGGAGTCTGGCGCAATTGCCAAGCGTATAGAGAAAGCGCCGGATTAATTACACGAAAACAAAATTGAAAAAAGATATGATAAGAAACAGCACAGTCCAGAAAAATGTTGCTATCAGTACTATGTATTTTCTAGGTTCGCGATCATAGCCAACAGCGGATAAGCGAAAATGCATCCCTGTAAGCCATGAGAGTATATTGGATAAAGCAAAACTAATGGCTTGGGTTCGAACAATAATTTGAACTAAGAGCACTGCAACCAATCCAGAGTAGAAGTAGATGGATGACAAAAGCAACAGATATTCAAGAATGCCATAGCTTTGACGATATCCACCCTCTTGGTAGAAAAGTGAGTAAGATAGAGAAAATGGACCTTTCACGGCCTCTAAGAAAAAATACCAAACGAGTAGCGCAGTTTCTTCATTTAATACAAACAATAACTCGATAATTCCAAATACCTCAATCGGAAGAATTTTCAAAATGATAGAAGCTACATAGATGAAAAAAATATAAGTTAAAACATAAAGAATAAACGACAACAGCAAAAATATTCCAAATCCAACCCTTAGAGAACTTAAGGTAAGCTGGGTGGATATCGTAATATAGACAACGAACCAGCAAACGAGAATATAGAAGATTTGATAGCTTTTTCGAAAAATGAACTCCATTAGGTCGAGTAGCAAATCAGATTGACCAGCAAGCCCATCGCCTTCATATAAATCATATCCGTCCATTCTGAAAAATACTGACCCCGTAGTGACTAAGATAGACGAGAGCGCCGATAGAAAAAATATATAAAAAGTACTCAACGGAGATGGCAAAACCAAAAATAAACGCCCAATTTTAAAGTAACGACCCTGGAAAATAGAGATGACTATATTGCTACTTGCTAAATTTGAACCGGCTTTCCGAATAAACCAATAGCCAACTTTGTTTATGATCTGATCAGTGAAAATCGCCTCAGAGGCTTTGCTCAACGATAAACAGAAAGCTAGTCCGGAAATATACCAAGCAAGATAGTAAATTAGAACCGCTGATCCACTTTCCATGAGCACAACCTCCTCAACAGCGGCCAAGCCAGAAATAGGTAGACGCCGTAATGTAATTTTTGCATGCAGTTCGCCTTTGTTTCAAGTCTTCTGAAGATTCTTCAAGAACAGATGTAGCTGTACAGCCCGAAATCATAGGCATACCGGCCATCTGGACAAAATTCGCGGGTGATCTTCATGCCTCCACCTGCGCGCGGGCGGTGATGGCAATTACGCAAAGGTCCCGGTAGCGGGCGATGGCCTTGGGACTGGACGAGACCGGATTGATCTCGAAGGCCTGCAGGGCGGCGATATCGCCTGCCTCGGCCAAGGCGACGATCTGCGCAAGCTTGGTGCGAAACCGCGCGTGGGTCGGCTTGGAGAAATCCGGCACCTGCGGCAGCACCCCGGTGTGAGCCTGATCCATGATGGCCTGCCGCTTACCGGTCACAGAGGTTTTTGCGGGCCTCGATTCTTCTATCGCGGGCTCAGTCTCGCCCGCCTGTTCAGTGTTGCCGTAGTCCAGCACCAAGGTCAGCCGTGCCTCGGCCTGATCAAAGGTGGTGGCGGTCATGATCGAGGTGAAGGCAAGTGCGGCGCGCTCGGTGCCGATCTGCGCTGCCAGCAAGCGGGCGAGATTATCGCCCGCCTTCTTCGCGCTGGCCGTCGGCTCAAACTGGGTGTCGGAAAGGCGCTGGGCGAGCGTGTCGATCTGCGCGGCGGTGAGGGATTTGGTTTTCATGATGGGGGCCTTTCAAGCGTTGGTAATGTGGGCGGAATGCCCAAGCGGGGTGACCGCGTAGATCATCGTGCGGCCGTCGCCGATCGCGGTGCCGTAGGCCTGCGCCTCGGGCAGCGTCGCGAATTGCTGGCGGGTGCGGTCGCGGGGCGTACGGCCCCGGGCGGCGACAAAGTGGGCGGCGTTTTGCAGGCAGAATTCTTCGTGCGTTGTCAGGGGTTTCATGGGGGCCTCCGTTGGGTTGCGATGGCTGCAGACAGCGCACGACATCAAAAGAGAGCAACTCCTAAGTCACTGAATAAATGAGGTTTCGATCAGAATGGGAGTGTCTCGGCGAAGCTATGCGACGCAGCGCGGCGTCTCCGAGGCGGCAGTGCGCAAGGCCATTGCCACCGGGCGGATCACGACCCTACCGGACGGGACGATTGACCCCGATCGCGCCGATGCCGAATGGGGCGCCCAGACCGATCCGGCTAAACAACGCGGCCTGCATGCCCGCAAGATGGGGTCCGAGACTGCCGCAAGCACGGCTCGCGCCACCGCGACCAAGCCGGTGCCGCAGGCGGCCCTCAAAGCCGTAGCCGATACGTTGCGCGATGCGGGCACCGATCCCGGCAGCCCGGAGGCCAGCGGCGGTGAGGTGTCTTTCCTGCGCGCACGGATGGCGAATGAGGTTTTGAAGGCCCAGACCGCCAAGGTGCGGCTGGAAAAGATGAAGGCCGAGGTGATCGACCGCGCCCGGGCGACGGCGATGGTCTTCGATTTGGCCCGGCGGGAACGCGATGCCTGGTTGAACTGGCCGCCGCGGGTGGCGGCAAACATGGCGGCAGAACTGGGCGTCGATGCACACCGGATGGAGCAGGTTTTGGACACATATCTGCGCGCCCATCTGGCGGAGATGGCGGAGGTCAAAATTGAGCTCCGCTGAAGCGTTTGAAGGCGCTGAAGAGGTTCGGCGGGCATGGATGGCGGGACTAGCGCCTGATCCATCGTTGACAGTTTCGCAATGGGCGGACCGGCATCGGGTTTTGTCATCGCGGGCGGCGTCGGAGGCCGGGCCCTATCGCACAGCGCGGACGCCATACATGAAAGCCGTGATGGACGCACTGTCACCGCGGCACCCGGCACAACGAGTTGTGTTCATGAAAGCGGCACAGGTCGGGGCGACCGAGGCGGGCAACAACTGGATCGGTTTCTGCATGCACCGCGCGCCGGGGCCGTTCCTTGCGGTGCAGCCGACCGTGGATCTGGCCAAGCGCCTGTCGCAACAGCGGATTGATCCGCTGATCGAGGAAAGCCCTGACTTGCGGGCGTTGGTCCTGCCATCGCGGTCGCGCGACGCCGGGAACACCATTCTGGGTAAGCGGTTTCCCGGCGGCCAGCTGATCCTGACCGGCGCGAACTCCGCCGTGGGCCTGAGGTCGATGCCCGCGCGCTGGGTGTTTCTGGACGAAGTCGATGCCTATCCGGGCGATGTTGACGGCGAGGGAGACCCGATTGCCCTGGCCGAAGCGCGAACCATCAGCTTCGGCCATCGCAGCAAAGTGTTTCTGGCCTCAACGCCGACCTTGAAGGGCTTGAGCCGGATCGAGCGGGAGTGGGAATTGTCCGATCAGCAGCGCGATCACGTGCCCTGCCCACACTGCGGCGGGCAGCAATGGCTACAATTCGAGCGGTTGCGCTGGGAGCCGGGCAAGGCAGAGACGGCGAAGTATCTGTGCGAGCATTGCG
>JBBQJA010000038.1:0-37162 GCA_038325465.1 Hyphomicrobiales bacterium | reverse complement strand
GCCCGGTTGTGTCCGTTGATTTCACGGCCCTCGAGCACAAATTTCGACTGGCTGAAGTAGCCATAATATTGCGGGAAGTTCCGCCGGAGCGCAATCGACAGGCGGGCCATGTCGGCTGCCGTCGTCACCTGCGCCGGATCGGGCAGACCGGACGCATTGGTGAAGACCGTGCGTGTCATTCCCAAAGACCGGGCGCGGGTGGTCATGATGCGCGCGAATTCTGCTTCCGATCCCGCCAGAAACTCAGCGACGGCGGTGGCGCAGTCATTTCCAGATTTGACCACCAGCGCGCGGATCGCCGTGTCGACGGAAATCGTGTTTCCCGCCTTGACCCCGATCTTGGATGGCGGTTGACGCGCTGCATTGGCGGAAAAAGGGACTGGCGTGTCCCGGGTGATCTTTCCGGCTTCCAGCGCTTCAAACAGCAGATAAAGCGTCATCATCTTGGTGAGAGACGCCGGATAGCGGATGTCATTGGCATAAGCGGAGTGCAGCGCGGTGCCGGTCGACACATCCACCACAATGGCCGCATACTTGCTCGGTGTGGGGGCGATTGGCGTCAGCGCCACTTCGGGCGATTCGGTGGTGGAACAGGCCGAGACAAGCGCCATGACGGCCGCCAGCGACACTGCAAGACGGCTGCGTCTGAACGTACCGGATATCAGTCCAACCAAGGAATTCTCCTTTGTCTATCCCCACCCGCTTAGACCGGGCGTCGGATTCGCGCAAGGCCGGCGGCCGCTCGGGCGTTGCCTTTCCGCGCCGCTTGCTGGTAAGGGAGGGCAACCGGAGACAGACCATGGCCAGCCCCCGCATGCCTCGACCGCTCGACCATCTGGTCCTGCCTGTGGCCGATCTTGACGTCGCCCGGGCACGCCACCAGGCGCTTGGTTTTACGGTTGCTCCCGCGGCTCAGCACCCGTTCGGCACAGAGAATGCCTGCATCTTCTTTGCTGACGGCACCTATCTCGAGCCGCTTGCTATCGCCAGCCGGGAAGGTTGCGAAGCGGCGGCAATCGCCGGGAATGTCTTCGTGGCCCGCGACCAGGCGTTCCGCTTCCGCAACGGACAGGAAGGATTGAGCGCCTTCGTCGTCGGGTCGCAGGATGCCCACGCCGATCATCTGCGGTTTGAAGCGGCGGGACTGTCGGGTGGGCCGATGCTTGAATTTGCGCGGGTCATGACAGGGGCGGACGGAGTGGCCGCCGACGCCCGGTTCCGTCTCGCCTTTGCTGCCGACTTGCGCTCGCCCGATTTCTACACCGTGGCAGTGGAACGCGTACAGGTTCCGGCCCTCGACCGATCAGCGCTCATTGCCCACGAGAACGGGGTGACCGGGATTGCGGAGGTTGTCCTGACCGAACAAAATCCCACAGATTTCCAATATTTTCTGCAAGAAGTGGCCAACAATCGTGCAGTCGAAGCCCATTCCTTCGGGATGTCGATTGCACTTGATGGCGCGCGCATCTCGGTTCTCACGCCGGAAGGGTTCGACGCCTGGTATGGCGGCACGGCTGGCGAGGCAACCCGAGGCCTTCGCGGGCGGGCCGTCGTGTTTTCTGTGGCTGACCTTCCGGGGCTTGCTGCCCGGCTCCAAAACACGGGCATTGCGATGAGAAGGATTGGTGGCCACATTCTTGTCGACGCGGCATCCGGGCAAGGTGCCATTTATGCCTTCAAGGATATGACATGACACTCAAGCCGAACGCAGCCGTCCAGGCCGGAGACGTGGTATTCTCCAACGTGGCGCCGCTGTCGCTGATAGCGGGGCCGTGCCAGATGGAAAGTCGTGACCATGCCTTCATGATCGCTGGCGCGCTCAAGGAGATGTGTGCTGAACTCGGTATCGGCCTGGTCTACAAATCGTCTTTCGACAAGGCCAACCGCACCTCGTTGTCGGGCAAACGCGGAATGGGCCTTGAGCGGAGTCTTGAGGTTTTCGCAGACATCAAAGCAGAGTTCGGGCTCCCGGTGCTTACCGACATCCACACCGAAGAGCAGTGCGCGCAAATGGCCGAAGTCGTCGACATTCTGCAGATCCCGGCTTTTCTGTGCCGTCAGACCGACCTGCTGGTCGCAGCCGCACGCACCGGTCGCGTCATCAATGTCAAAAAGGGCCAGTTCATGGCACCTTGGGACATGAAGAACGTGCTGGCCAAGATCGTCGACAGCGGCAACGCCAATGTGCTCCTGACCGAGCGGGGCGCGTCTTTCGGATACAACACGCTGGTCAGCGATATGCGCGCCCTGCCGATCATGGCGGGGCTCGGCGCGCCGGTGGTGTTTGACGCAACGCATTCGGTCCAGCAGCCCGGCGGGCAGGGCGTCTCGACAGGCGGGCAGAGGGAATTCGTGGAAACGCTGGCGCGCGCCGCCGTGGCTGTGGGTGTGGCGGGCGTGTTCATCGAGACGCACGAGACGCCCGATTCAGCCCCCTCGGACGGCCCCAACATGATTGCGCTCAAGGACATGCCGCGGCTTCTCGAAACGCTTCTCGCATTTGATGCGGTCGCAAAGGCCCGTTGAGCGCAAGCGCCGGGCAAAAAAGCCTGAAAAACCGCGGTGACCCCGAAAGTATTTGACCAAGCGGTTACCAGGTTTTTCCGGCGGGTCGATCAAAGACCAAGAATTGATTTTTCGGAGCGTTCCGGTAAGAGGGCGCAGAACCCGGCGGCAAGAGCCGTCAAGGATATCGCCCAAGAGAAAAAGGACGCCTCCATGACCGCAATCATCGATATCATCGGCCGGGAAATTCTCGACAGCCGCGGCAATCCGACCGTGGAAGTCGACGTCCATCTCGAGGATGGGTCTTTTGGCCGCGCTGCCGTGCCTTCAGGCGCCTCCACGGGGGCCCATGAAGCGGTCGAACTGCGCGACGGCGGCGCCCGTTTCCTGGGCAAGGGTGTGTTTGGGGCGGTAGGTGCCGTCAACACGACAATCCGCGACGCTCTCCTCGGCGTCGACGCCGAAAGCCAGATCGCCATCGACAAGACCATGATCACGCTCGACGGCAGTGCCAACAAGAGCAAGCTCGGTGCCAACGCCATCCTTGGCGTTTCGCTGGCCGTGGCCCGCGCTGCCGCCCAGGCTGTCGGCCTGCCACTGTATCGCTACGTCGGCGGCGTCAATGCGCGGCTTCTGCCGGTGCCGATGATGAACATCATCAATGGCGGTGCGCACGCCGACAATCCGATCGACTTCCAGGAATTCATGATCATGCCGGTCGGCGCCGAATCGCTCAAGGACGCCGTCCGCATGGGCTCGGAAGTGTTCCATACACTCAAGAAGGAACTCGCCGCAGGCGGCCACAACACCAATGTTGGCGACGAAGGTGGCTTCGCTCCCAATCTCGAAAGCGCACCGGCCGCACTCGATTTCATCATGAAATCCATCGAGAAAGCCGGCTATCGTCCTGGTGAAGACATGTATCTGGCGCTCGACTGCGCGGCGACCGAGTTCTTCAAGGACGGCCGCTATGTGCTTGATGGCGAAGGCCGGACACTCGAGCCGGGCGAAATGGCCGAGTATCTCGCAAGCCTGCATGCAAAATATCCGATCATTTCCATCGAAGACGGCATGGCGGAAGACGACTGGGACGGCTGGAAAGCCGTGACCGACATGATCGGCGAGCGCTGCCAACTGGTGGGCGACGATCTGTTCGTGACCAATTCAGCGCGGCTTCGGGATGGAATCAAGATGGGCGTCGCCAACTCGATCCTCGTCAAGGTCAACCAGATCGGCACGTTGTCGGAAACGCTCGACGCGGTGGAGACCGCCCACAAGGCGCGCTATACCGCCGTCATGAGCCACCGCTCGGGCGAGACCGAGGATTCCACCATCGCCGATCTCGCGGTGGCCACCAATTGCGGGCAGATCAAGACCGGCTCGCTGGCTCGCTCCGACCGGCTCGCCAAATACAACCAGCTCATCCGGATCGAGGAAGAGCTCGACATCGAAGGCATCTATGCCGGACGGTCGATCCTGCGCGGCTGATGCATGGCCCGTCTCGGGGGGACGGCGCGGAGCAGCGTCGTCCCATCGCTGCGATCCGACCCGGTCGCCGGTGCCTGGCTGCTAACGGTCCTTTAAGCATGTCCGTGCGAGAAGAGAGCGCTGCAGATGTAGGGCGTAAACGGAATGCGGACACGGTTCAGACGGCGGAAATCACTGGGACGCTGGGTCATTCCGTGCCTGGCTGTTCTCTGCCTGAGCTATTTCGGCTTTCACGTCATGCACGGCTCTTTCGGGCTGAATTCAGCGTCGGCGCTCGAGATACGTCGGGTCGAGCTGTCCGCCCGCCTCGAAGCACTCACGAAACAACGCGAAAATCTTGAAGGGCGGGTTTTTCTGTTGAGCGACGGGTCTATCGAAGCCGACATGCTCGACGAGCGGGCCCGCTTTCTGCTCAATGTCTCAAGGTCGGACGAAGTCGTCTATTTCAACTGATATCGAAGATTAACTGGTTTTCAGTTAACTAATTAATCTCTATTAAAAACAATACCATAATGTGCACATGAGCTATGCGTTTCCGGACTTGCTGTAGACTGTGAATTTCCCTATGGTCAAAGAAAACGAAAACGACCCAGGGAGAACGACATGGCTCCACGCAAGAGCGTCGGCATCGCCGCACGCAAGTCTGCCGCTCCAAAAGCCACCGCCGCCAAGACTGGATCGGCTGCCGCGAAGGCTGGCCTGGCGGGTGGACTGACGGAGTTTGACAAGGCGACCGAACTTGCCGCGTACCGGGAGATGCTCCTGATCCGCCGATTCGAGGAAAAGGCCGGTCAGCTTTACGGTATGGGATTTATCGGCGGCTTCTGCCACCTCTACATCGGCCAGGAAGCAGTTGTCGTCGGCATGCAGATGGCGCTCAAGGATGGCGATCAGGTCATCACCGGCTACCGCGACCACGGCCACATGCTCGCCTGTGGGATGGAAGCCCGCGGCGTGATGGCGGAGTTGACCGGACGTCGCGGCGGCTACTCGCGCGGCAAGGGCGGCTCGATGCACATGTTTTCCAAGGAAAAGAACTTCTACGGCGGACACGGCATCGTTGGTGCCCAGGTGTCGCTCGGCACCGGACTGGCATTCGCCAACCGTTACCGCGGCAATGACAATGTAACTCTGGCGTATTTCGGCGATGGCGCAGCCAACCAGGGCCAGGTCTACGAAAGCTTCAACATGGCCGCACTCTGGAAGCTGCCGGTCATCTACGTCATCGAGAACAACCGCTACGCCATGGGGACGTCGACGGCGCGCTCCTCGGCGCAATCGAATTTCTCGCTGCGCGGCAATTCCTTCGGCATCCCGGGCTTTCAGGTCGACGGCATGGACGTGCGCGCGGTGCATGCGGCGGCGGTGGAAGCGGTCGAGCATTGCCGGTCCGGCAAAGGCCCGATCATCCTCGAGATGCTCACCTACCGCTATCGCGGTCATTCCATGTCCGATCCCGCCAAGTACAGGACCAAGGAGGAGGTGCAGAAAATGCGCTCCGAGCAGGACCCGATCGAGCAGGTGAAAACGCGCATTCTCGACAGCAAATTCGCCACCGAAGACGATCTCAAGGCCATCGACAAGAAGGTGCGGGACATCGTCGCCGAGTCGGCCGACTTCGCCCAGGCCGACCTGGAGCCCGATGTGTCCGAGCTCTACACCGACATCCTGCTCTGAGGGGAGGGAAAACCATGCCTGTTGACATCCTGATGCCTGCGCTTTCCCCGACGATGGAGGAAGGCACGCTGTCCAAGTGGCTCAAGAACGAAGGCGACAAGGTCGTCTCCGGCGACGTGATCGCGGAAATCGAAACCGACAAGGCCACCATGGAAGTGGAAGCGGTTGACGAAGGTGTCATGGGCCGCATCGTGGTCCCCGCAGGCACCGAAAACGTCAAGGTCAATGCGGTGATCGCCACCCTCCTGCAGGACGGCGAGAGCGCGTCCGAGGTTGCGCCGCAGTCCAAGGCGGATGCACCCGAGACTGACGCTCCCGCTCCGCCGCAAGCGAACGCATCCAAAGCTTCCGCGCCGGTTCCCGCTGCCCCAATGGTCAATGTCCAAGCAGCCGATCCCGCGGTTCCCGCCGGAACCGAGATGGTGGCGACAACGGTGCGCGAAGCGCTGCGCGACGCCATGGCCGAGGAAATGCGCGCCAATGACGACATCTTCATCATGGGCGAGGAAGTGGCCGAGTACCAGGGCGCTTACAAGATCACCCAAGGGCTGTTGCAGGAATTCGGCTCGCGCCGGGTGGTCGACACGCCGATTACCGAGCATGGGTTTGCAGGCATCGGCGTAGGTGCCGCCATGGCGGGCTTGCGGCCGATCGTCGAGTTCATGACCTTCAACTTTGCCATGCAGGCAATCGACCACATCATCAATTCCGCCGCCAAAACGCTTTACATGTCCGGTGGACAGATGGGTGCGCCGATCGTCTTCCGTGGTCCCAATGGCGCTGCGGCCCGAGTCGGAGCCCAGCATTCGCAATGCTACGCCGCCTGGTACAGCCAGATTCCCGGCCTCAAGGTGGTCATGCCCTACACGGCGGCAGATGCGAAAGGCCTGCTCAAGGCCGCCATCCGCGACCCCAATCCGATCATCTTCCTCGAAAACGAAATCCTCTATGGCCAGACCTTCGACGTGCCGAAGATGGACGATTTCGTACTGCCGATCGGCAAGGCGCGCATCCACAAGACCGGCAAGGACGCAACCATCGTGTCGTTCGGCATTGGGATGAACTACTCGGTCAAGGCGGTGGACGAGTTGTCGAAGATGGGCATTGATGTCGAACTGATCGACCTGCGAACCATCCGTCCGATGGATCTGCCGACCATTATCGAAAGTGTGAAGAAGACCGGCCGTCTGGTGACCGTGGAGGAAGGTTACCCGCAGTCCTCCGTTGGCACCGAGATCGCCACCCGCGTCATGCAGCAGGCCTTCGACTATCTCGACGCTCCGGTGATCACGATTGCCGGCAAGGATGTTCCGATGCCCTACGCCGCCAATCTCGAGAAGCTTGCGCTTCCCACTGTCGGGGACATCATTGCGGCGGTGAAAGCCGTCACCTACGCCGCCTGAGGGGAGGACTGAAAGATGCCGATCAACATCACCATGCCGGCCCTGTCCCCGACCATGGAAGAAGGCAATCTCGCCAAGTGGCTCGTCAAGGAAGGCGATACGGTCAAGGCCGGCGACGTCATCGCCGAGATCGAGACCGACAAGGCGACGATGGAAGTCGAAGCCGTCGATGAAGGCACAATTGCACGTATCGTCGTTCCAGCCGGCACCGAGGGCGTCAAGGTCAATGCGGTGATCGCCATCCTTGCCGGCGAAGGTGAAGACGCATCGACGGCCGCGGCGAGCGGCGGCGACGCACCCAAGCTTGCCGCCACGGCTCAAAGCGTGACGACCCCGGCAATTGCCGACGCCCCAAAGCCGGAAGCCCCGAAAGTGGAGGCTCTGAAGGTGGAGACGCCGACACCGCAGCCAGCCGCACCCGGCGAACGCAGCTTCGCCTCGCCACTGGCCCGGCGCCTGGCGCGCGAGGCAGGCATCAACGTCTCGGCGGTGGCCGGATCGGGTCCGCATGGCCGCGTCGTCAAGAAGGACATCGCGGCTGCAATCGCCTCGAATGGAGCCAAGTCTGCGGCAGCCCCCGAGACCAAGGCAGCGGCCGCGCCTGCGGCACAAGCGGCTCTACCGGGACCAAAGGGCATGTCCGAGGACGCCGTGTTCAAGCTGTTTTCGGAAGGCTCCTATGAGCTCGTCAAGCATGACGGCATGCGCAAGACCATCGCCCGGCGTCTGCAGGAGTCCAAACAGACGATCCCGCATTTCTACGTGTCGGTCGATTGCGAGCTCGATGCGCTTCTGAGCCTGCGCGAGCAACTCAACAAGGCGGCACCGGTGCGCGACGACAAACCCGCCTACAAGCTCTCCGTCAACGACATGATCATCAAGGCGCTGGCGCTGGCATTGCGCGACGTGCCCGACGCCAACGTGTCCTGGACCGACGAGAACATGGTCAAGCACAAGCACTCCGACGTGGGTGTGGCGGTGTCCATTCCGGGCGGCCTGATCACCCCGATCATCCGTTCTGCGGAATCAAAATCGTTGTCGGCGATCTCCAACGAAATGAAGGATCTCGGCAAGCGCGCCAGGGAACGCAAGCTCAAGCCTGAGGAATACCAGGGCGGCACGACCGCCGTTTCCAATATGGGCATGATGGGTGTCAAGAACTTCGCTGCTGTCATCAACCCGCCGCACGCGACGATCCTCGCCATTGGCGCGGGCGAGAAGCGCGCTGTCGTCAAGGGCAGCGAGCTTGCGGTTGCGACCGTGATGACGGTGACGCTGTCGACCGACCATCGCGCGGTGGACGGCGCGCTCGGGGCCGAACTTCTTTCTGCTTTCAAGGGCTACATCGAAAATCCGATGGGGATGCTGGTCTGACTGGCAGGCCGATGACTTTGGCGCAACAACGCTCCATATTGGAACTTCCGGCAACCAATGGAGGTGAGCATGGCAGAACCGAAAGACATGATCGTTCCGATGCTGCGCGAGATGCGCGAGGAGTCAGCTGAGCTCCGCGGGGAGATGAAAAAGCGTTTTGATCACGTCGATGCGCGGCTTGAGAAGATCGAAGGGCGGCAGAAGAACTACCAGAGCGCCGTGATCGCCGACACCATGATGTCGAGGCTGGTCACCGGCGACTTCGAGGAGCGGCTGGCCACGCTCGAAAAACAGGTCGACGAATTGTTGAAGGGGCATTGACGGGCCAAGCGCCCGGCAATCCCGAAACGGATTGGGACTTTACGGATCGGGCGGCATGAAAACCATTCTGTGCTATGGCGATTCCCTCACATGGGGCTACGATCCGGTCGATGGCGGCCGCCACCGGCTTGAAGATCGCTGGCCGTCGGTGCTCTCCGATGCACTGGGTGGGGGCGTGCATGTGGTGGCCGAGGGGCTCAACGGGCGAACGACCGCCTTTGACGAGTATATGGCCGCCTGCGACCGCAACGGTGTGCGGATGCTTCCCACGCTCCTGCACAGCCATGCGCCGATTGATCTCGTCATTCTTATGCTCGGATCCAACGACGTGAAGCCGATGGTGGCGGGCACAGCCCATGCAGCCTCCAAGGGCATGTTGCGGCTTGTCGAAGTCGTCCAGCATCACGCCTGGCCGGTCGACCAGGAGCCGCCGCAGATCCTGGTCGTCTCCCCGCCGCCGCTGGTCGAGACGGCGAACCCGGATTTTGCGGCGATGTTTGCCGGCGGTGTGGGGCAATCGGCAATGCTCGCCTCGTTTTATGCGGACCTTGCCGACGACATGGGTGCGGCTTTTTTCGATTCGGGTTCGGTGGCCGTCTGCTCTGCCATCGACGGCGTGCACCTCGATGCCATCAACACGCGCGCCATCGGACGGGGGATTGCCGCAGTCGCGCGGTTGCAGCTGGGATTGTGACGAGGAAAGCTGCGGACGCCGATCCGGCGCTGCGGCGGACATCAGGACAGACGGGTCTTGCGGCCCGGTTATGAAGGAGACAGGGCGTGGCAGACACCTACGACGTGATCATCATCGGATCGGGGCCTGGCGGCTACATTGCTGCGATCCGCGCCTCCCAGCTGGGGCTCAAGGCGGCGGTGGTCGAACGCGAACATCTGGCCGGAATCTGCTCCAACTGGGGTTGTATCCCGACCAAGGCGCTGCTGCGTTCGGCAGAGGTCTTGCATCTGGCCGAACATGCCAAGACCTACGGGCTGACGCTCGAAGGATCGATCAAGCCGGATCTCAAGGCGATCGTGGCGCGATCGCGCGCGATCGCCGAGCGGATGAACGGCGGCGTCGGCTTCTTGATGAAAAAGAACAAGATCGACGTCATCTGGGGCGAGGCGACCATTACGAAACCGGGCGAAATCGTCGTCTCCAAAACCACGAAGAAGATCGTTGAGCCGCAGGCACCGCTGCCCAAGACCACAAAGGGCGAAGGAACCTACACAGCCAAACATATCATTATTGCCACCGGTGCCCGGCCGCGCGCGCTTCCGGGGATGGAGCCTGACGAAAACCTGATCTGGACCTATTTTGAGGCGATGAAGCCGCAAGCCATGCCCAAATCCCTGCTGGTGATGGGTTCAGGTGCGATCGGCATCGAGTTTGCGTCCTTTTATCGCACCATGGGGGTCGACGTGACCGTGGTGGAAGTGATGGGGCAGGTGATGCCGGTCGAGGACGCCGATATCTCCGCATTTGCGCGCAAGCAGTTCGAAAAGCAGGGCATGAAGATCCTGCTTGAGGCAAAAGTGACGAAGGTCGAGAAAGGCGCCGAGTCCGTGACGGCCCATGTCGAGATGAAGGACGGAAAGATCGAGAGGATCACCGCCGACAGGATGATCTCTGCTGTCGGCGTGCAGGGAAATATCGAGTCCATTGGTCTTGAGGCGCTCGGTGTGAAGACGGAGCGCGGCTGTATCGTCATCGACGGCTATGGCAGGACCAATGTTGAAGGCATTTATGCCATCGGCGACGTGGCCGGCCCGCCGATGCTCGCCCACAAGGCCGAGCACGAAGCTGTCATCTGTGTCGAGAAAATCGCAGGCCTTCCCGATGTCCATCCGATGGACAAGCTCAAGGTTCCTGGCTGCACCTACTGCAATCCGCAGGTCGCCTCCGTCGGCCTGACCGAAGCGAAAGCGAAGGCGGAGGGCCGCGATATCCGCGTCGGCCGGTTCTTCTTCGCCGCAAACGGCAAGGCGATTGCGCTCGGCGAAGATCAGGGCATGGTCAAGACCATCTTCGACAGAAAGACCGGCGAACTCATCGGTGCCCATCTTGTCGGAGCGGAGGTCACCGAGCTGATCCAGGGCTTCGTGGTGGCGATGAACCTGGAGACCACCGAAGCCGAACTGATGCACACGATCTTCCCGCATCCGACCATTTCGGAGACGATGAAGGAGAGCGTGCTCGACGCCTTCGGTCAGGCCTTGAACGCGTGAGAACAGACATGCGAAGGGTTCCGCGCACGCTTGTGATACCTGTCCTTGCGGGCGGCGGATTTGGCTGGATCGCCGGACTTGCCGCCATCGCTAGCCGCGGTTCAGTTGATTTCGGCAGCGTGCGGCTTGAGGGCATGGCAGGTTTGGCGGCGATTTCAGCGCTGCTCGCATTGATCGGGCTGCTCGTCGGCCTTACTTGCATGCTGCTGGCGCGTGCGATAACGGACGCCGCAAAGGGAGACAGACGCACATGATGGACCAACAGTTGGGATTCCTGGCGATGCCGGGGGTGGGGTTTTTCGGTCTGCTGCTGATCGGTGTGCTCGCTGGCTACGTGGCCGAGCGTGCAATGAAACGCAACCACGGCCTGTTGACCAACATGATCGTCGGCATTGCCGGGTCGTTTGTAGGCAGCGCGCTGGCAGGCGTCCTCAACATCAGCTACTACGGTTTTGCGGGCAATCTCATCGTCGCCATCGTCGGTGCCGTCGTCATCCTGTGGATTTTCGGCAGCCGCAATCCGCGCAGCTGACCCATTCCGACCAAAGAGGCATATCGCATGGTCACCGTGCTCGACACGACCGAAACAGACGTCAAGCGGATCCGGCATCCGGAAAAACAGAAGCGCGCCGACACCGAGATGAAGCGCAAGCCCGACTGGATCCGTGTCCGTGCGCCGACGTCGCAGGGCTACCAGGAGACGCGCGCCATCGTGAAGGCGCACAAGCTTGTCACTGTTTGCGAGGAAGCGGGCTGCCCCAACATCGGCGAGTGCTGGGACAAGAAGCACGCAACCTTCATGATCATGGGCGAAATCTGCACGCGCGCCTGCGCCTTCTGCAATGTCACGACCGGCATGCCCAAGGCGCTTGATCGCAACGAGCCCGAGAATGTGGCCCGCGCGGTGCGGGAAATGGGGCTCAACCACGTCGTCATTACCTCGGTGGACCGGGACGACCTGGCCGATGGGGGCGCACAGCATTTCGTCGAGGTGATCGAGGCGATTCGGGCCGCAACGCCTAAAACCACCATCGAGATTCTGACGCCCGATTTCCTGCGCAAAGGCGGCGCGCTCGAGCGTGTTGTGGCGGCGCGGCCCGATGTCTTCAACCACAATCTGGAAACAGTGGCATCCAACTACCTGACGGTTCGGCCCGGCGCGCGCTATTTCCATTCGATCCGGCTTCTCCAGAAGGTCAAGGAACTCGATGCCACGATGTTCACTAAATCGGGGATCATGATGGGCCTGGGCGAGGAACGCAACGAGGTGCTGCAACTGATGGACGACCTGCGCACGGCGGACGTCGATTTTCTCACCATCGGGCAATATCTGCAGCCCTCCCGCAAACATCACGAGGTCGTGTCCTTCGTGACACCCGAGGCGTTCAAGAGCTACGAGACCATTGCGTATACAAAGGGCTTTCTCATGGTGGCTTCCAGTCCGCTCACCCGGTCTTCCCACCATGCCGGCGACGATTTCGCGCGCTTGAAAGCCAACCGTGCGGCAAAGCTTGCGTCCGGCCTGGCCACGCGCTGACCAGATGCCGATCTACGAAACCACGCGCCTGGTCAGCCACGCCCCGCGCCAGATGTTCGATCTGGTTGCCGATATCGATCGCTACCCTGAGTTCCTTCCCTTGTGCGAGGCGCTCACTGTCAAATCGACGCGGGAACGCGATGGAAAGACCCTGCTGGTCGCTGACATGACGGTCGGCTACCGGGCTATCCGGGAGACATTCACCAGCCAGGTGCTCCTGAAACCCGACGAACTTGCCATCGATGTGAAATATCTCGATGGCCCGTTCCGCTATCTCGACAACCGCTGGCAGTTTGAAGCTGATGGCGAGACGGGAACGGCGGTCCGCTTCAATATCGACTATGAATTCCGAAGTCGCATGCTCGGCGCTCTGATGGGTGGCATGTTCGACCGGGCCTTCCGAATGTTTGCGGAAGCTTTCGAGAAGCGCGCCGATATAATCTACGGCAGCAAGCCTGCAGCCTGACGGCTGGTCAGACAGCCGGCAGGCGGGACAGCAGCCCCTCAAGTGCGGCACGCACGGTGGCCGCGCGAATGAGATCGCGGTCCCAATCCGGACTGAACCGCAATTCTACCGCAGACGTAGACGACAGAGGTCCAGCCAGGGCCATCCAGACCAGCCCGACAGGCTTTGCGGGCGTGCCGCCGCCCGGACCGGCAACCCCGGTCACCGATACGGCGAAGGCTGCCCCGGCTCGACGCTGTGCGCCCAGAACCATTTCCGTGGCGGTTTGAACCGAAACGGCACCAAAGGCAGCAAGCGTGGTTTCCTTGACGCCAAGAAGATCGACTTTCGCCGCATTGGAATAGGTGACGAAGCCGCGGTCGAACACAGCCGAGGATCCTGATATATCGGTGATCGCACCTGCAATCAGCCCTCCGGTGCAGGATTCCGCCGTAGCGATGAGCGCACCGGCCGCGCTGAAGCGACGGACGATTTCGGTGGCCAACCTGCGGCTGTCGGATCGAATGGCGGACAGATCGACGACTTCGTTCATCTCTTGCTTTCCCTCGACGTCGGCCCGAAGGCGACAGTCGCCGTGGCGATTGCCGCAATGCCTTCATTGCGACCGACGAAGCCGATTTTCTCGTTCGTTGTCGCCTTCACGGAACAGCGCTCAAGCGCGATATCGAGGATACCGGCGAGTGTTTCCCGCATCAACTGGCGGTGCGGGCCGATCTTCGGCTCTTCGGCGATCAGCGACACGTCGGCGTTCATGATCGTGCCGCCCGCCGCCCGAACGATCCTGGCCGCATGGTCGAGAAAGATCGAGGACGCCGCGCCGCGCCATTGCGGATCGGACGGCGGGAAATGATCGCCGATATCGCCAGCGCCGCAGGTGGCGAGCAGGGCGTCGGTCAACGCATGCAGGGCGACATCTGCATCCGAATGCCCATTGAGACCCAAGGTGTGTGGAATCCGCACGCCGCAGAGGGTCACGTGGTCGCCAGCTTCCAGGCGATGCACATCATAACCGTTGCCGGTTCGAATATCGGGGAGAAAATCTGCGTGGAGCTTGCTGTCTGCCATGGCGATATCCTCCAGGGTTGTGAGCTTGACATTGCCTGCCCGGCCGAGTGTGAGGGTCACCTTGTGTCCGGCCCATTCGGCGATGGCACAGTCATCGGTGAAATCATGGCGTTCCTCAGCGACCGCCTTGAGATGCGCGGCGCGGATGCAGGCGAGACGAAAGCCCTGCGGGGTCTGGGCGGCAAAAAGGCTGGCGCGCGAGACAGTCTCGAAAACAAATCCGTCCGCGTCGCCCCGCTTGAGCGTGTCGTTGACGGCAACTGCCGACAGCGCAGCTTCGGAGCCAGCGGCGAGTGCGCTGACCACGCCATCGATGATCTCACCGGTCACGAAGGGTCGGACCGCATCGTGGATGAGGACGAATTCGGCATCCGATCTGAGCGCCATCAGCCCAGCGAGGCTGGACATCTGGCGGGTCGCGCCGCCAAACACGCTCGCCAGGCGCCGATCGTCGGCGAATGCGCTGGCAGCCCCGGCAAAAAGCGCGGCGTCATCGGGATGGATGACCACCACGACCTCCGCGCAGCCCGGGTCGGCGAGAAAGGCCGAAAGCGCATGGGCGATCACCGGCCGGCCACCGATCAACCGGTACTGCTTGGGCCCGTTGGCCGATGCGCCTGCGCGCTCGCCGCGCCCCGCAGCCACCATCACCACCGAAAACCGTGTCCGCTCCACCACAGTGTGTCCTTGATTGCCTCCGTCTGGCGCATCTGTAAGAGGTTGGGGGGCTTGCGAAAAGAGGTTCCTGAAAATACCTGTCGGCACCACGAGAATTGGCTTGGCAAGCTGCGCGTAAGTGTCTAAAAAAAGTGCAGCCAACGAGATTGCACGATCAAAATGCAGAAATATGAAACCGAAACGGCGACACCCCTCAAGATCGGGCAGGTAACCCTTCGAAACCGCGTCTTTCTGGCACCAATGTCGGGTGTCACTGACCTTCCGTTTCGCCAGCTCGCCTGGGAATCAGGGGCTGGACTGGTGGTGACGGAAATGGTCGCAAGCCGTGAACTGTGCACCGACAGCCGCCAATCATGGGCGCGGCTGAGGGGCGACGGCATCGCGCCACACATGGTTCAGCTTGCGGGGCGTGAAGCACACTGGATGGCGGAAGCGGCCCGGATTGCCGAAGGCGAAGGGGCGGCCATCATCGACATCAACATGGGGTGTCCGGCCAAGAAGGTCACCGGCGGCTATTCCGGTTCAGCGCTGATGCGCGAGCCGGAACGGGCACTTTCGATGATCGAGGCGACGGTCAAGGCCGTGAGCGTGCCGGTGACGCTGAAGATGCGGCTCGGCTGGGACGAAGCCTCGCTCAATGCCGCCGATCTCGCCGTGCGCGCTGAAGCTGCCGGGATCCGGATGATCACCATTCACGGGCGAACCCGGTCACAGTTCTACAACGGCCAAGCCGACTGGGACGCCATCGCCCGCGTCCGGGAGATGGTGACAACCACTTTTGTCGCCAATGGCGACATCCGGTCTGCGGCCGATGTCGCCGAATGCCGCCGCCGCACCGGCGCTGACGCGGTGATGATCGGGCGGGCGAGCCAGGGACGGCCCTGGCTTTGCGGGGAACTTGCAGAAAGCCCGCTGGCACCGCTTCAGCCCGAGCTGCGCCATGCCATCGCGCTGCGGCACTACCGCATGATGATCGACCACTACGGCGTGTCAGTTGGTGTGCGCCATGCGCGCAAACATCTGGGCTGGTATCTCGACAGCCTTGCGCCTGCCACGCCATCGGGCGTCAAGTCGGCGCTGATGTCGAGCACGAACCCGAAAGAGGCAGAAGCGCTGTTTGCCGAGGCGCTTGATGCGGGCACCGAAGCCTGTCGTCTGGCCGACGCCGTCCCGATGGAGAGCGCAGCATGACAAACAAGCCCGACAAGCCTGCCAAGCCCGTCGATCCCAAAGAGCCAGATATTGCCTCGGCTGTGCTCAACGCGATCCAGCATCCGGTCATCATGGTCAATGCCGAGGACAAGGTCTGCTTTGCCAACTGGGAGGCGGAAGCCTTTTTTGCCGCCAGCGCGTCTCATTTGGCGCGCAACAAGCTTGAAACGCTTGTTCCCTTCGGCAGTCCGCTCCTGCAACTCATCGAGCAGGTGCGCGAACGCAAGGCCGGCGTCAACGAATACCGCGTCGACCTGTCGTCGCCGCGCCTGGGCAACGACAAGCTTGTCGATCTCTATGTGGCACCCCTGGCGGGCGCGCCTGACAATGTGGTCGTCGTTTTTCAGGAGCGCTCGATGGCCGACAAGATCGACCGCCAGCTCACCCATCGCGCCGCCGCTCGGTCGGTCACCGGGCTTGCGTCGATGCTTGCCCACGAGATCAAGAATCCGCTCTCCGGCATTCGCGGTGCAGCCCAGCTTCTGGAGATGTCGGTGGGGGATGAAGACCGCGCCCTGGCTCGCCTGATCCGCGACGAGACCGACCGCATCGTCTCGCTGGTCGACCGAATGGAAATCTTCTCCGACGAACGCCCCGTCGACCGGGCACCCGTCAACATCCATTCGGTGCTGGACCATGTCAAGGCAATCGCCAAAGCCGGTTTTGGCCGCAATATCCGCTTCTCGGAGCTTTACGACCCCTCTCTGCCGCCGGTCAACGCCAATCGCGATCAACTGGTTCAGGTCTTCCTCAACCTGGTGAAAAACTCCGCAGAAGCCGTCGGAGATGATCCCAATGGCGAAATCGTTCTGACCACCGCCTATCGGCCCGGGATACGGCTTTCGGTGGCGGGTACGCGCGAAAAGGTCTCGCTTCCGCTGGAATTCTGCGTGCAGGACAACGGACCCGGCGTTCCGGCGGACCTGCTGCCGCATCTGTTTGATCCCTTCATCACCACCAAAACAAACGGTTCCGGCCTGGGATTGGCGCTGGTCGCCAAGATCGTCGGCGGCCATGGCGGCATTGTGGAATGTGACAGCCAGAGCCGCAAGACCACTTTCCGCATCCTGATGCCCGCCTCGCGAGACGGACAGAACGCCAAATTCACCACTGCAGACACAACAGGACCGATGTGATGAGCACTGCAACGATTCTCGTCGCCGACGATGACGCCGCCATCCGGACTGTGCTCAACCAGGCGCTGTCGCGCGCCGGCTACGAAGTCCGGATCACGTCCAACGCCGCGACGCTCTGGCGCTGGGTATCGGCGGGCGAGGGCGATCTGGTCATCACCGATGTGGTGATGCCCGACGAGAACGCCTTCGATATGCTCCCGCGGATCCGGCGGGCACGGCCAGACCTGCCGGTGCTGGTGATGAGCGCGCAGAATACCTTCATGACCGCCATCAAGGCATCGGAATGCGGCGCTTACGACTACCTGCCCAAGCCCTTCGACCTGACGGAAATGATCGGCATCATTGGCCGCGCGCTTTCCGAGCCGCGCAAGTCACTGCAGGCGCCCCCCGAGGACTCCACCGAAGGAATGCCACTGGTCGGCAGGTCTACGGCCATGCAGGAGATCTACCGGGTGCTTGCGCGCTTGATGCAGACTGATCTCACGCTGATGATCACGGGGGAATCGGGAACCGGCAAGGAACTCGTCGCGCGGGCGCTCCACGATTACGGCAAGCGCCGCAATGGTCCCTTCGTCGCCATCAACATGGCAGCGATCCCGCGCGATCTGATCGAATCCGAGCTGTTCGGCCACGAAAAGGGTGCATTTACCGGGGCTCAGAGCCGCTCGGCCGGTCGCTTCGAGCAGGCTGAGGGCGGCACACTGTTCCTTGACGAAATTGGCGACATGCCGATGGATGCCCAGACCCGGCTTCTGCGCGTGCTCCAGCAGGGCGAATACACTACGGTGGGCGGCCGGATTCCGATCAGGTCCGACGTGCGCATCGTGGCCGCCACCAACAAGGATCTCAAGATCCTGATCAATCAGGGCCTGTTCCGGGAAGACCTCTACTACCGGCTTAATGTGGTGCCGTTGCGCCTTCCACCGCTGCGCGACCGGGCCGAGGATGTACCTGATCTCGTGCGCCATTTCGTCCGCCAGGCGGTTCGCGAAGGCCTGGACGCCAAGCGTTTCGACAGCGAGGCGCTGGACTTGCTCAAGGCCTATCCGTGGCCGGGCAATGTGCGCGAACTTGAAAACGTGGTCCGCCGCGTCATGGCGCTTTATCCGCAAGACGCCATAAGCCGGGAAATCATCGACAACGAGTTGCGGATAGACTCACCGGAAGCGTCTTCGCCGCGCGGGGCAGGACCGGCGGGCCAGACCACCATCGCCCAGGCGGTCGAGGAGAACATGCGCCGCTATTTCTCCGGCTTTGGCGAAGACCTGCCGCCGCCGGGGCTCTATCAGCGGGTTCTCGAAGAGGTGGAGCATCCGCTCATTCTCGCCGCCTTGACCGCGACCCGCGGCAACCAGATCAAAGCCGCCGACCTTCTCGGATTGAACCGCAACACCCTGCGCAAGAAGATCCGTGAACTCGGCGTCACCGTCTATCGCTCGCCGCGACCGGTGTGAGCGGGTGGCGGTCCAGGCATGGACCTGCAATCGGCGAGTCCGATTTCAGGGCTGTGAACTTGACAGGCAGGTCGGAAACGTTGCATTTTAGCCACATTCTGTTGCTTGAAAGCAACGAGCGGGCAGGGCTATCGGGCAACTGTCCGCAGACCCCCGGAGCATGCCGTCTGCATGGCAGTAGGTACGACAGATCAGACTGACGATTTGGATATGGGCCGTTCCGTACTGGAAGGGGTGCGGCGCGGCAAGCTGCTCGCGCTGCCCGGCATCGCGCTGGTCATCAGCGCCTTCATCAGTGCGCTTGTCTCGTTTGCCATCTTGCTTGGTCTCACCCCCATTGACCCCGTCGATTCGGTGGTCTTGGCAGCGGTAGCCGTCAATCTCCTGTTCGTCGTCGGACTGCTGGCGCTCGTGTTTCTCGAGTTCCGGACTTTGGTGCGGGCGCGCAAGCGGGGCAAGGCTGCGGCAAGGCTGCATATACGCGTCGTCGCTCTGTTCTCCATTGTGGCGATCGTGCCGGCCATCCTCGTGGCCATCGTCGCCTCGATCACGCTGGATGTTGGCCTTGACCGCTGGTTCTCGCTGCGCACCAAGGCGATCGTCAATTCTTCGCTTTCGGTGGCGGAAGCCTACGTGCTCGAAAATGCGCGCTTTCTGCAGGGCCAGACGGTCACCATGGCCAACGATCTTGACAATGCCCGCACGCTCTACAGCCTCGACCGGACGGGATTTTCGAATTTCCTCACCCGTCAGGCCGTCGGTCGCGGTCTGCTCGGCGCCTTCCTGATCCGGGATGATGGCAGTGTCATCGTCAGCGCCGACATTCCGACCGAGCGGCCGCTTCCTTCGGTGCCTGTGGACGCGCTCAAAGACGCGGTGGCGGGCAAGCCGACGCTCATTCCGCCCGGCGTTACCAATCTGGTGGGTGCCCTGATGCCGCTGCAGCAGATTGACAACACCATACTCTACACCATCCGGGTCGTCGATCCCGAGGTGATGCGCTCCATGCGCCTGATGGAGGACGCCACGCTCGAATACCAGACGATGGAAAAGGGCAGGGCACCGCTGCAACTGGCCTTCGGCATCCTCTATCTCGGTTTCGCGCTCATCGTGCTGCTGGCGGCGATCTGGACCGCCATCGCCGTCGCCGACCGGCTGGTGCGGCCGATCCGTGTGCTCATCAACGCCTCTGACATGGTGGCATCTGGCAATCTCGACGTCTCGGTTCCGGTGCATGCATCGGATGGCGACGTCGGCTCACTCGCCAAAACCTTCAACAACATGATCGTGCAGATCCGCACCCAGCGCGACGAAATTCTCTCCGCCAAGGATCAGATCGATGATCGCCGCCGCTTCACCGAGGCAGTGCTGTCGGGCGTCTCGGCTGGCGTCGTGGGCATTGATCACAACGCCCGTGTGACGATCGCCAACCGCTCCGCTTCCGCCATTCTCACCGACGGTGCAACCGGCATCATCGATGTGCCGTTTTCGGATGTCGCACCGGAGTTCGGCGCCGTCATCGCGGAGGCGTCTCTCCGCCCGAGGGCCGACACCCGTGCCCAGATCACCCTCAAGCGTGGCGGCAAGGAGCGGACCCTCGACGTCAAGGTCACCCGCGAGGAAACCCATGACGGTCACGAATCCTTCGTCGTCACCATCGACGACATCACCGACCTGTTGATCGCCCAACGCTCGACCGCCTGGGCGGACGTCGCCCGTCGCATCGCCCATGAGATCAAGAATCCGTTGACGCCCATTCAATTGTCGGCCGAGCGGATCCGCCGCCGTTATGGCAAGCAGATCCCGGACGCCGACCGGGCCGTCTTCGACCAGTGCACAGACACCATCATCCGGCAGGTGGAGGATATCGGGCGCATGGTCGACGAGTTCTCCTCCTTCGCCCGGATGCCGAAGCCGGCGAAGACGCGGACCGACCTGCGCGACATCCTCAAGAATGCGGTCTTCCTCAGAGAAGTGAGCCGGACCGACATCCATTTCGAACTCCAGATGCCCGAGACACCCCTTGAGGGCATGTATGACCCGCGCATGCTCGGGCAGGCCTTCGGAAACCTGATCAAAAACGCCACAGAGGCCATAGATTCGGTGGCTCAGAACGAGCCGCGTGACGGCAAACGCATTGTCGTGCGGGCGGCGCGCTCGCTCGACGGCCACGACCATGTCGTCGACATCATCGACAATGGCCGCGGCCTTCCGACCGAAAACCGCTACCGTCTGCTTGAGCCCTACATGACCATGCGCGAAAAAGGAACCGGACTTGGTCTCGCCATCGTCAAGAAGATCATTGACGACCACGGCGGAGAAATCCAGTTGCGGGATGCGCCCGCCGATATTGACGGTGGCTGCGGTGCGATGATTACGGTGCGCCTGCCGGTGAAAGCAATGCCCGGCAGCATTGAGACAGAGCAGGAAAGGGAGCCCGTTCATGGCATCTGACATTCTGGTGGTGGACGACGAGGTCGACATCCGCGAAATCGTCTCTGGAATTCTCTCGGACGAGGGCCATGAAACGCGCATGGCCCACGACAGCGACAGTGCTTTGCAGACCATCTCCGACCGTGTGCCGCGGCTTGTGTTTCTCGACATCTGGCTTCAGGGCAGCCGACTGGACGGGCTTGCGCTGCTCGACGAAATCAAGGCGCGTTACCCTGACCTGCCGGTCGTGATGATTTCGGGCCATGGCAACATCGAGACGGCGGTCTCCGCCATCCGGCGCGGTGCCTATGATTTCATCGAGAAGCCGTTCAAGGCCGACCGGCTGGTGCTGGTGGCCGAACGGGCGCTGGAAACGTCCAAACTCAAGCGCGAGGTCACCGAACTCAAGAAGCGGTCCGGTGATCCGGTGGAACTGATCGGAACTTCGGTGGCCGTGTCGCAGCTCAAGCAGATCATCGAGAAGGTCGCACCGACCAACAGTCGGGTGATGATTCTCGGACCATCGGGATGCGGCAAGGAACTCGTGGCCCGCCTTATCCACAGAAAGAGTGCGCGGGCCAACGGGCCTTTCGTCGTGCTCAATGCGGCCGCGATCACGCCCGAACGGATGGAAGTCGCCCTCTTCGGCACCGAAAGCACCTCGAGCCATGAACGCAAGGTGGGGGTGCTTGAGGAGGCCCATGGCGGAATCCTTTACATCGACGAAGTGGCCGACATGCCCCGCGGCACCCAGAGCAAGATCCTCCGGGTTCTGGTCGACCAGCAATTCGAACGAGTCGGCGGGACCAAGCGGGTTCGGGTTGACGTCCGCATCATTTCCTCGACCGCCATCAATCTTGAGGAGATGATTTCAGCAGGGGAATTCCGCGAGGACCTCTACCACCGGCTGGCGGTTGTGCCGGTCAAGGTGCCCTCGCTGATGGAGCGTCGGGAAGACATACCGTTCCTTGTCGACACCTTCATGCGCCAGATCTCCGAGCAGGCAGGCATCCGCAACCGCCGAATCGGAGACGACGCGCTGGCAGTCATCCAGGCCCACACCTGGCCGGGGAACATTCGTCAGCTGCGCAATTATATGGAAAGACTGATGATTCTTGCCCGATCCGACGGCCCTGAAACGATCATCACAGCCGATATGCTGCCCGATGACGTCTCAGACATGTTGCCGAAAACGAGCGCAGCCGGAGCGACGCAAATCATGACCCTGCCGCTTCGCGAAGCGCGCGAAATGTTTGAGCGTGACTATCTGGTCGCCCAGATCAACCGGTTCGGCGGCAACATTTCGCGAACCGCCGAATTTGTGGGGATGGAGCGGTCAGCGCTGCATCGCAAATTGAAATCGCTTGGCGTATAAGCGGGCGTGGCCGATGCCGGTTTGAACCGGCTCAGGAGCCGGGTCTATCCAGGGAAATGTCATGAGAGTGATTATTTGCGGCGCAGGCCGGGTCGGGTACGGGATTGCCGAACGTCTCGCTGCCGAGGAGAATGACGTATCGGTGATCGATACGTCGGCCGCTCTCATTCAGGGTATCCGCGACACGCTCGATGTCCGTGGCTATGTGGGCCACGGTGCCCAACCGGACATGCTCGCTCAGGCCGGTGCCGAGCAGGCCGACATGATCATCGCCGTTACGCTGTATGACGAGGTCAACATGGTCGCCTGCCAGGTGGCCCATTCCCTCTTCAACGTTCCCACCAAGATCGCCCGCATCCGCGCGCAGAGCTATCTGCATTCCCACTACGCCGATCTGTTCTCCCGCGACCACATGCCGATTGACGTCGTCATCTCTCCCGAGATCGAGGTCGGTCAGATGGTCCTTCGGCGGATTGCGCTTCCAGGTGCCACCGATGCGGTGCGTTTTGCCGACGACCGCATTGCCATGGTGGCCATAGAATGCCTTGAGGACTGCCCCGTGGTGAACACGCCGCTCGAGCAGTTGAGCGAACTGTTTCCCGACCTGATAGCGACGGTGGTGGGCGTCTGGCGCAATGAAAAGCTGTTTGTGCCCCATTCGTCCGATCAGTTGAGCATGGGCGACCTTGCCTATGTGGTCTGTGACCGGGACCATGTCCGCCGCACGCTCGGCCTGTTCGGACACGAAGAACAGGAAGCATCCCGCATCATCATCGCGGGCGGCGGCAACATCGGCTACTACGTCGCTCAGGCGATTGAGGCGCGCCAACCCAAGACCAAGGTTAAAATCATCGAAACTGACAGGGCCCGTGCTGTCACCATCGCCGACACCCTTTCGCGGACCGTGGTGCTCAACGGCTCGGCGCTTGATCAGAACATCCTCATTGAAGCCGACATTCAAGATGCCGATCTCATGGTGGCGCTCACCAATGACGACCAGGTCAATATCCTCTCCTCGGTGATGGCCAAACGGCTCGGCTGCAAAGCCAATCTGGCGCTCATCAACAATCCCTCCTATCACAGCTTCACAAAGACCATGGGGATCGATGCCCATATCAATCCGCGGGCTGTCACCATCTCGCGCATCCTCCAGCATGTGCGGCGCGGGCGCATCCGGTCCGTCTACAGCGTGCAGAAGGGCCAGGCGGAGGTGATCGAGGCGGAAGCGCTGGAGACCTCGCCGTTGGTTGGAAAACCGCTGCGAGAACTTGATCTGCCCGCCAGCGTGCGGATCGGGGCGATTTATCGCGACAAGGCGGTGATCCGGCCGAACGGGGACACCAAGATCAAGGCCAAGGATCGGGTGGTGATGTTCTCGGAACTCGAGTCCGTCCGCCATGTGGAGCAGATGTTCCGCGTCAGCCTCGAATTTTTCTAAAAGCATGCTGGGCATCCTCCATGTGGTCGCCATCGCGGTAGCAGGCATCTTTGCCTTGCTTGCGCTGGCAACCCTGTTTGCTATCGCCGACGGAACGTCCGACACCGCATTTCTGATGATCCTGGTGGCCGCGCTCGGCGCATTTGCGTCTTTTCTGGTGCTTGCAGCAATTGCGGGCTTTCCGCGGCGGCTCGGCCGGGCACCGGGTTACCTCGCGCTTGTCGCAGTGTGGACGTTGACGCCGCTGGCCGCCGCCGCCGCGTTCGCCGCGCTGACTGACATGCCGCTGGTCGATGCGTGGTTTGAAGCCGTTTCCGCATTGACCACCTCCGGCACTTCTTTGCTGTCGCGGCAGACCACACCGCTTGCGATCATTTTCTGGCGGGCGTCGCTCGAATGGTATGGCGGTTTCCTGACACTGCTGTCGATCATCCACGTTCTGGCGCCCGCCGGTTTTGGCGGCCTGCCTGCCGGTGACCGCAGGCTGCAAACCGGGCAGCCCACGGACATGACGGTCAGTCTCGAGGTTT
Source organism: Hyphomicrobiales bacterium (assembly GCA_038325465.1). Lineage (GTDB taxonomy): Bacteria > Pseudomonadota > Alphaproteobacteria > Rhizobiales > Rhizobiaceae > Hoeflea. Next base: position 12,844 of record JBBQJA010000038.1, on the reverse strand, counting down.
TTCGCGATGTGCTCGGCCAATATGTGCTGATGACCGCAGCAATCGCGATCGGCTTGATGGTGGCAGGCGTCGAGCCAATCATCGCAGGCATGCTCGGCATGGTGGCCATTGCCACGGGCGGGTTTCTGCCATTCGATGGCGCGCTTGAGGACCATGCCGGCCCCATCGCGCAGCTCGTGCTTGCCTTGGGCCTCGGGCTCGGCACCGTCAGCGTGTTCTGGCGAAATATCATTATCCGGGCACCACGCCGTTTCTTCACCGACAATCCGGAGACCGCCATCGTCTGTCTCGTCATCTTTGTGCTCTCGGTGATCTATGCAGCGCGGCTGGCGGCGGTGTCAGGTGGCAGCCTGCCGCCGGGCAGCATTGGCCCGGCGGTGGCCGAAAGCATTCTTACCGCAACATCGCTTGTCGCCACGAGTGGCTGGGAAACACGTCCCGGGTTGATCGCTCTCTTGCCAGAAATCGCGGTCCTCATGGTGGTTCTCGTTGGTGCCGGGATCTATTCGACCACCGGCGGGATCAAGATTTACCGGGTCGGCGCCATGGCCGCCCATGCGCTGCGCGACCTCGGCATGATCATCTACCCGACAAGCGTGAAGAGCGTTCGCTTCGGTCGGTTTTCGGTCAATGAGGAAAGCATGAGGGCAATCTGGGCCTATTTCGTGCTTACACTCGCCGTCATCAGCTTCTCGACAATCGGCTTCTCGCTGACGGCGACTGGCTTTGATGCAGCGGCAAGTCTTGCGATCGCCTTCTTCGCCAATGCCGGTCCGATCTATGAAGCGTTCATTCCGCCGAACTTTGTGACCGAGCCAGCCAATGACGTCTGGCCCGCGCTCGCTGCGCTGCCGCCTGCGGCGAAAATCATCGCCATCGTGACGATGACGCTTGGACGCCTTGAAGTGCTCGTCCTGTTCGCCGTGCTCAATGTGCGATACTGGCTCAATCGCTGATGAAGGTCGCGTTCAAACGGGTTCGATTGAACGAAACGCATCGCAAGGGGCCGCAAACATATGAATTGAATGGGATTTTGACCGAGTGGTCAGAACCCGGCCGAATGTGCGGCAAGCACGCCGATCCACGCCACGAACTGCGCCAGCACGGGGATGGAAAGCGAATTCCGCTGTTTACAAACACCGAAATGAATGGTCTTCTGAAATCGCCTCTTCGTGAATGCGGGGGTAAAATGCGCGGGACGGGTCTACGATATCCAGAATTTATCGGTCTATCACTTGAAAGGCATGTCGCCCGACCGTGACAGGCATGCTCAGCGGCCGTGTCCCGTGACATCGGCAAGATGACAACGCCTCGCCTTGGCGGGCAAGATGACAACGCCTCGCCTGGCGGGCAAGATGACAACGCCTCGCCTGGCGAGCAATAAGAAGACGGAAAGACAAAGCGTAATGGCAGAGCGTGCACAGAACTTGCAGGACCTGTTTCTCAACACGGTCCGGAAGCAGAAGATTTCACTGACGATCTTTTTGATCAATGGGGTGAAGCTCACCGGAGTGGTGACTTCATTTGACAACTTTTGCGTGCTGTTGCGGCGCGATGGGCATTCCCAACTCGTCTACAAGCACGCGATCTCGACCATCATGCCAAGCCAGCCGGTGCAGATGTTCGAAAGCGAAGATGCGGCCTGAGGGCGGTCGGACAGAAAATGCGCGCGCAGGATGACCGGAATTCTGGCCAGGCATGACCCTCTCCGATTGGCTGGCCACCGGCGCACCAGTCGACGATTTGCGCCGTTCTGCGTTGCATGATGGCCGCCGAGGCCCTATCTAGTGCAAGTCGCGTTCAATCGGCCGCGATTGAATGCCACGCGCTTGTACACATCCAGAGAGTCGCAGCGACATTGGCGTGTTCCGGAAGATGTGCGGCGTTTTGGAAGGCAGGGGCGGCGGGCAGAGCCCCGGCGGTCCCTATCCCGTCTGACCGGTCGCGAGAACGCAGCAGAGGTTACCATCATTTCATCGACAGACATTTTCGGAGAAGACCACGCCGCCGACCGTGACCGGCCGGTGGACGAGATGCGCGCAGTGGTTCTCATTCCCGTCATACGCAAGCGCCAGCCGGCGCCGGAAGCGGGCGAACCAGCGCGCAGACCGGATGCCCACCGGCTCGGCGAGGCCGTGGGTCTGGCCGGCGCCATCGATCTTGTTGTCGCAGAGGCGCTGATCGTGCCGGTTCCGCAGCCAAAGCCCGCAACCCTGTTCGGCACGGGCAAACTTGAAGAGATCAATGCGCTTCTCAAGGAGACCGGTTCGGGTCTGGTGATCGTTGATCATCCGCTCACGCCGGTGCAGCAGCGCAATCTCGAACGGGAATGGAAGGTGAAGGTCATCGACCGCACCGGGCTTATTCTCGAGATCTTCGGTCGGCGCGCCTCCACCAAGGAAGGCGTGTTGCAGGTCGACCTCGCCCATCTCAATTACCAGAAGGGCCGGCTTGTCCGCAGCTGGACCCACCTTGAGCGCCAGCGCGGCGGCGGCGGCTTCATGGGCGGGCCGGGTGAGACGCAGATCGAAGCCGACAGGCGGCTCTTGCAGGAGCGCATCATCAAGCTCGAGCGGGAGCTCGAACAGGTGCGCCGCACGCGGCAGCTGCACCGTGCCAAACGCAAAAAGGTCCCTCATCCGATCGTGGCTCTTGTCGGCTACACCAACGCCGGCAAGTCGACGCTGTTCAATCGCATCACCGGTGCAGAGGTTCTGGCTGAGGACATGCTGTTTGCCACCCTCGATCCGACGTTACGGCGTATGAAGCTCCCTCACGGTCGCACAGTCATTCTGTCGGACACGGTGGGTTTCATCTCCAACCTGCCGACCCATCTCGTCGCAGCCTTCCGGGCCACACTGGAAGAGGTGGTCGAAGCCGATCTGATCCTGCATGTGCGCGACATGTCCGATCCCGACCGAGGCGCGCAGGCGGCCGATGTCGAAACGATCCTCAAAAGTCTGGGTCTGAGCGACGGCGACGGCCGGAAGCTGGTCGAGGTTTGGAACAAGATCGATCTCCTGCCGGAGGAGGCGGCTGAAGCACTCGTGCTCAAGGCGGCCGGCTCCGACAACGCCATCGCCCTTTCGGCGGTGACGGGCGAGGGAATCGGCAGCTTGCTCGAACGGATCGAGGGCCTTGTGTCCGGCGAAATCGTCTCTCGCAGCATCACTGTCAAGCCGGACAGAATGGCGCTTGTACCCTGGATCTATCAGCGCGGACGGGTAAAGGCGCGCCAGGACATGGAGGATGGCTCGGTGATCATTGAGGCCGAATTCACCGATTCAGATTCCGAGGAGCTCGACCAGCGCATGGGCCTTGGCCCAAAGCCCGCCGAGGATTAGAGCAATTGCAGCGAAAATGGCACCGCTTTCGCGTCCGCAATTGCGTCAAAACAAGAGGATTGAGCTGTTCCGGCGATTCTGGCAACGCCGGAATTGCTCAAATGCACGCCGCGCTCAATCGGGTTCGACTGAACGAAACGCACATGGATTCATTTGAAAGCTGTACGGCGACATTCACGCGTCCTCCGGGACGCGCGGCGCTGTAGAGGTGGGCTTTCCCACGTGCGTCGCGTTGCAGTACTCATTCGAGCACATGTAAAATCAGAAGAAGCGCCCCCAAGTTCATGATTCCAGTGGTTTTACGCGTTTGACGTTTGATCTGGGGCGAATGTCAAGCGCCAGTCTTCAAGCGCCAGTCTTCAAGCGCCAGTCTTCGAGCGCCAGTCTTCAAGCGCCAGTCTTGGCCTCAGTCCAGAGTTCGTCCATTTCTTCGAGGCTCGCCGCCTCCGGAGTCTTGCCTTGGGCGGCAAGTCCCTTCTCGATATAGGCGAAGCGCCGCCGAAATTTCCCGTTGGTCTGCCGCAGCGCCATTTCAGGATCGGCCTTGAGATGGCGGGCGAGGTTGGCGACCGAAAAGATGACATCCCCCAATTCATTGCGGACCTCGTCCAGTTGACCCTGGGCGATAGCCTCGCGCAGCTCGCCGATTTCCTCCTCGATCTTGTCCAGCACCGGTCCTGCCGCACCCCAGTCAAAGCCGACGCGGGCCGCCGCCTGCTGCAGCTTCAAGGCTTCCATCAGCGCCGGAAACGCGCGCGGAATTCCATCGAGAAGGCCTTCGGCGGAGCCTTGGGACATTCCGCGTTGCGCTCGCCGGGCAGCTTTTTCCAGCTTCTCTGCTGCCTTGATCTCCAACCACTGCGCCTTGACTGCCTCCGGCGTCCTTGCGGCCAGGTCTGCAAAAACATGGGGATGACGGCGGATCATCTTGGTGGTGATGGCCTCCACCACATCGCCAAAGCCGAACAGACCGGCCTCATCGGCCATCTGTGCGTGAAAGACAACCTGCAGCAGGAGATCGCCGAGTTCCTCGCAAAGATCGTCGGGATCCTTGCGCTCGATGGCGTCGGCGACTTCATAGGCCTCTTCGATGGTATAGGGTTTGATGGAGGCGAAATCCTGCTTGATGTCCCACGGGCAACCGGTATCGGGGTCTCGCAGGGCGGCCATGATGTCGAGAAGTGCTGAAATTTCGCGCGAAGGGGTCATGGAGAAAGTCTATCCCATGGACGCACCGGCTGCGACCGGGCCAAGGTGCGCGGTCCCGTTGTCCACAGCCAAGTTGCGGGCAGGCTCAGTTGAGCGGAATGAAATTGTTCGACTTGTTGGCCCGGTAGGCGTCAGAAAGGGCAGCATAACGCTCCCGGATGCGATGCGCCCGTGCCAGCAGCGGCTCGGCCTCGGCTTCAGGCAATGCGGCGATCAGTTCGAAGATGCCGCGTGCGCTCCAAAAGGCGTTGTCGCGGTTGTAGCCGCCTGGATCCAGACCGAAAACTTCCTTGAGTATCTTGAGATCGTGGGGGATGGCGAAGCTGTCGCGGGACTCAGCATGGCTGAAGAAAAAATAGTAGTTGTCAAAGCCAGCCCAGGTGATTGCCGACATGCACATCGAGCAGGGTTCGTGGGTGGACAGGAAAAGAAGGTTCCGGGTCGAAGCCTCACGCGACACCGGCGATTCGTAGAACCGTTTGAGCAGATGCACTTCGCCGTGCCATAGCGGGTTCTCGGTCTCGTTGTTGGTCTCCGCCATGACCAGCGACAGATCCGACTTGTTCAACACAGCCGCCCCGAAAACCTTGTTGCCGCGGGCGACGCCCGCTTCCGTCAAGGGCAGGATGTTTTCGTCCATGACGGTAAGGAACCGGTGGACCAGGCGGGCTCGGTCGATGTCTTTCATTGGCGGCATCCCTACGGATTGAGTGGTTCCATTCAAGCCGACCAGGTCGCAGGCCGGTTTCTCATTCTCAATAACGTGTTCGCGAAAGGAAAAGAATATCCCCACCCGCCGTTCGGCAAACGTTTGTTCCTTCTATTTTGCGCCGCAACAATCACACTAGGTCGAAGATGTCACCAAGGCAGGTTTCCATGCAACGCGACCCGACAAAATTGACCGTGTTTCCGGCCTTCTTCAAGGTCGAGGACCGCAAGGTCGTCATCGTCGGCAATGGGGCTGAAGCTGCCGCCAAGGCGCGGCTCTTGGCCAATACCGCTGCGGCAATCGCGGTCATCGCCGATGCGCCTCAGGCCGAGCTTTTGGAAGCTGTGGCCCGCCACCGGCTGAACCTGATCGAGGCACCGTTCTCCGACGATCACCTTGAGGGTGCCGTTCTGGTCTTTGCCGCGACCGGTGAAGGCGAGGCCGACCGCGCCATCGTTGCCGCCGCCCGCGCGCGCGCGATCCCGGCCAATGCGGTGGATCAACCCGACCAGTGCGACTTCTTCACCCCCGCGCTCGTCAACCGCGCCCCGGTCGCCGTGGCGATCGGCACGGAAGGTGCGGGGCCTGTGCTCGCGCAGATGATCCGCGCCCGTATCGACCTGATGCTGTCGCCTTCGCTCGGCAGGCTCGCCCGTCTCGCCGCCGAGTACCGCGTTGCGGTCGACCGTCTCTTGCCACGCGGTGTCGCCCGGCGCGTCTTCTGGCGCCGGTTCTTTGAAGCCGATGTCGCCGATCACGTGGCCAGAGGTGACGTGACGCTCGCCCGCCGGGCCGCAACCCGCATGTTGCGCGGCCGCGAGCCGGTTCCCGGCCATGTCTGGCTTGTGGGTGCGGGTCCGGGCGCCGAAGATCTTCTGACGCTGCGTGCCCAGCGCGCCATGATGGAGGCCGATGCGATCGTCTACGACGCGCTCGTGCCCGAGGCGATCGTCAGTCTCGGCCGCCGCGATGCCGAGCGCCATGGTGTGGGCAAACGCAAGGGCTGCCATTCCAAGACGCAAGGCGAGATCGACGCGCTGCTGGTGCGGTTGGCGCGCGACGGCAAGCGCGTCGTGCGGCTCAAGTCCGGCGACCCGCTGATCTTCGGGCGGGCGGCCGAAGAGATGGCGGCGTTGAGGTCGGCTGGAATATCATTTGAGGTGGTGCCCGGTATCACGTCCGCCTTTGCGGCGGCCGCCGATTTCCAGCTGCCGCTCACGCTGCGCGGCGTGGCCTCGTCGCTTGTCTTCACCACCGGCCATGATCTCAACGGCGATACGCTGCCCGATTGGGCACGGCTTGCGGTCTCAGGTGCCACAATCGCCGTCTATATGGGCCGCAGCGTGGCTGCCAGTGTCGCCACGCGTCTTGTGGAGGCCGGGCTTGGAATCGAGACCACCGTGGCGGTGATCGAGAATGCCAGCCGCACCGACCGCCGGCTTTTTCACGGCACGCTTGCAGACCTGCCCCGACTGGAGGCGGCTTCCGAATTGAGTGGACCGGTGATGGTCATCATCGGTGATGCGGTCGCCGACGCTGATCTCACCCGGTCCACACCGCTCACCCAAGCTTTTGCGCCGGCCCGTACCGTGGCCGCCTGAGGAGACTGACATGACAGCCAACGTCCTGACTGCAAACCGCCTCGAAGATGGTGTCTCGGTCTGGCTCAATGCCAATGGCCAGTGGGACACTTCCATTGCCGACAGCCTCGTCGCCCGTCATGCAGAGGCCATCGAGGCGCTCAACGCCATCGGTGCAGCCGCCATGGCGGACAACCGCGTGGTCGACGCCACCGTCATCGGCGTGGAAGAAACCCCCCACGGTCCCCGAGCGCTGAGGCTGCGTGAGCGCATCCGGGCCGAAGGGCCGACCATCGACTACGCACCCGCAGCCGTAACCGCCTCGCAGGCAGCCTGAGGATCCTTCATGTATCGCTATGATGAATTCGACCACGATTTTGTTCGCGCGCGTGTCGATCAGTTCCGCGACCAGGTCGCCCGTCGCCTGACCGGCGAAATCAGCGAAGACGCCTTCAAGCCGCTCAGGCTGATGAACGGGGTTTATCTCCAGCTCCATGCCTACATGCTGCGCGTGGCCATTCCCTACGGCACGCTGTCTTCCAGCCAGTTGCGCAAGCTTGCCCATATCGCCCGCGTTTACGACCGGGGCTACGGCCATTTCACAACGCGGCAGAACATCCAGTACAACTGGCCCAAGCTGTCAGACATGCCCGCCATTCTCGATCAGCTGGCCGAGGTCGAGATGCACGCCATCCAGACATCGGGCAACTGCATCCGCAACGTCACGGCTGACCATTTTGCCGGTGCCGCCGCCGACGAAGTCGCCGATCCGCGCCCCTATGCAGAGATCCTTCGGCAATGGTCGTCGCTGCACCCGGAATTTTCGTTCCTGCCGCGCAAGTTCAAGATCGCCATCACCGCCGCCGAGCACGACCGTGCAGCCATCCAGGTGCATGACATCGGACTTCAACTCAAGCGCAATTCGGACGGGGAACTGGGTTTTGCCGTCTATGTTGGCGGGGGGCAGGGGCGCACCCCGATGGTGGCAAAGCTGATCAAGGAATTCCTGCCCGAAACCCACCTTCTGTCCTATGTGACGGCCATCATGCGCGTCTACAATCTCCATGGGCGGCGTGACAACAAGTACAAGGCGCGGATCAAGATCCTCGTCCATGAAACCGGCGTTGACGAACTCGCAGCCCAGATCGAAACGGAGTGGGCGCATTTGAAGGACGGCGAGCTCACGCTGCCCGAAAAGGATGTGGAGGCGATCACCGCGTACTTCGCGCCACCTGATCTGCAGCCACGGGGCGAAGGTTGGGGAGAACTCGCAGCCTGGAAGCGGTCCGAACCTGCGTTTTCCGACTGGGTCGGGCGCAACGTCGCGCCTCATCGCCACCCCGATTACGGCATGGTCACCATCTCACTCAAACCCATTGGCGGCATTCCGGGAGACGCGTCCGCCGACCAGATGGACGCCGTCGCGCGGCTCGCCGACGAGTTCGCCTACAGCGAAATCCGCGTCACCCATGAGCAGAACCTCGTGCTGCCGCATGTGGCACTCGCCGACCTCGAGCCGCTCTGGCGCGGACTTGCGGCCGAAGGGCTTGCCACCGCCAATGCCGGATTGATCACCGACATCATCGCCTGCCCGGGCCTTGACTATTGCGCCCTTGCCAATGCGCGCTCGATCCCGGTCGCCCAGGAGATCTCCAACCGGTTCGCCAGTCCTGCCCGGCAGGCCGAGATCGGTGAGCTGAAAATCAAGATCTCAGGCTGCATCAATGCCTGCGGGCACCACCATGTGGGCCATATCGGCATCCTGGGGGTCGAGAAGAAAGGTGCTGAACTCTACCAGATCACCCTTGGCGGCTCCGCAGACGAGAACACCTCGATTGGCGAGATCATCGGCCGCGGCTTCGAATCGGAACGGCTCACGGACGCCATCGAGGTGATCGTGGACACCTATCTCACCGCCCGCAACGACAGCTCGGAAAGTTTCATCGACTTTTATCGCCGCGTCGGGCCAGCACCGTTCAAGGCGGCGCTCTATGGCGGCGAAGTGGAAGCGGCATGAGAGAGATGACAGCCATGTCCACCATCTGGACCCTCTCCGGGTTCGTGACCGATGACCCGTGGGATCACAAGGGCGACGGAACCGGCAAGCCAGTGCTGTCCCTGTCTGACGCGCTGGCCAAGTCGGAGTTGAGCAACGACCCTATCGCCGTGCGCATCGACCCGGCAGACGATGTGTCGCGACTTGGCCCCATCATCGACCGGGTGGTTTTCGTCGCGGTCAATTTTCCCGCCTTCAACGATGGCCGCGCCTTTTCCCACGCAAGCCTTCTTCGCGACCGGCTGGGCTATGGCGGCGAGATCCGCGCCATCGGCGCAGTGCTTCTCGACCAGGTCCCGTTCATGCTGAGGGTCGGTATCGACAGCTTTGCGGTCAGCCATGAGCCGACGATCCGCAGGCTTGGAGAACGCCGCCTTTCGGGCATCGATCTCCATTACCAGCCGACAGCCAGACCTTCGGCGGTCGGGGACTCCTATTCATGGCGGCGCAAATCCGCGTCCTGACAGATTGCGTTGCGAAAGGAACCAGCAGCCATGCAGATCCATGTCACCGACCAGCAGGGCCAGCGCCACTCGCTCGATGCGCTTGAAGGCTTCCGCGTCATGGAGATCATCCGCGACTGGGGTCTCGACATCAAAGCTGAATGCGGTGGTGCCTGCGCTTGCGCAACCTGCCATGTCTACGTGTCAAACGCCTGGGCGGACCGGCTCCATCCGTTGGAATCGGAGGAGGAAGACATGCTCGACGGAGCCTTTTCGGTGGAAGGCAATTCACGCCTCTCCTGCCAGATCCTGATGCACGAGGATCTCGACGGCCTCGAAGTCACCCTGGCACCAGGCAGCGAAAAGGATGAACAGGCTGCGGCCTGACGACTGTGCCCTTGACCGCGCCATTGACCGCACCATTGACCGCGCCCTTGACTGCGCCATTGACAGCGCCCTTGACTTCTCCCTTGACTGCGAACGCATCCGCAACATGGCGAGCCGCGTCAAGACCTGGTGGTCTGACCCAAACAGATGGTTCCCGTCTGTTTCGAAAAGTCAGCCCACAAGCTATTGATCTGGTGGGGCGATTTGTCCTGACAGATGGGAACTATCTGTCAGGATCGCACCACTGGTGGTTTGATTCCAACATTTGCATCCCCTTGCCGCACCTTCCAGCGCAAATGTTGGAATCAGAGAAGCCACTGGTAAGCTTATGATTCTAGTGGATTTTATGAGTTTACATTTGGTTTTGGACACGCTGGAAATGGGTACCAAATGTCAAACTCAATCTACTGGACCACGGGCTTTTGTCGCGCATCGCTCACATCATCGGGACGCCATAATAGCGCTGCAGATCGGTTTCATAGCTGCGCTCGAGACCCGCCAGATCGGCCAGGGGCGGCGCTTGCCTGATCTGGTCGCGGGTGAGGTCAACGGCGATCTTCCGGTGTTCCCAGACGAAAGGCTTCGTCCATTCCGGAGACAGCACGACAACCCGCCCGGGAAGCCAGTTGCCGGTATCGATGGCGACATAGGCGAGACGCCAGACATCGTCGGAGAAGACGAGATCGGCGACCGAGCCGAAGTCGCCGTCAGCTGCGTCCAGCCCGTAGCCCAGGATGTCGCTGGCGCTGCGCAGATGGGTCTCAGCCACGGGCACGGATCGAGAGTCTGTGTGGACACGCACGCCGTCGGGATTCTCCTCATACAGGAGGAAGGATGTCGGGAGCATGGGGCTTGTTCCCGCCATGGAATAGATCGCGTGGTCGGCTCCGGGCGACCACCCGGTCGACTCCACGTCGTCGACGGTTTTTTCCGACTTGGCCGATGGCGCGTTTTCAATGTCCGCCCGGGTCAGATCGGTGGAAATGGCAGCGCCGTCGGCGTCGATCCCCTTGATATGGGAACTGCGGACGAGCACCTTGTTGGAGGAAAACCAGCCGCCGGTGTCGATGACGAACCAGGAGGTGAGAAAATCGCGCTCATCGATATAAAGGTCTGACAGGACGCCGAGTTCGTCGCCGCCGCCAATCAGCGGAAGTCTGCGGATGGTGTTGAAGGATTGGTACATGGGGGTCTCCTGACGTGTGTCTGGTACGTCAACGGACATGACCGGTCGGAGTTCCAGCCTTTCTTGCGCAGATTGAGCGTTGGAAGTCTTGACGGCTTGTTAACCATCCTTGCCAAAAGCAGTCAGAACGCCGCCCGCCCGGTCTTACAGTTGCATCGGATTCAAACTTTGTTGGTCATTTCCTGTTTATCATTTCCGCTTCGTGTCCGGGACCTTTTCGCCCGGCGTGCCGGTCTCCGGCTCAGCCATGTTCTGATCAGCGGGTTGTCATGCGAATTTCGGTCCTTGCCACGGTCCTTTCGGGCCTCGTTCTCTCCTCATGCACCTCCTCCTCGAGTGTGGACGCGCTTGACGTCGCCTCGCTCTCGCCGACCGACCGGCAGGTAACGGGCTCCGTGCGGCCGATCGTGCCCACGACGGCAATCCCATCAGCGGATGCGCATGCGCAACAGATGGCGGCGATCATCGACGATGGTGCCGACCTTTCGGCGGCAAGTATGGCTGGGTATGCCGACAAACAGGCGCCGGCGGCAAAAGCGGTGGACGTGGCGATGGTGCGTCCCGAGCCCGCGCCAAAGTCATCCCGCAGTTCACCACACACCATTTACAGCCCGCGTTTCAAGGACGCCCATCCGATCAATTTCGGCCCGGTGTCTCCGCGCCATTTCGAGGTTCACGGGGTCGATGTGTCACGCTGGCAAGGCAAGATCGACTGGCACAAGCTGCGCCAGCAGGGTGCCAATTTCGCCTACATCAAGGCAACCGACGGCGGCGACCATCTCGATCCTGCGTTTCACCGCAACTGGCGCGAGGCGGCGGAGGCCGGTGTGGCGCGCGGCGCCTACCACTTCTTCTTCTGGTGTCGGGTGGGCGAGCAGCAGGCCGACTGGTTCATCCGCAACGTCCCCAAGGAAAAGGGTGCGCTGCCGCCGGTGATCGACGTGGAATGGAATGCCCATTCGAAGGCCTGCAAGAAGCGTCCGTCCCGCGAGGTGGTGCTCAAGAAAATGAAGGCCTTCATGGAAAAAGTCGAACGCCACTACGGGCAGCGGCCGATCATCTATACCGCGCCGGATTTCTACGAGGACAATCTGCGCGGCGAATTCAAGGACTATCCCTTCTGGCTGCGCTCGGTGGCCGCCCATCCGGGCAAGGTCTATCCAGGCCGCAACTGGGTGATCTGGCAGTACTCGGGCACCGGCCTGTCCAAAGGCCACGGGACCGGGATCGACCTCAACGTCTTCAACGGTGACAACGACCAGTGGCGCCGATGGCTTGCCAAGAGCACGCGGTAGACGCATCGCCCGCCCCGCCCGATCGCCGTCACAGCGGCTGATCTGCGCGCAGACTTGCGGATTTCACGGTTGCGAGATCGCGGTCCAAGACTGACCAGACCGTCCGCATCGACGTGGCGACCGGCTGGGTGGCGAAGCTTATGCGCTCGTGGTCTGACCGAAACAGATGGTTCCCATCTGTTTCAAAAAGTCAGCCCACAAGCTATTGATCTGGTGGAGCGATTTGTCCTGACAGATGGGAACTATCTGTCAGGATCGCACCACTAGAAGTGCGCCCATGCGCGCCAGCATGGCGGCATCAAGCCGGTCGGTCTTGGCCAGTTTGCCTGTGGCTTCGGCAAAGCGCCTGGCCCGACACGGATTGACCTTGACCAGCGGGAGTCCCTCGTCCGCCAACCTGCGCTCGAAGGCCCGGTGATAGGCTCCGGTCGGCTCGTAGACGACGCGGATATCGAGCCGCGCCGCCCAGGCGATGAAGGCCTTATGGCCGGTCCTGTCGTTGGTGAAGCGGCGGCTGGCGCCGTCGCTCATTCTGTAGGAGTCGAGATGGTCTTTCGAGATGTCGACGCCGATGGTATCGTTGGTCATCTTTCGCTTGTCCTGTGCTTGTCGTGCGCAGCCGGGCTGCAGGTATC
>JBBQJA010000037.1:0-38427 GCA_038325465.1 Hyphomicrobiales bacterium | reverse complement strand
GTCGATGCGGTGGCGGTGAAATCGACAGCGGAGCCAGCCTGGTAGGATGACGGCTGATAGGCGTCGAGCGCGCCGGCGGAAGCGCCGGTGATGGCTGCGAGCGAGACGGCGAGGGCGATAACGAGCTTGTTCATGGTCGTGTCTTCCTTTGCAAGTGGCCGTTGCGGCCATGTTCTTGTTCGATCTCTTGAGCGCCCGGCGGACAGTCTTTCCTGTCTCAGGTCGCTTTCAGATTTGGCCGGGCTTCTGTGCGTCCGGTCGTTGTCCGATGAGTGGAAATTGGTCCTGAGTTTGTTCACTTGCAAACCACGAAAACGTTCCGCATTGTCACAAAAACGTGGTCTTGAATCAAATACGACCGTGCCAACGCCACACTTAAATCACATGATATCAAACGGATAAGTCAATTATGGCCGATCACGGCCGCACGCTTTCAAGCACGCCGATCACGGCATTTCGGCCACCCCTCAAGGAGCCGTGATCAAAGGTGTCTGCTCTGTGATCGAAAAAAGCTGCGCCCAAGCCTTGAACGGCCGTCCGGCAGGCAAAAAACGAGTCAAAAGCCGACTTCGGTCATGCCCGAAGCCGCCCGGAAAAACACTCTGCAGCGCTTCCGCCATGCCAATCGCTTTGGGTCCGTGGGCCAGGGAACCCCAACGGCGGAACTGCGTTGTAGGCTTTCAAGGTTTGACACGAGAAAACGGGCATTAAAGCAGGTGTTGCCCGGCTGCGGGCCAACCCGGAGATATGCCAGTGCGGCGGTACGCGCGCTGCCATCATCACTGGACCGGCCCGCTCAGCGTGATACGAATGACGAGAAACCAGATGCGCGAGGCGGCAGCATGATACCGGACGGATTTTTCAAGGCTTGGGCCGTCACGGCTGTCTTTCTGCTCGCCGTCGACGCAGTCTGGCTCGGCTTTGTCGCCAAGGACTTTTATCGCCGTGAACTGGGCGACATGATGCTCGAGCAGGTCCGCTTCGGTATTGCCGCCCTGTTTTATGTCTTCTTTGCCGCCGCCATCGTGCTTCTCGCTGGCGCAGCGGGACTGCGGGCGGAAAGCCTGGCCACCGCTGCCGTCTACGGTGCTGTGCTCGGCCTTGCCGCCTATGGCACGTATGACATCACCAATCTTGCCACCCTCAAAGGCTGGTCGGTTGCCATGTCGCTGGTCGACATGGCCTGGGGAACGGCGCTCACTTCGGCTTCGGCAGTGGTGGCCTTCCTTGTCTTGAGGTGAGACAGAAGGTCATCGGTTCAACGGCTGCGATCTTGGTCTTGAAAGAGCAGTCGAGAAGAAATAAATCCGGGCTTCCAGCATGTCCAGCAGCCGACGGCGCATCCAGCGGTGTGCAGTCGGCGTCGTTCCGGCGGTCCGGCGTTGACCGCCCTCCCATTTGATAGGCAATCCATGCGCCTGGCCATGATTCTGAACCGCGACGGCGGCACACTGCGCACGCTTGATCTCGACACGTTCTCCCGTGAAGCGATCCGGATACTGGAGGAGGCTGGCCATACAGTCGATGTTGATGCCGTCGCGGGCAGCCAATTCGCTGAGGCCATCAAGAGGACCACTGCGCGCGACGACATCGATGGCTTCATCGTCGGTGGCGGCGACGGCAGCATTTCGGCGGCCGCAGCTCAAGCCTTTCGGTCAGGCATGCCGCTGGGCGTCCTGCCGGCCGGAACAATGAACCTGTTTGCGCGCTCGCTTGGCATGCCGCTCAACCTTCCTGGCGCACTCAAGGCGCTTTCGACTGCCATCGTCCGCAAGGTGGACATCGCCACCGCCAATGACCGGCCCTTCGTCCACCAGTTTTCCATCGGGCTTCACGCCCGCCTTGTCCGGCTGCGCAATGCCCGCGATTTCGCTTCGCGGCGCGGAAAGATGATGGCGACAGCCAGCGCGCTGCTCGAAGTCATCCGCAATCCGCCCACCTTCGAAGTGGTCAGCGATGTTGGCCGCGGGCCTGAGCGCAAGAAGGTGTCCGCCGTCTCCGTGACCAACAATCCGTTCGGCGCACGCGCCATCCCCTATGCCGACCGTCTCGACGGAGGCGTCCTTGGGGTCTATTACTCGCGCGCCGAGACTCCCGCCCATGTCCTGTCGCTCGCCATCGGCGCGATGATGGGTCGGCTTTATGTCAACGCCCATATCGATGCGGAAACCGCCCACGAGGTGTCGCTGCATTTCCCGAAGCTGCGCCATGACGCCAATTCCGTCATCGATGGCGAACTTGTCCCGCTCACGCGCGACGTCAACCTCAAGATCCATCCTGCCGCGCTCGTGGTTCTTGCACCCGCTGTCGCCTGACAGGCACCAGAACCTGTTTTTTGGCGGAACCATCGTCGGGTTGCTCCGTTGTCTCGCCATGAGGCCGAGCCGGAAGGCCTCGCCAATACAATCGGCGGGCCAAAAAGGCCTCGCCAACACAATGGAGAGACCGATGAATTGGGACATCGTTGAAGGCAAGTGGAACGAGTATCGCGGCAAGGCTCAGGCTCAGTGGGGCAAACTGACCGACGACGACCTCGATGTGATCGCGGGCCGCCGCACCGAACTCGCAGGCAAGCTCCAGACCCGTTATGGCATCGCCAAGGACGAGGCGGAGAAGCAAATTGATTCCTGGACCAAAAACACCTAACATTCCTGAAGCTGACAATTCCTGCCCGGATCGTCCGGGCGGGATCACTTCAACTTCGGGCCAAAGCATGACGCGAACCCTTCACTCCGCCGTGCCTCAAGAAGCGAGCCCTCTGGTTGCGCGCCTGGGCTTGTCCGTCTTGCTGACAGCGGAAGAGGTCGACTATCTGGAGGCCATGCAGGTCAACCGCGTGGACCTCGCCAAGGGCGACGAATTTCTCCGCGACGGCGAGGAGATGCGGGTAACGTTCCTCGTTCGCGAGGGTTGGGTGATGCGCTACAAGCTGACGTCCGCCGGTCGGCGGCAAATCATCGGCGTGTCGCTTCCAGGAGATTTCATCGGCCTCCACGTCAATTTCAACCGGACGTCGATCTATTCGGTAACCGCGCTGACGGCCATATCGCTCGCCATGATCGAACCCGTGCGCATCCTCGAAATCCATCGCCGCTTTCCGGTGCTGGCCTCAGGGCTTGACTGGTTGACGGTGCGCAACTCCAATATCCTGTCCGAACACAAGGTGTCGCTTGGTGCCCGCACGGCGGCCCAGCGCATCCTTCATTTCTTGCTCGAAATCTGGACCCGGCTTGCCGCCGTCGGGCTCGCATCTCAGAACGGCTTCGCGCTCAAGCTCAACCAGGAGCAGATCGCCGACTGCATGGGTCTGTCGAGTGTTCACGCCAACCGCAGCCTCAGACGCCTGTCCCAGGATGGATTGATCCGTGTGGACGCAGGCGAGGTGAGTTTTCCGAAACTCCGCGCGGCCGTGCAGTTTGCGGACTTTGACGACGCCTATCTCGAAGCCTTCTCCCTCGGTTCCGACCGCGTCAACCGGCTGATGATCGCGTCCTGAAAATCGTTCGACAAACTGATCGTCGTATCTGCGACTTAACCTATGTTATAGCGTCTCTCTGCGTTCCTTGCGACAAGACACCATGAGTTGACACCACGCGCAACAGCGCCTGTGCCAGTGCAGCTCCAACACGGAGGCCTTGCATGTGATGGAGCGGCAGACCGAGCCCCATGTTTTGTTGAAGCAGAACCTGCTTGCGCCCTTGTGGCGCAGTGTTAAAGCTTGTTCTTTTCCTGCTCCGGTTTCCCAGGTCATGAAGCGAGCCCTCCCTGCCATCATCTTCGCGAGCGTTGCCTCCATCGGTCTTCTGATGGCTGGCGCATCCTGGTTCGCCGTCGAGCAGGCCAACCGCATGCGCTTCGAGGCGGTGGCAGACGAAACGCTGCGCCGGGTCGAGGACCGCATCGAGAAGCATATCCTGCTCATCCGCGCCACGCTCGGCTATTTCGCCACCTCCGGCGAGGTTGCGTCCCGGGATGAACTGACCCGCTTTGTGGCGCAGTTGCGCCTGAGCGAGGACTTTACCGGCGCTCAGGGCATTGGTTTTGCGCGGGTGACCGGGGCGGATAGCGAGGCGGCGACAGCGGTCGCATCGGAGATACTGGTCAATTACGGGCGCTCGATCAAACCCTGGCCGGAAACCGACCAGGAAATCCGCACACCCGTCGTCATGATCGAACCCGGCAGTTCCTCCAATATGATGGCGCTCGGCTACGATATGTATTCCAACCCGATCCGCCGCGATGCCATGGCGCTCGCCCGTCTCACAGGCGTCATCCAGGCTTCGGGTCCGGTCCGGCTGGTCAATGAGACCGAGCCAGATGGTCAGTCCGGCTTTCTCATCTATGCGCCGTTTTATGGCGCGGGGTCGGCGCGGCCCGGGCAGAATCCCGTGGGCTACGTTTTCTCGCCATTCCGGGCCGGCGACCTCTTCAACGCGGCTATCGACAGCTATCCGGCGCTGCCGGTGCATGTGACCGCCTATGACCAGCAGGTCTCGGACGAAAGCGTCCTCTATCAGAGTGGTAATGGGACAAGCGCCGCCACCCGCCACTATGGGACCGTCTCCGCAGTGCCGGTTGCGGGACGCAACTGGGTCATCGACATCCGCCCATCGTCAGCCTACGAACCGCCCATCGACCAGTCCCGCACGTTCATTCTCGGCATTGTCTCGATCCTTCTCGCGGCTGTACTTGCCCTCTCGTCCCGCGCCCAGCAGCATTCGGTGAAGGTGGGGGAAGACCTGCAGAGGCAGGCGGAAAAAAATCTTGATGAACGCGAGTTGCTGCTGCAGGAAATGAAGCACCGGATCAAGAACATGATCGCCCGCGTCTTGGCCATGTCGCGACAGACCGCCCGCAGTTCCGACACCATCGACCAGTTCAACGCCTCGTTCTCGGCGCGGCTTGAGGCCATGGCGATGTCTCAAGACCTGCTTGCACGCTCGAAATGGCAGAGCGCCGATCTCAAGACACTGCTGGTCCAGGAACTCAGGCAGGTGCTGGGTGAAACCCTCGACGAGAGTTTCATCGCCGGACCGTCAATTCAGCTCAACGAGACGGCGACACAAGCCTTCGGCCTGACGTTCCACGAACTTGCCACCAATGCGATGAAATATGGGTTCGCCTGCGCCGCAGACGGCGGGCTGGAAGTCACCTGGCATGTCCGGGATGCGTCCGAAGGCAAGGAACTCGCCTTGATCTGGCACGAGAAATTCGGCGAAACCGTGGGCAATACGGCAGATGAACATGGGACACGCCACCACCCCGGCTGCGGTGACTCAGCCGACACAGGCAAGTCGGGCGCAGGCACGGCCAGCGGCGAAACGGTACTGGACATCGCAAGTCGCGCGCACGAGTCCAAACCGCAGAAAGGCGGCTTCGGCACGCGTCTCATCAATGCCGCGATGCGGATGGAGCTCGGCGGCTCCATTGACCGCCAGATCCAGTTCGACAGCCTCAAGGTGACCATCGTCGTGCCCGTGGTCAAGATCCGTCCGCTGATCCGGGACAAGGCGCGTCGGCGGGCGCAGACGTCCTGAACTCACACCGCCTCTCAGCACGTGCGGGGGCTGATCCATTTGAGGATCGGCTGTCTGCGCTCATTTGCGGGTCAGACACTGGCGGGTCGGGCGGCTGATTTCCCGACAGCGGACACAGCATCGCTGCATCACAAGCCCCGATTGGAACTTGTACGGGGATCGGGCGTTGATCGGCAATTCTGGGGGGAATTGACGACGATAAGGGAAAGTCATGAGATTCGAACGCTTCCAGCCGTCTGCGGCTCTGAAGCCGCCGATTGTCCGCCTGCAGGCCAAGACCGGCATTGAGCTCGGACTGTCGACTGGCAGCCAGATAGCCACCATCATCGTCGGGCTCGCGGTGTTTTTTGCCGCTGTCGATCTCGCCCAGGTCATCCTCGCCCCTGTGGCGCTGGCTGTGGTGACCGGGCTCATGTTCTCGCCGGTGGCGACAGTCATGGAGCGGCGCCTGCGCCTGCCGTTGTGGGCGTCGGCGCTGGCAATCGTGCTGCTGCTACTGGTGATGATCGCCATCGTCTCCGCCCTGTTCGCCTTTCCGCTGTCGCTCTGGCTTGACCGGCTTCCCGATATCTGGGTCCAGATCCAATCCCATATTCGGGATTGGCGCCAGACGTTTGACTCGCTTGCGGGCCTGCAGGAACAACTCCGGTCGGTGATGGGCACGGATGAGGCCATGACCGTCAACATCGAAGAGGGGTCGGCGGTCACCGAGATCGCGTTCGTTGCGCCCATCATCGCCGCTCAGGTCCTGCTGTTCCTGGCCAGCCTCTATTTCTTCATCGCAACCCGGCACCAGATCCGGCATTCGATTTTGGCGCTGTGCATCACCCGGCGCGCACGGCTCAAGACCGCCCATGTCTTTCGAGACGTGGAATGGTTCGTTTCCCGGTATCTGTTGTCGATCTCGCTCATCAATGCGGGCCTCGGTGTCGCAGTCGGGCTCGCGCTCTGGGCGGCCGGTGTCCCCTCTCCTTTCCTCTGGGGCATGCTTGCGTTCCTGCTCAACTACATCATCTACATCGGCCCGGCGATCATGTCCGTGATCCTGATCGGTGTGGGTCTGGCCACATGGAACGAGCTGTCGCTCGTTTTCCTGCCGGTAACCATCTATCTCGCCATCAACTTCATTGAGGCGCAGTTCGTCACCCCGCACGTGATCGGCCGGGCGATGACGCTCAACCCGTTCTTCGTGCTGCTGTCGCTCACGTTCTGGATCTGGCTCTGGGGTCCGTCGGGAGGTTTCGTCGCCATCCCCTTCATTCTGACCGTTCATGCGGTCATGCGCAACGTCGTGCCACAGCACAAGGCATGATCCGCGCCCGCGCAGGCACATATCTGGCCTCCATCGGGGAACCAATGCGGCCGCATCGCGTTTGTCTCATGTCACTCCCGCCGGGGCCACAGAAGTGAGAGCCTGAAACCCCGGCGGGCGCACATCCATCAGATGCACAAAGGACTAATACCATGATCCGTACACTTCTCGCTACCACCGCGATGGCCGCAGCCTTGTCCGTGGGTGCCTTCGCCCAGGACGCAGCAACCCCCGCACCTGTCGACAAGCCCGCACAGCCGGCCATGACCACAGCACCCGACGCTGCCGCCGCACGCAATGTCGCCACCATCCCGCAGTTCGTCTTCGCTTCCGATATCCTCGGCAAGACCATCTACAATTCCCAGGCCGAAGACGCTGTCAGCATCGGCGATGTCAATGACGTCGTGTTTGCCACCGACGGCAGCGCCGAAATGGTGATCGTCGGCGTTGGCGGTTTCCTCGGCATCGGTGAAAAGAATGTTGCAGTTCCCTACGAGGAACTCACCTTCATGCAGCGCGGCAACGCTCCGCTCATCGTGCTCGAGACCACAAAGGAAAATCTCGAATCGGCCCCGGCCTTCGACCGTGCCGCCTACACCGACGGCATGACCACCGACATGGCCGAAACCGACAAGCCAGCCGCCAACACGACGGAAACGATGGCACCGGCTGACACCGCCGAGGCACCGGCCGGAACCGTCGCACCCGACGCGACGACCCCTGCTGACACAGCCCAGGCCGAGCCCGTGACAACGCCTGACGCCAACGCCAAGGTGCCAGCCAACGACACGGCAGCCCAAACCCCCGCCGCCGGTGCCGAAGGCACCGACACCATGCAGACCGCTGCCATCGACCGTTCCACGTTGACTGCAGTGATGCAGGCCGATCTGACGGCTGACACCATCCTCGGCACCACAGTCTACGGTGCCAACGACGAGGCGATCGGCGAGGTCAGCGATATTCTGATGAACGCTGAGAACGGCGTCGATGGCTTCGTGCTTGATGTCGGCGGGTTCCTCGGTATGGGCGAAAAGCCTGTCGCCGTGGCTGCCGAGAACCTTGAGATCATGGCGGACGCCAACGGCGGCCTGACCATCTTCACGCCCTTCACCGAAGAGCAGCTCAAGGCGCAGGCTGAATACAACCCCGATGCCTACAAGACCGACCGGGATTCGATCATCATGATGGCCCCTGCTGGCTGATTGCCCAAGTCGTCCTGAACACGAGCCGCCGGACCCCAGGTCCGGCGGCTCTTTTGGTCTCGACGTCCATGAGAACGGTCTTATTTTACGCCGAAGCAAGGAACCATCCTCCGCGCGGTGCATTGACTGACTGAATGCAAAAACAAGGAGACCATCTGATGGCAATCACTGCACGAACCCGCTCGAAAGCCTCCAAGGCCAAATTCGCAGCCCTTGACCAGGACATGATGGCGCGCGCCGAACAGCTGCGCGCTGAACTGACCCGGCTCGCAGAATCAATCGGTGTCGCGGGCGGCGACAAAATCGAGGCGCTCGGCGCCGATGCGGTCAAACGCTATGAGACCCTCAGGGCCTCGAGCGAGGACATGATTTCCGATCTGAGCGATCACCTGTCGCACTACGAGCGCCAGGTGTCCGAACAGATCCGCGAAAAGCCCCTCCAATCGCTTGGCGTGGCTGTTGCCGTTGGCTTCCTGGCCTCGCTCTTGCTGCGTCGCTGATCAGCGCTGACCCGGATGCACAGCCTCCTAGCCCTTGCCGCCCGCTTCGCGCTGGGATCCTGGCGTGACCAGCGACGGCGCCTGGTCGCCTCAACAGCGGTCTTCGGATTCGTCGCCGTCATGCTGGTGATGATCATCGCAGCCTTGCTGGCGGCCTTCGCCATCTGGATCGGGCAAATCCACGGTGCAGTCGTCGGGTGCCTTTCGGCGGCAGCGCTGGCCTCCGTGCTCGCGGGCATCGCGCTCGCCATCAACGCCATCTTCCAGAGTGTCGCCCGCTCACGGGCCCGTCGCCGGTCCATAAGCCCGGAAATGCAGTCGGTCATGCTTGTGGCCATACCTGCCATCCTGAGCCGCCGCAGCATGCCGGTTCTGATCGGTGCGGCCTTGGCCGGGTTCTTTGCCGCTTCTGCGATCAGGCGCGGCAGGGCAAGCCGGGACGATGATGGCGACTGAAAAAAGCCTCCGGACATTCAGCCCGGAGCCGCACTGAAACCACCACGAGGGATACGTCCATGACTGAAACAATCAAGACCAATGATGCCCGCCAGGGACGCGAAGGTCGACCGGTGCTCGGCGTGCTGCAGATCAGCCTTGTGCTCGCAGCTCTTGTCGGCGTGGGCCTGTTTTTCTGGATGTGGGTGTCGGACGAACAGACTGGGCTGGACGCTGGCGTGACGGCACCGGCAGGTGTGACTGAACCCGCCGTGCCATCCACCGGAACCGCCGCACCTGCAACCCCTTCAGAACCCGCATCTCCTGCTGCACCCGCAAACTGAGATTGACAACTCTCGTGGTGGTTTCAGAACACACGGACCATTGGCAGCAAATGCCACCACCGGACCACGAGGTCCAATCCCACCGATGAAAGGATTTGTCATGTCAGCCAAATCAACCGAAAGTCTGGCGCCGGTCGTCTCGATCGACAAGATGAACAACGGTCTCAGCGCCACCTATCGCGCCAAGATGTCAGAAGATCTGTCGATGATTCTTGCCGCCACCTATCGGCTCACAATCAAGAGCCATATCTATCATTGGAACGTTGTCGGTCCGGTGTTCAAACCGATCCATGACTTGACCGAGGAGCACTACACCGCGCTGTTCGCTGCCGCCGACGTGATCGCGGAGCGGATCCGCGCGCTCGGCCACCTCGCCCCGGTGAAGCTCGAGAAGACCGGGTCGTTCGCCCCGGACCCTGGCTCCGTCCACCACAAGACAGCCCATGAGATGGTTGCCGACCTGATTGTCGACCATGAGGAAGCGGTGCGCGACATGCGCAAGGCCGCGTCCAAGGCGGGGGAAAATGATGACGTCGTCACCGAGGACATGCTGACGGCCCGGCTGACGTTCCATGAAAAGGGACTTTGGATGCTGCGCGCCATCATTGCGAACTGAACGACGGGTCTTCAGACCATGAAAAACCGCGCGTCCAATCTGGCCGCGCGGTTTTTCTTTTCGCCTTTTTCGGTCCCCCACCATCCTGAGGTGCACGCGGCCTTGCGCCACAGCCACGGCCCATCAGGCGGCACGTGCTGATCGGCGTCGCGGCACTGCCCCTATCCATTTCTTGAAGTGTGCAGGCATCTTGTGAAGACATGCGGGAACGTGCGACCTGTTTGCCGGTCAAGCTGTCAGGGTAAAAAGTCGCGGGGACGCGCGGTGGTCAGCGCACAAAAGAGCGGCTCACCAGCGAGGCGGATGTGGCGTCTGGTCCATAGTCAGACTGGCCCTGCACGGAGAGAAGCTCCTGCATGCGCACCCGAGCCCGGTTGACTCGGCTCTTGATCGTCCCAACGGCGCAGCCGCAGATTTCGGCCGCTTCCTCATAGGAAAACCCTGACGCCCCGATGAGCAGCAGTGCTTCACGCTGGTCATCAGCGAGCTCTTTCAGGGCGGTTCGGAAATCCTGCATGTCCAGACGACCGTATTGCTCGGGATGGGTGGCAAGATTGCCCGCCATGAGCCCGTCCACGTCCTGCACCTCGCGGCCCTTCTTGCGCATCTGGCTGTAGAATTCGTTGCGCAGGATGGTAAAGAGCCAGGCGCGCATGTTTGTTCCCGGCTCAAAGCTGTGCTGCTTGGCCCAGGCTTTCATGATCGTGTCCTGAACCAGGTCGTCGGCCCGGTCATGGCGACCTGACAGCGACAGGGCAAAGGCTCTGAGCGGCCCCAAGATGCTCAGGAGTTCACGTTTGAACTCGGCGCTGGGCAATGTCGGCTTGGTGACAGTCTCATTCATCGCTGGAAGCATCTTGCCCCCTTTCAGCCCGGTCCAGCCTGTCAAGAAGATCGAGCAGGTGCGTCGGCACCGGTTCCTGCTCGACAGACTGATAAAAACTTTTCAATTTTCCCGCTATGTCGTCTGCTGGCTGCCCTTGCCGCCCCCCGGCGGTTGGCTCCCGCTTTTTCCCATCGGACTGCATTTTCATCCTTGCGCTCATTTTGTTATTGGACACACTCTAGACACAGAATGCCCGCTTGAGAAAAAAGTTCCAGCCGCCGGGAACTTTTTTTTGGGCGCTGCGTTTGATGCGTATCGGCTGCCTTGTCGGCAGTTCTGAAAGGGGAATTCCATGACGACGCTTTCCATGCGTATTGCACCGCATCTTGCCTATCTCCGCCGTTTCTCCCGTGCAGTCACGGGATCACAAACCTCGGGTGACGCCTATGTCGCCGCCACACTTGAAGCCCTGATTGCTGATCTTTCGATTTTTCCAGTGGCATCCAACGACCGGGTCGGCCTCTACCGCCTGTTCACCGATTTGTTTGGCAAACTCTCGGTCGCCATCCCGGCGGCGATCTCGCCGTTTTCCTGGGAGCAGCGGGCGGCGGCCAATCTCGAAGCCATGACGCCCGCCGCAAGGCAGGCGTTCCTGCTTGTTTCACTGGAAGGATTCCGCTCCAGCGAGGCTGCGGAAGTTCTCGCGGTGTCCGAAACCCGATTTGCAGAATTGCTCAATACCGCAACTGAGGAGATATCCCGGCAGGTCGCCACCGACATCATGATCATCGAGGACGAGCCGCTCATCGCCATGGATATAGAGGAAATGGTGGAATCTCTCGGACACCGGGTCACTGGTATCGCCCGCACCCATGCGGAAGCTGTCGAGCTGTACAAGTCGAGCAGACCGCGTATGGTTCTGGCCGATATTCAGCTCGCAGATGGCAGTTCCGGCATCGACGCCGTCAACGAGATCCTGCGGGAAACCACAATTCCCGTGATCTTCATCACCGCCTTCCCAGAGCGCCTGTTGACCGGCGAAAAGCCTGAACCGGCGTTCCTTGTCACCAAGCCGTTCAACCCCGACATGGTCAAGGCGCTGATCAGTCAGGCGCTGTTTTTTGAAGCAGCCAATGTGGCCGTCGCCTGACGCCGGAATGGCAAACAGGGACAAACGGGAATTAATCTGCAGTGACAGGGAACCAAGAAGATAAGCCGACGTTTTACACTCATCAGTTCACAATGGAGAATCCCGATGCTGTACTACGCTCTTGTCTTTTTCATCGTCGCCATCATTGCAGGCGTTCTTGGTTTCGGCGGCATAGCTGGCGCATCAGCAGGCATCGCCCAGATCCTGTTTTTCCTGTTCCTCGCCTTCCTGGTCATCTCGCTCGTGCTGAGCGTTGTCCGCAGGGCGTAACCGAATTCGAAGTGGGCAACCTTGTGGAGGGCGCCGGATGAAGGTCCGGCGCCCTTTTGGCGTCTGATATGCACGAGGCCGCCCGCTGCGGCTTGAGCGCGGATCTTGGAAGGACTGCAGACATGCGGGGAGGGCGGCCGTGAAATCGTCTGATCTCAGTCACCCCGACCGGCTGCGCATCCTGCTTGCCGGCATCCGCAAGACCGGCATCACGGTCATGTACCAGGACACCGATCTCACGTGCCATCTGGTCGCCAACGCACCGGATCACTGGCCGCCCGTCGACGAGATTCTCAAACACTGTGATGACGTGCTTTTCGGCCCTGAATTTGCCGAGCGGGTTACCTTCGCCAAACGGAAAGTGCTCGACACGGGCGAGCCGACCAAGATCGAGGCATCCATTCAGGACGAGGGTGTCAAGCACTGGTATGCGCTCAATCTCGAACCCGACCACAATGCCGAAGGCGTGGTCACCGGCCTGTTCACAACCGCCATCGACATCGACGACGTCAAGTATCGCGAACAGGTGCTCAAGACCCTGCTGCGCGAATTGAGCCACCGGTCGAAGAACCTGCTCGCCATCATCCAGGCGATCGCCGCCCAGACCGCCCGGTCGTCGACGTCTCTCGATGGCTTTCTTGTGGCCTTCCGCGGACGCATCCAGTCGTTGTCCCGGTCCCAGGATCTGGTGACCGCCTCGGATTGGCGCGGCGCAGGTTTCCGCGAACTTGTCGAAGGCCAGATCGGTATCTATGCCGCTTCCGCACACAAACAGATCACGATTGCCGGCACGGATCCGCACCTGTTTCCCAACACCGCGCTCCATCTGGGTCTGGCGCTGCACGAACTGGTGGTCAACGCGGCCAGCCGGGGTGGCCTCGCCGACCCGGACGGCGATATCCGCATTTCCGCGCAGATCGAGACGTCCGACAGTGGCGAGCATATGCTCGACATTCGCTGGGAAGAGGCATTTGCCGAAAACGGCCACAGCCACTGGGATGGCGGCGGTTTTGGCAGCGTCGTTCTTGAGCGCATCGTGCCGCAGGCGCTGTCGGCCAAGGCGGAATATGGCAGCCACCCCGGGCAGGTCTCCTATCGCATCGTGATTCCGCCGAGCCAGTATTCCGAAGAGTGAGGCAACCCGCCCGCCACGCCTGCGATTGATCCGAGTATCACTCTACACCGATACGGCCAGTCTGAACCGAGACGGCCAGTCTGAACCGAGACGGCCAATCTGAACCGAGACGGCCAGTCTGAACCGAGACGACCAATCTACACCGAGACGGATTTCCGCAACTGGTCCTTGGTCAGCGTCGCCTTGTCTCCCGCCATCACCACCGATCCGCGTTTGAGCACGGTGAAACGGTCGGCGAGCCCGTAGGCGAATTCAAAATACTGCTCAACCAGAACGATGGCCATCTTGCCCTCGTCGCGCAACAGCGAGATCACCCGTCCGATTTGCTGGATGATGTTGGGCTGGATGCCTTCGGTGGGTTCATCAAGCAACAAAAGCTTCGGCCGGGTGATCAGCGCCCGTGCGATGCTCAATTGTTGTTGCTGGCCGCCTGACAGGTCGCCGCCGCGCCGGTTGCGCATATCCTTGAGTACGGGAAACAGATCGTAGATGTGGTCGGGTATGCGCCGGTCGCTGCCCGGCAGACAGGCAAATCCGGTCTCGAGATTTTCCGTTACCGTCAGCAGCGGGAAGATGTCGCGCCCCTGCGGCACATAGCCGACGCCCCTGGTGGCCAGCACGTGCGACGGCGGTCGGGCCATGGCTTCGCCATCGAGCGTGTAGGTTCCGCCGGAGCGGTGATGCGTGCCCGAAATCGCCTTGAGCAGGCTCGTCTTGCCCACGCCGTTGGTACCCATCACGCAGGTGACCTGGCCGACACGGGCCTCGATGGACACCCCGTTGAGGATGCGCGACTGACCGTAATGGAGGGTGACGTCGGTCATGCTCAACATTGGCTAGCGCCCCAGATAGACGTCGATGACGTCGGGATTTGCGGTGACGTGGTCAAGCGAGCCTTCGGCGAGCACCGACCCCTCGTGCAGCACCGTCACCGGACAGTTGAGCCTTCGGACGAATTCCATGTCGTGTTCCACCACGATCACGGCCCGGGTTTGTGCCGCCCGGCGCAAAAGGTCGGTCGTATGCTCGCGCTCGCCCAGCGTCATGCCGGCCGCTGGTTCGTCGACCAGCAGCAGCTTCGGGTCCTGGGCCAGCAGCATGCCGATCTCGAGCCACTGTTTCTGGCCGTGCGACAGGTCGCCCGAGCGGCGGTCGAGCTGGTCGGCGAGGCCGATCTCGGTGGCAATGGCGTCGATGCGGGCGCGGTCGTCGGCGTCAGTGCGGTGGCGCAGCACCGAAAGCGGCGAACGGCTCTTTTTGAGCGCCATCAGAAGGTTGTCGAACACGCTCTGGGCCTCAAAGACGGTGGGCCGCTGGAACTTGCGGCCGATGCCCGCAGTGGCGATCTGGCTTTCCGACATCTTGAGCAGATCGAGCGGCGGCTCGCCGAAACGGACACGCCCGGAATTGGGGCGGGTCTTGCCGGTCACGATGTCCATGAAGGTGGTCTTGCCCGCCCCGTTCGGACCGATGATGGCGCGGAGCTCGGCCGCCCCGATCTGAAACGACAGGTTGTTGATCGCCTTGAAGCCGTCGAAGGACACCGACACGGAGGTGACTTCCAGCAGCGCCGTCATGGGGCGTCCTTTCTGATGAGCCGGTCGAACATGCCGCTGATGCCGCGTGGGGCAAACAGCGTGACCAGCACGAAACCGAGGCCCAGCAGCACCTGCCACCAGTCGACCCATTTGACGGTGTAGAAGCCGAGCGGGATATCGGGGGCCTGGCCGCCGGTGAACCAGGAGGACAGCAGCGACACGCTGGCAGCCCCGATGACTGCGCCATAGATGCGGCCACGACCGCCGATGGCGACCCAGACCGCAAGATAGATGGAGGCGATGGGCGCGACTTCCGCCGGATTGATGATGCCCGCCTGAGGATAGTAGAGCGCCCCGGCAATGGCTGCGATCACGGCGGTCAGCGTGAAGACAACGAGTTTGTAGGCCTCAACCGAATAACCCAGAAAGCGGATGCGCGCCTCATCGTCGCGGATGGCTCGGATGATCTGTCCGAACTTGCCCGACACCACCCAGGCGACGGTGAGATAGCCGAGCCCCAGCGCCAGCGCCGAAGCCCAGAGGAACCACACCGAGATCAGCGCCTGCGGCACGTCGGCAAGGCCCGGCAAATTCTGCAGGCCGGAGAGGCCGTTGTTGCCGCGCAGGCCGGAATCATTCTGGAACAGGTACAGCGCCAGCGCCAGCGTCATCGCCTGGGTCAGGATCGAGAGATAGACACCGGTGACGCGGCTGCGAAAGGCGAGCCAGCCAAAAACCAGCGCCAGGAGCCCAGGCACCAGAACCACCAGTGCGAGCTGGATGACGAGGCTGTCAGCGAAACTCCAGATCAGCGGAATTTCCGCGCCGCCAACCACGCCGAAAATCTGCGTGCCGATCGCCTCGCGCACCTCCTGGGGCGTGGGCGGCAGTTCGGCACCGGCAAGCGAGGCGATCACGATATCCTCGGTGCGCGAATACATCAGCCACATGCCGATCATGTAGCCGCCAAGCCCGAAAAAGGCGAAGTGACCGAGCGACAGGATTCCGCAATAGCCCCAGACCAGATCCATCGCGATGGCGACGAGACACAGGCACAGCGTCTTTCCGAGGATCTTGACGAAACTCGTCGACATCAGCCCGAGCCCGTAGCCTTCGGAGATGACGGTGACGACGAGGGTGAAGACAGCCAGCAGCGCAATGAAGATCAGCACCGAGGGCTGGCGGATGAGGAAGCTCTTTTCCATTTCTCAATCCCCCGCCGCGCGGCCTTTGAGGGCGATGATGCCCTTGGGCCGGAACTGGATGAAAATGATGATGAAGATGATCATGTAGGTCTGCGCGGCCAGCGTGTTGGACGGATTGAAGTACTCGATCGCCTTCTGCAGGATTCCGATCATCGACGCCCCGGCAAGCGTGCCCCAGATATTGCCGACGCCGCCCACCACCACCGTCATGAAACTCTGCACGATGTAGCCCGAGCCGAGCTCCGAGGTGACCTTGGCGAACAGGCCGATCGCGACGCCGGCGATACCGGCGATGCCCGAGCCAAGCCCGAAGGTCATCATGTTGATGCGATCGGGTTTGATGCCCATGGAGGAGGCCATCCGCGGGTTCTGGGTGACCGCCCGCACCTCAAGGCCGAGCCGGGTGCGGTTGAGGATGAACAACAGCAACACCAGGAACAGCAGTGCCAGCACGAAGATGGCGATGCGGATGTAGCTGATCGAGACCACGTCGTTGAGGGTCCAGGCGCCGTCGAGCCAGGCCGGGGAGGTGAGCGGCCGGGCCTGCGTGCCGAAAATGTTCTTGGCGATCTGCTGGAGCGCGATCGAGATGCCGAACGTGGCGAGCAGGGTTTCGAGCGGCCGGTGGACGAGATGGCGGATCACCAGCCGCTCCAGTGCCACCCCGGCCAGGGAGGCGACCAGGAAGGCCAGCGGCAGCGCAACCAGGATGGACACCGTGTAATTCGGGATGAACAGCTGCACGACATAGCCCGTATAGGCACCGATCATGATGAATTCGCCATGCGCCATGTTGATCACGCGCATCACTCCGAAGGTGATGGCGAGCCCGATGGCCGCCAGAAAGTAGATCGAGGCAAGCGACAGGCCGTCGAGCCCAAGGTCGACAATCTGGTTGAAACCGACCGTCCGGTCGATCGCCCGCATCGCCTCGACTGCGGCGTCCGTGATGGCCGGGTCAGCCTCGGCATAGGTTTCAAAGAAGCTGTATTTGTCCACCTCCGTCCGCATGGTGGGCACGGTGACCAGTGGCGGGACAATGCCCGCTTCCACAAGCCTCAGATAAGCCCGGTCGCGGGCCTCCTGGGTCGACAGCTCCGCCACCGGCACACCGCCGACCACAGCGTCGGCGATATTGGCGATCAGCGCCGCTTTGCGCTCAGCAACGGGAACCGCTCCCGGCGCGTTGCCCGCCTCTACCAAAAGCCCGTAGGCAGTCTCAAGCGAAATCTCGGTCTCCGGCCGCACCATGCGCGCCACATTGACACCCTGCGGCGGCCCTTCCGAGAAGCCGAGCCTGGTCTGCAGCAGAGGATTGAGGGCGGCGCGGGCATCCACGCCGAGGTCGCCCGCAAAGCCCTTGATGGCGGCGATGCGGTTTTCGGCGTTAGAGCCGAAACGGATGGTGATCAGCCGCTCGAGCCGGATCTTGCGCGCCTTGATCGCCGGGTCCGGCTCAGCTTCGATGGACTGTCGCAGGGGATCGAGATGGGTTTGGTTGGCGGCGCGCTCGATGGCTGTCAGCGCGGCGATCCGGCGGGCGGGGTCCGGGTCGGAGAGCTGGAATTCGACCAGCGCCGAAGCGATCACCGCCCGCACGCCGCTGTTGGGCTTGAGATTGATGACGGCGGTTTGTTCGACGACGCCGATGTCTGACCCGGTGGCGATGTCGATCAGCATCACCGCGCTGTCGCCCTCGGGCCGGGCGAGAAAGAACAGCCCGTCGGACTTGCGCTGCCAGACATCGCGGTCGCGCCATTTTTCAAGAAAAGTCGACACCGCCGGATGTCGGCTGGCTATCAACGCGTCGAGCGCGGCCGACACCGTGGTGCGCGAGGCCTGCTCGATCGCCGCCCGGTTGGCCTGAAGGACGCTCTGAAGCGGGTCGAGCGCGGGGGTGGTGGAAGCTTGTGCGGTGGAAGTCGCCGGGGCTGGGGCGTCGGGTGCCGGGGTTTGCGCAGAGGCGTCCTGCGCGCCGACGCTTGCGGAGGTCAGCGTCAAGGCGAGCATCGTGGCGAGGATGAGACGAAGCATCGGCAGGACCATTCAAAAGGGCGAAGAGGGTGCCGCCCGCTTGGGGCGGCACCGGTTTGTCGGGACCAATGCATGTCGCGCACAAATGGATTCATGTGTGCGATAACGGACATGCACCCATTCAATGTCTTACAGCGGCATTCACGCATCCGATTGGATGCGCGGCGCTGTAGGTGCGGGGCCAATCACCCAGCCAGTGGTTAGCCAAGCGGGCGGCCAAACGGGCGACCACGCGGGCGGCCAAACGGGCGACCCGCGTCTGCGGCTCAGAGGTGCCGCGTCCCGATCAGTAGTTGGATTTCAGCTGCACGCAGGTCTTGGTCTCGGTGTTGTACATGCCGCACTCGAGATCCTTCCAGTTGGCTTCCAGCACCTTGGATTCGGGCAGGAAATCGGTCCAGGCGTCGCCGGCGACCGGCTCGGTCTGGCTGATGATCTCGAACTGGCCATCATCCTGGATTTCGCCGATGAGCACCGGCTTGGACAGGTGATGGTTGGGCAGCATTTCGGCCTCGCCGCCGGTCAGGTTCGGGAACTTCTGGCCGTACATGGCGGTGCGAACAGGGTCCACGTCGGTGGTGCCAGCGGCGGTCACCGCGTTCACCCACATGTTGAAGCCGATGTAATGGGCTTCCATCGGGTCATTGGTCACCCGCTTCTCGCCCGCAAAGGCTTTCCATTCCTTGATGAACTGCGCGTTGGCGGGGCCTTCGGCGGACTGGAAGTAGTTCCAGGCGGCCAGGTGACCGACGAGATTGGTGGTGTCGAGGCCGGAGAGCTCCTCTTCGCCCACAGAGAAGGCGACGACCGGGATGTCGTCGGCGGAAATGCCAGCGGCCCCGAGTTCCTTGTAGAAGCCGATGTTGGCGTCGCCGTTGATGGTCGAGATCACGCCCACCTTCTTGCCGTCGGCGCCAAGCGCCACAACGTCGGCCACGATCTTGGACCAGTCGGAATGACCGAAAGGGGTGTAGTTGACGAAGATGTCGCTTTCGGCGATGCCCTTGTCCTTGAGATACTGCTCGAGGATCTTGTTGGTGGTGCGCGGATAGACGTAGTCGGTGCCCAGCAGCGCGAACTTCTCCACGCCGAGTTCTTCGAGCAGATAGTCGGTGGCGGGAATGGCTTGCTGGTTCGGTGCCGCGCCGGTGTAGAACACGTTCTTGGACGACTCTTCGCCCTCATACTGGACCGGGTAGAACAGCAGGCCGTTCAATTCCTCGATCACCGGAAGCACGGACTTGCGGCTCACCGAGGTCCAGCAGCCGAACATGACGTCGACATCGTTGACGGTGATCAGCTCGCGCGCCTTTTCAGCAAACAGCGGCCAGTCGGATGCCGGATCGACGACCACCGCTTCCAGCTTCTTGCCCAGAAGACCGCCCTTGGCGTTCTGCTGCTCGATGAGCATCAGCATGGTGTCCTTCAGCGTCGTCTCGGATATCGCCATGGTGCCGGACAGCGAATGCAGCACGCCGACCTTGATGGTTTCCTCCTGGGCATAGGCCGATTGGGTCAGGACCGTCGTCGCGAAAAGTGCCGTGACCCCGGCGATGCGCAGTGTTTTGGTGGTGAATTTCATGTCAGCCTCCGTGCTGTTGTGTCCACGGTTGGATCAATGCAAGTTCGTTGCCAGTTGGAATTTCGCTTTGAAAGACGTCTCCAAGGTCAGCAAACTTGGACATGTTCGAAGCCTGCCGCAGATTGACGGATATATGGATGCATCAAGTATGCTCAAATATGAAGCAAAGAGTAAATAATAGACAGTATCCTGTCGCGCCGCAGGTAGGGCCTCCGCCCCGACAGCCTGCGACATTGCGCGCCTTGCCGTCTGGTGCGCCACCGCCTCTCGGTTCTTGCGGGACCGGCTTGATGGATGTATCGCTCCCGGGGCGGTCCGGTCGGAGCGATATCCGGCGTCTCCGCGAAAGGAACTGCCCCATGAAGACAATTCTTCCAGCCTTTGCCCTTGGCCTCACCTTGCTCGCAGGCCCCGCGTTTGCCCATGACTTCACGCTCGGCGATCTCGTCATCGACCACCCTTACGCGCGGGCGACGCCGCCCAACGCTCCGGTCTCGGGCGGCTACATGACCATCCGCAATTCCGGCACCCAAGCCGATCGCCTTGTCTCGGCCACGGCAAGCTTCGCCGACAAGGTCGAGTTCCACGAAATGGCCATGGATGGCGACGTCATGAAAATGCGCCCGTTGGCGGACGGGCTTGAGATTCCTGCCGGTGGCGAAGTCATCCTCAAGCCTGGCGGCTACCACGTGATGTTCATGCAGCTTGGCCAACAGCTTGAGGCGGGCGAAAAGGTCAAGGCGACGCTCACCTTCCAGAACGCCGGTGCGATCGAAGTCGAGTTCGATGTCGAGGAGATGAAGCCCGGTGGCGCTGGCGGTCATGACGGCCATTCGGGCCATGGCGGCTGAAGGACGCGGCAAACGCGATCCAACCGCTCTGCCTGCCATGGTGTCCGCAGACGCGGGGTTGGCCAACGGGACTGTCGATCGCCGCGACCGAGAATTTCCATGCCGATGCGAAGAATATCCTACCGGGCAGCTCGCTACCGGTGTATCCTGCGGCACTGAAGAGGTGTCATGGATCTCCGTCGCAAGGACATACACAATTCCGACGTGCCGGCACTCTGCAGGGCCTGCGAGTCCCGGCACAGGGGCGTGTGTGGCGTCTTGACGCCCTCCCAGCTGGTGCGGCTGAGCAAGAATTCGGTGCTGCATTCCGCACCTGCAGGCAAGGAACTGAGCGGCGAAACGCTGAAATCCAAAAGCTATTCCAATATCATTCGCGGTGTTGTCAAACTGTCCAAGCTGCTCGCCGATGGTCGCCAGCAGATCGTCGGCCTGCAATTCGCTCCCGATTTCCTCGGCCGCCCGTTTCGTAAGGACAACCGCGTCACCGCCGAGGCGGCCACCGATGTCGACCTGTGCAGCTTCCCCACCAGCGTGGTCGACGCCATGATCCGCGAGACGCCTGAACTCGAGCATCAGCTTTATGAGCAGTCGCTCAACGAACTTGACGAGGCGCGCGACTGGATGTTGACGCTGGGACGCAAATCCGCCTCCGAAAAGATCGCAAGCTACCTTCTGCTGATCGCCACCCATGCCGATCCGGAACGCGACGCCAGTTCGGCCGAATTCGATCTGCCGATGAGCCGCGTCGACATCGCCGATTTCCTCGGTCTGACCGTGGAGACCGTCAGCAGGCAGTTTACCAAGCTGCGCAAGGATGGGGTCATCACAATCCGCAACAACCGCCATGTTCTGGTGCCAGATCTTCAGCGGTTGGACGAACGCGCCGCCCGGTAACTGCGTTGACAGCGCGGCGCGGGGAAGGGGCTGCGTGCCGGGGGCGCGGCGCGGGGAAGGGGCTGCGTGCCGGAGGCGCGGCGCGGGGAGGAGAATACGATGGAGTTTGACTATGTCATCGTCGGCGGCGGCTCGGCGGGTTCGGTTCTGGCGGCACGGCTGAGCGAGAATCCGGCCGTGACCGTCTGTCTTCTGGAGGCGGGCGGGGACGGCAAAGGGCTTCTGGTGCGCGCGCCGCTCGGGATCGTGGCGATGTTGCCGGGGCGTCCGAAAATCAACAACTGGGCCTTCGAGACGGAGCCGCAACCCGGACTGAACGGCCGGCGCGGTTTTCAGCCGCGCGGGCGCGCCCTTGGCGGGTCGAGTGCCATCAATGCGATGCTCTATGTCCGCGGCCATCCATCCGATTACGACGACTGGGCCTCCGGCGGCTGCGAGGGCTGGGGATGGGAGGATCTCAAGCCGCTGTTTCTCGCCTCAGAGCGCAATGCGCGCGGACCGAGCGACCTGCATGGCGCAAGCGGACCGCTGCAGGTCACCGACCAGCAGACGCCGCGGTCGATTTCGCGCGCCTTTGTCGAGGCGGCCGTGGAAATGCAGGTGCGCCGCAACGATGATTTCAACGGCCCCGACCAGGAAGGTGCGGGCCTCTATCAGGTCACCCAGTTCTTCGATCACGGCCGGCGCGGCGAGCGCTGTTCGGCCGCTGCAGCCTATCTGCATCCGGCGATGCAACGGCCCAACCTGACGGTGCTGACCGGGGCGATCGCCACACGCGTCATCGTCGAGAACCGACGCGCGGTTGGCGTGGCCTATCGGCGGGCGCGCGAAGACCGCATCGTCGGCGCGCGCGCCGAAGTCATCGTGTCGGGCGGTGCGTTCAATTCGCCGCACCTGCTGATGCTGTCCGGCATCGGGTCGGGCGGCGACCTTGCCCGCCACGGCATCAATGTTGTCCACGACCTGCCCGGCGTGGGCCGCAACCTGCAGGACCATCTCGATTTCGTGCTCGCCTACAAGACCGATGATACCGACGTTCTGGGAATTGGCCTTGCGGGCGGGATCAAGGTGATCGGCGAGATGTTGCGCTGGCGGCGCGACGGCACCGGCCTGGTCGCCTCGCCCGGGGCGGAGGGCGGCGCGTTCCTGAAATCTGATCCGGGCCTCAACCGGCCTGACCTGCAACTGCATTTCGTGACAGCCATTGTCGACGATCATTCCCGGAAGCTGCACATGGGCTATGGCTACTCCTGCCACGTTTGCGTGCTCAGACCCCATTCGCGCGGCGAGGTCGGTCTTGCCAGCGCCGATCCCTTCGCCGCACCGAAGATCAATCCCAACTATCTCGCCGACGACCGCGATGCCGATCTGATGCTCAAGGGCGTCACGATGATGCGCCGCATTATGGAGGCCCCCGCGCTCTCGCCCTACAGAAAAAGCGAGATCTATACCTCTGACGCCCGCACTGATGCGGAAATGATGGCCCATATCCGCGCCCGCGCCGACACCATCTACCATCCTGTCGGCACGTGTCGGATGGGCCGCGACGAGATGGCAGTCACCGATCCGGCGCTCAAGGTCCGCGGCATCAATTCGCTGCGGGTGGTGGATGCTTCGATCATGCCGTCGCTGATCGGCGGCAACACAAATGCATCCACCATCGTCATCGCCGAGAAGGCGGCGCAGATGATCAAGGCCGGGTGAGAGCGAAACGCTGCCGGGAGCGCGTTCGGCCAGAACCGGTTCACCGACGGCGCGCCGCCCTTCTTGTTTTCGAGCATGGTCCGACTTTGAAACTGCCTGCGCATCAGTTCTGAAACAATCGCTCCGGCAGGCCGTATTGGTCGACCCAGTTGAGCCAGTAGACGTCTGTGGGTCCCACCACGTAGTCGACCGTCGACCAGCGCCCGCCGTCCTTGCGCATCAGCACCAGCACGTTGCCTTCCAGCATGCCACTGGTATAGGCCTCTGCGAAGGGCGTGTCGGTCCAGTCGATGGGAGATCCGTCCGGATTGGTCGGCGTGGCATCGAGATAGGCCCAGTCTCGGTCAGAACGCAGCGTGGTGACCACGAAGATCACCGTTCGGCCAAGTGCGTCCGACACCGGTCCGCGCGCCGCATCCATCAGCGCTGCCCGTTCGGGCGATCCCCGACCTGGCGTCCGGTACTGCACCTTTTGGACGAGGTCATCGTGCTGGGTGGAAATACCGCCGCCGGTCATGTCTGAGGGACGCGATGGAACGGCCGCACCACCCGCAGCCGCAAGGCCGAACAGGATTGCAACGGCAAAAGTCGTGCGGAGAAGGGGCATGTGCGGGGTCCTGTGCTGGTGGTTTCGCCGGGTCGGTCGCCCGGTTTGCGACGGACGTCGAACCGGCGATTGTCTTTCTCATCGCACAGTGGGGCGCGCAAGGGCAACAGGTTGGCTCTGTGGACGAAACGGGCGCCTCAGGCGCGGGCCGTCTGTCCCGCTTGGCCCGTCGACCCCACGAGCGTTACGTGTCGAATCGACGCGGAAGCGGCTTCCAAAGCCATGCATCCATTCAATGGTTTACAGCGCCATTCACGCATCCGATTGGATGCGCGGCGCTGTAGTTTACGCTGCAAGTGCTTTCAAGACTTTTTGCAGTTGCAAAAAATCCTGGACGCGGTCATCTTCGCCGTAATTATTCCACAATGTTTTCGGGTATCTGAGCCCAATCCGCGTTTTGCTGCGATGCACAAACGGGGGGCGGTCGGCGAGGCAGGTCTGCATGCGGGGTCCGGCGGCACGAGGAAGAGGCGCACGCTGGTGCAGCGGGTGGCGGGCAGGGCGGAGAGTATGAGCGTGACGGATCTGGACGAGACAACGATTGCACCTGCGACGCGCATGACGCGGCGCAGCCTTCTCGCATCGGGCACCGCTCTTGCAGGTGTTGCGTTTGCCGGATATGCGCCAGCTCAGGATGCTGCGGCTCCGGCTCAGGATGCTGCATCCAAGCCCGTTGGCCCGCCCGCAAGTCAGCCGTTCGATTTCGAAAGTCTCTCGGAGGCCATGCGCCAGCAAGCCTTGCTGCCCTATGTGGCGCCCGTCGAGGTCGGCGGCTTCCTTGCCGAACTCGACTATGACCTCTATCGTCTGGTTCGCTACAATCCGGACCGTGCCCGGTTTGCAGAGGTGGAGACCACGCAGTTCAAGTTGCAGGCCTTCCATCCGGGCTGGCTTTACCGCACACCGGTGCTGATGTTTGAGGTGGTCAATGGACAGGCCGTGCCAATGACCTTCAGCCGTGAGGATTTCATTTACGAGCGCGAGGTTGGCGAAAAGGTGCCCGCCGACTGGCAGCTGCCGGGCGTGGCAGGCTTCCGGTTGCACAATCCACTCAACCGTCCCGATGTTTTTGACGAGTTGACGGTCTTTCAGGGTGCCTCCTATTTCCGTGCGCTCGGCCGTGGCACCACCTACGGGTTGTCGGCGCGCGGCATCGCGGTCAACACCGCCACCAGCGTGGCCGAGGAGTTCCCCGTTTTTGATCGCTTCTATGTCGAGAAGCCCGCGCCAGGTGCGGTCTCGGTGACTGTCTACGCCACAATGGACAGCCCGTCGCTGACCGGCGCCTATCGTTTTGTCATCACGCCTGGCGAGATCACAGAGATGGAAGTCACGGGCCGGCTCTATCTGCGCACCGACATCGCCCAACTCGGCGTGGCGCCGCTCACGTCGATGTTCCTGTTCGGACCGGCCAACCGCGAACGCTTTGACGACTACCGCCCGCGCGTCCACGACAGCGACGGCCTGCTCATCGAAGCCGCCGACGGCCGCCGTATCTGGCGTCCGCTCGCCAATCCGCTCAACCTCGCTTCAAGCTTTTACGGCGAGACATCTCTGCGGAGCTTCGGGCTCTACCAGCGTCATCGCGATTTCCACCATTTCGAGGACGCCGCCGCCCATTATGAAACCCGTCCCTCGCTGAAGGTCGAGCCGATCGGCGACTGGGGCAGAGGCCATGTGCGGCTGGTGGAAATCCCCACCGATCTCGAGGTCAACGACAATATTGCGGCTTTCTGGATCCCTGATGGCGTCATCAAGGGCGGCGAGACGCGGGAATACAGTTACCGGCTCTCCTGGGGCGAACTGATCCCTGATGAAGAAGGTCCGCTCGCCTATGTCGCCGACAGCCGCGCTGGCGAGGGCGGCGTCTCCGGTGTCGAAAACACCGACGGCACCCGGAAGTTTGTGGTCGACTTCAAGGGTGGCCCGCTCACGCATCTGCCGCCCGAAGCCGCCGCGACAATCAAGCCGGTCGTCAATGCCACAAATGGCGAGATCGCCCATGTCGCGTTCGCCCGGGTGGCCGCCGACGGCACCTGGCGCATTGTCGTCGATGTCAAAGGACAATCTGGCACGACCGTGGAACTGACCGCCTACCTTGAGGGTTATGGGCGCAAACTGTCTGAAATCTGGTCCAGCCAATGGATCAAACCGTAATGCACTTCTCCTGTGGAGCACGACCATGAACGCTTACGCGGTCTCCAAGCCGATCAAGTTCCTTGCACGCGGGGATGCCCTGTCTGTGGGCATGCTTCCCGATGCGCCGCTCGCCATGCCGCGTCAGATGCTTGAACGGAACACCTCGCTTGGCGGCGGCCTGTTCGGATTCATCTGGATGGCGCCGCGGGCGCTCGGCATCCGCTGACCCGGGCCGCCGAGGTGACCCGCCCGGGCGTTCAGGCTCTGCGCAGCCTGGCCATTGTCTTCAGCCTCGCCGCCGCTGTCGGTGCGTTTATCCTGTTCCTGCAATTTGGCGATACAGATGGCATCGACCTGCTCGACATCATCCGGACATCGCTCATCTTCACGTCCACGCTCTGGCTCGCCTGGGGCGCGGCGCTAGGGGTGATGGGCCTGTTCACGTCGGCCAGTCCGCCGGTCATCGACCGGACCGCGCCGATCGGCAGCCGCACCATCGTCCTGCTGCCGGTCTACAACGAAGACCCGCTCGCCACCTTCACCCGGCTCGTGGCCATGCAAGCCTCCGTTGTCGCCACCGGCACGCCAGCCGAAATCCACTATGCGATCCTGTCCGACACCCGCAACCAGACCATCGCGGCGCGCGAGGAACTGCTGTTCAGCTACCTCATGGGCGAGGATCCGACCCGGGCCGGACGCTTCTTCTATCGCCGCCGCACCGAGAACATCGGCAAGAAGGCCGGCAACATCGAGGATTTCATCATCCGTTCGGGCAGTGCTTACGAGTTTGCGGTCATTCTCGACGCCGACAGCCTGATGGAAGGCGAAACGATCATCGAAATGATCCGCCGCATGGAAGTTGAACCGCGGCTGGGTCTGCTGCAGACATTGCCGAAGGTTATCCGTGCCCGTTCGATTTTCGGCCGCACCATGCAGTTCTCCGCCTCCTTCTTCTCGCCGGTCTTCTGCCGGGGCCTGGCGATGATGCAAGGCGAAACCGGGCCGTTCTGGGGTCACAACGCCATCGTGCGTGTGCGCGCCTTTGCCGAATCCTGCGGCCTGCCGGCGTTGCGCGGCAAACCGCCTTTCGGCGGTTATGTCATGAGCCATGACTATGTCGAGGCGGCGCTTCTGGCCCGCTCGGGCTGGACCGTGCGCGTGGATGACGACCTCGAAGGCAGCTTCGAGGAAGGCCCCGAAAACATCATCGATCACGCCAGGCGCGACCGGCGCTGGTGTCAGGGAAATCTTCAGCACAGCCGCATCATCGGTGCGCCCGGCCTCAAGCCCTGGTCGCGCTTCGTCTTTGCGCAAGGCATCATGGCCTATGTGGCGCCGTTGTTCTGGCTCGGTTTCATCGCGGCCTCCATCGCCGCCACCGCCTTCGTTCGGCCGCCCGACTATTTCCCTGATCCGGACTCGCCGTTTCCCTATTTTCCACCCTCGGAGACATGGAAGGCGATTGGATTGTTCATCGGCATCTTCGGGCTTTTGTTCGTGCCCAAGCTGCTGGTCGCCATCCGGGTGATCGTGACTGGCAAGGCGGCGATGTTCGGCGGGGTGGGCCGCACGATCCTGTCGACCTTGGGAGAGTTGGTGCTGTCCTCGCTGACGGCACCAGTGCTGCTGATGTATGCCACGCGCTCGGTCTTTCAGGTTCTATCTGGCGTCGATGGCGGCTGGCCCACCAACAACCGCGGCGATGGCAAGCTGAGCTTGCGCGAAACCTTCGCCGCCTCCTCCTGGATCGTGGCCACGGGCGTTTCCGGAATGGCCGTCACGTTCTACCTGTCGTCCGAGGTCTTCCCCTGGCTGCTGCCGATCGGCCTGCCGATGATGGCTGCGCCGCTCTTGATCTGGTGGACGTCGCAACCCTCCAAAGGTGCGTTGATGCTGGCCCCGTCAGAAATCGTCTTGCCTGAAATCGTTCGCCGTCATGAACAGATCTTCGACCGTTGGTGCGACGAGCTTGCCGTGCTCAACGAAGCGGAAACAGGCCACGGGAGGCAAGCTGAACAGCCAGCGGCACCCGTCGGCCGCCCGCGATACACGTTCTGAGACCCTGAGCCCTCCGCTGCGGCCAGATCGACTCGAGCGCGTGCGAGCAAGCGGGACGGAAAGTCTCGGTCTCGGCAATCCCGCGCAAAGGAACAGAAGCCGACGTCCGCGGCCGGCCTA
The DNA here is from genome assembly GCA_038325465.1 of Hyphomicrobiales bacterium. GTDB lineage: Bacteria > Pseudomonadota > Alphaproteobacteria > Rhizobiales > Rhizobiaceae > Hoeflea. The sequence goes on along the minus strand of JBBQJA010000037.1, from coordinate 10,368 downwards.
CCAGACCTTGCCGCGGGCGCTGACCGGCCAGACGCATTCGACCCGGCCGCCGCGCAGGCCCACATACCAGTCATGCAGGTTGACTGTCGGGTCGCAATGGCCGGGCACGAGCTTCACGCGGTCACGTATGGCCAGCCGGTCGCCCGGATCGGCGATGAGACCGTGCTCGTCGGAAGCCCCAGCATAGGTGACATCGGATGCGTCATGAACTGCGGGCAGGCCGGAATCGACCGCCAGCACCTTGAGCCCGGCGTCGCAGACCGCACGACCCGGCCTGGTCTTGCTCATGATCGAGGCAAGCACGAAGAGAGCCGGCGCAAACAGCCCACCGGCCCGGCCTTCGCCATCGACCACCTGAAGATAATGGGCATCCATGAAGGCATAGGAGCCGCATTGCAACTCGGTCCAGATGCCCGACGCGCCCTCCAGCTCGAAGCTTCCGGTGCCGCCGCCAGTCACCGCAGGGCAGGGGATGCTGGCGGCACTGAGATGGCCGAGCGCAGTCCTGACCGCAGCCAGAGCCGCGTCGAATTCCGCCTTGCGCGCGTCAAAATCGAGAATGTGTTGCATCCGGCCCTGATAGGCCTGCAGACCGCTGAACCTGAGGCCGGACGCTGTGGTGATCGCGCGGGCGATTGCCGCCACCTCCGGCCCCGGAGAAACGCCGCAGCGTCCACCGCCGCAGTCGATCTCGACATAGACGTCAAGCGATGTGCCGTGGCGTTGCGCCGCCGCCGACAGTTCGGCCACGCTCGTCGCATCATCAACGCAGATCCCGATCCGCGCGCCGAGCCTCGGCAACTGCGCAAGCCGGTCGATCTTGACTGGATCGCGCACTTCATTGGAGACGAGGATGTCGCGGATGCCGCCGCGCGCGAAGGCCTCGGCCTCGCTCACTTTCTGGCAGCAGATGCCGGTCGCCCCGCCGATCCGGTGCTGCAACAGCGCCACGTCGACGGACTTGTGCATCTTGCCATGGGTGCGAAGCTTGACGCCCAGGGCTTGCGCGCGCGCCCATGGTGCGGATGTTGGTTTCCAGTGCGTCGAGATCGAGCACCAGACAGGGTGTCTGGACGTCCTGCTCGGCCATGCCCGGCAGCGCCGGTACGTCGTATCCAAGATCCAGTCCTTCGAGCGACCGATAGTCCATCATTCTTGAAGCCTCCGCCCGCTTCGGGTTTTGCTGACCGCGCGCGCCGCGCTGGACCACCGTGTCCTCGACATGGTGTCAGTATCACGCCGGACGCCCGGAGCGATAGATGCATCGGGCCGCCGCGCCGCCTTTGGAGCGCCCCGCGTCAGGCCGTTGGTCTTGCGGGAAAATACGAAATATGGAATATTTGTTTCAGAAAATAGCTGGAAGGTGAATCAATGACCGACCCTCTTGCGTCGGCTGCGGGTGCGCTGGCGCCGAGGGAATTTTCCGCACTCGTGGCGCTCGTCGCCGCAAGCCGACACCGTCTGCCCAAGCGGCTCGCCCAGGCTGCCGCCTATGCAGTGGCGCATCCCGACGAGGTGGCGCTCGGCACCGCCGCCAGCATCGCCGCATCCGCCGAAGTGCAGCCGTCAACCTTGGTGCGGTTGGCTCAGCATTTGGGATATCAAGGCTTCACCGATTTCCAGTCGGTGTTCCGCGACCGGCTCAAGTCGCGTGCGTCAGACTACGGGGACCGGTTGCGGCGCCTGGGCGAGGGGGCAACCGGCTCGTCCTCCGAAAGCCTGATCGGCGGCTTCGTCGCTGCGGCAAGGGCCTCGCTCGACAGTTTCGAAAACAGCCTGCAAGCGGACAAGTTCAGTAATTGTGTCAATATCCTGGCTGAAGCAGAGACAATCTATCTGATCGGTCGCCGACGCGCCTATCCGCTCGTAGCTTGCATGGCTTACGGTTTTGCAAAACTCGGGCTTCGCGCCATCCTCGTGGATTCGGCCAACGGCATTGATACCGAGACCGTCGCCATGGCAGGTCGCTCGGATGCGGCCGTCGCCTGCAGTTTCTCGCCCTATGCGCCTGAAGCCGTCGCCCAGGCCGAGGCGTTCACGCGCAACGGCGCGCCGCTGGTGGCGATCACCGATTCAGCGCTTTCGCCCATGGCCGCGCTCGCCGCTGACTGGGTCGAAGTTGCGGAGACCGACTTCGCAGGTTTCCGGTCGCTTGCCGCCGGAATGACTCTCGCCATCGCCTTGCCGGTGGCGGTGGCCGAGCGGCGACAGCTTTCAGCCGTGCGCGGTGGTGAAATGGCGACGGCTTTCAGCCGTGCGCGGTGGTGAAATGGCGACAGCTTTCAGCCGTGCGCGGGAACTGGCAGTAAAGAAACGTTTTCACGCGGATTGACAGAAAATGGAAAATTTGTTTCATTTCGGGTGGCGTCCAGGTCGCCGCCAACCGGATGCAAAAGACACGTCCGGCACCTTGCCCCGTGCCTTGCCCCCTGCCTTGCCCCGTGACTTGCCCGTGACTTGCCCCGTGATCCACCCGTGACCCGCCCCACAAAGCCGCTCGATCTCATCACCATCGGCCGCGCGTCTGTCGATCTTTATGGCGAGCAGGTGGGTGGACGGCTTGAGGACATGGGTTCGTTTGCCAAATACATTGGCGGTTCGCCCACCAACATCGCGGCTGGTGCCGCCCGGCTCGGGCTGAAAACAGGGTTGATCACCCGGGTGGGCGACGAGCACATGGGCCGCTTCATCCGCCAGCAGCTGCTGCAAGAAGGGGTGGACGTCCGAGGAGTGAAGACCGATCCGGAGCGGCTGACCGCGCTGGTGCTGCTCGGCATTCGCGACGCAACGCGGTTCCCGCTCATCTTCTATCGTGAGAATTGTGCCGATATGGCGCTGTGCGAGGACGATATCGACGAGTCCTTCATTGCCGAGGCGGGTTGCGTCTGCGCCACTGGAACACACCTGTCTCATCGGGCCACCACAGCCGCCGTCATGAAGGCTCTCCGACTTGCCCGCCGCCACGGCGCGCTGACCGCGCTCGACATCGATTACCGGCCCAATCTCTGGGGCCTGGCCGGTCACGGCGAGGGCGAGGAGCGGTTCCTGGAAAGCGCCGCCGTCACCGCAAAGCTGGCCGCCACGCTGCATCTTTTTGACCTGGTCGTCGGCACCGAGGAGGAGTTCCACATCGCCGGCGGATCGACCGATACGCTTGAGGCGCTACGCGCTGTCCGCGCGGTCAGCGCGGCCACGCTCGTCTGCAAGCGCGGACCGATGGGCGCGGTTGCCTTCACCAAGGCGATCCCTGCGCGGCTTGAAGACGGCGAGAGCGGTCCGGGTTTTCCCATCGAGGTGTTCAATGTGCTGGGTGCCGGCGATGGCTTCATGTCCGGGCTGATGCGCGGCTGGCTGACCGGTGCCGACTGGCCGACGGCGCTGACCTACGCCAATGCCTGCGGTGCCTTCGCGGTCTCCCGACACGGCTGCACACCCGCCTATCCGTCCTGGACCGAGCTCGACTTCTTTCTCCGTCGCGGCGTCGTCACCCCGGCGCTCCGCCATGACGCGGCGCTCGAGCAGATCCACTGGTCGACCAACCGGAAGACCGCCTGGCCGGACCTGCACATCTTTGCCTTCGACCACCGCGCCCAGCTTGAGGCGATCGCGGATGCGGCGGGCCAACCGCATGGGCGGATCGAGGCCTTCAAAGGCTTGTGCCTGTCTGCCGCCATCGAAGTGGCGGACGGGCGGCACGGCTACGGGATCCTGTGCGACGACCGTTTTGGTCGCACGGCGCTGCACCGGGCCACCGGCACCGGGCTGTGGATTGGCCGGCCGGTGGAATGGCCCGGGTCGCGCCCGCTCGCTTTCGAGCCGGCACTCGGCCCCGATCTCGGCGGCTTGCGCGAGTGGCCGCTTGACCATGTCATCAAGGCGCTCGTGATCTGCCATCCCGACGACGACACGGCGCTGCGCGACGCCCAGGAGGCCGGACTGGTGAGGCTGTTCGCAGCCGCCCGGCGCAACCGGCTCGAATTCCTGCTGGAGATCCTTCCCTCCCGCGTCGGGCCGGTGCAGGCAGACACCACCGCCCGGCTCATCGCGCGCTTCTATGACATCGGCATCTTCCCCGACTGGTGGAAGCTTGAGCCGATGGCCTCCACTGAGGCCTGGACGCAGACCTGCGCCACCATCGCTGCACGCGATCCCTACACCCGGGGTATCCTTGTGCTGGGGCTCGACGCGCCGCTTGCCGATCTCGTGGCGGGGTTTGCCGAAGCCGCGCGGCATCCGCTGGTCAAGGGTTTCGCCGTCGGGCGCAGCATTTTCGGCGATGTCGCCAGATCGTGGTTTTCGGGCGCGATCGGTGATGCAGCCGCCGTCTCCTCGATAGGGCAACGCTACCTTGCGCTGTCGGACGCCTGGGAGCGCGCCCGCGCCGCATCCACCGAACTTTCGACGCAGGGAGCCGCCCCATGAGCACAATCCGCCTGACTGCCGCCCAAGCCATGGTGCGCTACCTCTCCGCCCAATTCAATGAGGCGGGCGAACCCTTCCTTGCCGGCTGCTGGGCAATTTTCGGCCACGGCAACATTGCGGGCCTTGGCGAGGCGCTCTGCGCCGCCGGCGACAGTTTCCCGACCTGGCGCGGCCAGAACGAGCAGACCATGGCGCATGTGGCCATCGCCTATGCCAAGCAACTGGGCCGAAGGCGCGCCATGATGGTCACCTCCTCCATCGGTCCGGGTGCCGCCAACATGGTGACAGCCGCCGCGCTGGCCCATGTCAACCGTCTGCCGGTGCTGTTGGTGCCCGGCGACGTTTTCGCCGACCGCGCCCCCGATCCGGTGCTCCAGCAGCTTGAGGATTTTTCCGACGGCGTCATGACCGTCAATGATTGCTTCCGGCCGGTCAGCCGCTATTTCGACCGCATCTCGCGGCCCGAGCATCTGCTGACCGCACTGCCGCGCGCCATGCGCACCATGACCGATCCCGCCGATTGCGGCCCGGTCACGCTTGCCTTCTGCCAGGACGTTCAGGCCGAGGCCTTTGACTGGCCGACCGCCTTCTTCGCGCCGCGCGTCTGGCGCATTCGCAGGCCCGAACCCGATGCGCTCGAACTGGCGGAGGCGGTCGACATGCTCAAGGCGGCCCGGCAGCCGTTGCTGATCGCGGGCGGCGGCGTTCACCACTCCGGCGCCACCGATGCGTTGCTGAGCTTCGTCGAAGCCCACGGCATCCCGGTGGCCGAAACCCAGGCCGGCAAGTCGGCGCTGCCCTGGGACCATCCGCTCAATCTCGGCCCCATCGGCGTGACCGGCGCGGCGAGCGCCAACCACATCGCCGCGACGGCGGATCTGGTCTTCGGCGTCGGCACACGGTTTCAGGATTTCACCACCGGGTCGTGGAGCCTGTTCCGGCGGCAAGGCCTTCGGATCCTGGCGCTCAATGTGACGGCCTATGACAGCTTCAAGCACGATGCGGTGCCGCTGGTGGCGGACGCCCGCGTCGGGCTCGAACGGCTTCACGCCGCGCTCGGGTCGCATCGGGCGGACGTGCCGCCGACTGAGCTCAAGGCGGACTGGTTTGCCGAAGCCGACGCGGTGACAGCACCGCCCGAGGGGCAGGAAAATATCCTGCCCACCGACATGCAGGTCATCGGCGCCGTGCAGCGGGCTGCGGGGCCGGACACGGTGGTCATGTGCGCGGCCGGCACGATGCCGGGCGAACTGCACAAGCTGTGGAAGGCGGGGCGGCCGATGTCCTACCACATGGAATACGGCTTCTCCTGCATGGGCTACGAGATTGCCGGCGGCATCGGCATCAAGATGGCCGAACCGGGCCGCGACGTCATCGTCATGCTCGGCGACGGCTCCTACATGATGGCCAATTCCGAGCTTGCCACCTCCGTCATGATGGGCCTCAAGATCACCGTCGTCCTCACCGACAACCGTGGCTACGGCTGCATCAACCGGCTCCAGATGGCCACCGGCGGTGTCGAGTTCAACAATCTGCTCGATCACGCCCGCCACGCGGTACCGCTGCACATCGATTTTGCCGCCCATGCCGCCGCCATGGGGGCAATCGCCCGCAAGGTGACCACCATCGCCGAACTCGAGTTGGCCCTTGTCGAGGCACGGACCGCGCTGCGGACCTTTGTCGTGGTCATCGATACCGACCCCTATCCCTCCACCGGTGCGGGCGGTACCTGGTGGGACGTGGCAGTGCCCGAAGTTTCCGAGCGGGCCGACGTGCGGGAAGCCCGGAAGGCCTATGACGAAGCCCGCGCGGCGCGCGCCGCGATATCCGGAAAGAGCCCGCAATGATCCGCTACGGCACCAACCCCATCGCCTGGTCGAACGACGACGACCAGAGGCTCGGTGCCCATATCTCGCTGGAGCAATGCCTCTCGGAGGCCGCCGGGATCGGCTTTGACGGCATCGAGAAAGGCCACAGGATGCCAGCAGACGGCGCGGCGCTGAAGGCGACGCTCAGCGCCCACGGCCTCGTTCTTGTCTCCGGCTGGCATTCGCTCAATCTCCTGTCCCGGTCGGTTCGCGATGAAAAGCAGGCGATCGCACCGCATCTCGCCATGCTCAAGGCCAATGGCTGCACGGTCTGCATCGTTTGCGAGACATCCAATGCCGTTCACGGCGACGACACGATCGCCGTCAACGACCGCCCGGTGCTTCCCGAGGCCGATTGGACCGGCTTCGGCCAGGCCGTGGAGGAGATCGCCGCCCATTGCCAGGCTGAGGGCATCCGGCTCGTCTATCACCACCATGTGGGCACCATCGTCGAAAGCGAGGCCGAGATTGACCGGCTGATGGCGGCGACAGGGCCCGCCACGGGGCTGCTGCTTGACACCGGCCACATCTTTTTTGCGGGCGGCGATCCGCTCGCGCTCGCCCAACGGCATATGGCCCGGGTCGCCCATATCCATGCCAAGAATGTGAGGCCCGATGTCATGGCCGGTGTCAGGACCGACAGGCTCTCCTTCCTGGAAGGCGTGCGCCGCGGCGTCTTCACCGTTCCGGGAGATCGGGACGGCGCGGTCGACTTCGAGCCGGTTTTGAAAGTTGCCGCCGCCCACGGCTATACTGGATGGCTGGTGATCGAGGCCGAACAGGATCCGGTCGTCCGCGCGCCGCAACTCTACCAGTCCATGGGCCTCGCCGCACTCAAGGCCGCAGCCCGGTCAGCCGGCCTCGACAGGGGATGACTGGGGGGGCGTGGTGAAAACATGACACCAGAGCTGCGGAAATTGGTTGCACAGAAGCCCGTGCAAATCTTCGGGCACCCTCAGAACAACTTTTCCAATCTTTCCAGCACATCCATATGTTGTTTTGTTTTGAGCGGCGCGGAAGAGACAAATTGACAGAGTGAAAATTCTGACACGAGACGGCGTTCAAGTCGGAATACAGAAGGCTTGAGACTGGCTATTTGCGTCAGATCTGGAGCAAACATGAAGCCAGCAGATTGGAACCCCACTTCGAGGCCGGTGTTAAGTGCCACCATTTCGCCGATCACCCCGCCAATGTCTGATAGCTCCGACAAAGGTGCCAGGATTTTTTCGTCGACCTCGACCACCAAATTGCTCTCGTACATCCGGTCAATATTTCTGTTTTTGACCAGAGAAAGGCCAATTTCATTTTGCACCCACACCTTGAGGTCATTGAGAAAAGCATCGATAGATATGGTGTCCGAGCGAGCCGAAATAACGATGCCATCCCCAAAATTTCAAGGCTTTCGATGGCACTATTGGTTTGATTCCAACATTTGCATCCCGTTGCCGCACCTCCCGGCGCAAATGTTGGAATCAGAAAAACCACTAGTAAGCTTATGATTCTAGTGGATTTTATGAGTTTGACATTTGGTTTTGGACACGCTGGAAATGGGTACCAAATGTCAAACTCAATCCACTATCCTCGAAAACCCCGTGTTTGAATTCAACGCGATCTGCCTTCAATTCAGTGAACGATTGAGGTGGGCTCGCGAAAGAATAGCGCTCGACAAGACCGGCCGCCGCGTGAGGCAAGTAGACTTGCCCTTGAATTCTCGTGGCATCGAACAGCACTGTCAGGCGGCTCATTTCAATTGCAAGAAGTTTCATATGTGCATTCCAATGAGTAATTTCCTGGATTCTCTAGATAAACACCGTGTTTGAATCCACTCCGGTTCTTTCGCGTTACGTGCGTTCGCGGCAAATGCCGAATCATGTTTTGCAGTAACTGAGATTTGATACTTTGCAAACGAAGGGCGTGTGTCATATTCAAAACGCTTTCGCTCTTGCTTTGCAAGGCTCTCTGAGATCGTTTCGGGCTGCATTGCTGTCTCGGATTTGTCACGCAGTCGCCCCAAAAAATCCGGATACGAGACAAATTGCACCACCAACGCCACGTCCATCGCACAGGCGAAATCCAGAAGGGATTGTACGGACACCCCTTTGTAGCTCTCGCTTTCAAGGCGCAAAATTACGTTTTGCGGTTTATTCGTAAGTTTTGACATCTCATTCTGAGTGAGTTTCAATTTTTTTCTCAGAGACTGAAACTGGTATGCAATCCAATTGTGAACTTGGTCCCGCAAATAGGCATCGCGATACTCTTTCCCGCTTAGTTTTTTTAATTTATCCTGGTCGAACGCAGGTTTTAGATTTTGATGGGTCACGTTTTATTTCTTCCATTCTCTTGAGCGCCTGCTCGATGAGCTTGGGAGGTGAGTAGATCTTACCCTTGTGGTTTCCGATATGCATCACGAGGAATTCTCTGTCGATGTGCGCTCCTTGCCGAAACCCGAATATTCTCCATGCGACCTTGCCTTTGAGGATGACTTCTCCCAGCTCGTCATGGCCCACTAACTTTTTATAGCGAGGTTCGCTCCAATCAATTCGTCCCTCAAGGAATTCAAACGCCGTATCGTGTTTTGCACGAACCTCATCTGATTGAGTGACGTACCAAGCCGCTCGAAGGCTTGGGATCTCTCTAAAGACATGGCATTTATACTTCCACACGAATATAGCAATTTTGCGATAAATCTGTTGTCGGGGAGAATCGGCTAATCCCGCCTCATTCTGCAACTTTGGGTCGCAGTTCACCACAAAAAGCTGACCAGCGTGCAAAAACTGCACTTCATGCAAATGAATCAAATGTCTGTGATATCCGTCATATGGATTAATGGCTTTTCGACCAATTACAGCGCCACGCGTCTTTTCAGACGCGTGAAAGTCGCCGTAGCCCTCTGACTGGATGCACGTGCGTTTCGTTCAATCGAATCCGGTTGAACGCGACAGGCATTAGGTTTTGGCGGATATCGTGGACACCCCCCGCACCCGGTCAATTTGCATTCGCCCGGCGCATGGGCCAGTGTGTGCCATCACCGCGTCCCCAAGATGGGACGGCAGACTGGGACAGGCATGCGTTTCGTACTGGTTGAATTTGATGCCCCGTTCTACCGACCGCTCTGGCGGCGGGTTGCGGTTCTGGCTGTTGTTTCGGTCTGGTCGGTTGTCGAATTTCTGGCCGGAAGCACCGGCTGGGGTGCCTTCACCGCCATCGTGGCCGCCTATCTCGCCTGGGGCTTTTTCATTGCTCCGGCCATGAAGCCGTCCGAGCCGCCCAAACCGGAGCCCTGACCATGTCCAATCTCAGGATCAGGCCCGAGACCGATCAAGGCTGTGTCACCTGTGTGACGCCTGAAAGTGCCGGTTGGGACCATGTCGGCTTTCAACTCCACCGCGTGAGCCCCGGCGAGACCGTCTCCGGCCAGTCTGCCGAGCGGGAAACATGCCTGGTCTGGGTCACCGGCAAGGGCATGGCGGAAGCTGGGGGCGCCCTGTTCGGCGTGCTCGGAGAGCGCATGAGCCCGTTCGACGGCGGCCCGGCTGCACTTTATGTGCCGGCGGGCCTGAGCTGGTCGGTGATTGCCGAAACCACGCTCGAACTCGCCGTCTGCACCGCGCCGGATTTGATCGGTGATCTGCCTGCGCGCGTCATCGAGCCCGCCCGCATCGAGACACTCAGTCGCGGCAAGGGCACCAACGTGCGCCATGTCGCCAACATTCTGCCCGAAACCGAGCTGGCCCAGTCGCTGCTCGTCGTCGAAGTCATCACGCCGGGCGGCCACACCTCGTCCTATCCGCCGCACAAGCATGACACCGACAACCTGCCTCACGAGAGCCTGCTCGAGGAGACCTACTACCACCGCCTCAACCCGCCCCAGGGCTTTGCCTTCCAGCGCATCTATACCGATGACCGGTCGCTTGATGAGGCCATCGTCATCGAGGACGGCGATGTGACGCTGGTGCCTCGCGGATACCATCCCTGCGCCGCCTGCCATGGCTACGATCTCTATTACCTCAATGTGATGGCGGGGCCGAACCGGACCTGGAAGGTCAACACTGCCGCCGAGCACGAATGGATGCTTGAA
>JBBQJA010000036.1:0-40562 GCA_038325465.1 Hyphomicrobiales bacterium | reverse complement strand
CTCGGCCTGATCGTCACGCCGGGCGAAGTCTACTCGGTCGTCAGCGGGAGCCTCGGATTCTGATGCGACCTCTCATTCTCGCCGCCGCCCTTGCCTGCCTCTGCGGTCCCGCCGCAGCTCAGATCGCCGACACCATCGTGGGCAGCAACGACAAGTTCCGCGAACGGCTCGACATCGGGATTTCCACCAATGAGATCGCCATCACATCCGATTTTTCCGGCGCCGACATTACCGTGTTCGGTGCCATCGACGGGGCGGACGAACTGTTTTTGTCCATCGGGATCTATGATGTGGTGGTGGCGCTTGAAGGTCCGCGCCGGACCACCACCGTGCGGCGGAAGGAGCGGGTGGCGGGCATCTGGATGAACCGCCATTCCATCCGCTTCGAGCCGATTCCCGTCTCCTATTCGCTGTCGAGCACGCGGCCACTCGATACGATTGCAACCCGCATGGATCTGTCCTCGCGCGATATCGGAATTGGCAATATCCGGCTGGTGCCCGCCGGCAGCGTCGGCGACGGCAGCATGGTAGAGGAGTTTCGCGATGCGTTGCGCCGGATCAAACGGACAACCGGCATGTACCAGCGCGACCCTACGGGTGTGGCCTTCATCTCGAAAAGCCTCTTCCGCGCCACTGTACGACTGCCTGCCACCATCCCCGTGGGCCAGCATACGGTGCGGGCGGTGCTCTACCGGCACGGGGAATTCGTCATGGAGAAAACCGTTCCGCTCAGAGTGGTCAAGACCGGCATCGAGCAGTTCATTTACAATCTTGCTCACCAGAACGCGCTCCTTTACGGATTTGCGTCGGTGTTGCTGGCCGTCATTACCGGTTGGCTCGGCAGTGTGGTGTTCCGCAAGGATTGAGAACGATGCCAGTTTCATCGCCCCAAGCGTCCCTTTCGGCCACCGCCTGGTTTCTCGCCCTCCTTGGCGCCGTGCCTTTCGCGGTTCTCGGCCTGGCCCTGGCCTTGGCACCCGACTTTGCCGCAGAAACGCTGGGCGGAGTGGACGCCTTCCTCAGCTATGGCGCGGTGATCTTGTCCTTCATGGGCGGGGTGCGCTGGGGCGCGGCGATGGGATCGGCTGACGCAGGCGCGGCGCGCGTGATGATGGTGAGCGTGGTACCAGCACTTCTGGGCTGGCTCGCGCTCCTGCTTGCCCCGGTTCCAGCCATGTTTTTGCTTGCCGCAGGCTTTGTCCTGCAGGGCTTCTGGGACGTCCGCTCGGCTGCTGCTGGCGATCTGCCGCTCTGGTTCGGGAGGTTGCGCACCGCCATCAGCGCCGTCGTGGTGGTCTCGATCCTGATCGCGCTGAGCGGAGACCTTGTCAGCCGTTGAGCCGGGAAAACGCCACCGAATAGATCCGCTCCCGCCCCAGCACATGGGCGATGAGACGGACGTGATCAAACAGGCCGCGCAGGGCGGGATGGCGCAGCTCGAGCCCACCCGTGGTTGCTCCGAAGGCAGGCATGACGAGCCTGTGGCCGTCGCTGGCAAAGCAGGCTCGCCGCACCGCCTTGCCCCTGCGCACGATCCGCGCCACCGGATGCAGATGTCCGGCGACTTCGCCCGGCAGCGGCTTGCGCGAAGGCTCGTGGCGGAAGCTCAAGGTCTCGGCATGGAGCTCCCGGCAGGTGTCGCCTTCAAGACCGTCAGGGGCGCAAGGATCGTGGTTGCCTTCAATCCAGACCCAGTCGCGTCCGGCCTGCAATGCTGCGAGGTCAGCGCGGTAGACGTCGGGCAGGTGCAGCGCGCCGACACGGTCATGAAAGCTGTCGCCGAGGCTGACCACAGTCCGGGGATTGTGCCGTGCGATGGCGGCACCCAATCGCGCCAGCGTGACGGCGGTGTCATAGGGCGGCAGCATCAGGCCGCGCCGGGCAAAGGCCGCGCCTTTTTCGAGATGCAGATCGGAAACCACCATCAGTCGGCTGTCGGGCAGCAACAAGACGCCGTCGGGATCGCAGACGACCGCCGTGCCGTTGAGTGAAAATTCCGCCATCACCGGGACTGCGGCGGCCGAACCGTTCGCTTGCGCCCTCATGCCGTCCGCCATCGTCAAACCGGTCCCATTGCTTCTGCCACAAGATCATCCGCCGCTTCGGCGAGAATGTCGTCATGGGCTTCCCCCGCCACCGCTTCGCGCCCGATTTCGAGCATGATCGGCACTGCGAGCGGTGAAATCCGCTGCAGTGCCCGGTGGCGGACATGGCCCTTGATTCGCTTGAGCATATCGCCGAGCCGGTGAATGTCCAAAAGGCCCGACGCCGCGTCGGCTTCAGTGGCCTTGATGAGAATATGGTCCGGCTCATGCTTGCGCAGCACATCATAGATCAGGTCAGCCGAAACTGTGACCTGTCGGCCGGACTTTTCCTTGCCCGGATGCCGTCGCTCGATGAGGCCTGCAATCACCGCGCAGGCCCTGAATGTCCGCTTGAGCAACCATGAATCGGCCAGCCACGCATCCAGATCGTCGCCCAGCATGTCCTCATCGAGAAGGTCAGCGAGGCTGAGCCTGCCATCGGCGATCATCGCACCCATGTCGGCGAGACCCCAGACCGCAAGTGAATAGTCGGTGGCCACAAAGCCCAGCGGCCGTGCCCGTGCCCGTTCAAGACGCCGGGTAAGCAGCATGCCAAGCGTCTGGTGGGCGAGGCGGCCTTCGAAGGGATAGGCCACGAGATAGAAGCGGCCGGCCCTCGGAAAGGTTTCGACGAGCAGATCGTTGCGACCGGGCAAAAGCGAGACATCGCGCTGCAGCCCAAGCCAGTCGGCCACCTGATCGGGCAGGGCGGTCCAGCGGGCCGGATCGGCGAGCATGCCGCGCACCTGGTCGGCGAGGTAGGTCGATAGCGGAAACTTGCCGCCTGCGTAGGAGGGAACCTTCGCGTCCTCAGCTATGGCGCGGGTGACCAGACACTCGTTCTCGCGGATGCCTTCAAAGCGCAGGACCTTGCCGGCAAAGAGGAAGGTGTCGCCGGGGGCGAGCGTCTCGAGGAAATATTCCTCGACCTGGCCGAGGGTCGGGCCGCCGCGCCCCACAGCCTGTCCGGTCCTGCGGCTGGTCAGACGGACGTTGAGCATCGGCGCTTCGATGATGGTGCCGATGTTGAGCCGGTACTGCTGGGCAACCTGCGGATTGGCAATCCGCCACAGACCGTCCGGCCGCCGACGAATCCGCGCGTAGCGATCGTAGCTCTTGAGCGCATATCCGCCGGTGGCGACAAAGGCCACCACCTGATCGAACGTGGCCCTGTCGAGCCCCGCATAGGGTGCCGCGCTGGTCACCTCGGCATAGAGCCCGTCGTCGGAGAAAGGTTCGGCCGCAGCCATGCCGAGCACATGCTGGGCCAGGACGTCGAGCGAGCCCGGACCGGAGGACGGCGTATCCTGCGCGCCCACATAGTTGGCGTCGATGGCAGCTTGGCACTCCATCACCTCAAACCGGTTGGCGGGAACCAGGATCGCCCGGCTCGGCTCGTCCATCCGGTGATTGGCCCGGCCGATCCGCTGGGCAAGCCGACTAGCCCCTTTCGGCGCCCCGACATGGATGACGAGATCGACATCGCCCCAGTCGATGCCGAGATCGAGCGTCGATGTGGCCACGACCGCGCGCAGTTCGCTGCGTCCCATGGCTGCCTCCACACGCCGTCTCTGGCTGGCGTCGAGCGAGCCGTGATGCAGGGCGATCGGCAGGCTGTCCTCGTTGATGCGCCACAACTCCTGGAACACGAATTCAGCCTGGCTGCGGGTGTTGACGAACAACAGCACCATGCGGTGGCGCTTGATCACCGCATAGATGTCGGCGACGGCGTAGCGCGCCGAATGACCCGACCAGGGGATGCGCTCGGTCGTCTTCAGGATGGTGATTTCGGGCCGCGCGCCGCCGTCCACGGTGATCAGGTCAGCCAGAACGCATGCGCCCGAAATCTGCGGCACGAGCCAGCGCTGCAGGTCCTGCGGGTCGGCCACGGTGGCCGACAGGCCGATCATCTGCAGGTGCGGCGCGAGTGCGCGCAGCCGAGACAGCGCCAGCGACAGCAGGTGTCCGCGTTTGGAGGCGGCGAGCGAATGCAGCTCGTCAAGCACGATGAAGCGAAGGCGTCGAAAAAAGCTTGCCGCCTGCGGGTTGGCGATCAGCAGTGAGGCCTGTTCGGGCGTCGTCAGGAGGATATCGGGCGGATTGAGCCGCTGCCGTTGCCGTTTGGACTGTGGCGTATCCCCGGTCCGGGTCTCGATTCTGACCGCCAGGCCCATGTCGGAGACAGGCCGCTGCAGATTGCGCTCGATGTCCACCGCCAACGCTTTCAGGGGCGAGATGTAAAGGGTGTGCAGACCATTTTCGGAGCCACCCGGACGCGGCTTCGGGCGGGCAGCAAGCTCGGTCAGTGCGGGAAGAAAGCCGGCGAGGGTCTTTCCTGCGCCGGTCGGCGCGATCAGCAGCACAGAGCGTCCCGCCCGGGTCCGGGCAAGCAGGTCCAATTGGTGGGCGCGGGGTTGCCAGCCCCGGCTCGTGAACCAGCTGCGGAACGGCTCGGGCAGATCAGGATCGGTAGGCAACGGCTTGAGAACAGGTTTGCGAGTCACGCGCCTGACGCTACAGCAGTCGACGGAAAACGGAAGTCGCTATTCACGCCGGGGGATGCCTGCCGAAAGGTTGGCAGGCCGAAGGGTGTTCTGCCCGACGGGCGGCTCCGCTCGCACAATGTCGGACAACCGCTTGCGGGCGATGACGAGAAACCCGGTGATGACATCGGTGCCGTCGCGCCGGATCGGTTCTTCGACCAGGTGCGCCACATCGAGCCCCTGCCGGTCGAGCAGCGCGCGCAGATAGGCTTCCCCGTGGCAGTAACGCAGGCTTGGCTGGAGCCGCCACCGGGCCTCGCCGTCGCCCGCTTCAACGGAAAAAGCCAGCAGACCCTGAGAAGCCAGAAAGCCGACAGCGACGCTGACGACCGGCTCGAGATCGCCGAAATAGGCAAACACGTCTGCTGCCACGACGAGATCGGCAAGGCCTGCCGTTGGACCCGTGAGGGTGTCAAGACCGACGGCGATGTTGGCTTGGGCGAGGTGGTCGTAGATGCCTTTTTCAGCCGCTTTCGCAAGCATGCCCGCTGACAGGTCGTAGCCTTCCAGCCGGGACGCAAAAGTCCGGATCTGGGCGCCAAACAGCCCGGTGCCGCAGCCGAGATCGATCACTCTGGCGAAATGTGCGCCTGCGCCGGCCTGCTCAAGGATCATCGTCTTCAGCCGCGCAGGGACAGCATAGGCAAGCACGCCCGTCAACGCTGCGTCGAAGCGATCGGCATAATCGTCGAAAAGTTGCGCGACATAGCCGCTGGGGGGGGCAGCGGGGATATCGGCCTCTCCCGCCAGAGCAAGTTTCAGACCGGCACCGAAGATGTCGCCCGGTTCGAGCACCAGAACCTGCCGAAACGCATCTGCCGCACCGGCGATGTCGCCCGCTTTCTCGCGGTAAAGCCCGAGCTGGTGCCAGCCCGCCGCCCATGCGGGGGCCAGCTCAAGCGCCTGCGCCATCAGATCTGCAGCTGCGTTGATATCGCCCGCATCTGAAAGCATTCGCGCATAGGCGGCGCGGCGGTCGGCGAGAAGATCGCCGGAGGTGAGCTGCACTGGGGACATGGACAACCGGGTCGTAGATGTTTCGACCGGTTATGCGGCCAGACCATCGAAAAGGCCAGACCATCGAAAAGGCCAGACCATTGAAAAGGCCAGACCATTGAAAAAGCCAGACCATTGAAAAGGCGATCCCGCCGAACCGTAGGGTGCCCCATTGATCCAGTGCGGAGAGCGGAGGGGGATGCCGAAAACGCAAGGCATGCTATATGCGCGGGGATGACAATGCGCCCTGAAGATCTGCTTTGCCCGCGCCCCGAAGGGCTTTATTGCCCGCCCGGGGCTTTCTATATTGACCCGGTGCGGCCGGTGGAGCGGGCGCTCATCACCCACGGTCATGCCGATCATGCCCGGGCAGGCCATGGCCATGTGCTGGCCACCCGCCAGACCCTCGACATCATGGCGATCCGCTATGGTGCCGAGCATGCCGGATCGGTGCAAGCGGCAAACCTTGGCGAGCGGTTGTCGGTCAACGGCGTGACGGTGAGTTTCCATCCGGCAGGCCATGTGCTGGGCTCGGCGCAGATCGCGGTGGAGCAGAACGGCTTGCGGATCGTTGCCTCCGGCGATTACAAGCCCCGGCCAGATCCCACCTGCGCCGCGTTCGAGCCGGTTGCGTGCGATATCTTCATCACCGAGGCGACGTTTGCATTGCCGGTTTTCCGCCACCCCGACGCCAGTGCTGAAATCGCCCGGTTGCTGCGGTCGGTGGAGCGCAATCCGGAGCGCGCCCATCTGGTCGGGGCCTATTCCCTGGGTAAGGCGCAGCGGGTGATCCGGCTCATACGGGATGCCGGCTGCGACCGGCCCATCCATATTCACGGTGCATTGCGCAAGCTGTGCGAGTATTACGAACGGCAGGGCGTCGCGCTCGGCGACCTCAGACCCGCCACCATCGAGAGCGGTGCCAAGGGGGACTTCGCCGGCGCGATCGTCCTGGGTCCGCCCTCGGCCTTCGGCGACAAATGGGCGCGCCGTTTTCCCGACCCGCTGGTCTCCTTCGCATCGGGATGGATGCAAGTGCGCCAGCGCGCCCGCCAGCGCGGCGTCGAACTGCCGTTGGTGATCTCCGACCATGCCGACTGGGACGAACTCCTCGCCACCATCAACCACATTGCACCCGGCGAGGTCTGGGTCACCCATGGCCGGGAGGAGGCGCTGGTCCGCTGGTGCGATCTCAACGGCATCGTCGCCCGGCCGCTCCATATGGTCGGCTACGAAGACGAGGGCGATTGACCCATGCGCCGTTTTGCCGATCTTCTCGACACGCTGGTGCTGACGCCTGCACGCAACGGCAAGCTCAAGCTGATGGTGGATTATTTTGCCACGGAACCTGATCCGGATCGGGGTTACGCGCTGGCAGCACTCACCCGTGCGCTCGATATTGCCGCAGTCAAACCGGCGATGTTGCGCACCCTGGTTGCCGCCCGCATGGATGCTGAGCTGTTTCGCCTTTCCTACTACTACGTCGGTGATCTTGCTGAAACCATCGCGCTCGTCTGGCCGGTTGATCGAGACGCCGACCACGGCCGCCGCAACGATCTGCCGACGATTGCGGAGATCGTCGAGACGCTGCAGCGGACCTCGCGCAGGGATGCGCCTGCATTGGTCGCCGGCTGGCTTGACCTTCTCGATCCATCTTCCCGCTATGCACTCCTCAAACTTGTTACCGGCGGCTTCCGGATCGGACTGTCCGCCCGCCTTGCCAAGCAGGCGCTTGCCGACTATGGCGGCGTCGAGGTCAACGCCATTGAAGAGCTCTGGCACGGCCTCAAGCCGCCCTACGCTGACCTGTTCGCCTGGCTCGAGGGCAAGGGTGCCAAGCCGGTCAACGCCGCCGCCAGCCCGTTTCGTCCGGTGATGCTCTCGCACGCCATCGAGGACGTTGACTTCCTCAAGCTTGATCCGGCCGATTTCATCGCCGAATGGAAATGGGACGGCATCCGGGTTCAGGCGACTGCCGAACGCGGCGTCCGGCGCCTTTACACGCGCACCGGCGACGACATTTCCGCAGCTTTTCCTGATCTGGTCGAGGCGCTCGGCTTTGAGGGCGCTATCGACGGCGAGCTTCTGGTCGCCCGCCCTGTCGGTCAGGACCTGGCGATCGGCAGTTTCTCCGACCTGCAGCAGCGTCTGAACCGAAAGACTGTGACCAGCCGGATGGTGCGTGACTTTCCGGCTTTCCTGCGCGCCTATGACCTTTTGCAAGCGGGCAGCGAAGACCTGCGTTCTCTGCCTTTCGAGGCGCGGCGCGCCCGGCTCGAGGACTTTTCCGGCAGTCTTGATCCGCGCCGCTTTGACTGCTCGCCGATCCTGCCTTTCGAGACTTGGGATGATCTCGCGCGCCTGCGCGCCGCCCCGCCCGAGCCGATCATTGAGGGGGTGATGATCAAGCGCCGCCGCGCGCCCTATCTGCCGGGTCGGCCGAAAGGCGAGTGGTTCAAGTGGAAACGCGATCCCTATCTGATTGATGCCGTGCTGATGTATGCCCAGCGCGGCCACGGCAAGCGGTCCGGCTTCTACTCCGACTATACCTTCGGGGTATGGCGGGGCGAGAACGGGACCGGCGAGCTCGTCCCCGTTGGCAAGGCCTATTTCGGCTTCACCGACGAGGAGCTCAAGCGCATCGACCAGTTCGTCCGCGACAACACGGCCGAGCGGTTCGGCCCGGTCCGCGCCGTCCGCGCCGATGCGCAGACCGGGCTGGTCTTCGAGGTCGCTTTTGAAGGCATCAATCAGTCTGCGCGCCACAAGTCGGGCGTTGCCATGCGCTTTCCGCGCATCAGCCGCCTGCGCTGGGACAAACCGCCAGCCGAGGCTGACAGCCTCTCAAGCCTCACGCGTCTGATCCGGGTCACGCGCTGACGCACTTGCCCGCAACCGATCGCGTGACTATGTGAGGGAACCGACGACGGAGATGTGACGATGGGCGACAGGATGACACGATTTCTCGGCGACACGCCGGGCCGCACGGTGCTCAAGCTGCTCGTGATGTCCTTTCTTGTCGGTGTCGTGATGAGCATTTTCAACTGGTACCCGATCGACATCTACGACATGCTCCGTGATGCGGCGGTCAATCTTTGGGAAACCGGCTTTGCCGCCCTCGGACGCTTTGGTGCCTATCTGGTACTGGGTGCTGTTGTTGTGGTCCCCGCCTTCCTCCTGATGCGTGTTTTGAGCCTGCGCCGCTAATGCATGTCGCGTTCAACCGGGTTCGATTGAACAAAACGCACATGCAGACATTCAAATGGCTGCAGCGACATTCACGCGTCTGAAAAGACGCGCGGCGCTGTCATGGTTTCTATCCAACATCGGCATCCGTCACCGCACGCGCCTCAGCAGACGTCGGGAACAGAAAAACCACGAGCACGTGCAGGACTCGAGTGGATTTTACGAATTTGACATTTGGCATCTGCACCCCTTGGCGGTGCGGCCCGTCAAACGAAGTCCCTTGCTGCCACAAAGGTGATCAGATGGCGCCGGGCGATGGCGTCGATGTCGCTTGAGTAGCCGCCACCGATGACGGAGACGATAGCAATCCCCGCGCCGCGGAAGTAGCCGAATACCGCCCGGTCGCGCCGATCCAGCCCTTGGTCGGTCAGACCTAGCCGACCGAGCCGGTCCTCGCGATGCGGGTCGACCCCGGCATTGTAGAACACCAGATCCGGGCGGAAATCGACGGTCGACTGTTTGAGAATCCATTCGAGCGTTTCCAGATAAGCGTCATCGCCGACCCCATCGGGCAAACCCATGTCGATCGTCGAGGCGATCTTGCGCACCGGGTAGTTTCGCTCGGCATGGACCGAGACGGTGCGGACCGCGCGATTGCCGGCGCAGATGTCTGCCGTGCCGTCGCCCTGATGGACATCGAGATCGATCACCAGCACGCGCTCGACCAGGCCTTCGGCGAGAATGAGATGGGCCGCGACTGCCACGTCGTTGAAGGTGCAGAAGCCCGCTCCCTGCTGGCGCCGCGCATGGTGGCTGCCGCCGGCGCTGTTCATGGCAAGTCCGCTCTCAAGCGCAATCCGGGCCGCCAGAATGGTTCCCGACGTGGCGAGCCGCGCGCGCAGCGCCACCCGTTCGTCCACCGGAAAGCCGATTTCCCGCTCAATGGCGAGGGGAACGCGGTGCGCGATCACCTGGTCGACATAGGTCTGGTCATGGGCAAGCGACAGCCATTCCGCCGATGCCGGCGCGGTTCGGTGGAAGCCGCCGGGTCGGGCCAGCCTGCCTGCCACCAGAAGCTCCGCCAGTCGGGTGTACTTGCCCATCGGAAAGCGGTGGCCTGGCGCAAAGCCTGCGTCGTAGGCGGGATCGTGGACGATGGGCAGATCTGGCATGCGACAATCATATGGCGCGCGCAGTCTCCCCGTCCATGGCTGGCGGCTGGTCTCCCGCGCCGGGCTCTTTACAGTCGGGCCGGTTTCGCCCAGAAATGCAACCGTACCCGACCCGGAACCCGCCTTTGGCCGACCCGACATCTTCCGGTCCGTCCGGAGAAGACCACAGTTTTGCAGTCACCCACCGCCTGGTACTGTCCATCGCGGTGCCGATGACGCTTGCCTTCCTGACGACGCCGCTCCTGGGCCTGGTGGACACCGCCGTCGTCGGGCGGCTGGGCGATCCGGCGCTGATCGGTGGGCTCGCCATTGCCGCCATCCTGTTCGATCTGGTCTTCACCTCCTTCAATTTTCTGCGGTCGGCGACCACCGGGCTGGTGGCGCAGGCGTTCGGCCGCGGCGACGGGATCGAGGAGCAGGCCACCTTCTGGCGCTCGCTCGTCATCGGCGTGGTCTCGGGCCTCGCGATCATCGTGATCGCGCCGCTGCTGCTCAAGGTGGGGCTTGCCTTCATTGCGCCGGGAGAAACGGTCGCTGCCGCAGCCAGCATCTATTTTTCCATCCGCATCTTCTCCGCCCCGGCTGCCCTGTCCAATTACGCGCTGCTGGGCTTCCTGCTCGGACGCGGCATGGGCGGGGCCGGGCTGGCGCTGCAGATCGTGATCAATGGCGTCAATATAATCCTCTCGGTCTGGCTCGGCCTGTGGCTTGGCTTCGGCATCGCAGGCGTCGCGTGGGCAACCGTGATTGCAGAGATCGTCGGCTGTGCGGCGGGCTTTGCCATCGTGCTTCCGAAATTTGCCCGCAACCAGCGGCCCGGCTACGCCCGTCTTTTCGACCGAGCCGCCATCTCACGGCTGATGGCGCTCAATGCCGACATCATGATCCGCTCCTTCGCCCTGATCGTGGCATTCGCCTGGTTCACCCGCACAGGCGCCGCCTTGGGCGTAACCATGCTTGCCGCCAATGCCATTTTGATGAACCTTTTCATGGTGGCAAGTTTCTATCTCGATGGTTTCGCCACAGCCGCCGAACAGCTGTCCGGCCGTGCGATCGGTGCCCGGTACCGGCCCGCCTTCATCCGGGCGGTGCGGCTCACCACGCTTTGGGGCTTCATGCTCGCCGGGCTGACAACGGCGGCGTTCCTCGCCGGGGGTGACCTTGTCATCGGCTTGCTCACCACCTCCGAGACGGTGCGCTCCACCGCCGTCACCTATCTTCCCTGGGCCGCAGCAACCGCGCTCACCGGCGTGCTCGCCTTTGAGATGGACGGTGTCTTCATCGGCGCGACGTGGTCAAGGGACATGCGCAACATGATGCTTGTGTCGCTCGCCTTGTTCGTTGGGGTGTCGGTGGTGATGACGGACCGCTTCGGCAATCACGGGCTCTGGGCGGCGTTCAACCTGTTCCTGCTCGTCCGCGGATTCAGCCTGGCGCTGATCCTGCCGAAGCGGGTCAGCACCGTCTTCGGCTGATCGCCCCGGCTCAGGCGGGAAGTGGCCGCCCTGCATAGTCGGCGGTGCGGGTGTCGCGCAGCGCCAGCACGGTCGCCAGTCCCTCCCGGTCGCAGATCTTGGACAGGCCACGCAGGATGCGTGATGGCAGCCGCGGGCCTCCGTAAATGAAACCCGTGTAAAGCTGCAAGAGATCGGCACCGGCGCGGATCTTCTCCGCTGCAGTCTCCGCATCGCCAATTCCGCCCACGCCGATCAGCGGCACGCCCGGACCCAGTCGCTGGCGCATCTTGGCCAGAACGATGGTCGAGCGCTCGAAAAGCGGCTTTCCTGACAACCCGCCTGCCTCGGACGCAGAGTTCAGATCGGTCAAGCCGTGCCGCGACAGCGTGGTGTTGGTGACGACAAGTCCGTCGATCTTCTGCGCCAGACATTCGGCGGCGATGCCATCAAGGTCCGGCTCTGCGAGATCAGGTGCGATCTTGAGAAACACCGGAACCCGCCTGTCCTGCGCATCCCGGACGGCGAGAACCCGGGCGAGCAAGTCGGCCAGGCTCTCCCGAGATTGCAGGCTGCGCAGCCCGGGCGTGTTGGGCGAAGAGACGTTGACCGTGAAGTAGTCCGCCACATGGGTGAAAACCCGGATCCCGTCGACATAGTCGTTGATCCGGTCGGGGCTGTCCTTGTTGGCCCCGATGTTGACGCCGAGCAGGCCCGCTTTCGTGCGTGTGGTGAGACGTCGCAACGCTTCCGCGTGGCCACTGTTGTTGAAGCCAAGACGGTTGATGACGGCCTCGTCACGGACCAGACGGAAAATGCGCGGCTTCGGATTTCCCGTCTGTGGCTTTGGCGTCAGTGTTCCAACCTCCACGAAGCCGAAACCGAGCCGCGACAGTTCAGACGCCACCTCGGCGTTCTTGTCAAAGCCAGCGGCCATGCCCAGTGGATTGGGAAAATCGAGCCCGGCCACCTGCACACGCAGACGCGGGTCGGCCCTGAGGCCGAGACCCGGGACGAGGCCGGTCTTGAGTGCGGCGATGGACAGGCCGTGGGCGGTTTCCGGATCGAGCGAGAACAGGGCTGCCCGCGTAGCAGCCTCGATCATGCCGGTCACGCAGGCAAGTCCGGCAGCCGGTGCAAGCCATCCTCGCCGAGCGGCATCGGCTTGGCCCAGCGCACCGCAGAGAGATCAAGATCGGCAAACAGATGCGGAAACAGCGCGCCGCCACGGGACGGCTCATAGACGAGCTTGTCGCCCAGGCGAGACGTGTCCACTGCCACAAGAAGAAGATCGGACTGGCCTGCGAAATGCAGCCGGGCTGTTTCGGCCACCTGTACGGCGGTCGAGAAATGAATATAGCCGTCCTTAAGGTCGATCGGCGCTCCGCTGAAGCGGCCTTTGGCTTCCGCTTCATTCCAGAGGGTCGCTGCGATGATCTTGTAGATGGTGAACTGCATGCCGGAACTGCCTCGGGTAAAATGCGGGAAGGATTTGTCCTTGCGCTTTGCCGCCAAATTCGGCGGGGATCAAGACAAATCCCTCCGCCGGGCCGATTTCCCCTCATCCACCGTGCCGGTTCCAGACCCCGCCTCGAAACACGATGGCGGGTTCTCCTCAATTCAGGCATGATTGCAATGCAGACTTTGAGCATCTCATGTTCAGGGGCAAATGCCAGGAGGCCTTTTTCATGCCGCGCTTCATAGTCCCTTTGCTGATAGCCGCGTCCATCCTGTCCGCTCCGGCCTTGGCTCAGGAGGCGAAATCCAGTCGCTACACCATGGAAAAGACCGTCAACGGGTTCGTCCGGCTCGACACCCTGACTGGCGAAATGTCACTGTGTGTCGAACAGTCCGGGCAGATCGTATGCAAGCTCGCCGCCGACGAGCGTCGCGCCTTCGAGGAGACGCTTTCGGATCTGTCGGCACGGGTTGCCGCACTCGAGCAGAGTCTGGCTGCGGGAGGTCTGCCGGGTGCTGGCGTGGAGGCTCCCCGATTGCCCGATGATGCCGAGGTGGAACGGGCGCTCGGCGTCATGGAAACCGTCATGCGACGCTTCTTCGGGATGGTTGACGAGCTCAAGAAGAACATCGAACCCGAAGCGCCCCCGGCGGCGGTACCAGACCGGACCTGACTTTCGGCCCGTCACGCCGTCCAAAGCCCAGCGTGACGCGTAGAAGAAGAAGCGTCCGACTTTTCCAGTGCCCGAAAGGCTTATCATGGTTCTCCTGCGCGCTTTTCTCCTCATTCTGGCTGCGGCCTTTGCCGCGCTGATCGGTCTTGCCATCGTCAACGGCTCTTTCACCGAGGCGGGTGCCTGGCTGATGAGCGACCCTTGGGGGCGTGTCACGCTTGCCGATTTGTATCTTGGCTTCGTGCTGTCGGCGCTTGTGATATGGTGGATGGAACGGAGCAC
Source organism: Hyphomicrobiales bacterium (assembly GCA_038325465.1). Classification (GTDB taxonomy): domain Bacteria; phylum Pseudomonadota; class Alphaproteobacteria; order Rhizobiales; family Rhizobiaceae; genus Hoeflea. The sequence goes on along the minus strand of JBBQJA010000036.1, from coordinate 26,713 downwards.
GCTTTCGGCGCTGATCTGGATTGTGCCGCTGCCCTTTCTCGGCAATGTCTGGACGGCGGTTTGGTTCGTGATCCGGCTTCCCGCCTTGCGTGACCGCTTGACCCGCCGTTAGAGTGATTGGCACTGCTTCATGCCGGGGAAGACGGTCGGGGTGTCTGCTGGAGGGGGAAACCGCATGGCGCAACTTACATTCATCATCGCTGACGACCATCCGTTGTTTCGCGGCGCGATGCGTCAGGCTCTGGCGGGCTCGGACGCAGAAGCAGTGATCGTGGAAGCGGGCGATCTCGACACCGCCCGGAAGCAGGCGAACGCAAATCCGGACGCCGATCTCATCCTGCTCGATCTCGCCATGCCCGGCGTGTCCGGGCTGTCCGGCCTGATTGCCTTTCGCGCCGAGTTTCCCAATCTCCCGGTCGTGGTCGTCTCTGCCACCGACGATCCGGTGACAATCCGCCGCGCACTCGAACTGGGGGCGTCCGGTTTCATTCCCAAGTCCGCCAGTATCGACCAGATCCGCAGCGGCGTTCGGGCCGTCCTCGAGGGCAACATATGGACGCCTGAAGGCATCAATCTCGGATCGGAGCATGACCCCGAAATTGCCCGCCTGATCGCCCGTATCCAGACTTTGACGCCCCAGCAGAGCCGCGTCCTCGGCATGCTGGCCGAAGGCTTGCTCAACAAGCAGATCGCCTATGAACTCAGCGTTTCGGAAGCCACCGTCAAGGCTCATGTCTCCGCCGTCCTGCAGAAGCTCGGTGTCGACAGCCGCACCCAGGCCGTCATCCAACTCTCCAGGATCGGCGCAGAAGTCCTCAACCCGGGCAGCTGACGTGCAATCTGGCGCCTACTCCGCCGCCGCGCGTTTGGCGACCACGATCTGGTTGAGGTAAGCCCGCAATGCGGCGGGCTTGATCGGCTTGTTCTGGACGCCCACCCGTTCGACTTCGGCCAAGGCGCGCACTTCGGGCGTCCGGTCTGCGGTCACCAGAACTGCGGGAATGTCGCTCAGCCAAAGCCGACGCAGTTCCGTGATGGCTTCAAGGCCGACGCCGTCATCAAGGCTATAATCAGCGAAGATCGCATCCGGCGGCGACTGTTGGGCGGCGAGCTTCCGGCAGTCGGCAATCGAGGCAGCCACGCTGACCTCGCAACCCCAGCCCTCCATCAGCAACCGCATGCCTTCGAGAATCGTCGGCTCGTTGTCCACGCACAGCACCTTTAGGCCCTGCAGGTTGGTGTTTGCGACTTGCAGAGCCGCTTGCCGGGGCACGGCCTGGATCCGCCTTGTATTGGTTTCCAGCGGCACTTCCACGCGGAACTGAGTGCCCCGGCCCGACTTTGACGTGATGTCGACCGTGCATTTGAGCACCCGGGCGATGCGGTCGACGATCGAAAGGCCGAGCCCCAGGCCCGAGGCCGTGCGTGCGCCTTCCTCCAGCCGGGCGAATTCTCGGAAGACAGTGCGGTATTTGGAAGCCGGAATGCCGATGCCGGTGTCAAGCACCTGGATGAACACCTTGGCTCCCTTGCGCCGCACCCCGATGAGCACGCGTCCCGCAGGCGTATATTTGATCGCGTTCGAGACCAGGTTCTGCACCAGGCGCCGCAACAGGTTCGGGTCGCTCCGCACGAAGACCGAAGTCGGCATCACTGTGAAATCGAGATTCTTCTCGTGGGCGATCGGCGCGAAATCGGTGGCGATGCGGCGCAGCAGGTCGTTGAGGGGAAAGCTCGCGATCTGCGGCTTCATCCCACCTGTATCCAGGTGAGAAATGTCGAGCACCGCGCCCAGAATGGTCTCCACCGATTCCAGGGAGGAATCGATATTGTGGACCAGATCCTTGTTGGTGGAGCTGCCCAGACGCTCAACCAGCGTCGAGGAATAGAGCCGGGCTGCGTTGAGTGGCTGAAGGATGTCGTGCCCGGCGGCGGCGAGAAAGCGGGTCTTGCCGATATTGGCGTCCTCGGCCGCCAACTGTGCCTTTTCCAGCTCCCGGTTGACCCGTGTGAGCTCCGCTGTCCGCTCCGCCACCCGCTGCTCCAACGTCTCGTGAGACAATTTGAGCGCCTGGTCCGCCTCCACCCGCTCTGTGATGTCGGCATAGGTTGTCACGATGCCGCTGTCCGGCATCGGGTTGGATCGGATTTCTATGATCCGCTTCTCCCGGCCCACGGTGATGGAGAAAGCCTTGTCCATGGTCAGGAAAAGGTCGAGCACCGCCTGTTCGTCCTGTCGGGAGATGTCGCCCCGGCTCGCAAGGATGGCGAGGATGTTCTCAAGCGGAAAACCCACCTGGCCGACTTGCTCGGGCAGGTCGAGCAGCGTGCGGAACCGTTTGTTCCAGACCGTGAGCCGATTTGAATTGTCAAACACCGTGATCCCCTGGTCCATCTGTCCAAGCGCGGTCTGCAGCATGTCGCGGTTGTACTGAAGCGCCTCGGAAGCCTCGTCGAGAAGCCGCGCGGTGTCTCCGCGCATGTCGTCGGCGCGCTCGAACAGCAGCGACAGCACCAGCCGTGCCGAGGACGAGCCGATCGCGCTTCCCAGAAGCTGTTCTGCAAAGCGCAGCAGGCCCATGTCGGCGGGATCGCGGTCACTGATCCAGCGCCCGACCGAGCGCTCGTAGGAATGAAACGACCGGTCCGTACGCTCCTCCCCGAGATAGCGGCTGATGGTCTGTCTGAGGTCTCCGACCGTCACCTTGGTCTTCCAGCTCTTGCCCGAAGCGGCAAGCCTCCGGCTTTGCGGCATGAAGACTGCGGCCTGGATGCGTTCGATGGATTTTGGATGCCGCGACAGCGAGCCGACCACGAACAGAAGTGTGTTGGCAATCAGGCTCAGCACCACCGCGTTGACCAGTTGATCGGATGAGGGATCAGAAAAAGTGTCGGTGCCAGGGACGAGGAAATTGAGGATGGCCGAGGCGACGTGGGAATTGTCGGGACCGCCAAGGCTCGGGATCAGCAGCATATAGGTCCAGATCGAGATGCCGGTCGCCAGACCGGAGATGGCCCCGCGCGCGTTCGCCTGGCGCCAGATGAGCCCTCCGAAAAAGGCCGGCGCGAGCTGGGCGATGGCCGCAAAGGAAAGCAGGCCCATGGAGGCCAACCCGGCATTGATGTCGGCCGCCCGATAATAGGCGAAACCGAGCAACAGGATGGCGACGATGGAGGTGCGCCTGATATTCAGGATGGTGCGGGTGAAGTCCCCACCGTTGGCGCGCCGGTGGCGTCGTCTGAGCACCACCGGCACGACGATATCGTTGGAGACCATGATCGAGATCGCCACTGACGCCACGATCACCATCGCGGTGGCCGCAGAGAATCCGCCGATGAAGGTGAACAGTGTGACCAGCGGCATGCCGTTGGCCATGGGCAGCGTGAGTACGAAAAGGTCACTCGGGCTTGAAGTTCCGAAGGCCAGGATGCCGGCGATGGCCACCGGCAGCACGAAGATATTGATGGCCACCAGATAGATCGGCAGGAGCCAGCCTGCGAGCTTGAGCTCGTCGGAGTTGCGGTTCTCGACGACGGTGACGTGAAACTGCCGTGGCAGCAGGATGATGGCGAAAGCTGACAGCGCGATAAGCAGAAACCAGCGCGCAGGCGGTGTCTCGTAGCTGAGTGCCGCCATCACCGCCTCGCTTTCGAGTGCGGCGGCGATGAGATCGCGCGGCCCGTCGTAAAGAACGAAAACCACTGCGAGCCCGACCAGCGTGAAGGCAACCAGCTTGACCACCGACTCCATCGCAATGGCCAGAATGAGCCCGTCCTGGTGCTCGGTCGCATCCGCGTGCCGGGTGCCGAAAATCATTGCAAAAGCCGCCAGCACCAGGGTGACGAAAAACGAGATGTCGGACAGGAACAGGGTTTGGGCCACTCGCGTGATCTGCTCGGTGCCGACCATGATGGCCACCGAGCTCGAGACCGCCTTGAGCTGGAGCGCGATATAGGGAATGGCGGCAATCACCGCGATCAGTGCCACAAGGGCTGCCACCAGCGGGTTCTTGCCATAGCGCGCGCCCATGAAGTCGGCGATGGAGGTGATCTTCTCCGCTTTCGCGAGAGTGACGATGCGGCGCAGCACCGGCATGCCAACTGTAAACATCAGCACCGGTCCGATATAGATGGCGATGAATTCGAGCCCGCGTGAAGCAGCAAGCCCGACGCCGCCGAAATAGGTCCAGGATGTGCAATAAACCGCAAGGCTTAGCGAATAGATGATCGGTCGCCCGGCCGACTGCCGCCGCCGCCGGTCTGCGAGCCGGTCGCCATAGGAGGCGATGCCGAACAGCAGCAGCAAGTAGAACAGCGCCGATGCGAAGATCAGCCAGCCCGGCAGCATCGTCCCTCCCTGTCGCCGTTCAATTCTTTGGATTGCCGACAATAGCCTGATCTCAACGTGAGACAAGCGCGGCTCTGTCAGCCTTTCGGCCGAGACGGCTGCCTTGTATCATCATGTCGAAATGAACGGCTGGCAGACATCGGCGGGGCTGTGCTAGACGGTTCAAATTCCTGTGCGCCTGCGGCGCGGCGGGCGGGAACGCGTCAGGGACACGGCACCTCGTTGGAGCACTCGAATGTTGAATGAATTCAAAGCGTTTATTTCCAGGGGCAATGTGATTGATCTCGCAGTCGGCGTGATCATCGGCGGCGCATTCGGGATGATCGTGTCCTCGCTGGTCGATGACATCATCATGCCGGTCGTCGGCGCCATCTTCGGCGGCATCGACTTCTCCAATTTCTTTATCCCGCTTGCCTCCGGTGTCAACGCCACAACGCTGATCGCCGCCAAGGATCAGGGAGCGGTCCTCGCCTATGGCAACTTCCTCACGGTGTTGATCAATTTTGTCATTCTCGCCTACATCATCTTCCTCATGGTCAAGGTGGTCAATTCGATGCGCAAGCAGGAAGAGGCCGAGCCGACGCCGGTGGCCCCACCCGCCGACATCGCGCTCCTGACCGAGATCCGCGACCTTCTCAAGAAGTGACCTGTGAACTTTGACGGCTGCCCCCGCTCTGGCATCCGTCGCACTTTGGGTCGCACGGGCCTTGATGCGGACTTGAGGGCAGGGCGTTCCCATGACAGGAATCGATGGACCCATCACGCCCGACGGGATGTGCAGCACGGGAAATCCGGCTATTTCAGTCGAAACGGAGAATCCCATGCCGATCACCGACCATTTGAGCCGCCGCGCCCTTGAAGTCCCCGAGAGCGGTATCGTCGCCGTCATCAACCACGGGCGCCTGAAGCCGGGGCTCATCCCCATGTGGGTCGGGGAGGGAGATCTGTCGACGCCGGATTTCATCTCCCGAGCGGCATCAGACGCGTTGCTGGCCGGTGAAACCTTCTACACCTGGCAGCAGGGAATTCCTGAGTTGCGCGAGGCGCTGGTGCGCTACCACGCCCGCCATTTCGGTCGCGTGCTGTCTGCCGAAAATGTCTGCGTCACCGGATCGGGCATGCAGGCCATCAACCTCGCGATCGAAGCGGTGACCGCGCCCGGCGACGAGGTGATCCAGATCACCCCCGCCTGGCCGAATTTTTCCGCAGCACTCGGACTGTCCGGCGGCATTTCCGTTCCCGTGGCGCTCGACTATACCGATGGACGCTGGATGCTCGACATTGATCGCATCGCCGCCGCCATCACCCCGAGGACCCGGGCGATCTTCGTCAATACCCCGTCCAATCCGACCGGCTGGACCGCAACCCTTGCCGATCTCACCGCCCTTGTGGCGCTTGCCCGACGTCACGGCCTGTGGATCATCGCCGACGAGATTTATGCGCGATTCTATTTCAAAGCCCGTCGCGCACCCTCGTTCTTTGACGTCACCGAGGACGACGACCGGATTCTCTTCGTCAACTCCTTCTCCAAGAACTGGGCGATGACGGGCTGGCGCGTCGGCTGGATCGTGGCACCCACCTCGCTCGCCCAGGTGCTTGAGAACCTCGTGCAATACGCCACCTCGGGGGTGGCGCAATTCCTGCAGAAAGGGGCGGTTGTGGCGCTGGACGAGGGCGAGCCGTTCGTCGACGAGCAGGTCCGCAAGGCGACCGCTGCGCGCGATCTTTTCTGTGATGCGCTGTCGGCCACCAATCGGGTGGTCACCGCCAAGCCCGACGGGGCCTTTTATGCCTTTTTCCGGGTCAACGGCATCACGGACACCCGCGCCGCCGCGCTCGATATCGTCGACCGGGCCGGTGTGGGGCTGGCACCGGGCACAGCATTCGGCAAGGGTGGAGACCAGTTCATGCGCGCCTGCTTCCTGCGCAGGCTCGACCATGTCGAAGAGGCAGCAAACCGGCTTTCCGACTATATCCGCAAGCTGTGATGGGGAAATGGCCCGTCGCCTTCATTGAACCGGCCTGCGATCCGGTTTAGAGCAAAGCGTCCGTCGTTGACTGCTTCAAGCTGCGCTGCGGCCGGCCGGACCGGGGAAAGGCATACGACATGAGCGTTCTGGTGACCGGAGGGGCGGGCTACATTGGCAGCCACATGGTGTGGGCGTTGGTGGATGCGGGCGAGGATGTGGTGGTTGTCGACCGGCTCTCCACCGGGTTCCAATGGGCTATTGCACCCGAGGCCCGTTTCATTCACGCCGATATTGCCGACACGGACAGGCTTGCGGCAATCATCGGCGACCACGGGGTTGAGGCGATCATCCATTTTGCCGGATCGGTCGTGGTGCCCGATTCGGTCAGCGACCCACTCGGCTACTACCAGAACAACACCGTCAATTCGCTCGGCCTGATCCGGACGGCGGTTGCCTGTGGCGTGCCGCATCTGGTCTTCTCTTCCACGGCCGCCGTCTACGGCACACCCGATGCGGACGCGCCAGTGGTTGAAAGCGACCGGCTTCAGCCACAATCTCCTTATGGCGTCTCCAAGCTGATGACTGAACTGATGCTGCGCGACACCTCTCTTGCCCACGGGCTGCGCTATGCTGCTTTGCGCTATTTCAACGTCGCCGGAGCCGATCCCCGAGGGCGGACGGGGCAATCGACGCGGGGCGCAACCCATCTCCTCAAGACGGCGACCGAAGCAGCACTCGGCAAGCGCAGCCACATCGACGTTTTCGGCACTGACTACCCGACCCGGGACGGCACCTGCGTCCGCGATTATATCCATGTCACCGATCTGGTCGCAGCCCATCTGAAGGCGCTTTCCTATCTCAGAGGCGGCGGCGAAAGCCTGGTGGCCAACTGTGGCTATGGTCGCGGCTATTCGGTGCTCGAGGTGCTGGCCGCCGTCCGCAAGGTCCACGGGGCTGATTTCGACATCCGCATGGCTGGCCGCCGGGCCGGCGACGCCACCAGCGTCGTGGCTGATGCGACACTCGCCCGCACCGCGCTCGGCTGGGTTCCTGAGCATGACGACCTGGAAAAGATCGTCCGCACTGCGCTCGACTGGGAGGCGAGCCTGTCGCGCCGCAACCAGATGTAACCTGTGGACGATCACTTTCGAAGACAGCACGTTAACATGAAATTAACTCAATAATTCAATTATTTACGGTAATTTTGACGAATCAGACGCGACTTTAGTCGTACTCCCAAATTATAAGGTAAATCAGAAATCTCCCTTTTGAGATCTGGGGTGTTTGCGATAGCGTTGCCGCGACTGGGTTTGTGGCATGGGGATTTTCGTGACCGGTTCTGATTGATGCATGAGTAGCATCGGCAGCAAGCGGGTTTTCGAAAGGTTCTGGAAGATCACGACCAGCCGGGGGACGGGGATGGCTTGGCGATGGCAAGTCCGCGCAAGCGGGAGGCCAGTCGGCGTGGGATTTTGACCCGGCCGCTCAATCTGTGACACACAGGAAACAACAAAGCCTGCCGGACGAGATCCGCGCCGGTGACAAGAGGAGGAACACATGCAACAAAAAGAAAGAGACCAGGCCTATTGGAAAGCCAACGTGCGCCTTATGATCACGCTGCTGATCATCTGGACGATCGGATCCTTCGGGATGGCCATCTGGTTCCGCCCGCTCCTGGCGAGCATTCCGGTCGGCGGCACTGACCTCGGCTTCTGGTTCGCCCAGCAGGGCTCCATGCTGATGTTTCTTGTTCTCATCTTTTTTTACGCGTTCCGCATGAACGCGCTCGACCGCCAGTTTGGCGTCGAAGAATAACCGGGCGGGGAGCCTTCAATGGATCAGACAACACTCAACTACCTGGTGGTGGGCGCGTCGTTCGTGCTCTACTTCGCCATCGCCATATGGGCGCGAGCCAGCACGACTGGCGAATTCTATGCAGCCGGCCGCGGCGTTTCGCCGGTCGTCAACGGCATGGCGACCGCAGCCGACTGGATGTCGGCCGCTTCCTTCATCTCCATGGCCGGCCTCATCGCCGCAGTGGGCTACTCGAACTCGTCCTACCTGATGGGCTGGACCGGCGGTTACGTCCTGCTCGCCATGCTGCTTGCGCCCTATCTGCGCAAATTCGGCAAATACACGGTTCCGGAATTCATCGGCGACCGGTTCTATTCAAACACCGCGCGCGTGGTGGCCGTCATCTGCCTCATCATCATTTCGGTCACCTACGTGATCGGCCAGATGACCGGCGTCGGCGTGACCTTTGCGCGCTTCCTTTCCGTGGACACTTCGACCGGTCTTTACATCGGGGCGGCCGTGGTGTTCGTCTATGCGGTGCTGGGCGGCATGAAGGGCATCACCTATACCCAGGTGGCCCAGTACGTCGTGCTGATTTTCGCCTACACGATTCCCGCGATCTTCATCTCGTTCAACCTGACCGGCAACTTTGTGCCGCCGCTCGGCCTGTTCTCCGATCTCACATCCTCCGGCCTGCCGGTCCTCACCCAGCTTGACCAGGTCGTCACCGACTTGGGCTTCAGGGAATATACGGCTGCCACTGACACGACGCTGAACATGACCCTGTTCACGCTGTCGCTGATGCTGGGCACCGCCGGTCTTCCGCACGTCATCATCCGCTTCTTCACCGTGCCGAAGGTATCGGACGCACGCTGGTCGGCCGGATGGGCACTGGTCTTCATTTCCCTCCTCTATCTCACGGCACCTGCCGTGGGCGCGATGGCGCGGCTGAACATGTTCGACACCATCTACAAGGGCCCCATCGCCCAGGCCGACAGCGCCATTCTTTACGAAGAGCGTCCGGACTGGATGAAGAACTGGGAAGTCACCGGCCTTCTCAAGTTCTCCGACGCCAATGGCGACGGCCGCATCCAGTACTACAGCGACGGCGGCCTCGGAGCAGCCAACGCGGCCTTGGCAAAGGCCAGGGAAGGCGGCGATGCCGCCACCGTGACCGCAGCCGAAGCGACACTCGCCGCAGCCCAGACCAGGCACGAGAAATTCACGGGCTATGGCTGGAACGGCAACGAACTGACCGTCAACAACGACATCCTGGTTCTCGCCAACCCGGAAATCGCCCAGCTCCCGGGCTGGGTGGTGGCTCTCGTGGCCGCCGGCGGTCTCGCCGCCGCACTCTCGACAGCTGCCGGTCTGCTTCTCGCCATCTCGTCAGCGATCTCGCACGATCTCATCAAGTCTGTGATCAACCCGGGCATCTCGGAGAAAAACGAACTGCTTGCCGCACGCATCTCGATGACGTTCGCGATCATGCTCGCCACCTATCTGGGGCTCAACCCACCCGGATTTGCGGCGCAGACCGTGGCGCTCGCCTTCGGTCTTGCAGCATCCTCGATCTTCCCGGTTCTCATGATGGGCATCTTCTCGACCCGCATGAATTCCAAGGGTGCGATTGCAGGCATGCTGGCCGGCATCCTGACAACGCTCGCCTATGTGTTCGCTTACAAGGGCTTCCTGTTCATCTCGGGAACCGCGCTTTATCCGGACAACGCCGCCAACTGGGTCTTCGGCATTTCGCCGGCGTCCTTCGGTGTGATCGGAGCCTTGATCAACTTCGGTGTCGCTTATGTCGTGTCCAACGCGACCGAGGACACGCCGCAGAGCATCAAGGATCTTGTCGAATCGGTCCGCATTCCGCGTGGCGCGGGCGGTGCCATCGCGCACTGAAGCAGCCGGTCTTGACGGTTGCACATGGAAACCAGATGGACCCCGGTATCGCCGGGGTCCATTGTCTTTGGGAGCAGCCCGACAGCTGTGGCGCGCTCTGGCGCGTTACCACGGCCTATCAACGGGGAGGCGTGTCATGACCAGTGTCACATTCGGTGCCTTCGCCCGCCATTGGCATCCCTTCGATACGCTGTCCGATGATGCACTTGACATGCTGGGCACTCATGTCATCCACCGGCAACTCAGTGCCGGACAGTCACTCTATGCTGCTGGCGATCGGGTGCCTGTGTTCTCTTTGATCGCCGAAGGCGCAGTCGATCTGGTCTCCCGCCAAGGCACACTGATCTCGCAATTGCGTGAGGGCGATTATGTGGGCGCCATTGCCATCCTGGGTGACGGGTTGGCAGTGCATGCGGTGGAAACCGCAAGCGATGTGGTTCTCTTCGACATTCCGGCGCAGGTCTTCAGGGACCTGTTGCGCGACCATCCGGTCATTGATGCATTCTACAACCGCAGTGGCCGCCGAGGCCGCACCGAGGGTCGCGGCGCTGGTGCGAGTGATGGCTGGATGTCGGTTCCGGTCTCGGCGGTGATGTCGAGCCCGCCTTTCACCTGCGGGCTTGCGACACCCCTGCGCGAGGCTGCGCGGCTGATGCACGAGAAACGGTGCTCCTGCCTCCTCGTGATCGGCGAGGCTGGGCGGCTCGAAGGCATACTGACCACCCGCGACACCACCCGCCTCATCGCGGTCGAATGCCCGCCCAAAACCCCTGTCGCCGCCGTGATGACTGTCGCACCGATGTCGCTTCGGCCAGACCAGACCTGCTTTGACGCGGTGCTCCTGATGAGCGAACACGGCTTCGGGCATGTTCCGGTGGTCGAGAACGAGCGGCCCGTCGGCGTTCTCACCCAGACTGATCTTGTCCGCCGCCACTCTGCTTCCGCCATTTACATGATCGGCGACATTGCCACCCGTGACCGGCCAGAGGACCTGGCGGAGGTTCTCTCCCACGTGCCCTCGCTGCTGGCGCATCTGGTCGGCTCCGGTGTAAGCGCCCACCAGATCGGCCACATGATCAGTTCTGTGAACGATGCGCTTACCCGCCGACTGATCGCACTGGCGATCGCGCGGTTTGGGCAGCCGCCGGTCGGATGGCTCTGGCTTGCCTGCGGCAGCCAGGGCCGCCAGGAACAGACGGGCGTGTCTGATCAAGACAATTGCCTCATCCTGTCGGACGACTACGTGGACATCGAGCACGGTGCCTACTTCGAACGATTTGCCCGTTTCATCAGTGATGGGCTGAACGCGTCGGGCTATGTCTACTGCCCTGGCGACATGATGGCCAGCAATCCCCGCTGGCGTCAGCCGCTTGCGGTCTGGCGCGGCTATTTCGAGCGCTGGATCAGGGTCCCCGACCCCACGGCGCAGATGCTGGCCAGTGTGATGTTCGACCTGAGGCCCATCGACGGCGATCACCGGCTTCATGAAGGGCTGCATTCGGACACCTTGGCGCTGGCTCGCGCCGATTCCATTTTCCGATCCCACATGATTGCCAATTCCCTGAAGCACCAGCCGCCGCTTGGCCTGTTCCGCGGTTTTGCGCTCATCCGCGGTGGCGAACACAAGGATGGTATCGATCTCAAGCACTCTGGTGTCGTGCCGATTGTCGATCTTGGCAGAGTCTATGCGCTGCAGGGGGGCATCGAGGCGGTCAATACCCGAACTCGCCTGATCAAGGCCATCGAGCGCAAGGTGCTCAGCCCATCCGGTGGCGCGGATCTGATCGATGCCTTCGACCTGATCGCGACCCTGCGTCTTGAGCACCAGGCGCGCCAGGTGCGCGACGGACTCAAGCCCGACAACTTTCTCGTGCCGTCGCGGCTGTCCGCGCTCGAGCGCAATCATCTCAAGGACGCTTTCGGCGTCGTCAAATCGCTTCAATCAAGTCTCGGATACGGACTCGTCTGACCCGGCGCGTCCGGCCTCACCGGATCAGGACATCGCAGCCCATGACAAACATCCTCAACCTCCTCGGGCCCGTCATGCTCGGCGTGGCCTTCGCGGGCTTCCTCTTGTTCGCCAAGCGGGTATTGCGCATTCCGCTGCCGGGGTGGTTCATCCCCATGGGTGCCGCTTTCGCCATGATGGCCGGCCATCTCTATATCGAGTACACCTGGTTCAACCGCTTCTCCGCTCAACTTCCCGCCCACGTCCACGTGGCCGACACGCTGACGACGAGCGGGCCCTTTGAGCCCTGGACCTACGCGAGACCCCGGATCAATCGGTTTTCGGCCGTCGACGCCAACGCCATCCGTGTCAATCCCGCCCATCCGGATATCGTGATCGGGGAGGTGATTCTGGTGGAGCGATACGTCCCCACTGCGACCATTGGCCAGATTGCAGACTGCAAGGGCACTCGCACCGCCGACATGCCGGCCGATCCGGTCTTCGGTTCTGACGGGCTGCCGCAGGGGCTTGTCTGGATCGACCGAACGGCAGACAATCCGGTTCTGGCCACCATGTGCCGGCTTGCACAAGAGAAAGCGCCAAAATGAGGGAAAAGCTGACCTGCCAGCGCATGGTGGACCGATGTCTGGCACGTTGCTGATCGTCATTGATGACAGCGCCATGGCGCGGTGGCTGCCCGGGCATTTTGAAGCGCTCGGCTGGTCTGTGGCCCATGTGTCGACCGGCGTCGACGTCGTGGACTTTGCCTGCGGCACCAATCGTTGCCCCGATGTGGCGTTGATCGACGCTGTGCTCGGCGACGACGACGGCCATGTCGTGTGCGAAGACATCCGTGCCGCCTGCCCTGATGCCTATCTGGTCATGACATCGGCCCGTGCTGGCCAAACGGCCCGGCTGAAAGCGCTCGCCGCAGGGGCGGATGCCTGTCTTCTCAAACCCTTCGCGCTTTCTCAACTGGAGACCCTGCTTGACCGCAGGCATGAAAAGAAGTGAGCGGCAGGGACCAAAGGCCGATCGGGCTTCGTCGCCGCTTTTTCCTGCTCTGCTTTGCCCTGTTTGCATCCATGACAGGGCTTGTCGTGCTGGTTGCGATCCTGCTGTCCAACGCCGCCACTCCCGAAGCGCGCGTGCTCCTCGTCCGTTTTGCGGTGGTGACAATTTTTGCCGGAGTGGTGACGTCGGCGGCCGTCTGGATCTGGCTCGACACGCATATTGCCCGCCCGCTCGACAAGTTGGCCCGTTATGGTCTGGCGGCTGCCCATGGTGACCGCCCGGTCGGCGAGCCCGTGCCCACGGCGTCTCATCTCGGCCTCGCCGGCCCTGCAGTGGCGGCACTGTCCTTTTCGCTGCAGGCCGCAAAGTCAGGCCGGGACGAGGCCGTCGGCGGGGCGATTGCCCGGGCTGAGCGCCAGACCGCCCGGCTCGAGACCGTGCTCCATGACCTGCGCGAGGGGATCGTGATCTGCACCCGCGACCATTTCGTCCTGTTCTACAATCCCCGGGCGGCCGAGATCCTCAAGGCCATCGGCCCCCTTGGGCTGCGCCGGCCGATCTTCGATCTCCTGTCCGCCGACCCGGTCGGTCACAGCCTTGTCAGGCTTGAAAAGCGCTTCCGCGAAAAGCGGCACCTTACCCATCCGGACGGCGTGTCCCTGTCTTTTGCAGCGCTGTGCACCGATAGCCGGACGACGGTTGAAGCCATGATGACACTCGTGCGGCATGGCGATCTTCTGGAAGGCTATATCCTGTCCTTCAGCGACGAGACCGAGATACTGGCTGCCAGCGCCGAGGCCGAGCGGCAACTCATTGCGCTGGCGGTCAAGATCCGCGAGGAGGCGGCGTCGTTGCATCTGGTTGCCGATCTTCTTGACAGGGTGGACGGACTGCCGTCGCCCGGACCTGCCTTGATCGAGACCATGGTGGCCAGCGTTGCCGATCTCGCCGTCAGCGCGGACGCACTTGACCGGCTGGCCATGGACCATCTGGCGCGTGCCTGGCCCATGGGTGCCATTGCCGCAGCCACCCTGTTTGATCTCGTGATCGAGCGAGCCCGCATGGACCAGCCTGTCGCTGTGGCGGCCGATCCGCGCACACTCATCCTCTGTGACAGCGCTGCCATCGCCACGCTGCTCGCGCGTCTTTCTGAATGGTTGGCGAGGCGGGGTGGACAGGCTCTTTTCCTCGCATGCGTGCCGGAGGCCGAAATGGGCTTCGTCGACTTGGCCTTTACGGGCGACGAGATCAGGATCAGGGACCTGAGCGCCTTCCTTGACAAAGCCCTCGACCACGATCTCGGCCCCGTGACAGCGCGAGACGTTCTGGCTCGACATGCCACCGACATCTGGCCCGAACGGCTGGCGGATGGCGGCCAGCGCCTGCGCATGCCGCTCGAGATGCGTGACGCCTCGCGGGTGCGCGCCTTGCCGATCCACTGGCCTGAGCGGCGACCGTCCTACGATTTCGATCTTTTCGACGATCGGCTGCCCGACGATCTCGCCGCCACCCCGCTCGACCGATTGACGGCTGTGGTTTTCGACACTGAAACCACCGGTCTTGAGCCGTCGCGCGGTGACCGCATGGTTTCCATCTCCGGGGTGCGGCTGGTCAATGGCCGGATCATCGCCGCCGAGGTGTTCAACACCTTTGTCAATCCGGAGCGACCGATTCCGCCCGCGTCCACGCTTATCCACGGCATCACCGACGCCATGGTCGCCGACGCGCCGCCAGCAGTGGACGTTGTTCGCCGGTTTCGTGATTTTGCCCGTGACGCGGTGCTGGTCGCCCACAATGCGCCCTTTGACATGCGCTTCCTCGTCATGGCGGGCGAAATGGCTGATATCGGTTTCACCAATCCAGTGCTGGACACGGTTCTTTTGGCCGCCCATCTGCACGGAACCGAAGGCGCGCTGACGCTCGACAGGCTGGCCGAGACTTATGGCGTGGACCTGCCGGAGGAGAGCCGACATACGGCGTACGGGGATGCTATGGCGACGGCTGCGGTGTTCACCTGCATGCTCAAGCCGCTCGCCGCCGCCGGTGTCGTCACGCTTGAGCAGGCAATCCGGGCCAGCGAGGCCCAGTCAGCTCTCAGGCGCCGCCAGTCCGGTTACTGACCCGTCGCCTGCCTTGGTGGCAGCCAACCAACCGCATCGGATTGGCCCGATCTTCAGAGGGCAAGCCTTCAGAGGGCAAGCCTTCAAAGGGTCATCTTCAGGCGGCGATCGCCATGTCGTCGAAGACATAGAATTCCACGGCCTTCAGCGTGTCGACGCCATCGCCGGCACCCGCGCCCAGCCAGGTGATGGTGGTGGTGTCTCCCACTGTGACGATCTCGAATTCGGCACGCAAACCGTCGAAATAGGCTCGATCGACGTTCGAACCGCCATCAATGGTATCATCACCGGCACCGCCGGTGATATGGTCGTCGCCCGCGCCGCCGACAAGGAAATCAGCGCCGCCGCCGCCGAAAAGCGAATTTGCGCCGATGGCACCGATCAAGACGTCGTTGCCGCTGCCAGCGATGATATTCTCGATGCTGGTCATTGTTTCAACGGTTGCGCCCGACAGCGTCCGCGCAATACCGGTCGACAGGTTGATGATCCAGCCGCCGGAGCCGCTGAAATCCACCGTATCGGATCCTGCGCCTCCGATATAGGTATCGACACCGCCGCCGCCGAACAGCCGGTCATTGCCGCTGCCACCATCGAGCACGTTGGCCTTGTCATTGCCGCGGATGATGTTATTGCGGAAATTGCCGGTCCCGTTGATCGCGTCGACCCCGACCAGCGTCAGGTTTTCGATTTCGTCGCTGATCGCATAGGTGATCGACGCCTTGACAAGGTCGGCGAGACCGCCGCCCGAAACCTCCGTGACGATGTCGCCGAGGCTGTTGACGCGATAGGTATCGTTGCCGCCGCCGCCAATCATGTGATCGTTGCCGAGCCCGCCATCGATAATGTCAGCGTTGTCACCGCCATAGAGAAGGTCATTGCCCGATCCGCCCCGTATGTCGAACCGCTCGACGCCTGCAAAATCGACGCGGGCAAAGTCGCCACGACTGGGATCGTAGCGATAGAAAAAGACGCCGGAGTAGCCGCCAGAGGCGGTGCCGGTGACGCCTGTCGACGCAATGTCGAAGCCGAGCGCTGACCAGTCGACGACGAGGAGATCATTTCCTGCGCCCATGTCGACGACATCGCGGCCGTTGGCGAAGGTCACGATGTCGCCGCCGCCGCCGGTCTCGACGGTGTCGTTGTGGAACGCGGCAAGCGTGGTGATGCGATCGGCGCCAAGCCCGGTCTTGAGCGTCAGCGCCTCGATGCCGCTGACTTTTCCGTTGCGCATGTAGGTTGATTGCACGCCGGCGAGATTGAGATCGAGAATGATCCGGTCAATGGCGCGGGCATTGGACTTGTCGGCCTCCCAGCGGTCGGCGTCTCCCAACCCGCCATCGACAATGTCGACGCCCTTGCCGGTGATCAGGTGGTCATTGCCGTTGCCGCCGGTCACCTTGTCGTTGCCGTCACCGGACCGGAGCGTGTCGTTCGCCGATCCACCGCGGAACTCGAAGCTTTCGACGCCGGCGAAATCGACGCGTGCAAAGTCGCCGCGGTTTCCATCGAACCTGTAGAAATACACGCCGTCATATCCATTCAAAAACGAACCGGCGAGGGCAGACGTGTTGATTTCGGATGTCAGCGCCGACCAGTCGACAATGAGCCTGTCGCTGCCGGCGCCCATGGACACGGCGTCGCGGCCATTAAACACCTTGACCGTGTCATTGCCTGCGTTGGTCTGGATGAAATCGTGGAAGAACTCACCGCGCGTGGTGATGACGTCGTTGCCTGAGCCGGTCTGGAAGCGGATGTCGCCGTTTGTGCCGAGGATCTCGATGCCGCGCGCGGTGGCCGTCACCCCGGTGATGACATACGTCGCCTGAATGCCGGTCAACATGAGATTGAGCAGGATCGCGGTCGTGGCGTTCGACTTGTCGGCCATCCAGCGATCAGCGCCGGGAAGAAGAATTTCCGCAACGAGGGTGGAACCGCCGTCGACCGTGTCGGCACCCTTGCCGGTGATCAGGTGGTCGTTGCCGCCGCCGCCGTCAACGCGATCGTTGTTGTCGCCCGTCTTCAGCGTATCGTTGCCAGAGCCGCTATTGACCTCGAAACTTTCCACGCCCGAAAAATCGACCCGCGCATAGTCACCCCGGTTCGGGTCGGGGCGGTAGAAGGCAAAACCGTCATACCCGCCAGCGGCGGAGCCCGCGAGGTCAGTTGTGTCGATGTCGTGGCCCACCAACGACCAGTCGATGACCAGCCGGTCGATACCCGCGCCCATCAAGATCACATCGCGGCCATTGACCACCTTGACCGTGTCATTACCTGCGTTGGTCTGGATATAGTCATGGAAGAATTCGCCGCGCGTGGTGACGACGTCGTTGCCTGAGCCGGTCTGGAAGCGGATGTCGCCGTTTGTGCCGAGGATCTCGATGCCGCGCGCGGTGGCCGTCACGCCGTTGATGACATACGTCGACTGGATGCCGGTCGACATGAGATCGAGCACGATCGCGGTCGTGGCGTTCGACTTGTCGGCCATCCAGCGGTCAGCGCCGGGAACGAGAATCTCCGCAACGAGGGTGGAGCCGCCATCGACAATGTCGGCACCCATTCCCGTGATCAGGTGATCGTCTCCGCCGCCGCCGTCAACGCGGTCATTGTTGTCGCCGGTCTTCAGCGTGTCGTGGGTCGATCCGCCCTTGATATCGAAGCGTTCGACGCCTGCGAAATCGACGCGCGCAAAGTCGCCCCGGTTCGGATCGAAGCGGTAGACATAAGCGCCGGCATAGCCGCCGGTATTGGTGCCTGCCCAGTTGATCGTGTCGATCTGGGAGTCGCGCGCAGACCAGTCGACGACGAGCAGATCGTCGCCCGCGCCCATGTCGACCACATCGCGGCCGTTGACGAAGGTGGCCGTGTCATTGCCCTTGTTGGTAGCGACAATGTCATTGAGGAAGGATGAGATCGTGGTGATGGCGTCGTTGCCCGCACCCGTGGTCAGCGTCAGGACCTCGATGCCCCGGACGGTTCCGCCACCCATGTAACTTGACTGGACACCGGCCAGCGTGAGGTTGAGAACAATCGCCTGGCTGGCGGTCGCTGCCGCCTTGTCGGCCTCCCAGCGGTCGGCTGTTCCGAGCCCGCCATCAATGATGTCGACGCCCCTGCCGGTGATCAGGTGGTCATCGCCGTCGCCGCCATGGACGGTGTCGTTGCGGTCGCCAGTTTTTAGCGTGTCATTGGTCGACCCGCCCTTGACGTCGAAGCGCTCGGCACCGGAGAAATCGACGCGTGCAAAGTCGCCTCGGTTGGCGTCAAAGCGGTAGACATATGCGCCGGCATAGCCGCTGACATTGGTGCCCGCCCAGTTGATGGTGTCGATTTGCGACGTGCGGCCAGACCAGTCGACGATCAGCAGATCGTCGCCACTGCCGAGAGAGACGCTGTCACGACCATCGACAACCTTGACACTGTCACTGTTCGCGTTGGTCTCGATGACATCGGACAGGAACGAATCGATCGTGACGATGACGTCGGCACCAGCCCCGGTCTGCAGCGACAGGGTCTCGATCCCGCGCACCGTTCCGGTTCCCAGATGGGTAGACTGCAGGTTCGCCTGCGTCAAATCGACCGAAATGGCCTGCGAAACGTTGGCGAATGACTTGTCGGCTTCCCAGCGGTCGGCTGTTCCAAGCCCGCCATCAATGATGTCGACGCCCTTGCCGGTGATCAGGTGGTCGTTTCCATCGCCGCCGGACACCGTATCGTTGCCGTCACCTGTCCTTAGCGTGTCGTGCGTGGAGCCGCCCTTGAGGTCGAAGCGCTCGATCCCGGTGAAGCTGACCCGGTCAAAATCGCCGCGATTCGGGTCGAAACGGTAAACATAGGCCCCAGCATAGCCAGCCGCCAGACTGCCGTCCCATTCAATTGTGCTGATCTGGGACGCGAGGGACGACCAGTCCATGACCAGCAGGTCATTTCCTGCGCCGCCGATGACGATGTCGCGGCCAAGGCCGGTGACCAGCGTGTCGCTGCCGCCCTGGCCGTCGATGGTGCTCGATCTGGTGTTGGACACGAGCCGGTTGTCGAGCCCGTTGCCGATCAGATGGACGAGACGGATGTCGTCCATCAGCGTGACGTTCTCGACCCTCGTCAGCCAGCTGTCATTAAGGTTGAAGGTCCAGTTGCCGACCACGTTGCCGGACTTGTCGAAGACCGCGAAAGCCGAGGTCGACAGCTCGATCAGATCGGTTCCCTCATTCAGCAATTCGACGATCCGGTCGCCGGTGGACTCGACGAGATAGGTGTCGTCGCCTGCGCCGCCACGCATGTCGTCGCCGCTCGTCCCCCCATCGATGCGATTGTTGGCCGAATTGCCGACGATGAGATTGGCTCCGCCGTTGCCTGTGGCGTTGAGGGCTGCCGTGCCCTCGATGAGTTCAAGCTGCTCGATGTCGGCAAGCACAGCAATGGAATAGGTCAACGAAGCCCGCACGCGATCGGTGCCGCCGCTCGTGCCGCCGATTGATTCGGCCACCATATCGGCGAGGCGGTCGACCACATAGGTATCGTTGCCAAGCCCGCCGATCATGAGGTCTGTGCCCGCACCGCCGTCGAGATAGTCGTCCCCGTCGGCACCATTGAGTGTGTTGTCAAACGAGGAGCCGACAAGCGTGTCGTTGAAGGCCGAACCCACGATATCCTGGATTGCGGCCAAGCTGTCGGTTGCGCCCGAGCCATCAAGGACGCGGAAGCCAGCAAGCGTGACCGCGCCGACGGTCAGTGAGGCGGAGCCGAGATTGGCGATCACGCCATTGAGATCGCGCGCATAGGTGATGGCGTTGCGGCCTGCTCCGCCAACAAACCGGTCCGAACCTGCGCCGCCGTCGAACACCTCGTCTGCAGCGCCGCCCTCAAACCGGTCGTCATGGTCGGAGCCGCGGATGCGGGTGATGCTGACAAGGCTGTCCGTCGTGTCCCAGCCATCACGGACCTTCATCGAGGCAACCGTCTTGCCGTTGACGGTGATCGAGGATGCGCTGAGATTGGCGATGATGCCACCGATATCGAATTCGTAGCTTGCCACTGCCAGGAAATCGAAGGGATTGCCGGCAATCGTGTCAGCACCTTGGCCGCCCGTCAAAAGGTCGCTGCCCCCGCCGCCGGAGATGACATCGCCATCGCCGCCGCCATCAACGATGTCATTGCCGGCCCCGCCATCAAATGTATCGGAGCCTGAGCCGCCCCGGAACTCCATCCCGGTCGGGCCAGTGCGCATGTAATCGGCTTTGGAGGAGCCGAAAACCGCCTCGACCTGGGAAACGGTATCGGTAAAGCCGTGGCCATCCAATATTTTTCCGGTCGCCACCCCGAGATAGGTCCCGGTGCGGAAGTTGGCGACGATCCCGGCTGGTGAATCGCTGTAGTCGACAGCGTCATAATCGTTGCCGCCGTTGAGCGTGTCGGCACCGGCACCGCCGTTGAGCACGTCTGCGCCGCTTCCGCCGCTCAGCACGTCGCCGCCGCCCATGCCTGCAAAGACGTTGGACGCGGTATTGCCGGTCAGGGTGTCAGCACCGGTCCCCGACCCCATGATCCGCTCGATCGCGACATAGGTGTCGCCGACCGCGTCACCCGTTCGTGCTCCGGAGGTCAGGTTGACCGTCACGCCGTTGGAGTTGAAGTAGCTTGCCGTGTCAAATCCTGCGCCGCCATTGTGGACGTCGCCGCCCGACTGGCCTTCCAGATAATCATCACCGTCTGCGCCCTGCAGCGTGTCGTTGCCCGCGCCGCCGAAGATCGTGTCACCGAGCGCGCTGCCGACGATCGTGTCGTTGAAGTTCGACCCGTCGATGCGCTCGATGGATATGAAGCTGTCGCCCGCGGCCTCGCCCGTTGTCCCGGCGGCACTTTCAAGATTGACCGACACGGCTTCAAGCGCAAGCACATAGGTGACCTGGTCGAAGCCCTCGCCGCCATCGAAGGCGTCGGCACCCAGTCCGCCGAACATGACGTCATCGCCGCCCTGGCCGAAGATCTGATCGTCGCCGTCCAGACCATAGAAAAAATTGGCCTGCCCGTTGCCGGTCAGGACGTCGCCCATGCCCGCAACGTTGGCACCACGGATCGCCTGGATATCGAAGAGAGTGTCTCCGGTCGCCTCGCCACCCGAGCCAAGGCCGGTCGACAGGTTGACGACGACCGAGCCCGTGGCATTCTCGTAGCTCGCCAGGTTCCTGCCCCCACCGCCATGGAGCGCGTCGGCACCTTCGCCGCCCTCCAGCACGTCGTCGCCGTTCTCGCCATACAGCGTGTCTTTGCCGCCGCGGCCGACGAGCACGTCGTTGTTGTCGCCGCCATTGAGGAAATCGTCCCTGTTGCCGCCGTAAAGACCGTCGTCACCCGCCTTGCCATAGAACGCGGCGGCGTAATTCATGGTTTCCTGCATCACCAGCTGGTCGTTGCCCGCACCCGCATCAGCCGTGACAAGCAGAACCCCCGTGAACGACTGCGTGCGGTCAAAGGCCAGCACACGGACCGTACCGCCCGAAGCCGATATCTCGTAGACCTCGTCACCGTCCGTCGTATCGGAAACCCCGCGCAGTCCAGCATTCGGACCGATGTGGAGAACCAGATCGTCACCGACCATCGAGGCGAGATTTGGTGGAGGCAGCGAGGACGCACCGTTCGAACTGTCGTCAAAGGAGAAGCTCGCCAGTGTGATCTTGGGCGAGGAGGCGCGCCAGATTTCGAAGCCGAACACCGAGGCATAGCCAACCAGACCAGCCTTGATGCTGCCGCTCGCATCAAACAGCCCGAACGGATTTGTCTGGAAGCCGGCAACCAGTTCATCGAGGTAGATCTTGCCGTCCGGCGTGTCGTCATGAAGGTTGAGGTTGATCGTGCCCAGGATGCTGCCGGCCGCAGTCAGCGCGGCAAGATAGGCATCGATTTCGACGCCGAACTGCACTTCGGCTGCCAGCACGACTTCCGGTTTGTCGAACCCGCCCGTGATCTGGTCGCTCAGATAGAAGCCGTTGGCAATGAGGGACGTGTCAAGAAACCCGCCTTGGGCAAACAGCGCCAATCCGCGCGTGTCAAAGCCCATGGCGAGATTCACTGCCACTTCGATGCCGCCAGAGATCTTCAGGTTGAGACCGGGAATGATGATCGGGACTTCTACGATGTCGACGAGCTTGCCGCCCGGATCGCCGAAGCCGAGACCGAAGGCTGGCAGGTCGAGAAACATCAGGTCTGACGGTTTGTTGAGCAACAGATCGATCGCGCCGGTGGTGCTGCTGATGACCGGGAAGCCGAAACCCTGGCCGCCGAAGATCATGTTCTTGATTATCTGGTTGGCAGTCAGCCCGCTGTTCGGATCCACGGCGTTGAAGTTGAGGTCGACGATCTGGCCCATGAAGGTGTCGACGTCTTCGGCTTCCTGCGTGACTTCGGTGATGAGATTGGACAGCGCGGTGCCGGTGCTGCGAAGGTCGGTCAGGATCGAGAACGAGCCGACATTGTAATCGTCGGCGGTGAAGCTCTTGCCGGTCAGGAAGGAGGACCAGTTGACGATATTCTGCATCAGGTCGATGAAGGCCTGGGTTCCGGTGAAGTTCCCGGTCGTGTTCTGCAGCTTGGCAAGATCGATGAGCGTGATTCTGCCGTCGCCCACATCCTCGCCGTTGTTGTTGCCGCCCGCGACGTCGAGAAGTGTTTCCCACTCCGGGATATATTTGAGCGGTGTGATATCCGAATTGAGAATGTTGAGCGCCATCTGAACCGGCTCGAGGATCGGCCGGATGGTGTCGAGGATCGGGATCAGGAAGTCCTCGATGAAGGCCCCGAAATCGTAGCTCACATTCTCGAAGGCGATGGTTGGAGCCGAACCGAACTGGGCGATGTTGCCGAGCGAATCAAGTGTTACGGCGGTGCCGTTGAAGGTCCAGCCACCGACCAGATCAGCCGAGATGCTGGGCAGCCAGGAACTCCCCATGTCGGCGGTGAGCGAAATGTCGAGCTGGGCGACGCCGGTGAAGTCGGCTGTGATCTTGTTGTAGATGCCGTTGCCGGCGATCTCGTTGATGCGGATCTTGTTGTCGGCGTCGTTGAGGTCGATGCCGAGATAGCCGTTGATATAGGAGCCGTTGTCGACGGCAGTGAAGTTGAGGAACCCGAGCTTGGCGTCGGCGGAAAAGCCGTCGATATCGGCATGGAAATCGAAGGTGAGCTCGTCCGCCGCACCGACGCCGAAATAGAAGCCGTTCGCATCCACGCCGATGCCGATATCGGCGGCCCAGCCATAGGTGGCAGTCGCATCCCCGGTCGTCTGGAGCGTCAGGCCAGGAATCCCGAGGTCAGGTGCGAGTGCCAGATCCTGATTGAGCAGCGCCCCTGTGTCAGACACCGCAAACTGGAATCTGAGGTCGCTGTTGGCAAGTGTGGCGGTGATGAAACCACTCA
Source organism: Hyphomicrobiales bacterium (assembly GCA_038325465.1). Taxonomy (GTDB): domain Bacteria; phylum Pseudomonadota; class Alphaproteobacteria; order Rhizobiales; family Rhizobiaceae; genus Hoeflea. The sequence goes on along the minus strand of JBBQJA010000036.1, from coordinate 3,205 downwards.
GGCCCACAGCCGAAAGACCGGTGTTGAGAAGGCCCTGGATATAGCTGTCGGTGAATGTCGTCGCCGCGTTGTCGAGTTGGGCGACCATAGTGTCGACCACGGCCTTGAATTGCTGGAAGGCGTGCAGCGCGCTGGCATCAGCATCGTAGCCCGCCGACATGGCGCTGCCGACAAGCGGCAGTGCTTGGGACAACGCGCGGGCGTTCAGCGCCTGGTCCATCTGGTCGAACGTGGAATCAAGGCCTGCTTTCAGGGCGTCGATTGCGGTGCGGGCGATGTCGGCGCATTCGACGCGGAGTTCGGCGCCCTCGATGCTGATGGTCTTCCAGTCATCCTCGGCCGCCCATCTGGCCCGGGCCGCGGCATCCGGGGCCTCGCCCAGAACGAGCGCGGCAAACAGCGCGCCCTCGTCGCCCGGGGTTTCGTCGATATTGAGATCGGCGTCGAGCGCATGGCCGATTTCTTCAAAAAGCACCCGCGCAATCAATCGATCGGACGCCAGGTCCGCCCAATCCCGAGCGATATAGATGGTCCGGTTTGTGCAGGAGAAGGCGGCTGCGGCACCTTTGAGCAACGCATCGTCGATGATGCGAAAAGCAGGAAACTCAAAGTCGAACTGTCCGGTGCTGCCTTGCATCACTTTGCCGATAGCGGTGTCCGTGCCGAAGGCTTCGTGAAGGATGTTCCCGAGAACCCCGGCGTCGGCAAGTCCGGCAAGCCGTTCGCCGACATGATCCAACGCACGCTCGATTTTCCGGGAAAGCAAGATCTGTGGCGTGTTTTCCGTTTGCATTTTGGCCCCCAGCATAAAACAGACGAGCCGCGGGCGTTGGTAGCCAACAGCCCGGCTTGACCTGTCATCTTGCAGTATGCGGCGGTTCTCCGGGAGTTTTGCTCCCGCCCCATGGAAGTCGTCGACTGCCAGATCTCAACATGGTGTCTGAACCATGCGAACGGCAATCTGCTCCCAAATTCTCATGTAATCAATGGGCCGTTAAAGGATTTTTTACCATGATTAACGTTGCGCGGTGTGTTTTGGTGGCTGCAGACAAGTGACCATTTCTAGTTGTACTGCCAATCGTCGGACCTGGCGAGGAAACACCGAAGCGAAATAGGCACCCCCTTTGCCACGTTCCATCCTGCACCTTTTGCCAGTGGATTGAATTTGACATTTAATGCGGTTGCCCGAAAGGTCCACAGGATGGTTCTGACCCGGCAACTTGCCCAGGAGGACCCGAGCGTCTGGCGCTGGCCGATGGAGGGCCCGGTCGTCATGCGACCGCAACCTCTCCATCTGCTGCCAGACCGGCACGGACATCGATCCATGCGCATCCGGCGGTGCGGGGTCTCGATGTTTCAAGCCAAGGCCATCCCTCTTTACTGAAGCTGGGCGCTGGGCTGGTGGAGCGGGAACGCTGCGGCCAGGGCTGCTGCCCGATCGAGTGCCGCAGGTTTTGGGCCGGCGGATGTGGCCAGCGGCGTCTGCACGATCCGGTTTGCAAGCCGGGCGGCGTGGCGTGCATTGATCTCAAGGACGCTGGTGAAGAAGTGCACCCCGGATGTCAGTTCTCCGAGCACCGATATGTCCGTCGCCGGTGTTCCGGTCTTGTCGATCAGAGCACCCGTCTGGGCGTCGACCACAAGGCCGCCGTGTGGATGGGCATCGGCCAGTCCTGAACTCAGGAGCGACTGGATAAGGTGTGAATCCAGAAGCGAGGCGTTTCTGGGTGTCCCGAAGGCTCCAACCACCATGTCGAATGGCGCACCACCGTCGCTCGACCCGTCATCCTGGGTCCCGACCGTGAATCCACCTTCCGGATGGGCGCTGGCCACCGCCGCACCCCGGCGAAAGGTGAGCTGACCGGAGCGGGCGAGGTCGAGGAGCCGACACGCATTTTCCACCGGAATCGAGACGCGATAAGACATCCAGGCCGCCGCGTAATGGCGCATGAACAGGATACGGTCTTCCTCGTGCAGGATCTGCCAGAGGTAGTCGATCACCGTGTTCGTGGCATAAAGCACCGCCTGCCACAGCCTTTCACCACGGGCGGCCTGGATTTCGCTTTCCAGGTAAGCTGCCACGTCCTCAGGCGGTGCCGGTGGCAGCTGGTCCAGCGGATTTACCGGGCTTCCGGCGAGCGCAAGTTCCTGCATGGTCCATTCAAGAACCTGCGACAGCCGCAGGTGCCCGTGGCGATCATGATGCTCCCGAAGGCGGGAAAGCGTAAGGATCGAGGCTGCATAACGCCCCTGCGTCCCGCGGACGCTCGGAAAGTAGCCACTTCGCGAGAACATAACCATCTGACCCTTGAACCCTGACGCCGCAAGGCCAAGCGCGACATCGACAGCGCTCAGCCGAGCGCCGAGAATGGCAACCGAGGATTTTCCGGCCGCTGCCCGCGCCAGGTTGCGGATCGGGTAAGGGCTCGTAAAGAATCCCGGGTTGGTCGCAAGGCTCCTGTATTCGCGTGATTGCAGATTGCCGCAGCACAGCACGATGTGATCGGCCTCGATGCTGAGGCCTCCGTCGGTCTTGACCTGGGAACGCCCGAGGGCGGGGCGATGGATTTCGACGGCTTCGCCGCGCATCTGGACCAGTTCCATGCCGATTGCTGCAAATTGCCCGGCAAGGTCGCTCATCATGTATTCGAGGTAGAGGCCAAACAGCGGGCGCGGCACGAAGGTATCCGCCGACACCTCAAGGTCGGGAAACTCATCCTGCCAGGTGCTGCGATTGGCGATCAGCCAGTCAAAAAAGTGTCCGGGTTTGTCGGCAAATGGGGTGATGAAGCCGGCGCGGGTGTTGAGCAGGTTTGTGTCAAGGTCGAGGTCATAGGCAAGCCCGCGCCCTTTGAACCGCCGTTTTTCGATCACATAAATCGACTGGTACGGACAAACAGTTCTATGCGCGGCATTCGCAAGCAAACTGTAGAGAAATGACAGGGCAGTTGCGCCAGAACCAACCACTATTATAGAATTCTTGTTCATTTGTGCTCTCCTTTTCTTTAATTTATTAGAGCACGCAGACCGGACATTTGATAATAAATTAAAGGCATTCTAAGTATAAGAGCCCGATTCAAAAGTTTTTCAAACATGGCAATGCCTTGCCAGACGCCGCATCAGGATGCGGATATGGGCGATGAGGGTCCATGCCGTTGAACTCTGGATGGATTTCTCCCAGTCCTTCGCCAGCCTGCGGGACCTT
>JBBQJA010000035.1:0-41077 GCA_038325465.1 Hyphomicrobiales bacterium | reverse complement strand
CCAGCCACCGCGCGTCGGCCCTCAAGCCGTCAAGCCATACCCAAGCACCCGTCATGCCGGACTTGATCCGGCATCACGCCACCGCGCGTCGGCGCGGTGAATGTCCCTCGCTGTCTGGACGCGGTCAACGCATTTTCCGGCTCGCGGACGCTCACCTGCTGGACCCCGGATCAAGTCCGGGGTGACGGATTACGGGGGATAAAGTCCGGGGTGACGGAGTACGGGGGATCAAGTCCGGGGTGACGGAGTACGGGGGATCAAGTCCGGGGGGATAGAGTACGGGGGGATCAAGTCCGGGGTGGCGGAGTACGGGGGATCAAGTCCGGGGTGACGAAGTACAGGGGTGAAAGATGGCAGCTTGCAGATTTGATTGCTGATGCGCACAATTGAGCCATGAAGGGATATGTCTACATCCTCGCATCCACGCGCAACGGTACACTTTACACAGGAGTGACCAGCGACCTTTCGCGAAGATTGTTCGAGCATCAAAACGAGCTTACGCAGGGGTTTACGGCCAGATACGGCGTCAAGACATTGGTCTGGTTCGAAGAACACGATCTGGTTACCGATGCAATCGCCAGAGAGAAGACAATCAAGAACTGGCCCCGTACATGGAAGCTCGAATTGATCGAAACGATGAACCCCGATTGGGAAGACATCGCGCATTATCTGCACGGTTTGTGATCTGGCATTTGCACTGCCATCCCCATCCACCCGTCATGCCGGACTTGATCCGGCATCCAGCCACCGCGCGTCGGCCCTCCAGCCGTCATGCCATCCCCGTCCACCCGTCATGCCATCCCCGTCCACCCGTCATGCCGGACTTGATCCGGCATCCAGCCGCCGCGCGTCGGCCCTCCCGCCGTCAAGCCATCCCCAATCACCCGTCATGCCGGACTTGATCCGGCATCCAGCCACCGCGCGTCGGCGCGGTGAATGTCCCTCGCTGTCTGGACGCGGTCAACGCAATTTCCGGCTCGCGGACGCTCACCTGCTGGACCCCGGATCAAGTCCGGGGTGACGGAGTACGGGGGATCAAGTCCGGGGTGACGAAGTACGCGGGATCAAGTCCGGGGTGACGGAGTACGCGGGATCAAGTCCGGGGTGACGGAGTGCTACCGATCTGACATCAACAGGTCGGACAGATCTCTGCGGTGCTCACGTCTGCGGGCTCGCTGCCTTGATCATCTGCACGCCGTTGATCTTGAGCGAGCCGTCGGGCTGGCGTTCCAGCGAATAGAGTGCGGTCCAGTCCTGGCCGTCCGGCCCTGAAATGATGACTTCCTGAAACAGGCCCGAGCCGTCTGCGGTGGGTTTGGAGCGGCCGAAGGCGAAGTTGCCCGGACGGTAGACCGGCTGGTAGCCGCGCTTGACCATGTCGAAAAACCGGGCTTCGTCGGGAAAGATCTGCTTGATGGACGGGGCCGCCAGGGAATAGGCCGTGGTCATATCGTCGGCGAGAAAGGCGTTGATCTGGCTCTCGATCACCGCCTGGCCATCGGCGGCGATGTCTTGGGCGCGAGCGGGAGGCGCAGTCAGGGACAAGGCGAGGAGGAGACCGGTAATCCGAATCAGATGCGCCATTTTAAAACCTCGATGCCGGGCGACCGGAGAATTCCGGGTGTGCCGTATTAGCAAGAGTAGAACGGCGAGGCGGAAAGGAAAGTTTCGCGGGGCTCCGGCGCGCACGAATTTTTCAATCACACAGAGCGCTCTCATGCATGTGCGTTTCGTTCAATCGAACCCGATTGAACGCGACATGCATCAGCGCATTCAGATTGCACCGCACCACTGACCATGGAGGCCGAACGAGGCACGGCGCAGCGCGGCGGGGCCGTCAGACGTCAACTTACATGGCGATCATTACCTTGCCGTCGCCGAGCTTCAGTGCGGCCGGGAGGTCGGCCATCGCGTCCTTGAGCTTGACGGTGGCAACGACTTCCGTCTTCCAGGCACCGGAAATGAACCGGTCCTGCACGGCGCGGATGGTGCGCAATTTATCGATCAGCGACGCAGACTTGAACCATTGCGCCAACCAGTAACCCTCGATCTTCTTGTCCATGAAGATGAACTGGCCTGGTTCGGTCAAGGTCGGGGCGGCGTCGTCCATCTTGCCGTAGATGATCCATCGCGCACGGGCGGGCATCATGGCGAAGATGTCGGCGGAAAGCTGGTTGGCGACCGAATCAATGAGGAACCGCGGCTTGTCCGATTTCATCAGTGCGGCGAGCTGCTGTGTGAAATCGGGATTGGACTGCACCAGCACATGCCGGGCGCCGAGCGCCTTGAGATGGGCAACCTGGCTCTCCTTGCGGATGATGCCTATGCCGACAATGCCTTCGTCCTTGGCAAGCCCCATCATCAGCTTTCCCAGCTGGCTGAACGCGGCGGTGACGATGAAGCTCTTCGCGCCGCTGTCCTTGACCTTCTCGAACATGGCCCAGGCGGTGATCGGGTTGACGACATGGCCGGCCGCGTCCTGATCGCGCATTGCCTTTTTGACCGGGATGCACAAGGCGGCCTTGACGGTCACGTACTGCGCCCACGCGCCGGAACCGTTCACGCCGCCGACGAAAGCAACCCGGCGACCGTGGAGCGCCTTGGCGTAGAATCCCGCGCCGTCGACCACGTCGCCCACACCTTCAAAGCCCGCCGCCGCGCCCTTGACGCGGGCCTGGCCGTACTCGCCCTTGATGAAGAACAAATCGGAGGGATTGACCGAGGCCATCCGCATCTTGACCAGCACCTCGCCCGAGCCGGGCTTGGGGACCGGCATGTCGCCATAGTCGAGAAAGGGTTCGAGTGTGTCGACGAACGCTCCGGTGCGGGTCGTGGCATAGCCGTCGCCCTTCAGAATGAGAGCCTTCATGGTGGCGGGAATGTGCATCGCGGTGCCCTCCGGGCCAGTTCGGATCACGGTGTGAGGATGGCCTTGCCGATGATATCACGCCCGAGGATGCGCGCCAGCACCGCGCCGGCGTCCTTGAGCGGGGCGACCGTGTCGACAACGGGACGGACGTGGCCTTGGGCATGCCACTTGAACAGTTCGGCCATGTTGGTGGCATAAAGCGCGGGTTGGTTTGCGATGAAATTGCCCCAGAAGACGCCGACAACCGCATATTCCTTGAGCAGGGCCAGATTGACCGGGAACTTCGCAATCTCGCCAGAGGCGAAGCCGACCACCAGGAGCCTTCCGTTGCGCGCCATCGAGCGGGTCGCGGCCTCAAATGCTGCGCCGCCGACCGGATCGAAGATGACGTCGCAGCCGCGGCCACCGGTCGCCCGCTTCAAATCCTCGCGCAGGGTTTCATAGCCGATGACTTCGTCAGCGCCCGCCTGCCAGCAAGCCTCACGTTTCTCAGCGCTGGAGGCTATCGCGATGACGCGGGCACCCATGGCTTTTCCGATCTGAATGGCGGCAATGCCCGTCGCGCCGGCGGCACCGAGAACCGCCAGCGTTTCGCCAGGCTTGAGATCAGCCCTCTGGCGCAGCGCGTGATGGGAGGTGCCATAGGCGCACAGCAGCGCGCAGCCGTCGGCCGCCGGGACCCGGTCGGGCAAGGAGATGACGTGCGTCTCCTTGACCGCCAGTTTCTCGGCATAGCCGCCGAGGCTCGAAAACACCGCGACCCGGTCGCCAGGCTCAAACCGTGTTGCAGAGGCACCGGCGCTTTCGACAATGCCCGCCATTTCCATCCCCGGGACAAACGGCGTGTCCGGCTTCATCTGATAGAGGCCCTGCACCATGAGCCCGTCGGGATAGTTCACGCCGATGGCTTGAGCGCGGATGACCACGCCGCGGTCAGGTGCGACCGGATCGGGCTGGTCACAATAGTCGAGGTCTTCAACCGGCCCGAAGGCATGGCAGACGATGGCTTTCACAGGCTCAGACCTTCTCCTGCGTGTAGCGCCTGAGTTCGGCACGTGCGATTTGACGACGGTGGACGGCATCGGGGCCGTCGGCAAGCCGCAGCGTGCGCAGATGCGTCCACATGCGCGCCAGCGGCGTATCCTGCGAGATGCCCTGGCCGCCAAACATCTGCACCGCCTCGTCGGTCACCTTGAGCGCCATGCGGGGGGCCACCACCTTGATCTGGCTGATGAAGGGGGCGGCGGCGCGGGCGTCGCCAAGATCCATCATGTGGGCGGCCTTGAGACAGAGCAGCCGCGCCATCTCGATCTCCATCCGGCATTCGGCGATGATGTCGAAATTTGCACCCAGTTCTGCGAGTTTCCGACCGAAGGCTTCGCGCTGCAACGCGCGGCGGCACATCAGCTCCAGCGCCATTTCCGCCTGGCCGATGGCGCGCATGCAATGGTGGATCCGGCCGGGTCCGAGGCGGCCCTGGGCGATCTCGAAGCCGCGGCCTTCGCCGAGCAGCATGTTGGCTGCAGGAACGCGGACATTGTCAAAACGGATGTGCCAGTGGCCATGCGGCGCGTCATCCTGGCCATAAACCAGCATCGGCCGGAGTTTTTTGATGCCGGGCGTGTCTGCGGGCACCAGAATCATGGAGTGACGGGCGTGCCTGGGCGCATCGTCGTCGCCGGTTCTGACCATCACGATATAGATCGCGCAACGCGGATCGCCGGCGCCGGAGGACCACCACTTCTCGCCATTGAGCACATAGTCGTCGCCATAGCGCACGCAGGAGAGCGCAATGTTGGTGGCGTCGGAAGAGGCAACGTCGGGCTCGGTCATCAGGTAGGCTGAGCGGATGTGGCCATCAAGCAGCGGTTCAAGCCACATGGCCTTTTGCGCGGGCGTGCCGTAGCGGTCGAGAACTTCCATGTTGCCGGTATCGGGCGCTGAACAGTTGAAAGTCTCTGCGCCGAGATGGGCCTTGCCCATCTCCTCGGCCAGATAGGCGTATTCGACCGTCGTCAGCCCGCCTTCCGCCTGGGTGCGCCAGAGGTTCCAGAGCCCGGATGCCTTGGCTTTGGCTTTCAGCCCGTCAAGAATAGCCGTCTGGCGGGCCGTGTAGGTCCATCGGTCGCCGTTCAGGCCGACTTCGGCAAGAAACTCCTCGTCCAGCGGCAGGATGTCGTCCCGCACCATCGTGCGCACGGCGTCAAGTACGGGCACAAGGCGTTCGGTCACGCCGAGGTTCATCAGGTCGGATCGGGTCATGGCGTCTCCTCGGCAGACAGGATCAGAGAAAGCGCCATCCGGGCCAACTCTTCCCTTTACGCGAACGTCAGTTGTTTGCGATGGTAATCGTCAAGCGACAAAGCTGCAATCGCGGCTCGACACGAAGACCGGACTGGTGGTTTCTATTCAACATTTGCATCCCGTTGCCACGTGCTCCGGAGCACATGTCGGAATCAAAAAACCACTGGCAAGTGTATGATTCGAGTGGATTTTACGAATTTGACATTTGGTGTCGGACGCGACCCGGGAATGGGGATCAAACGTCAAATTCCATCCACTACGGCGCCACGCATCCAATCGGATACGCAAAGGCCGCTGTAAAACATTGAATGAATGCATGGACGTCATCGCAGAAATGAATCCATTTGTGCGCGACATGCATCAGCGAATGAGAGGAGCCAAGTCCATGTCATATCTTGAAGACCTGTTTTCGGTCGCAGGCAAGGTGGCGCTGGTCACCGGCGGTGCGACCGGCATTGGCCGCATGATCGCCACCGGGTTTTCCGCAGCCGGAGCCCGCGTCCTGATCGCCTCGCGCAAAGCCGAAGACTGCGTGCGCTCCGCCGACGAGATCAATGCCCTGGGCGGCCCCGGACCAGTTGAAGGCTTCGGCGGCGATGTGGGGACGGAGGACGGCGTCGCAGCGCTCTCCGCAGCGGTGGGCGAGCGTACCGACCGGCTGCATATTCTTGTCAACAATGCCGGCATATCCTGGGGAGCCCCTTATGAGACATTTCCCCATTCGGCCTGGGCCAAGGTGATGGGTGTCAATGTCGCGGGTCTGTTCACGCTCACGCGCGCGCTAACGCCGATGCTGGCGGCGTCGGCAACCGACGATGATCCAGCGCGGGTGATCAATCTCGGCTCGGTCATGGGGACACAGCCGATAGCCGACGGTACCTATTCCTATTCGGCCTCCAAAGCTGCCGTGCATCACCTGACCCGCATCCTGGCAGAGGAACTTGCACCCCGCCGCGTTACCGTCAATGCCTTCGCGCCCGGGCCGTTCCAGAGCCGCATGACCGCATTTGCCACCGCGCGCGCGGACCAGGTCGAGACGGTGAGCGCGGGCGTGCCGCTTGGGCGCATCGGCGGCCCGGAGGATATCGCGGGGGCGGCGATCTATCTGTGCAGCCGGGCCGGCGCCTACGTGACGGGCGCCATCCTTCCCATCGACGGTGGCCTTTCGGTCAGCCACGGAATCCGCCTTTTCAAGGATGTTTGAGGTGGACGGCGAACCCTTCGACATGGAGGCGCTGGCCGTTGAGCTGCACGCGCTCGTACCGGGCTTCTCCGGCCTGCATGCGATCGAGAAATTCAGCGCGGGCCAGTCCAATCCCACCTACCGGGTTGAGGCTGACAGCGGCGTCTATGTGCTCCGGGCCAAGCCGCGAGGCGTCCTGCTCAAGTCTGCCCACCAGGTCGACCGCGAGTTCCGGGTGATGAAGGCGCTTGCCACGCAAGGCCTGCCGGTTCCAAAGATGCTGGGGCTGAGCGGCGAAGCCAGTGCCATCGGCCGCATGTATTATCTGATGGAACTGGTGGAGGGACGGATTTTCTGGGATCCGGCGCTGCCTGAACTCGATCGCTCCGCCCGCACAGGCCTTTATGATGCGATGAACGACACGCTGGCGCAGCTTCACAGCATCGATCCCTTGAAGGCTGGTCTTGCGGATTTCGGAAAGCCGGGGAACTATTTCGCCCGGCAGATCAGCCGCTGGCGCGATCAATACATGGCGAGCCGGACCGAAGACCTGCCGGACATGGAGCGTCTGATGGGCTGGCTGGGCGACAATGTCCTTGATGATGCAGGGCGCGCTTCGGTGGTGCATGGCGATTTCCGGCTCGACAATCTCATCTTCCACCACGATGCCGCACGCGTGCGGGCGGTGATCGACTGGGAACTGTCAACGCTTGGCAATCCGCTTGCCGATCTTGCCTACCAGTGCATGCAGTGGCGACTTCCCCATCGAAGCGGCTTTCGCGGGCTTGGCGGGCTCGACCGTGCGGCGCTCGGGATCCCCACGGAAGACGCCTATGTGGCGCGCTATGCTGACCGGACGGGACTGCCGGTTGAAAACTGGACTTTCTGCCTTGCGTTTTCCTTTTTCCGACTGGCGGCTATTCTTCAGGGGGTGATGAAGCGTGCGCTTGACGGCAATGCGTCCAATCCGGACCGGGCCCGGGAGATCGGCAAGGCGGTGCCGCTCCTGGCCTTCATGGCGGTGGGCGTGATCTCGGGGAAGGACAAAGCATGAGTTCGGGCGATGGCACACCCCTCCATGCGGGCCGCGTGGTGCTCCTTACCGGCGCGACGGGGGGCTTCGGCACGGCCGCCGCACGGGCGTTCGCCGCAGCCGGGGCTTGCCTGGTTCTGAGCGACCTTGACCGGGACACGCTCGAGGCGTTTGCTCAAACCCTTGGTGTCCCCCACGTCACCGTGGCGGGCGACATCACCAATCCGGACCTTTCAGAGACGCTGGTTCTTCGCGCATTCGAGCGCTTTGGCCGTCTTGACGTGACAGTCAACAACGCGGGCATCGTCCATGGCATGATGCGGGTCGACCAAACGCCGCCCGATCTGGCGCGCCGCATCATCGATGTTGATCTGATGGGCGTGTTCTACGCGCTGCGCGCGCAGCTTCCGGCCATGGAAAAACAGTTTCACAATCGCGGCATCACCGGTTCCATCATCAATATGGCCTCGGTTGCAGGCGTTGTGGCGGCCCCCATGCTCGGCGTCTACGCCGCAGCCAAGCACGGCGTGGTGGGGCTCACCAAATCAGCCGCCATCGAATACGCGCGTCGCGGCGTCCGCGTGAACGCGCTGTGTCCATCTTTTGCGCGCACGCCGATGGTGACCGGCTTTATCGACCGCACCGGGGACGGCGACCAAGCGCGCGCCGCTGCAGAAGCAGGCCTCGTCCGGGCTATTCCGATGGGGCGGCTTGCCGAAGTTGATGAGGTGATGGCGGGCCTGTTCTATCTCGCCGATCCGGCGTGCAGCTTCGTGACGGGCCAGACCATTCATGTGGACGGCGGTCTTACGGCAGCATGATGGATCTACATTCCACGCACAACGGATAAGCGAAATCGCGCCTTGTACTTCAAGATCAGTCAATGCAAAGATCAGATCACACATTGGGAGGACTATCCATGACCGAACTCACCCACTATATCGGCGGCAAGCACGTCAAAGGCGCGTCCGGCCGTTTTGCCGACGTGTTCAATCCAGCCACCGGCGAGGTGCAGGCCAGGACGCCGCTCGCCAACCGCGAGGAACTCGACCACGCCGTGGCTGTGGCGGCCAAGGCCCAGGTCGGATGGGGCGCGACCAATCCTCAGAAGCGCGCCCGCGTGCTCATGAAGTTTGTCGAACTGCTGCACCGGGACATGGACAAGCTTGCCACCGCGCTGTCGCGCGAGCACGGCAAGACGATCCCTGACGCCAAGGGTGACATCATCCGCGGGCTTGAAGTGGCGGAATTCTGCATTGGCGCGCCGCATCTGCTCAAGGGTGAATTCACCGAAGGTGCGGGCCCGGGCATCGACATGTATTCCATGCGCCAGCCGCTCGGCGTCGTGTCCGGCATCACGCCCTTCAATTTCCCGGCCATGATACCGATGTGGAAGTTCTGCCCGGCGATCGCGGCCGGCAACGCCTTCATCCTCAAGCCGTCCGAGCGTGATCCGTCCGTGCCGCTGATGCTGGCGGAACTGATGACGGAAGCCGGGCTTCCCGACGGCATTCTCAATGTTGTCAACGGCGACAAGGATGCGGTGGACGCCATTCTCGACCATCCCGACATCATGGCCATCGGCTTTGTCGGCTCGACACCGATCGCGCAGTACATCTATGCCCGCGGCTGCGCCAACGGCAAGCGCGTGCAATGTTTTGGCGGTGCCAAGAACCACATGATCATCATGCCGGATGCAGACATGGACCAGGTCGTCGATGCGCTCGTCGGTGCCGGGTACGGCGCGGCGGGAGAGCGTTGCATGGCGATCTCGGTCGCCGTGCCGGTGGGGGAAACGACGGCGGATCGGCTCATCGAAAAGCTTGCGCCGCGCGTGGAGGCGCTCAAGATCGGCCCCTATACGGACGGCAATGACGTCGACTTCGGTCCACTTGTCACCCGCGAAGCCAAGGACAGGGTTATGGGTTTGGTCAATTCCGGCGTGGAGCAGGGTGCCAAGCTCGTTGTTGACGGTCGCAACTTCTCCATGCAGGGCTATGAGAACGGCTATTTCATCGGCGGCTGCCTGTTCGACAATGTCACCACCGACATGGACATCTACACCAAGGAGATCTTTGGCCCAGTGCTTTCGGTGGTTCGCGCAAAGACTTACGAGGACGCCATCCGTCTGCCGATGGAGCACGAATACGGCAACGGAACAGCCATCTACACCCGGGACGGAGATGCGGCGCGCGACTTTGTCAGCCGCATCAACATCGGCATGGTCGGCGTAAATGTGCCGATCCCGGTGCCGCTCGCCTACCACACTTTTGGCGGCTGGAAAAAGTCCGGCTTCGGGGACCTCAACCAGCATGGTCCGGACGCCTTCCGCTTCTACACCCGCACCAAGACTGTGACTGCGCGCTGGCCTTCGGGAATCAAGGACGGCGCCGAGTTTGTCATCCCGACGATGGCCTGACCGGTAGAAAGTCAGCTCAACGATCTTGCATTTCCGCCGCACGCGGCGGGAATGCCGTCAGGCTCCACAGGTCGCACCGGCCGCACCGGAAACGCCTTTGGGTTCTATTGGGAAACGCGGTAGGGGAGGCAAGGTTTTGGATTTCGGGTTCACGGAAGAGCAACAGGCAGTCTTTGACATGGCGCGCGATTTCGGCGCCGAAAGAATTGCACCCCATGCGATGGAATGGGAAAAGGCGGGCAGCATCCCGCGCGAGGTGCTGGCGGAAGCGGGCAGCCTCGGGCTTGCCGCAATCTATGTTCCCGAAGAACACGGCGGCTCGGGGCTCAGCCGACTTGATGCGGTGCTGGTGTTTGAAGCGCTCTCCATGGCGTGCCCGTCGGTGGCGTCGTTCATCTCGATCCACAACATGTGCGCCTGGATGGTTTCCACCTGGGGATCGGAAGCCCTCAGGGCCGAATGGCTTCCCAGTCTTGTTTCGATGGAGAAGATCGCCTCCTACTGCCTGACAGAACCGGGTTCGGGATCGGACGCGGCCGCGTTGAGAACCCGCGCCGAGCGCACCAACGACGGCTACACTCTCAACGGCACCAAGGCCTTCATTTCGGGCGGCAGTTTTTCAGACCTTTACATCGTGATGTGCCGGACCGGCGCGGAAGGACCCAAGGGTATTTCCACGGTGCTGGTCGCCGACGGGACGCCGGGTCTGTCCTTCGGTGCCCTTGAAGACAAGATGGGATGGCGCTCGCAGCCCACGGCGCAGGTGCAGTTTGACGACTGCCGGATCGATACCGGCAACCTGCTGGGCGAGGAAGGTGCAGGCTTTCGGTATGCCATGGCGGGGCTCGACGGCGGCCGCCTCAACATCGCTGCAGCCGCGCTCGGCGGCGCTGAGGCCGCGCTCGTCAAGACGCTCACCTATATGGGCGAGCGCCAGGCATTCGGGCATCCGATCGACCGGTTCCAGGCGTTGCAATTCCGGCTGGCCGACATGGAGACCGAGTTGCAGGCGGCTCGGGTGTTCCTGCATCAGGCGGCCTGGAAACTCGACCACAAGACGCCCGACGCCACAAAATATTGTGCAATGGCCAAGCGCTTCGTCACCGACGCTGCCTTCGACGTCGCCAACCAGGCGCTCCAACTCCACGGCGGCTACGGCTATCTGGCTGATTACGGGATCGAGAAGATCGTGCGCGACCTGCGCGTGCACCAGATACTCGAAGGTACCAATGAGATCATGCGGGTGATCATCGCCCGCGCCCTTCTGGCGGACCGCGACCGGTGAGCACTTCGGATGATATTCTGATCCAGGTGACGGGACGGGTCGGTCATGTGACCCTCAATCGACCCCAAGCGCTCAATGCACTGACTTACGACATGGCAATGGCGCTCGAACAGGCGCTTGATGCTTTTGCTGGCGATAGTTCGGTGGCTATGGTGCTCATTGACGCTGCAGGTGATCGCGCCTTCTGCGCCGGCGGCGATATCCAGGAGCTCTACCGCAGCGGCAAGGCAGGCGATCTCGCCTACGGCCGGATGTTCTGGGCCGATGAGTATCGGCTCAACCACAAGATCGCCTCTTATGCCAAGCCCTATGTCGCGCTGATGGACGGCATCGTGATGGGTGGTGGCGTCGGCATCTCCGCCCATGGCTCGCACCGCATCGTCACCGAAAGAACCATGCTGGCCATGCCTGAATGCGGCATCGGGCTCGTCCCGGACGTCGGCGGAAGCCACATTCTCGGCATGGCACCTGGCCATGTCGGCGAATATCTCGGGCTGACCGGTGCCCGTATCGGGGCCGCAGATGCACTTGTCGCAGGGTTTGCCGACAGCTATGTGCCTGCCGACAAGATCGAGGCGCTGCGCGCATCAATTCTGGCGGATGCCGATCTCGGCGCAATCGGACGGATGGCGGCTCAAGCGCCCGCGGGACTGCTTGCCGCCAACCGCACGGCGATCGACCGGTGTTTTTCCGCCCACAGCGTGCCTGCCATCATGGCGCGGCTTGAGGACGAGGGCAGCGATTGGGCAAAGGCGACGCTGAAGGCGCTTTTGCATGGCTCGCCGCTGTCGCTCGTTTCTGCCCTCGAGATCATCAGGGCCGCGCGCGCTGACCGGGATCTCGCCCGCGCGCTGGCGAGGGAATTCCGTTTTGTGTCGCGCTGCATGCAGGACGGCGATTTTCTCGAAGGCATCCGGGCCGCCGTCATCGACAAGGATCGTACTCCACATTGGCGCCACGCCGGACCGGGCACTGTGAGCGACGAGGAACGGGCCGCCATGCTGGCACCCCCGCCAGGCGGTGACATCGACGTGACAGCAGCCCGAGGCAACGCATCATCTGGGAGGATCATATGAAAATCGGATTTATCGGACTGGGCAACATGGGCGCGCCGATGGTAGCCAATCTGGTCAAGGCCGGCCATGAGGTGACCGGCTTTGATATTGCCGGAGTGACAGTTGAGGGTGCCTTGACCGCTCCGACGGCCGCTGCGGCTGCCACTGGCATGGATGCGGTCATCACCATGCTGCCCAACGGCGAGATTTTGCGCACTGTCCAGGCCGAAATCGTTGCCGCCGGCACGGCTGGTGCCGTGTTTATCGATTGCTCGACCGTCGACGTCGACTCAGCCCGGGCCGCCCACACGATGGCCGCGGCGGCGGATCTGTTGTCGGTTGACGCACCCGTATCAGGCGGCATCGGCGGGGCTGCGGCAGGTACGCTCACCTTCATGGTCGGCGGCACGGCGGAGGCATTCGCAAAGGCCGAACCGCTCTTCGCCATCATGGGCCGGAAGGCTGTCCATTGCGGTGACGCAGGGGCCGGGCAGGCCGCCAAGATCTGTAACAACATGATCCTCGGCATTTCGATGATTGGCGTGTGCGAGGCGTTTGCGCTTGCAGACCGGCTGGGGCTCGATTCCAACCGTCTGTTCGACGTGGTTTCGACGTCTTCAGGTTCCTGCTGGTCGGTCAACGCCTATTGTCCGGTTCCCGGGGTCGGCCCGCAGAGCCCGGCAGACAACGGCTACAAGCCAGGCTTTGCCGCCGAACTGATGTTGAAGGATCTGCGGCTCAGCCAGCAAGCGGCCGAAAGTGTCGACGCACCCACACCGATGGGCGCGCGCGCCACCGAACTCTACAGCGAGTTCGTCGCAGGAGACGGCAAGGGTCGAGACTTTTCCGCCGTCATCGAATGGCTCAAACAGAGCGGACGGTAATGCGCCGAGTGCTGATGCGCCCGGGTGGGGTTTTTTGCGAATTTGACGTCTGGTTTGAGACGCGCTGAGCTGCCGGCGTTTTGCGGTGTTTGATCGAGACCCGCGCAAAGGGCCGGACCTGTCGCGTCGGGTGCCCTTGCCGCGCAGGCGTCTGGCGCTACCTCCCATTATGCCCGACCACGACGCCACCGGATGTTCACGTTGACCGATCAGAAACCGCCATCGAAAGGCCGCGCCGTGCCGCAGGGCAGGCTCTCGCGGCTTGTGCATATGGGAAACCTTGCTGGCGGCGTGGTTGGCAGCATGCTGGCCGGTAGCGCCCGGCAGGTGGCGCGCGGCAAGCGGCCAGTACTTGCCGATCTCCTGTTCACCCCTGGCAATGCCGTGCGAGTCACGCGGGAGCTGTCCCACCTGCGCGGGGCGGCGATGAAAGTCGGCCAACTGATGTCGATGGATGCGGGCGACATCCTGCCGCCTGAGCTTGCGCAGATCCTGGCGCAATTGCGGGCAGATGCCGAACCGATGCCCGAGCGCCAACTCGAAGGCGTTCTGGCGCGGGCGTGGGGTGCGAAATGGCGTGACCGCTTCCTTCTCTTTTCCGCCCGCCCCATTGCCAGCGCCTCGATCGGCCAGGTTCACCGGGCGCGGACAAAGGATGGCCGGGACCTTGCAATCAAGGTTCAGTATCCCGGCGTCAAGGCGAGCATCGACAGCGACGTGAGCAACATCGCGACCTTGATCCGCCTGAGCGGGCTGCTGCCCAACGGGCTTGACGTGTCGCCTCTGCTCGAGGAGGCGCGGCAGCAATTGCATGAGGAAGCCGACTATGGTCGCGAGGCGGACTGCCTCGCCCGCTTTGGTGCACTCCTGGCCGATGACAGAGACTTTGTCGTGCCGGGCGTGCACCCAGACCTGACGACGCAAACCGTGCTCGCCATGAGCTTCGTGTCAGGCTTGTCGATCGATACCCTTGGCCACCGGCCACAGGAAGAGCGGGATCGGGTGGCGCGGCTGATGATCGATCTCACCCTCAGGGAGGTTTTCGATTTCGGCCTGATGCAGTCGGACCCGAATTTCGCAAACTACCGCTACAACGCCACCACCGGTCAGCTGGTGCTCCTGGATTTTGGTGCCACCCGGGGCATTTCACGGGCTTTTGCCGACCGCTGCCGCCGCATGCTGATTGCAGGCGTTGAGGGCGGGCGCTCGGCGCAAGTCGCTGCGGCCGTCTCTCTCGGGCTTATCGAGAGCGACGCACCCAAGCCGTTTCTTGACGCCGTCATGGACACGATCGATCTTGCGATTGCACCGCTCAGACATGACGGCTTGCATGATTTCGGCGCGAGCGATCTCGTGCGCAGGCTTCGTGCGCGGGGCGTTGAACTGGCTTCCATGCGGTATGCTGCCCATGTTCCACCCGCCGATCTCCTGTTTCTGGAACGCAAGGTGGGCGGGGTCTATCTGCTGGCGGCGCGGCTCGGGGCACGGGTGAATCTACGGGAGCTGATTGACCGCCATCTCGAAGCACCGCTGTCGGCAAACGCTCAGAGCTCGTCGCGTTCGATCGGTCTCGATTGAGCGGACGGTAGAGGCGTAAATTCAAAGAATAACAACGACATTTGTGCGGCCAAATGGGCACGATCGGTTGTCAAGCGCATCGCGTCGCCCCTTGCCAGTTACTCCGTCAACTGGCTTGATGCGCTCACTCGTCGCCAGTCATCCCGGAGGACCCCATGACAGCCGCCTACATGCCGGGTTTTGGCAACGACTTTGAAACCGAGTGCCTGCCCGGGGCGCTTCCTCAAGGTCAGAATTCGCCGCAGGTTTGCGCTTATGGTCTCTACGCCGAACAGCTGTCCGGGTCGCCGTTTACCGCCCCGCGCGGCACCAACGAACGGTCCTGGCTTTACCGTATCCGTCCTTCGGTCCGCCATATGGGGGCGTTCACGACCCTTGCGCGTCCGCACTGGAAAACAGCGCCACATGTGGCCGACGACGTGTTGTCGCTCGGGCAACGGCGCTGGGATCCGTTGCCCTGGCCGGAGGAGGCAACCGACTTCCTGTCGGGCATGCGCACCATGACCACGACAGGTGATGCGCTCACGCAGGTTGGGATGGCCACCCATGTCTACACATTCAATGTCGACATGGAGGACGACTACGCCGTCAATGCTGATGGAGAAATGCTGATCGTCCCGCAGGACGGGGCGCTTGTCATCTTTACCGAGCTCGGCCGCATCGCTCTATCGCCGCAAGAGATTGCCGTCATCCCGCGCGGGATGATGTTCAAGGTTCTTCTGGCCGAGGGCACCGAGCGGGCCCGTGGCTATGTCTGCGAGAACTATGGTGCCAAGTTCACGCTTCCCGACCGTGGGCCGATCGGCGCCAACTGCCTTGCCAATCCGCGTGACTTCAAGACACCCGTTGCGGCTTTCGAGACCAAGGAAGCACCTTGCCGGGTTCACGTGAAATGGTGCGGGGGCTTTTATCTGACCGAGATCGGTCACTCGCCGCTTGATGTGGTCGCGTGGCACGGAAACTATGCGCCCTACAAATACGATCTGACGATGTTTTCTCCCGTTGGGGCACTTCTGTTTGACCATCCCGATCCGTCCATCTTTACGGTTCTGACAGCCCCGTCCGGTGAGGTCGGGACCGCCAACATCGATTTCGTGATCTTTCCACCGCGCTGGCTGGTGGCCGAGCACTCGTTCCGCCCACCCTGGTACCACCGCAACATCATGAGCGAATTCATGGGTCTGATCGCCGGTCGCTACGATGCCAAGGAGGAAGGCTTCGTGCCCGGTGGCATGAGCCTTCACAACATGATGATGCCGCACGGACCGGACCGCGACGCTTTTGAAAAGGCCTCGACGGCGGAGCTGAAACCGGTCAAGCTGTCGGACACGATGGCCTTCATGTTCGAAACCCGCTTCCCTCAGATGCTGACGCGCTTTGCCGCTGAGCTGCCGACATTGCAGAACGACTACGTCGCGTGTTGGGAGGGGCTGGGGCGCCGCTTTGACGGAACGCCGGACCCAGGCCCGGGTTCGCGGGGCGGACGCGACCAATGACCGGGCAGGGAGGAGACCGGCTCGTCATTCTCGGATCAAAAGGCGGTCCTGCGATCCGGCCTGGCGGTCCGTCTCCGACGGCCTCGCTTCTGGAGATGGGCGGCCACCGGATCGTGGTCGATTGCGGCCTGGGCGTGTCGCGTGGGGTGGTGGAGGCCGGCGTGGCACTTGCCAGCATCGAGCTCGTCTTTGTCACCCATCTCCATTCCGATCATGTGCTCGAACTCGGCCCGCTTCTCCATACCGCCTGGACATCGGGCCTCAAGACCCCCGTCATTGTCTACGGCCCTGAAGGCACACAGGCCGTCTGGAACGGTTTTTTAGCCTCGCTCGCCTATGACATCGACATCCGCATTCTCGATGAAGGGCGTCCCGATATCCGCCGCCTGGTGGAGATCCGGGAATATGGCGAAGGGTTGGTCCATAGTGCACCAGATCTTACGGTAACTGCGCTGCGGGTTGACCATCCACCGGTCACCGAATGCTTCGCATTAAAATTTAAGAGCTCGATGCAAACCATTGTTTTCTCATCTGATACGACCTTCTTTAAACCACTTTCTGAATTTGCCTTGGCGGCCGATGTCCTGGTCCATGAAGCCATGCATCCGCTCGGTGTCGACCGCCTGACGGCGCGCACCGGAAACGGCACGCGGCTGAAGGCGCATCTTCTGGCGAGCCACACCATGGCCGCCGATGTCGGCCGTATCGCCGCCTTCGCCGAGGTCGACCATCTGGTGCTCAACCATCTGGTCCCCGCAGACGACCCACTGATCACGGAAGCCGACTGGGTGGCCGAAATCCGCTCGACCTGGCAAGGGCCACTCACCATCGGACGCGATGGCCTCGTGATCAATCTTTCCCGGGCGGAGGAGCCCGATATGTCAGAGCAAAGGAAATCCGCATGAAACTTGCCACACTGCGTGACGGAAGCCGCGATGGCCGTCTGGTCGTCGTCTCGCGCGATCTCACCCGCGCCACCGGCGTGCCGCACATCGCCCGATCGTTGCAGGCAGCACTTGACGATTGGCGGCATATCGCCCCCCGGCTTCATGACGTGGCGGAAATGCTTGAAGCAGGTGCCGAACCGAGCGAGCGATTCCATGAGCGCGATACGCTGTCGCCATTGCCGCGCGCCTTTCAGTGGGCGGACGGATCAGCCTATCTCAATCATGTGGAACTGGTGCGCAAGGCGCGCAATGCTGACATGCCGCCGAGTTTTCGCGAAGATCCGCTGATGTACCAGGGCGGATCGGACACCTTCCTGCCGCCACGCGCCTCGATCCGGGTGGCCGACGAAGCCTGGGGGCCGGATTTTGAAGGCGAGGTTGCCGTCATTGTCGACGACGTGCCGATGGGGGCGGGCCTGGAACTTTGCCGCAAGGCCATCAAACTTGTGATGCTGGTCAATGACGTGTCGCTGCGCGGGCTTATTCCTGCGGAACTCGCCAAGGGCTTCGGATTCTTCCAGGCCAAGCCGTCCTCGGCCTTTTCCCCCGTGGCGGTGACGCCGGACGAACTGAGCGAGGCCTGGGACGGTGGAAAAGTCTCGTTGCCGCTTTCGGTGGACCTCAACGGCAAACCTTTCGGTCGCGCCAATGCGGGCGTCGGCATGAACTTCGATTTCCCCACGCTGGTTGCCCATGCGGCCCGCACCCGAGCGCTTTGCGCCGGAACCATCATCGGATCGGGCACCGTGTCCAACACCGATGCGGACGGATCGCCAGGCCGCCCAGTGGGTGAGGGCGGAAGCGGCTACTCCTGCATCGCAGAACTGCGCACCGTGGAGACCATCCGTTCAGGCAAGGCGACCACGCCCTTCATGAGGTTCGGCGACACGGTCCGAATCGAGATGAAGGACCGGAGCGGACATTCTGTTTTCGGCGCCATCGAGCAGAAGCTCGAACAGGCCTGACGGACAGCCCGTTCCGGATCGCTCCCTGCAGCAAGCTCAGAGCCGGGCGAGCCGTGCGCGCACGGACGCAAGAAACCGGGCCCGGCTTGCGTCCGTGGATTTGTCCATCATGTAATGGGCCATGAAGAGCGTGCGACACCGCCTGGCGCAGAGCGCGCGCATGCCGCGCAGGATCGTGCGTTTGCCGGGATGGCCCACCACATAGGACCACCAGCGCGGTGCGCCGCAGGTGGTGATCACGCCCAACAGCCGGACATGGGTCATGAGCGGCACGATGGGACCGGGTCCATCCGGGATCTTGAACGTCAGTTCGGGCGTCCACACGCGGTCAAGCCAGCCTTTGAGCATCGCTGGCAGCCCATACCACCAGGTCGGATAGACAAACAGGATGCCTTGCGCCGCCTGAAGCCTCTCGGCATGACCGGGAAAGGGGTGATCGGCCATGACCATGGTATTGTAACGACGGCGTTCATCGGCGCCCATCACCGGATCGAAGCCTTCCGCATACAGATCGACAAGATCGACCTCGTGGCCTGCCTTCAGCAGTTCATCGACGGCGGCGTCCCGCAGGCCTGCGGCGAAGCTTTCAGGCACCGGATGGCAGTAGACGACGAGAACACGCATCAGAAGGCATCCATGACATTGGTGACCTTCTTGAGGAAAGCAGTTCGGCTCGCGTCCGTCGAGCGGTTCATATCGTAAAGGGCGAGATAGCGCATGGGGGCACCGGGACGAATGGTCGCTCTGAGGACGCGCTTGGCGATCTTGCGCGGCGGATCCCCCATCAACATTGCGCGAAAGCGTGAACCGCCGTAGGTCGTCACCACGACAAGCTTGCCGATGTTGTGCAGGATCGGGCGCACCTGGCCGTCGACCATGCCGAAAGAGACGCCCGGCAGGAAGACGCGGTCGAAAAATCCCTTGAGGATGGCGGGAAAGCCGAAGTTCCAGACCGGATGGACCAGAACCAGCGCCTCGGCTGCCAGCAATCGGCCCACATAGGGATCGACGGGAACCCGGTTGATCGAAAGATCATGGTAGCTCAGGCGTTCCGCGCGGGTCAGACGCGGATCGAAGTCCTCGGCATAGAGATCAAGGATGTCAAGCTGGTGGCCGGCCTTTTCGAGCCGGTCCACGACGAGCCGGAACAGCGCCCGGTTGAAGCTGGTCTCCACCGGATGGGCGTGGAGGACGAGGATGCGCATGGTGTCTGCCTCAGCTTGCCTGTTGCAGCCCCTTGAACAACCAGACCTTTCCGGACGTAAAGTCGTAGTCCGGATCGTCCCAGGCGATCATCTTGCCAGGATTGAGCAGCCCCTTGGGATCGGCTTCGCGCTTGAAGGCGAGCTGGATCTCGTCGGTCTGTTTCATTCCGCCTTCCTCAAGCGTGTAGCGGTGGGGGTTGAAGATCGGGCAGCCGTTTTCGGTGTGCAGATCGATGATGTCGTTGAGCCGCTCTTCCGTGGTGAAACGCACCAGCGGCAAACCGAAACAGGTGATGTCGCCATCAAAGCGAACAAATTCCAGATGCGAGATCATCTCGCCCGGGAACATCCGGTCCATTCGGCCCGCAAGCTCGATCTGGTTGGGGTAGGGATAGAGCGATTGGAGATAGGTCCAGGCGGGATCGACCCTGAGCGCGCGCAGCGTGGTGTGGTTCCAGGCCAGTTCGAACACCGGCGGTATGCCCTTGAGGTCGGCTTCGAGGGAGGCATCGAAAACGATCTCCGCACCGGTTCGGGCGCTGAACGCCTTGAACGCATCATAGGACTGTGGGGCGACCATGACCAGAACCACGTGCTGGCCGGGGCGGAGGTATTTCTGGTGGCGCTTGAAATAATCGTAAGGGCAGGGCGCGGCGACCACGGTGATCAACTTTGTCAGAATGCCATCCTGCCGGGCGAGCATGTTGCCATAGCGCGCGGCCGCATCGAAACTGTCGAACGCGGCGATGAGATCGACCCAGTCGTAAGCCGGGGCGAGCGGCAGCTCGATCTCGGTGATGATGCCGTTGGTGCCATAAGCATGGGTCACCTTGTGCAGATCCTCGCCCGACAGGTCAAGCACCCGGGGGTCTTCCTCCATGGTCACCACGCGCAAGCGGATGATGTTGCCGAAGTCGCGCAGACCGCCCCAGGATATGGACCCGACGCCACCCGATCCGCCAGCAATGAAGCCGCCGACGGTTGCGGTGTGGTAGGTGGAGGGATGCATGCGCATCTCCTGATTGGAATGGGCTCGCGTGGCCTTGTCGAGATCGGCGCAGATGACGCCCGGTCCGCAGGTCACCTTGCCGGGGGCGATCTCGCCGATGTCGTTCATGTCAGCCAGGCTCAACACGACCCCGCCAGACAACGGCATGGCCTGGCCGTAATTGCCGGTGCCGGTGCCGCGCGGGGTCACCGGAACGTCGTGCCGGTAGCAGGCCTTCAGAACGCGGATCAGTTCGTCCTCGTTGCGCGGCGAAACGACGATGTCGCCGGTCACATGGTCGAGCTGGCGCTTCAGAACCGGCGAATACCAGTAGAAGTCCCGGCTTTTCTGCAAAACGATCTTGTCATTTTCCTCGATGCGAAGTCCGTCCAATTCGGCGATCAGCGCAGTCAGATTGGTCATTCAAGGCTCCATGAGGTCGTCGAGTTCGGCATAATGAGGAATGGCTGCGTTGAGTGGCTGGCCATCGCGTACCACGATGCGATCGCTTTCCGGCCGGGAAAGCAGTTCGGTGAAGCGGCGGCCGCGAAAGACGATGAAATCGGCGCGGGCACCGGTGGCGAGTGTTCCGGCGTCAGAGAGCCCCATGGCACGTGCCGGGTTGGCGCCCACAACCCGTGGCCAATTGCCCACCGGATGATCGAGCTGGAGGATGCGTGTCGCCTCGCGGTAGACCTCGAGCACATCCATATCGCCATAGGCGTAGAAGGGGTCACGGGTGTTGTCGGAAGCGACGCAGACATTGACGCCCCGGTCGGCAAGTTCGTGCAGCAAGGTCACTCCACGCCAGCGCGGGGTGGTGGAATTGGCGCGCCGGTCCTGGAGATACATGTTGCACATGGGAAGCGAGACGACGGAAAGTCCCGATTTTGCCACGAGGTCGAGTGTGCCGAGGACGGCGGCATCCGGCTGACGGGCGAGCGAGCAGCAATGGCCAACGAGAATCCGACCCTCATAGCCGTGACGCAACGCGGCGTGAGCGATGCGGCTGAGCGAAACCGCTTCCACGTCGTCGGTTTCATCGGCGTGAAAATCAAGATCGAGCCCGAGATCCATCGCCTTCTGGAAGATGCGGTCGAGCAGGGCGTCAAGATCGGGCACCATGAAGGTGACCGCACCCAGCACACCGCCAGCAGCGGAAACGATGCCGGCAAGGCGATCAAACCAGGCCTCGTTGCGGGCGTCATCAATGGCGAAAAGGCAGGCCGCCTGCAGGTCGATGCGGCCCTTCCAGGCGGCGCGCATATCCCGGAACACCGCCCACGATATGTCTTCTTGCGGGCGGACCGAATCCAGATGGGTGCGGATTGCCCGGGTCCCGTGAGCAAAAGCCGTGCGAAGGGAAAAATCCATGCGCCGGACCACATCGTTGGCTGTCCAGCGCGCTGTTCGATCTTCGCCCACCGCTGTGAGCGCAG
Organism: Hyphomicrobiales bacterium; assembly: GCA_038325465.1. Lineage (GTDB taxonomy): Bacteria > Pseudomonadota > Alphaproteobacteria > Rhizobiales > Rhizobiaceae > Hoeflea. Next base: position 19,427 of record JBBQJA010000035.1, on the reverse strand, counting down.
CCATGAAGCTGCCGTCAGGATTGGGCTTGCGCGCCCAGATATGGCCCTTGTCGAGATGAGTGTGACAGTCGACGAAAGCGGGCAGGACGATGCCACCCTGTCCGTCGACCGCCTCGGCGGCACCATCACCCCGTGAGGGTCCGATGGCGGCGATGATGCCGTCCTTGACCACGATGTCGGCCAGCGCAAGGCCGTCACCATCGAAGGTGAGATCTGTAGCGGATGTCGTGCTCTGATGCAGCCGAACGTGGCTCAGGGTGAAACTGCCGGTTGTCGGCAGGGTAACGGGCTTTCCCATCAGGTCTCCTGTTTGAGTGCGCTCTCGTGCCACCGACGCAACGCGAGATGAGAAATCCATGACAGGACGAGAAAGATGACGATGCCGGTGGCCGAGATGAGAATAAGGGCCGCAAACAGTCGGGGTGCGTTGAGGCGGTAACCTGCTTCGATGATGCGCGAGGCCAGCCCTGACGACTGACCGGCCGAGCCGGCGACGAATTCGGCCACGACCGCGCCGATCAAGGCAAGTCCGCCGGCGATCTTGAGGCCACCCAGAAAATAGGGCATGGCGGCCGGAAGCCGCAGGTGCCAGAGGGTCTGCCACCGGGACGCGCCGTTCAAACGGAAATAGTCGATGAGGTTGCGGTCAACCGAGTTGAGGCCCAGCGTGGTGTTGGACAGGATCGGGAAGAAGGCGACGATCCAGGCGCAGAGCAACAGTTTTGTGGTCTGGTCGTCGACGTAGATGTTGATCAGCGGAAAGATCGCAACGATCGGCGTCACCTGCAGCACGATGGCGAACGGAAACAGGCTCATTTCGATGAGCCTCGACTGGGTAAAGAGCACGGCGAGCCCGACACCGCCGACCACTGCAAGCAGGAGCGACAGGAACGTGATCCGCAATGTGACCAGAAGTGAGGAAAACAGAAGCGGTGCATCGGCAATCAGCGTTGCCAGAACCACGCCCGGACGCGGCAGAATATAGCGCGGGATTTCGTACCAGACACAGACCCGATCCCATAGAACAATGGCCGCGCACATGATGACGATCGGCAGCAGCCACCGGGCGGTCTTTTCAATCCGCGCGCTCCGCAGCCGCCGGGCTTCCTCCGCATCAATCGGCATGGAAGCGGGACGGATATCAATGGACGCCATCTCGAACCTCCACGCCCATGGCGCGCGACAGCGACGCCGAAGTGGTGCGGCAGATCTCAGAGTAAATCGCAGAGGTGCGGAACCCATCAGTGCGCGGATAGGGTGCGTCAACGGCGAGATCTTCGAAGATGCGTCCTGGCTTGGCCGCCATGACCGTGATCCGGTTGGAGAGGAACACGCTCTCAAACACCGAATGGGTCACGAAAATCACCGTGAAACCGCGTTCGCCCCAGAGTTCGAGGAGGTCATTGTTGAGCTTGAAGCGGGTGATTTCATCGAGTGCGGCGAAAGGTTCATCCATCAGGAGGATGCGCGGACGGGTCACAAGCCCGCGGGCGATAGACACCCGCATTTTCATGCCGCCCGACAGTTCGCGCGGCACGGCGTTTTCAAATCCGGTCAGATGGACGCGCTCCAGGACTTCGGCAATCGCCACCGACGCCTGGTTGCGACTGACGCCGCGAAGCCGCAAGGGAAGCCAGACATTGTCGAAAACGCTGGCCCAGGGCAGAAGCGTCGGTTCCTGGAACACAAACCCGATATCGCTTTGTTTGAGTTGAGCACCGCGCCAGTCGACAACGCCTGACGTCGGGGTGGAGAGACCCGCGATAATGCGGAGCGCCGTCGATTTTCCGCATCCGGAAGGTCCAAGCAAGCTCAGGAAGTCGCCATCATGCACGGTCAGGTTGACGTTCTGAAGGGCTGTCACACCACTGGCAAATGTCTTGCCGATCGAACGAAGATGCAACAGCGGAAGCGACCGGTCAGACATGAAAAACCGTGTGGGTATGGGCATTTGCACCCACCCGGCTTCCGGCCGGGTGGGAATTGGCAGCGGGCTGATTACTTCTTGAGATCGAGGCCAACGCCCTGGTTGACATAGTCGAGGACATAGGCCTTCTTGATGTCGATGCCGTCCTTCACCACCCCGACCTTGACCATCTTGGCATAGAAGCTCTCCATGCGGGCGTCCGTCATGGCGCCGATCCCCAGGGTCTCGGTGTCGCCGGAATCGACGATGCCATACTCCTTGAGCTTGGCGATCGAGAAGGCGATCTGCTCATCGTTCATGTCCGGATTGTCTTTTTTGATCAACTCGTTGGCGGCAGCATTGTCACCGTAAAGATAGTTGTACCAGCCTTTGTTCGAGCCTTCGACGAAGCATTTGACCAGATCGGGTTTGGTATCGATGGTGGCCTGCATGGTTTCGATCGTGGTCGAATAGGTATCAAAACCATAGTCGGCGAGCAGGAACAGGTTGGGCTTGAAGCCACCTTCCTTTTCAACTGCGAAGGGTTCGGAGGTGATGTAGCCCTGCTGGGCTGACTTCGGATTGGCAATGAAGGGGGCCGGATTGAATGTGTAGGGGACGCGCTTTGCCGCATCGTAGCCAAGTTCGCTGATCATCCACTGGTAATAGCTCTGGAAACCCGCATCGCCGAGGATGAACTGCTCAGCGTCCTTCAACTGCTCCCAAGTGTCCAGACCTTGGCCCGGATGGGTCATCAGCACCTGCGGCTCCTTCTGGAAGGAGGCTGCAACCACGCGGACCGGAATGTCCTGCTCGACGGCGGAGAAGGCCTCAAGCATGTTTCCGCCCATGTGGAAGTCGATCTTGCCGGCCAGGAGAAGCGCACGGTTGTTCACCTGAGGCCCGCCCTGGGCAATCGTCACCTCGATGCCGCAAGCCGCATAAGTGCCGTCTGCCACCGACTGGTAATAGCCGCCATGCTCCGGTTGGGCCAGCCAGTTGGTGCCGAATGTGACTTTCTCGGCGGCGGTGGCGGAAACGGACGCGGCGGCGAGCAGGGCAAGCGTTGCAGTTGAACGAAAAAGAGCCTTCATGGACACATCCCTTGGTGTTTGCGGATCCTCGACGCGGGACCCGTCAATTTGATAACAACTGGGCAGAGCAAACCCCGTGCCAAGAGGTGTCTGACGAGCCGCCCGCGATTTCGTCACCGGCTCCCCCGAGACCGGACAGCGGGACGCTGAAATTTTGGGCACGATGCTCCATATTCCGCCAGTTCTCTCCGCCATAGTTCAGTTTGGGCCATTCCTCAGGCAATGGGAATAGGGTATTTGACAGACTTCACAGCGGAGATGTCCTGACATGCACCACCACACGCCCGACACCATCCGTGCGCCCTTTGCGCGCTACAGCCATGGGGTGGAGGTTCCGGCGGGCCATCGGATTCTGTTTGTCTCGGGTCAACTTTCGATCACGACTGATGACATCATTCCGGAAGGCGTGGAAGCTCAGACAGAATTGTGCTTTGCCAATATTGCTGCCGTTCTCGCAAGCGCCAACATGGGCCTGTCGCACATCGTGCGCATCAATGCCTATGTCACGGATCGGGCGCACTTGCCGGGCTACATGGCGGTGCGGGACCGCACGTTCGGCTCGCCCCCGCCTGCCTCCACGCTGATGATTGTCTCCGGTTTTGCGCGAGAGGCTTTCAAGGTGGAGATTGAGGCGGTTGCGGCAGCGCCGGTGGCGCATCAGAGTGATTGACAGGGAAGGGACCGGGATGGGCCGAAAAATCTGGTGGGGCGATTTCACAACCCGCGACTTCGAGACCCTCAACGCCAATGCGACCATCGCTATCTTGCCGATAGCTGCCATCGAGCAGCACGGGCCGCATCTTCCGGTGTCCACCGACACGAGCATCATGCAGGGCATGCTGGATGCGATGATCGGGCTGGTGCCATCCGATATCGATTTGCGGATATTGCCGGTCCAGGCGGTCGGCAAATCCAACGAGCATCTGCATGCGCCCGGCACGCTCACCATACCGGCCACAACGCTGATCGACCACTGGGTCGAACTCGGACATTCGGTGGCACGCGCGGGCGTGCGCAAACTCGTCATCGTCAATTCGCATGGCGGCAATGAAGATGTCATGGGCATTGTGGCGCGAGAATTGCGGGTGCGCGCGCGGATGCTGGCTGTCAAGACGAGCTGGATGCGTTTCGGAACGCCCGCGGGCCTCTTCAGCGAAACCGAAAGTCGCTACGGGATCCACGGCGGGGACGTGGAAACCTCGTTGATGCTGCATTTCCGGCCTGATCTTGTGCGGATGGACCTGGCCGAAGACTTCACCTCGGCCGTTAGCCGGGCGGAAACTGAATTCGACCTGTTGCGCCACACGGGCCCCCACGCATTTGCCTGGATCGCCAGCGATCTCAATGCATCGGGCGTGGTCGGGGAGGCAGCGCGGGCGACGGCCGAGAAAGGCAAGGCCACGGCACGCCATCAGGCAGAGGGCTTTCTCCGGCTGATCGCCGATGTGCGGGCGGCGGCCATTGACGACTGGCTGTGCTAATGGTGCGATCCTGACAGATGGTTCCCATCTGTCAGGACAAAACGCCCCACCAGATCAATAGCTTGTGGGCTGACTTTTCGAAACAGATGAGAACCATCTGTTTGGGTCAGACCACTCAGGCATGTCGCGCACAAATGGATTCATTTGTGCGATAATGGACATGTATTCATTCAATGTTTTACAGCGGCATTCACGCAACCGATTGGATACGCACCACCAGTGGTTCTTCCGCCTCCGACATGTGCTTGTGAGCGTGCTGCTGCGGGATGCCAATGCTGGATAGAAATCACGGGCCGATCCGGACCGCTAAAGATCCAGTTCTTTCGGAATCACCGTCAGGCGGGCGATCTTGTCGACCACGTCCTGCGTCAACTGGGTCTCGAATTGAACATTGATCGTAAATTCGCCCTGGTCGCGCACAGTGGCGAGGACTTTCGCACCGAGGCCGGGGATGATGATGTAGACATCGGCAAGGCGGGCGGGAAAATGGTCGCTGGTCAGAAGCGCGCCGTCCTCCGAGAGATTGACAAGCCAGGCCGGAACCATGCTGCGGTGTTCGACGTCCCGGCAACGGGCATGGGTGATGACCGGACAGTTGGCGTCTCGCCGAAAAAAGACGCGCCGGTTCTTCTGGTCGCCCAGCCGTGTCAGCGAGTACCGTTTGAGTTGCATGATGCGCCTTCAGAAAATGATGAAATTCTATCTTGGCAAATCGTCCCTAACGAAGTGTTGACATCGGCGCACCGCCACTCGCAAACGCGCCTGCATTCATTCAGAGGTTCACAGCGACCTTCGCGCGTCCGATTGGATGCGGGGCGCTGTAGGTCCCGGGTTCCTGCACGCTGACCAGCTCGGTCGCCCAATCGATTTCATCCTTGGTCATAAAGGCGGACAGGATCTGGCGACGGATCGACGTGTCGATCTCATGGCGTTCTTCGGCGACAAGAAGCCAGGCGCAGGCGGGCAAGCAGTTGCGTTCGACGCCCTCCGCCATGCTGAATCTGAGCCCCATACGTTACTGTGTTTCGCCATGGTCGCCCTCGGCTGCCTCGTAAGCAGCAACCGAGCTTGAGCGCAACGCGCAGTTCGGAGGCGGACGCTGGTGCTGCCACGGCGAGGGAGAGGGAGACGGAGAGGGTGAGGGTGAGGGTGAGGGTGAAGGTGAGGGGGAGGGAACAGAATTGCATGCCATTGCATTGTCACGCTGGGAAATGCCCTCCAGCGAAAGTCACACCATGAGTCCTCTAAAACGCCCATCCGGAGACCTGACCCAAAAGCGCGATCTGCGGAAGAGGATGCCGCTTTGGGCCGCAACGCCACGGGTGGGCGTCATTACGCGCAAGGCAGCAGGTCTCGGACACTACGATGTCGTCGTGGTTGGCGCTGGAATCGGCGGTGCGTTGATGGCGCATGCCCTCATGGATCAAAGCCTCAAGGTGCTTGTCATCGACCGCCGCACGCCGGTGCGTGGGAGCACCATGGCCAGCACCGCCATGATCCAGCATGAAATCGACGTGCCGTTGCACAAGCTCGCCGACATGAAAGGCGAAGGTGTCGCAGGCCGGATCTGGCAGCGATCGGCGCGGGCGGTGGAAGACCTGGCCTTGATGGCCGCACAGCTTGATCTTCGGTGTAGCTTCGAGCGAAAGCGAACTCTCTTTCTGGCTGGCGATGCCTATGGGAGCCGTGCTCTGGCAACCGAAGCAGAAGCGCGGCGGAAAGCTGGTCTGAGCGTCGACTACCTGGATGCGGCCACGCTTCTCGACCGCCACGGCATTGAAAGGACCGCAGCGCTTGACAGTCCGGTCTCGGCGTCCGCAAATCCGGCACAACTTACGGCTGCTCTGCTTCGTCTTGCGCGCTTACGCGGCGTCGAGATGGTGGCAGGGGTGGAGATCACCGATCTGCGCGGCGAAGACGATGTCATTCTGGCCACCGGAGATGGTCAGTTGATCAGCGCCGGTGACGTGGTTTTCTGCACCGGATACGAGTTTCTCCAGCCGCTTGCGAGCAAAAACCACAGTCTGGTATCGACCTGGGCCTTGGCAAGCCGGGCCCGGTTGAAACGGCCTGCATGGATTGATTCCTATCTCGTCTGGGAAGGGTCTGATCCCTATCTCTACTTCCGCTCCACTTACGATGGCCGCGTCATCGTTGGTGGGGAAGACGAGACCGCGGATGCGGCATTTCAGAGTGAACCCAAGGGCAAGGCGAAAACGAAGATCCTGGTCGAAAAACTTGCTGACCTGACGGGAATGGTCATTGGCGAGCCAGATTTCGCATGGTCGGCAGGGTTCGGCACGACAGCGGATGGTTTGCCAATGATCGGCCGGGTTCCCGGATTCACCCATGTTTATGCCGCAATGGGCTACGGCGGAAACGGCATCACCTTCAGCAAGATTGCCGCCGACCTGATCTCGAGCGAAATTCTCGGCAGACCCGACCCTGACTTCACTCTTTTCCCGTTCCATTGAGCCGAGCCGCAACCACCAACGGAATTTTTCGCCCACGGTGCTGGCATTTTGTGCTCAGACATTGCACCGTGGCGCTTGGCGTACACAGACCAGAACAAGTCGCCTGGCGCATCGGGCGAACCGTTCGTACGCGCTTACCAAACCACTGCCTAGCCTGCCGGAGTCCTTGGCATGTCATCTGAAAGCCATCTTTTCTATCAGACCCGGTCCCGACGGCCGCGACTTGCGAAAGCGCGGGGCGTGCACATGTGGGACAGGAAGGGCAAACGCTGTCTCGACGGGTCTTCGGGCGCAATGATGTGCAATATCGGGCACTCCAACCCGCACGTTCTGGAGGCAATGCGCCGACAGATGGAAAAGGCCACCTTCGGTTACCGGCTTCATTTCGAAACTGATGCGAGCGAGATGCTGGCCGCAAAAGTGGCCGCACTGTCTCCACAGGGCATGGAAAAAATATTCTTCGTCTCTGGTGGCTCGGAAGCGGTGGAAAGCGCTTTCAAACTCGCTCGGCAATGGGCCGTCGCCGTGAAGCAGGCTTCCCGATTCAAGGTGATCTCGCGCATGCCGAGCTATCGCGGCTCCACCTTCGGCGCTCTGGCGCTGACCGGTTACGGACCGCTTGCCGACCCTTTCGCGCCGATGTTCAAGGCGATGCCCAAGGTTGCCGCGCCCCGGGCCTATCTCGACGGTCTTGATGCCGAAGATCCTACGACCGGTCAGCAGTATGCCGCGCTGCTTGAGCGCAAGATCATCGAGGAAGGACCAGACACGGTCCTTGCATTCATCCAGGAACCCGTGGGCTGCGCTTCAACCGGCGCGCTAATGCATTGAATGAATGCACGTACGTTATCGCACACATGAATCCATTTGTGAGCGACATGCATTCCAGCGCCACGCGTCTTTTCAGACGCGTGAAAGTCGCTGTAAAACATTGAATGAATGCATGTACGTTATCGCACACATGAATCCATTTGTGCGCGACATGCATTAGCGGCGCTTGCTGCGGAAGAGGTCAATGAGCAAGATCATCATCAGTTGTGCCGTCACCGGCTCGATCCACACGCCATCGATGTCGCCGCATCTTCCGGTGACACCTGAGGCGATTGCCCGTCAGGCGGTGGACGCTGCCCGAGCAGGTGCTGCGATCCTGCATCTGCATGCGCGCGACCCGCTGACCGGACGACCGTCGGCCAAGCCAGAGGACTTTTTCGCGTTTTTGCCGCAGGTGAAGGCCGGTACGGACGCCATCGTCAATCTGACCACCGGCGGCAGCGCGGTGATGAGCCTTGAGGACAGGCTGGCGGGACCGAAGCGCGCGGAACCCGAGATGTGTTCGCTCAATATGGGCACAATGAATTTCGCGCTTTACCCGATGATTGCCAGGCGGACCGAGTGGCTTCACGACTGGGAAGAACCGTTCTTGCGCAGCAGCGACGACCTCGTCTTCAAAAATACGCCGCGCGACATCGCTATGGTGCTTCAGACCATGGGTCAGGCGCGCGGTGCCCGGTTTGAATTCGAATGTTACGATTTGAGCCATCTGACAATGCTTGCCCATTTCGTTGACCGCGGGCTTGTGGAAGGGCCGCTGTTCATCCAGTTCGTGATGGGGGTTCTCGGGGGCATCGCCGCCGAACCCGAGCACCTCGTCCATATGAAGGCGACCGCTGACAGGCTGTTTGGCGACCGGTTCGAGTTTTCCGTTCTGGCCGCCGGCCGCAAGCAGATGCAGATGGCTCAACTGGCCGCAGCCATGGGCGGGCATGTCCGCGTCGGGCTGGAGGACAATCTCTATATTGGCCAGGGCGTGCTTGCCCGCTCCAATGCCGAACAGGTGGACATGGTGCGCGCGATCGTCGAAAAGCAGGGCAGGGTGGTGGCGACGCCCGATGAAGTCCGCGCCATGCTCGGTCTTAAAGGCAGTGACAAGGTGACATTCTAGGCCATGACGACACTCGTTATCCGTACCGCCGAGCCTCAAGACGTGCCCGCTCTCAACCGGGCGCTCGCCGCTCTGTCTGCTGATATGGGTGACATCCACCGGGCGACTGACCAGGATCTGCTTGAGGCCGGCTTCGGCGTTTTCCCCGCCTTCGCCGCACTCCTGGCCGAATCCGGCCAGGAGCTTGTGGGAGTTGCGGTTTTTTCGCCGCTCTACTCGACCACCCGAGGCCATGCGGGTGCCTATGTGAGCGATCTGTGGGTCGCAAGTTCGATGCGCGGCCAACAGCTTGGCCCGAAACTCCTCGCCGCTGTTCGCGACCATGCACGGCGGGACTGGGGTGCAGGTTTCATCCGGCTGGGTGTCTATGCCGACAACGGACGGGCGCGAGCCTTTTATGACCGGTTGGGATTTGAGCTGTTGACAGAGGCGACATTTCTGACCCTGGCGGGCAAAGCCCTCGACCGCGCGGGAGGGGGCTGATGCAGGCCTATTTCCACGAGGACCAAAGGCTGCACGATCCGCGCCATTTCATGGTCAACGGTGCCGTTTCCGCCAATCCTGAACAACCCGCGCGCATCACTGAACTGCTCAAGGGCCTGGCCAAGGCTGGCTGCGAAGTCCGTACCTCCATCAATGCCGGGCTCGGACCCATCGCCGCAGTCCATACGCCTGAGTATCTGACATTCCTGCGCACGATCCACGCACGCTGGTGCCGGATCGATGGCGCGTCGCCGGAAGTCATTCCCAATATCCATCCGGACCGGCGGACGGCCAGTTATCCGAAATCGGCGGTGGGGCAGGCGGGGTATCACCAGGGCGACACGTCCTGCCCGATCACTCACACCACCTGGGAGGCGGCCACATGGTCCGCGCAAACGGCAATCTCCGCCGCCCGGAGCGTGCTTGAAGGCGCCGGTTCAGCCTACGCGCTCTGCCGCCCGCCAGGCCATCATGCTGGTGCTGATCTGGCGGGCGGGTTCTGCTATCTCAACAATGCCGCCATCGCAGCCCAGGTCTTGCGCGATGCCGGGCGTCGTCCAGCCATTCTGGACATCGACGTCCATCACGGCAATGGCACACAGTCGATCTTCTACCACCGCCGTGACGTGCTCACCGTCTCGATCCATGCTGATCCTGCCCGGTTTTACCCGTTTTTCTGGGGTCATGGCCATGAACGGGGCGAGAGCGAGGGGCTCGGCTCAAATCTCAATCTGCCGCTGCCGCGCGGGACCGGTGACGAGGCCTATCTCGCCACGCTCGGCGCGGCGCTCGAACGCATCTCCGATTTCGGCGCCGATACAATCGTCGTCGCGCTCGGGCTCGACGCCCATGAAAGTGATCCATTCCAGGGGTTCAGGGTAACCACCGACGGATTCTTGCGGATCGGCCGCGCGATCGCATCAGCAGGGCTCTCGATGGTCTTCGTTCAGGAGGGTGGCTATCTCAGCCCGGCGCTGGGCGACAATCTCGCAAGCTTTCTCGGAGGGGCCGGGACATGACGGCAAAGACGAGTGATATCCTCATTATCGGCGGCGGGATCGCCGGTATCAGTGCTGCCGCGCTGATGTCAGGCGAAGCGCGCGTGACGGTGATCGAGGCGGAAAGCGCCATCGGCTACCATGCATCGGGGAGATCGGCGGCGATCTTCATCCGCAACTATGGCAATTCCGTCCTGCGGGCGCTCAACTCGGCCTCCGAAGGGTTTCTCACCCAACCCGAAGGTGTCTCGGATTTCAGTTTGCTGTCACCGCGCGGCGAACTGCTGATTGCGGACGAAGACGAGTTGGAGGTATTTGCAACTTATGTCGCAGGTAGCGACGGTCTCGAAAGACTGACCGCAAAGGAAGCGCTCGGCCTTGTCCCGATCCTGCGCGAGGACCGGTTGGCCGCCGTCGCGTTGGAGCGCGGTGCCCGCGATATCGACGTCGACCGCATGCTGCAGGGTTTCGCCCGCCTTCTCAAACGCCGCGGCGGCACCATCGTCACCTCCGCGCAGGCGATGCGGATCGCAAGATCGTCCGGCGTCTGGCGGGTGACGACCGGGCAGGACGAGTTCACGGCGCCGGTCCTGGTCAATGCTGCAGGCGCCTGGGCCGATAGGATTGCGGCCATGGCGGGCGTGCGGCCGCGCGGCCTCAAACCCTTTCGGCGCTCGGCGGCGATCATTCCGCCGCCTTCCGGCCTTGATGTCAGCCTCTGGCCGCTGTTTGCGAGCGTGTCGGAGCGGTTCTACGCCAAGCCCGAAGCCGGCAAACTGATGATTTCACCCGCCGACGAGGAGGAAGTCGAACCGCACGATGTCTTCGCCGATGACATGGTCATTGCCCAAGGTCTTGCCCGCTATGAAGCGGCGGTCAGCGTTCCGGTCAACCGCGTAGTTCACACCTGGGCTGGCATTCGCAGCTTTTTTGCCGACCGAACGCCGGCCGTCGGATTTTCACAGGACGCGGAGGGCTTCTTCTGGCTCGCAGGTCAAGGCGGCTACGGCATGCAGACGGCACCGGCGCTGTCGCAGCTTGCAGCCGATCTGTGTCTTTTACGCGTGCCGTCGCTTGACAACGCCATCGTCACTGCGTTGAACCCAAATCGGGCCGCGTTGACACCTAGCGCATGTCGCGCACACATGGAGTCATCTGTGCGATGACGGACATGCATTTCTTCAATGGTTTACAGCGGCCTTCACGCATCCGATTGGATGGGCGGCGCTGTGAGACATGACAAAGCACCCGGGCACCGGCCCGGCAGACCTGAAAGGAACCTCCCATGAGCACCATCACCCGCATCGAACCCGGCTCGCGCATGAGCCAGGCCGTCGTCCATGGCGGCATTGTCTATCTCGCTGGCCAGGTCGGTGCGCCGGGAGAGGACGTCAAGACCCAGACCTCAACTGTGCTCGAGTCCATCGACCGACTTCTCGGAGTGGCCGGGTCGCACAAGTCAAAGATCCTGCAGACCACCATCTGGCTTGCGGACATGGCCGATTTCGCCGAGATGAATTCGGTCTGGGACGCCTGGGTTGACCCGGCCAATCCGCCGGCGCGGGCAACCGGAGAAGCCAAACTTGCAACGCCGGCTTATAAAGTGGAAATCATCATTGTCGCCGCGCTTTGAGCGCAACTCCGGCCTGACTTGACCTTCGTCCCGGGGTATGGTCTCGGTGCCGGCGCTCCATCATCGGCACTCGCCCGATCACGGATACGAGCCTGCCTGCGACAACGCCCTCAACGATCCGACCAGCAGTTGAAAAAGCTGACCGGTCAGTTACAGATCGGTCAGCTCGGGAAAGAAGGGCGCGTAATTTTTCCAGCCACCGATGGCGGAGGTGTAGATCGGCTTGCGAACCTGGGCGGCACTTGCCGTTCGCACCACGCGGCGGGTCTTGTGGAAGGTGAGGCAATCGGCATCGAAATCAAGATCGCAGGCCGTCAACAGATCGCGGATTTCCGTTTCCGGATCGAGAACGAGCCTTTCGTAATTGGCGTCGATGATCGTGTCGCTGAACAGAGAAATCCAATGATCCATCAGCGCGGCGTAAATCCGGTAATAAGCGGCAAGCTCTGCCATGTCGTAGCTGAAATGATGTCCGCCGGAGGGAAAGAAGGTCTTGAACATCGACAGGCAGGTGTCGCGACCTTCCCGCGTGCAGTGAACGATCCGGGCTTTGGGGAAGACCAACCGGATCATGCCGACCATCAGAAAATTGGCGGGCAGCTTGTCGGTGAAATGCGCCTTGGCCGCCAGACCCCGGTCAACCGTCTCGAGATACCGGGCGGCAACCGTTTTGATTGCGACCGTGTCGAGCTTGTCGGCGGAATTTGGAAAGCCGTCAGACCCAAGCTCCGAGAAGACAGAGAACACTGCGGCCGGGAACTGCGACAGCTCGCCGCCGCCGTTGACATCGCGGTGGCTTGCCAGAATCTGCTCGATCAACGACGTGCCTGACCGCGGCATTCCGAGCACAAAGATGGGCGCGGCTGACATGTTGCCCATGCCCTGCCGCGCCGCCACGAATTCCGGCGTGAAGACAGCCTTGATGGCATGCAGGTCAGCTGCAGCCTTTTCCGGGCGAAAGTCGATGCGGGCGCGTTGGATTGCGTTGGCATCCCTGAGGCAGCGGGATGCCGCTTCGAAATTGCCGCGCGCGTCCTCGGCCTTGGCGAGCGCAAAGCCGAGCAGCAGCCGGTCTTCACTCCCGGGCAAGGCGTTGCGGTAGTTGGCCGTCAGCCGGGCGATCCGATCTTCCTCGAGACTGTCGGCAATCATCGACAGCGATAGTTTGGCGTTGGAATGATTGACGTTCTGCTCGATGGCGATTTTGTACTCCGCCGCCGCTTCCGCCATATCGCCATTGTCGCGCAGCGCCTGGGCGAGGCCGTAATGAGCTTCGGGAAAGCGCGGCCGCAGCGCAATCGCGTCCCGGTAGCTTTCGATGGCGTCACCCGGTCTGCCGCAGGCGAGTTGGGCATTGGCAAGGTTGGCATGCAGTTCGGTTTGCTCAGGCTTGAGCGCGATGGCCTTGCGGTAGATGGTGATCGCCTCGTCATGGCGATTGAGCCGTATAAGGACGCCTGCGAGATTGTTGTGGGCTTCGATGGATGCCGTGTCCAGCTTGAGGCCAGCCTCGAATGCGGCGACAGCTTCCAGAAGATCTCCGGCCAGCGCAAGTGCGACGCCGTGGTGGGCGCGCATGGCTGCGTGCTCCGGGCGGGCAGCGGTTGCGAGGGAAAGATGGGCGACAGCGGCCCTGGCGTCCTTGCGTTGGATCGCGAGAATTCCAGCCAGGTGATTGGCGTCGGCATGACCGGCCTCACCGGCGAGAATCGCCCGCACGGCAACCTCGGCCTCTCGCGTCTTGCCGCTCTGGAAAAGTGCTGCTGCTTCCGCCATGGCGCGCAGGAATGGATCGGAGGCCGTTTTGGATTTGGCGGAGTGTGTCTTTGCCAGTTTTTCCTGGCGTCGCTTGAGCGAACGGTTCATGTCGGCACCCGACGGTTGGTGTGACGGATTTTCCTGCGGCTCTATCGGCTCGGCGACGGGAGTTCAAGGGTGATGCGGCGCGGCATCGGAAGCGGGGGCTGCGGCGGTTATGGGTCGAGGCGGTCCGCAAGCCAGGTCAGAACCTCCGCCGACAGGGCGTCGGCGCTGCGGGCGACCGTATCGAGGCGCAATTCGGGACTTTCGGGGGCCTCATAGGGCGAGGAAATGCCGGTGAAATTGGCGATGGCACCCGCGAGCGCCTTCTTGTAGAGGCCCTTCGGATCACGCCGAATGCATTCTTCTATCGGGGTGTCGACAAAGACCTCGACGAATTCACCATCCGCCATGACGCTGCGGGCCAATTGACGTTCTGACCGAAACGGCGAGATAAAGGATACCAGCACAATCAGGCCGGCATCGGTCATCAGTTTTGCCACTTCGCCGATGCGGCGGATGTTTTCGACCCGATCCACTTCTGTGAAACCGAGATCGCGGTTGAGCCCATGCCGGACATTGTCGCCATCAAGCAGGATCGTGTGGCGTCCGGCGTCATGAAGCCGTTTTTCGACAAGATTGGCGATGGTGGATTTGCCCGATCCCGAAAGGCCGGTGAACCACAGCACCACCGGCCTTTGGTCTTTCATCGCGGCCCGGGCAGCCCGCGTTACGTCAAGCGCCTGCCACTGGACATTGTCGGCCCTGCGCAGCGGATGATCGATGCGACCAAGTCCGATCTCGGCACCCGTCAAGGGCTCAAGCAGGACAAAGCTGGCGGCCGCGCCCGCGCCGACGTCTGTGGAAAACGGCACCGGCGTCCGGGTCGAAAGATTGCAGACGCCGATCTCCAGCCGGTTGAGAGATCGCGCTGGATTGCGGGCCTCTGTCTCCGGCGTCAAACGATATTTGATGGCGGTTACCGTGGCGGCCACCGTGGTGCCATTGACGCGCAGGTCGTAGGGACGTCCAGGCACCATGGCGTGATCGGACATCCAGATGACGTGCGCCTGGAACTGGTCGGTGCTTTGATCCGGCACATGAGCGACCGCCTGACGGTTCGGCGCATGCTGCTCAAGGTCCTGCAGAAGGTCAATCGGAGGTGCCGCTTCGTCGGCCGCAAGACCGGCCGACTGGATCATCTCAAAACCCAGCCGTTCGGCGAAGGCGCGGACCTCCTCATCGCGGTCTTTGGCTGCCCCGCCATCCCCGCCGGTGGCGATGAGCAGCAGTCGGCGCAGGCCGGACACCGCGTAGATCCAGCAGACAAGACTGGTCTGGCGTGAAAGCCGATCCTGGCCGGACGCCACAACGATGCCCAGATCCGCCGCTCTGGCGAGCGCAGCGGTGCGGAGATGGAAGTCGCTGCTGCCATCGTCATCCACCGAACGCCAATCGGTGCCAGTGAGAGCATCACGGAGTTTGACTGCGACCTGACCCGCCGGCGATCCCGCGATCAGCACAGTGCGGCCCTGGCCGATCGAGGCCTGCGCCGAGCCGGTGGCCCGGTTCGGGAGAACGTCGTGCTGCGCGTCCGCACTCATTGGGTCGTGCCTTCTGGTCGTGCCTTCTGGTCGTGCCTTCTGGTCGTGCCGTCTGGCCGTGCCACTGGGGGAGCGAACGTGCTGCCCGCCACGACGTCTGACATGGCCGGTATCAGTTTTTCCCCGGGCTCACAAGATTGGCATGATCTGGACCGGCGCTGGCCGCCCGTTCAAGCGTCCTGTCACGTCGCGAGCCGCAAGACGGCTTATCGCTTGGGCCAAGACATGGTTCCGTGTCGACGGCAGCAAGCCGGACAGGGTGCAGCAAGCTTTGCAACGGGCCGGAAGATCGGCAACGGGCCGCAAGACGGGCAGGGCGCGGCGATTGACGCCGACCGCTCGGACATCGTAAGAGCGATACATTCGTGGCGCTTCCCTGACACTCCGAACAGGGTCGTCGGGCAAGGTCGCGGGACGAAGCTTCTGCGGAGGGGTGGCCGAGCGGTTTAAGGCACCGGTCTTGAAAACCGGCGTGGGTGAAAGCCCACCGTGGGTTCGAATCCCACCCCCTCCGCCACTTGCCCTTGAGAAAGGTTTCTCCCAACCCGGCTGCGCCAGATTTTTCCGTTGTTTTCGAGGGTTATGCGGGTTGGGCTGTTAACCGGCGTCGGTGCCGCAGTAGCCGGAAGTGCTCTCTCCGGGCTGATATTCTCCGGACCTGTTAACCGCACCCATTCCGGTTATCAGCGTTAAAGCATTGACGTGGCAGCATTAATTGGAACAGCGCATCTCGATAGTTTCGCAAGTTCATCCGGATGCCGGACGGAACCGAGATCGAACGGTAGAACTCCGTTGGCCGTGAATTCACTCCAGCGTCCAAATGACAACGCTATATCCGTTCGTGCTTTGTGCTGTGCCAGGATCGTGCTACGATGTCGAGAAAGCATGAGGCGAGCAGTTGGCGCAGAAGTCGGAGATCGAGTGGACGGACGCAACTTGGAACCCGGTCACGGGCTGCACCAAAGTTGGTCCAGGATGTGACAACTGTTACGCAGAGCGTTTCGCGGAGCGCTGGCGTGGAATTCCGGGGCATCCTTACGAACAAGGCTTCGACCTGAAACTGTGGCCATCAAGGCTACGACAGCCAACGCTTTGGAAAAAGCCGCGCATGATTTTCGTGAACTCGATGAGCGACCTCTTCCACAAGGAAATCGATCGCGGATACATCGACCAGGTGTTCGACGCCATGGAGCACTCGGATTGGCATGTCTACCAGGTTCTGACCAAGCGCAGTTCGCTCATGCGCAACTATATCCGGACGCGGTATGACGGCGGGCCAGTCCCACGCCACATCTGGCTAGGCGTCTCGGTTGAGGACGCAGCACACACCAGCCGTATCGAACATCTGAAACAGATCAACTCTGAGGCCCGCTTCATCTCGTTTGAACCGCTGCTCGGGGCGATCGGCGATGTCAATCTGCGAGGGGTCGCGTGGGCCATCGTCGGAGGTGAAAGCGGTCCCCGGGCGCGGCCCATGGAGGAAGTTTGGGCTCGCGAGCTTCGAGACATCTGCGACCGTGACAAGGTGGCGTTCTTTTTCAAACAGTGGGGCGGCGCACGGCCGAAGTCAGGTGGGCGTTTGCTCGACGGCGAAGAGTGGAACGGCTTTCCCTGGCAGATCGTCCCAAAACCAATCCTCGAACAGATTTCAGCATGACCCAATTGCGTTGGAGCGCCGTCATCATTGAAAAAATCTCATGTTGAGAACACGGTAGGGCCTTGGGCACGACAAAAGCTCGATGGTCTTGAAGCCTATCTGCATGCCTATACCATGGCGCTCAAGAAGCAGCCGTTCGAACTGATCTACATCGATGCGTTCGCCGGTGCGGGCCGATCAAAGGTCCGCACAGCATGGGAAGGCGCGGATGAAGAGGATCTGCAGCTCCTCGACGATGAATTCGTAAAGGCTGAGCAGCAGTTCATCGAAGGCTCGCCGCACAGGGCCCTCGCCTTGGAGAACCCGTTCTCTCAATACCATTTCTTCGATGCAGACGCCGGGCGGGCTGCACTTCTCGAAGACCTTCGGACCGAATACCCGGGCCGCAAAATCAGCGTCAAGGTCGGGGACGCCAACGCGTTGATTCAGGAGTTGGCGCCGCGGTTGAATGGCAGAAACACCAAGGGCGTCGCTTTCCTTGATCCGTATGGCCCGCACCTCGACTGGAAGACCCTCGAAGCACTTGGAGGGACCAAGAAGTTCGAGGTCATCATCAACTTCCCCCTTGGCATGGCGATAAACAGGCTGATCACCCGCTCTGGCGACATACCCGACAACTGGCGCGCCGGACTTAATGGCTGCTTCGGCGGGACCACTTGGGAGAGCCTCGTTTACGCTGACCGGACAGATCTTTTCGGTGACACGACCCGCCACAAGGTCGATGACGCTGCAAAGCGGCTTCTTGATTTTTATGTCAGCCGCTTGAAGACCTTGTTTGGTCACGCGGCAACGCCAAGCATCGTTCGAAACACGCGGGGCGTTCCCATCTACTACATGCTTTGGGCTGGGCCTCACCCGCTCGGCTACAAGATCGCTGACCACATTCTCGTCAAAGGGGACCGCATCACCCCGCCAAAGAAGCGGGTGGATCGGTAAAGCTCGATGGCCTCTTGCCCGTCATCCGAGCCGGAACGCAGGTTTCGCGAGGATCATCACGACGAGGCCAATGGAAAAGGCAGCGTCACGGAGCAGCAGTTCTTCGGCTGATACGCCGGTATCGATCATTCGGCGGTCAAGGTTGCTGCCGTCGTCGACATGCCGGAAATGCGACAGCGGATTCCGCAGATCCATCATGCGTCGAAGGTCCGTGACATCCTGGTCAGAGATCACGTCCCGCTCCCTGCAGCGGCGTAGCGTGTCGGCGAACTGGATGCGTTCCGGGATGTCGTCGACCAATAGGGCCGCGTGCAGATAGGCGGCAAGCAGGTGCTCTGCCAGCCCTTGGCACAGCAGGATCGTGGCCACGAAATTGCCGTGCACGAACGACGCGCGCGCCTCGACCCACGCATGATACGCCGCATATCCACCGAAGATCATCGTGCCGGATCGCCCCATCTGGCCGCCGAGATCAGCAAGCATTCGGAAACGACGTACCCTCTCGGGCAAGCCGTCATGTAGGTCGGCCAGCAGATGGCGGACGAAGTCCAGATCCGACAGGTCTGACAGAAGGTCAGGTTGATCGTCACCGCTCATCGTCAGGCGGCCTTTGCCTGTTCATTGAAAATCTCGTGCAGCATGGCCGGGATCAGCGCTTCCACGTCCTTTGCCGTGCTGGCGCGAATGGTGCGGGCTTCTCGCGCCATTGTCTGAATACGGTCGAACCAATGCTGACGCCATATCGCTGGGACGGGCACTTGCAGGTCTTCGAGTTTCTTCAATCCCAACGTTCGGTTTCGCCCCGCCCCGCCGGGCGATGCTTCACCCAGTTGCTGCAGGCCTTCGCGTGTTGAAAAGTAGAAGCGAAGAAATTCCACAGTTGCTGTGTCCGGTGCGGGTACGCACGAAAGGAACCGGTGCGATCCAACGCGGTCTTCGTCTTCAGGCAGGGCAACGGCGACGGCACCTTCCCAGGCGAAGACAATGTTGAAAATGAGATCACCAGCGCTGATGCGGAACAGCTTCTTGTTACCGACTTCCGCGCCGGGCAGATCAGGTTTGTGGAATGTGCCTTTCCCAAATGAACGGACGCCAAGTTCGGGATAGGTGCCATCGAGATCGACCTCGACCGGTCGGCGCACCAGAGGAGCGACTTCGGACATGGGGCGTAGAGGGGCACCGTCGATGGCGCGCTGGAAGGCCTTCAGCAGCATGGCCTGCGTTTCGCGTTCGGCGGATTCGATGGCGCGACGGCGTTCTTCCACAAGTGCCGCGACTGTGTCGAGGCGCTGGACGATGTGCTGCTGCTCGTCAAGCGAAGGAAGCGGCACGACCATCTTCAGGAACTTCTCTTCCTTCATCCGCACGCGGTTCGTTGATCCCTCACTTGCTCTGCGACATAGGTCGACGAACTCAGGG
>JBBQJA010000034.1:0-41853 GCA_038325465.1 Hyphomicrobiales bacterium | reverse complement strand
ATGGCCAAAAAACCCATCGAGGTCGAAACCCTCACCCATGATGCCACGCGGCTGAACATCCCGACGGCGGAGTTCGAGTCCATCATGCGCGAGCAGGACAAGACGCCGATCCAGCTTGCCTACGCGCGCCGCAACAAGGATCTCGACCCGCAGCTGGTCTGGCGCGGCAAGGACATGGCGGATTGGTCGGACCTGATCGTTCAGGCCCCGCCGCTCTATATTCAGGAAAAGGTCCACCCCAAGGCGATCATCGAGGATCTCAAACGCGCCTCCGCCACCCGCGCCAGGACCGCCGATGCCGAAAGCGGGGGCGCACCCCAGTTTGACATGTTCGCCGATTTCAACGGCCTGCCCGATGCCGAGGCCGTGACCGAGTTCTACCAGCACGATCAGCACTGGTCGAACCGGATGATTTCCGGCGACAGCCTTTCGGTGATGGCGTCGCTGGCCGAGCGTGAGGGCTTGCGCGGCAAGGTGCAGTGCATCTATTTCGACCCGCCTTACGGCATCAAGTTCAACTCCAACTTCCAGTGGTCCACCACCTCGCGCGATGTGAAGGACGGCGACAAGGGCCATGTGACGCGCGAACCCGAACAGGTCCGCGCCTTTCGCGACACCTGGCGCGATGGCATCCATTCCTACCTGACCTACCTGCGCGACCGGCTGACCGTGGCGCGGGATTTGTTGGCCGACAGCGGCAGCATCTTCGTGCAGATCGGGGATGAAAACGTCCACCGGGTGCGGGCGCTGATGGATGAGGTGTTTGGGGATGAGAATTTCGTAAGCGAAATCGTATTTGCCAAAACTGTTGCCCAAACCTCCGAATACCTGCCCGGCGTAAATGATTTTTGTCTTTGGTTCGCAAAGTCTAAACCAAAACTGAAATTTCGACCGCTTGTGAGAATGAAAGAACTTGGAGGGGAAGGAACCACTGGCTATCGACTTGCTGAAAGCGCCCCCTTCGACTGGCGCCCCTTAACGAAGTCAGAGAAAGACGGCACCGCCAAGATGCCTAGTGACCAGCGCTTGATTGCGATCGGCGATCTTTCATCGCAGCGCCAAGGTCGTTCTGCCGGTGAGGACTCCGCTATGGGTTTCCCTATCCAAGTCATGGGAAACAGCTTCACACCATCAGGTGCGCGTGGCTGGTCAACGACACTTGCGGGCATGAAGCGACTTCGCCGAGCTAATCGCGCATACAGTTCCGGAACTGGCGTCGGCTATGTTCGATATCTTGATGATTACCCGACAATGCCGTTCTCCAACATTTGGACTGACACAGTTGGCCAATCTCAATATGGCGGTGATCGGCTATACGTAGTGCAAACTGGCAACAAGGTAATCGAACGCTGCATCCTGATGACAACCGACCCCGGCGATCTTGTGCTCGATCCCACCTGCGGCTCTGGCACCACGGCCTATGTCGCCGAGCAATGGGGCCGCCGCTGGATCACCATCGACACCTCCCGCGTCGCAGTGGCCCTCGCCCGCTCGCGCCTGATGGGCGCGCGTTATCCCTATTACCTGCTGGCCGACAGCCCGGAGGGCCAGCGGAAGGAAGGCGACATCACCCGGACCCCGCCGAAAACCGCCCCCACCCACGGCTCGGTCCGCCAAGGCTTCGTCTATGACCGCGTGCCGCACATCACCCTGAAATCCATCGCCAACAACGCTGAAATCGACGTGATCTGGGACCGCCTGCAACCCGCCGTCGATGCCGCCCGCGATGCCCTCAACACCGGGCTGCAAAACCACGCGACGTACTTCAAGGTGGAAACCGGCGGCCGCGCCGGGCAAAAGATCGACTTTGCGGCGACCGGTGAGGTCAAACTCCCCTCGGGCGAGGCTGCCCCCGCAAACGGCCTGATGGAATGGGAAATCCCGCGCGAGGCCCCCTCTGGCTGGCCCGCCGCGGCACAAACCGCGCTCAAAGCCTTCTGGACCGCCCGCATCACCCGCCAACGCGACATCGACGCCTCCATCGCGGCCAAGGCCGAGTTCGAGTTCCTCTATGACAAACCCCTTCGCCGACACCGGCAAAACCCGCGTCGCAGGCCCCTTCACCGTGGAAAGCCTGTCGCCCCACCGCACATTGGCTGTCGATTGGAATGACGAGCTGATCGACGTGTTGGCCGCCGCCGAGGGCAAGCGCAAGGCCGCCGAACGCACGGACTCCTATCCCGATTTTGCCCACATGATCCTCGAAAACCTGAAAGCCGCAGGCGTGCAGCAGGCGCACAAGGAAGACCGGATCACCTTCACCGCGCTCACTGGCTGGCCGGGCCGCTTCATCTGCGCCGAGGGCACGTTCATGGAAGGCGCATCCGCCGAAGGCGGCAAGGGCGAGCGACCGCCGGCCGGTCAGGGCGAACCTTCATCAAAGGTCAAACGCGCCGGCGTGTTCATCGGCCCCGAGTTCGGCACAGTCTCCCGCCCCGATCTGGTTGCAGCCGCGCGCGAGGCTGGCGACGCCGGTTTCGACGTGCTGATCGCCTGCGCTTTCAACTACGACGCCCATTCGTCCGAGTTCGACAAACTGGGCCGCATCCGCGTGCTCAAAGCCCGGATGAACCCCGACCTGCACATGGCCAAGGATCTGAAAGCCACCGGCGCAGGCAACCTGTTCGTGATCTTCGGCGAACCCGATATCCGGATCGCCGATGCGGGCACCGATTCCTCCGGAACACCCATGGTGACGGTGCAGGTGTTCGGCGTAGACGTGTTCAAGCCGCAAACCGGCGAGGTGCAATCCGAGGGTACCGACGGCATCGCCCTGTGGATGCTGGACACGGATTACAACGAGGAATCGTTCTTCGTCCGCCACGCCTATTTCCTCGGTGCCAACGATCCCTACAAGGCCTTGAAAACCACGCTGAAAGCCGAGATTGACGAAGAGGCGTGGAACAGCCTTTACTCCGACACCTCGCGCCCGTTTGGGAAGCCGAAGTCAGGGCGGATCGCGGTGAAGGTGATCAACCATCTGGGGGATGAAGTGATGAAGGTGTTTGGGGTGTGAGACGTGGAAAACCTTCGCGCGCTGGTGCATTTTCTTCCGGATTTGCAACAACCTGATTTCAATGCCGGAACATGGGTTTGGCCTGAGAAGGCAGGGCAAACCATACAAGGATTTCCTTACACGATTCCTGGCGCCACTGTGGATGCCCTTGTGGACGCAGCCTATCAAAACGGATGGGTCCGGTCGGACTTCAAATGGATGGACTGGGTGCCTTCGGACGAAGCGCGTCTGCTTCGGGATGACGAAAGCGCGATCACAGTTGCGTCGCCGGATCAACTCGCCAAGCTGCTGACCGTTTGTATACGCCAAGACAGGTTTTCCGAGGGCGCGTTGCTAGCCTCCTTCGAAAGCGGCCTGATGCTGCGGATCGTCCTGCGGGCAAAGGCGCTGCTGGATGAGGCAGAGGCCACGTGGGTATGAACTTCCGCATCGCCGACACCTTCACCGACAGCCTTGCGCGTCTGACGGCGCAGGAGCAGAAATCGGCCAAGACGACGGCTTTTGACCTGCAACTCGACCCGACCTCCAACGGTTTGTCGGTCCACAAGCTTGACCGGGCAAAAGACCCGAATTTCTGGTCGGTGCGGGTGAACGCAGATATCCGGATCATCGTGCATCGGACGGCTTCGAGCATCCTGCTGGTCTATGTCGATCACCACGATGATGCCTACAAATGGGCCGAACGACGCAAGATCGAACGCCACCCGACGACAGGTGCCATGCAGCTGGTTGAGGTGCGCGAACGGGTTGAAGAAGTGGAGATCTTCAAACCGAAAGACGTTCCCGCTGCCCCCATGCCCACCCCCAAGCCCGCACCAAGCCTGTTCGACAACCTGCGCAAGTTCGAGCTGATGGCCTTCGGCGTGCCCGAGGATTGGGTCAACGATGTTCGCGCTGCGACTGAAGACACGCTGTTCGACATCATCGAGCACCTGCCGCAAGAAGCGCAGGAGGCGCTGCTGAGGCTGGCCGTAGGCGAAAAGCCGCAACCACCGGAGCCAGCGCCGGTCGAGGCCGATCCCTTCGCCCATCCTGATTCCCGGCGCCGCTTCCGTGTGCTGACCAATGCGGACGAGTTGAAGCAAGCGCTCGACTACCCCTGGGACAAGTGGGCGGTGTTCCTGCATCCGGCTCAGGCCGAACTGGTGGCGCGATCTTTTTCCGGCCCGACCCGCGTATCCGGATCTGCGGGAACCGGAAAAACCATCGTGGCGCTGCATCGCGCTGTCCATCTGGCCCGTGTCAATCTTGATGCAACGGTGCTGCTGACCACGTTTTCCAAAGCGCTGGCCAATTCGTTGCGCATCAAACTTGCCAGCCTGGTGGGCGGCGAGCCAGCCCTTGCCGCCCGGATCGTCGTCAAATCGATCTCGGCGGTCGGCTACGACCTCTATTCTGAACGGTTTGGCCAGCCTCATATCGCCGCGCCTGCGCTGATCCGCTCGCTGATCTCCAGGGCAGCCTCCGAGGTCGAAAGCCATCACTTTTCAACCCATTTCCTTGTCGGGGAATGGGTAGACGTTGTCGACGCCTGGCAATTGCGGTCCTGGGACGCCTATCGCGACGTGTCCCGGCTTGGCCGCAAGACCAGGATCGGCGGCAGACAGCGGGAAATCCTCTGGGCGATCTTCGAGCGCGTCCGGGCGGGACTGGCGGAACGGCGCGTCGTCACCTGGTCCGACGTCTTCGGACGATTGACCGACAGTCTGTCCAAGGGCGGCGTCGGGCCGCATGATTTTGCCGTCATCGACGAGGCGCAGGACCTGGGCGTGGCCGAAGCCCGGTTTTTTGCGGCAATGGCGAAGGGCCGCGGCGACGGGCTCTTTTTTGCCGGAGACCTCGGTCAGCGCATCTTTCAACAACCGTTTTCGTGGAAAGCGCTCGGCCTTGATGTTCGCGGCCGGTCCTTCACGCTGCGGATCAATTATCGCACATCGCATCAGATCCGGCTTCATGCTGACAGATTGCTCCCGGGGACAGTCTCTGATGTCGATGGAATCGCGGAAGGTCGGCGCGGCACAGTGTCGATGTTTAACGGTCCCGCGCCGATCGTCGAAGCTTGCGTCGATGCCGATCACGAGTGCCAAGCCGTCAGCAAATGGATCAAGGCCCGGTTGCAGGAGGGGTGCGCCGCAGGCCAGATCGGCGTTTTCGTGCGCTCTGATGCGGAACTCAAGCGCGCCCGGACGGCGGTCAAGGCGGCAGGCGTTCGGGCTGTCGAACTCAACGACAAGGCTGAAGTCGAGGACGGCGCTGTTGCCATCAGCACGATGCATTTCGCCAAGGGGCTGGAGTTCCGGTCGGTCGTCGTGATGGCTTGCGACGATGATGTCATCCCTCAGCCCGATCGCATTGAAGCGGTGGCCGATGATGCTGATCTTGAAGAAGTCTACACGACGGAGCGGCATTTGCTCTATGTCGCATGCACCCGTGCGCGAGACCATCTTCTGGTCACCGGCATCACGCCGATGTCCGAGTTCGTGGATGATTTTCTGAAGGGGGCTTGATCGGAACTGTGAATGACGCTGAAAGGCGGTCCCGGAGGCCATTCCGTTTGAGCTGAGCCATGGCGGGAAAATCCGGCTATCTGTGAATAAATGCATGTCCGTTATCGCACACATGAATCCATTTGAGCGCGACATGCATCAGGGCATTGTTATGTATGGTAGCGAGAGAGGGACTCGAACCCCCGACCCCAGGATTATGATTCCCGTGCTCTAACCAACTGAGCTACCTCGCCGTCGCTGCGCACGGACGTCATCAGCCCCGCGTCATCGTCGGCCGGTTTATAAGGTCGCCGCAGAGAGGCTGTCAAGCGCTTGTAGCAGGCACGTGTGGCAAGCACGTGCGGCAGGCAATTTTTTGACGATCCGCAGCATCCGTCCCGGGTGAACCCGGCAGGAACAGTGCGGATCCTTTCGGCGACCGTCCTTGTGGCAATGGCTGGCACCGCCAGCTTGCCACTCAGGCTGGACCGGTCTAGAGCTGTTCCGGCGCGGTCAGAATCGCCGAAACAGCTCTATCCTCTTGTTTTGGCGCAATTCCGGACGCGAAAGCGGTGCAACTTTCGCTGCAATTGCTCTGAAGCGGACGCAATCGCCCGTCCGACCGCACCGCGCCACGGCGAGCTTCGGCCTGTGGGGTCAAAAGCTGCTTGTCCCGCCGGTCCGGCAGAAAGAGGCGAACCGGCCAAAAGGCGGCCATCAGATTGGACCGACAGCCTATGAGCACAGCCAGAGTTCCCACCATCGCCGTTGTCGGATGCGGCTACTGGGGCACCAACCACGCCCGCGCGCTCAAGGAACTCGGCGCACTCGCTGCGGTCTCCGACCGCCACCCCGAACGGGCGAGCCTCCTTGGCGGACGCTTCGGCGTTCCTGCCGCTTCTTTCGACGACCTGCTCGCCGATCCGGCCATCGACGGCCTGGTCCTGGCGCTCCCGCCTCACCATCATTCCGAGACGGCCGTTCGCGCGCTCGAAGCCGGCAAGCATGTGCTGGTGGAAAAGCCCATCGCCCTCTCGGTCTCCGACGCCCGGCGCGTGGTCGACGTCGCCACACGGTCAGGCAGGGTCGCCATGACCGGGCACGTGCTGCGCTTCCATCCGGCGTTTGAAGCGCTGGAAGGCCTGATCCAGGCAGGAGAGCTCGGAGCCGTGCGGTACATCCATTCCCACCGGGTCGGATTGGGCAAGTTCCACGCCGAGAACGATGCGCTCTGGGATATCGCGCCCCATGATCTTTCGCTCATCCTCGCCATCACCGGAGAGCGGCCGGTCAGCATCCGCGGCGAAGGCTCCGCGATCCTGAACCGCTTGAGCGATTTCGCCCATCTGCACCTGCAATTTCCCGGCGGTGTGCGCGGCCATGTCTTTACCTCGCGGCTCAATCCGTACCGTGAACGGCGGCTGACGGTGATTGGCTCGAAAGCCATGGCGGTCTTTGACGATATGGCGCCATGGACAGAGAAACTCGCCATCTACCGCCACAAGGTGTGGGAGGACCAGTCCGGCTGGCAATCGGAAATGGTCGATCCGGACTTCATCCAGATCGAGGAGGACTTCCCGCTCACCCGCCAGTCTCGGCATTTTCTGCACTGCATCCTGACCGGAGAAGCCCCACGGACACCCGTAACGGACGGCCTGGCGGTGATCGAAATCCTGTCAGAGGGAACCGTCAGCAACGACTGAGGCGGCACTGTCAGGCGGCTTGCGCCATCAGTCGGCGCAATTGCGTCTCCGCTTCCGCCGAGCGCTCGGACCGGGCGATAAACCCGCCGCCAAGCACCCGGGCTTCGTCATCGAGTGAGGAATAGATCACGCAGGCCTGGCCGGGTGCCACGCCCGCTTCCCCGTCCCTGAGTTCGACGCTGACGACGCCCGCGTCCACCCGCAGCCACGCCGGCGTCGGCGGCCGCGTCGAACGCACCTTGACGAAACAGGCAAGTCTACCCGCCTCGGCATCGCACGTCACCGGCAGCGGCGCGTCACCAAGCCAGTTCACATCCCGGAGCCAGAGCCTGCGCGTGTCGAGCGCCTCACGCGGGCCGACGACCACGCGGCGGGACCGGGCGTCAAGATGGACCACGTAAAGTGGATCGCCGGTTGCCACGCCGATGCCGCGGCGCTGGCCGATGGTGTAATGAACGATGCCGCCGTGGTGGCCCAGAACCCGGCCGTCAAGATGAACGATGTCGCCAGCCAGCGCCGCATTCGGCCTGAGCTTGCCGATCACGTCGGTATATCTGCCCTGCGGGACAAAACAGATGTCCTGGCTGTCGGCCTTGGTGGCAACGACGAGCCCCATTTTCTCAGCCAGTTCCCTGGTGCGCGCCTTGGGCAGGTCGCCCAGCGGGAAGCGCAGATAGTCAAGCTGGTCCTGCGTGGTCGCAAACAGGAAATAACTCTGGTCGCGGGCTGCATCCACGGGCCGGAACATGGCCCGCCGCCCAGGACCGGCCAGGGTCGGGCTTGGTCTGGACCGGATATAGTGGCCGGTTGCCAGCGCATCGGCGCCGAGATCGCGCGCCGTGGACAGCAGATCTGCGAACTTGACTGTCTGGTTGCAGGCCACGCACGGAATTGGCGTCTCTCCGGCGACGTAGCTTTCGGCAAAGGGGTTGATCACAGCCTCTCGGAAGCGCTGTTCGTAATCAAGGACATAATGGGGAATTCCAAGCGTATCGGCAACCCGGCGCGCGTCATCGATATCCTGGCCGGCGCAGCAGGATCCGGCCCGATGCACGGCTGCGCCATGATCATAGAGCTGCAACGTCACGCCAAGCACGTCATAGCCCTCACGCGCGAGCAGGCCTGCCACCACGGAGCTGTCGACCCCTCCGGACATGGCAACAACCACCCGCGTGTCGTGCGGCAACTTGTCGATATCGAGACTGTTCACGTTGATCCCCGGCATTCAACAGCGTTCAAGGCGCTGATCAATCGGATTGATGTGCTGCAAGTGCAGGCCCCGTCTTATAGGTCCTTTGCGTCCGCGCGACAAGGTCGGCGGAAGCCATGCGCCGGGCGTATCAAAACGTTACCGAAACATGAGCACGACCTTAGAGAAATTTTAAACTCGCTGCGCTAATCTACGTCCATAAGGTCTTGAGTGTGTAAGAGAGTCCAATGACCGAAATGGTTCGACCCCGCGTCAAATATGTGATCGGCCCCGATGGGAGTCCGCTCACAATCGCCGACCTGCCACCCGCCAACACCCGCCGCTGGGTCATCCGACGCAAAGCGGAGGTTGTCGCAGCCGTTCGCGGCGGATTGCTCAGCCTGGAAGAGGCCTGCGAGCGTTACACTTTGACCGTGGAGGAGTTCCTCTCATGGCAGGCCTCGATTTCCGACCACGGCCTGGCTGGTCTGCGCACCACCCGGATCCAGCAATACCGTCACTGAACCGACACTGTGCGAAGTCTTTGCGCCGCCAATCCCGTCTCAGTGCGGGATCTTTGACACCTGGGCGGTCTTCCGGAGGATGAGTCCGTGGGCAATGACGGCAAGCAGCGCCGAGCCGGCATACAACCAGAGCCCCGGCTGGGTCAGCGCCGTTGCGATGCCGCCGGTCTTGGCGGCGACGATGACGACGGCGACAAGAAGCACATCCATCAATGACCAGCGCGACAGCTGCGGAAGAAGCCGACTGGCCAATCCGGTGGCAGGTGCCGCGCCGAGCGCTTCGGCAGTCAGCACCCCCATCTTGACGAGCGGAAACAGGATGGAGACCAGGAAGACGATCAGTGCCAGCGCCCAATCACTATCAGAAGCAAGGCTCGCAACGATCTCGACAAGCGACGGTGAGCGGTCGAAAACATAAAGCGTCTCAAAGCGCACCAGCGGCAGAACGATCCCGAGTGCGAGACAGAATGGCGCAAGCACCAGCGACAGCACAAGAGCCCCCCTCATCGCCCGTGACCGATGCCGCCCGCCATGCCGAAATTCTCCGTTGCACTGCCCATTCCATGGCCCTGTTGCAAGACATTCTGGCACCATGCATAACGGGCACGGTCAGGCGATGCAATCGGACGCAAGGACTTCGCCGGCCATGACAATCACAGCGGAAGATGGCCCGACCAGCGGTCGCTGCGGTTTGAAGAAGGGTGGCGCGGTGGCCGAAATGACCTTCTTGCGGGCATCACCGACGCTCGTCATCATCGACCATACCGGCTTGCCTGATTCCATGCGCGGCCAAGGGGCGGGCCAGGCGCTCGCATTGCACGCGGTGGAAGCCGCGCGCTAACGGCTGGAAAATCATCCCGCTCTGACCGTTCTTCCGCGCCCAATCTTTGCGGCATACGGAATGGAAAGGCGTAATTTCCGGCTGATCGGGGACCCGATTGGAGGGCGCGGAATTGCCGCGACCCTTCAATGATGGCCTGTCCGGCCACCGGCCGAACCACGCGGACGCGCGCTGGCTGTCAACCGGCGCGGCTCGCGCGATGGCCAGTGTCACGGACTTCGAGTGCGGCGGCCTTGGAATAATCGGCCTGCGCCTCTTCGAGCGCAAGTTCGGCCGCATCAAGCTGGACCTTCAACTCCCGGATCGAGTGCTGGAGATTGTCGGCGCGCTGCCGCGCAGCTTTTGCGAAAGTCGGATAAGCAAAATGCGACGGATCGGTAATCCCCGCCTTCTTTTCCTCGGCGGCAATCTGATATTCCAGTTCCGCCGCCATTTTTTCCATTTCCGCCAGCATCAGCTGGATCTGGCTGAGCTGACGGGTCTTTTCGTTGACCTGAAATTGTTTCAGGCGAGCGTGGCTCTCACGTGACTTCATACGCAATACTCCCGTGATGCGAGACCCCGTTTCCGGACCCTGTTTCCGGCCGGTCAGCCGACGTCCGGCATGAACCTGACCGCAGCGTTAACTTTTTCACAGCCTCGGTAACCATTCATTTACTGGCATCATGAATACTAACGTCGATGGTTTAAGGGCGGGTAAACGGCAGAACCGAATTTTTGCAATCCGAGCTTCCAGAGTCGAATGAGTCACTTGAAGCCAAGTCTTGAAGTTATACTTTCACTTGGCATGAGAACTTTTTTGGTGAAAATTCATGGAGCTGTGAAGGAAAATTAACATACTGACAGCCGTTGCAATGGGTGATCAGAATTTGTTAACCATTCCATGGCAGCCTCCAAATCAGGCAACGTCTGGATCCGTATCGCGCAGGGGGCAACAGCGGCTCTGCGGCGGCGGCGGAAAAGGGGATACACATGCGGGTTCTACTGATCGAGGACGACAGCGCGACAGCGCAGAGCATCGAACTGATGCTCAAGTCGGAAAGTTTCAATGTCTACACCACCGACCTGGGTGAGGAAGGGGTCGACCTTGGCAAGCTTTATGACTACGACATCATCCTGCTCGATCTCAACCTTCCGGACATGTCTGGCTACGAAGTGCTGCGCACCCTGCGGCTGTCGAAAGTCAAGACGCCAATTCTGATCCTGTCGGGCATGGCTGGCATCGAGGACAAGGTCCGCGGCCTGGGCTTCGGTGCCGACGACTACATGACCAAGCCCTTCCACAAGGATGAGCTTGTCGCCCGCATCCACGCCATCGTTCGCCGCTCGAAGGGCCATGCCCAATCGGTGATCACAACCGGCGATCTGGTGGTCAATCTGGACGCCAAGACCGTGGAAGTGGGTGCCCAGCGTGTGCACCTGACCGGCAAGGAATACCAGATGCTGGAGCTGCTCTCGTTGCGCAAGGGCACCACGCTCACCAAGGAAATGTTCCTCAACCATCTCTATGGCGGCATGGACGAACCGGAACTGAAAATCATCGACGTCTTTATCTGCAAGCTGCGCAAGAAACTCGCCACTGCGGCGGGCGGGCGGAATTACATCGAGACTGTCTGGGGTCGCGGCTACGTTCTGCGCGAGCCTGACGAGAACGAGATCCTCGAAAGCGCCTGATCGCCTCCCCCGATTTTGAGGACCGAACGCCGCGAAAAACCCGCCGTCAAGGCGGGTTTTCTGTCTCGAGCGGACGACCTTCCGGGCCAGCGGCGACCCCCAGGATCTCAGGCCGCCTCAGCGTAGCGGCCAAAGGTCGCCGTCAGCAGCTTGCGATCGAAAGGCTTGAGCAGGAAATCGTCGGCACCGGTGCGCTTGCCGGTCATCATCTGCTTGAAATCGTTCTCGATCAGACAATAGTAGATGCGCACCCCCTTGCCGCCCTCCGCAGCGCGCACCGAGGAGATGAGATCAAGCGCACCGACCATGCCGGCGTCCACGATCATGATTTCGGGCAGGTGGGCATCGCACATCATCATCGCGTCGCCCGCATTGGATGCCTCCACGACCAGAAAATCCAGTCCTGTCAGGATGCGCTTGGCGACCTTGCAAATCACGGCGGAATCATCGGCGATCATCAAGCGGCGCATGCAAAGTCTCCCGTTTCGTGGCAGCCCTTCGGTCCGGGCACGCCTTCATTGACGGGAAGCCTAGCAGCGCTGGCCGAAGATTTGGTAAGCAGACAGGCTTAAAATTCAGTTGCGAGACGGCGACCCGTGTCAGGCCGGCACGGCGGTAAAGACAACCTCGTCGGCATTTGCCGAGCAACCCAGCGACAGACCGGCCTCATCTGCCAGCAACAGCGTATAATAAGGCTGCACCGAATGGGCATCGATGGCTTCTTCGGCCTGGCCTGAATGCAACTCCAGGAACTTGGGCGGAACCCGCACCATCTTGCCACGACAGACGAGCCGGAAACGCGGCGTCGTCTCAGGTGTTTCGAGCGTCACGTCGATGGAGCCGCCGCGCGGGATGGCACCATAGGCGACCAGAAAGAGGTTCAGCAGCAGCTTGACCCGGTTCTTGGGAACGATGGCGCGCGGACCAGACCAGGTGACCGTGGTCTTCTTGTCGGCGGATATATAGTCCATCACCGCCTTTTCGGCCTCGCCCGTGTCGATGGAAGCCCCGGGCGATCCCGACGCTCCGAAGGCAAGCCGGGCGAATTTCAGCCGCACGGAGGCATTGAGCGCGCTGGTGCGGATGAGATCCATCGCATCGGCGTCCGCACCGCCTTCGTCGAGAAGCTCAAGTCCATTGTTGATGGCACCGACTGGCGAGATGATGTCATGGCAGACGCGACTGCACAAAAGCGCTGCAAGGTCGGGTCCGGACAACGTGAGATTTGGATTTTTCGGCATGCTTTCTGCTCCTGTGCCGTTCCGGCAACGAATCATGATCCGGCAAGACGGTGCACCGGGCTTGTGATGTTCGCAAGCATGAAGGTCTGGCCCATCTGTCCGCGCCCGCTTCTCCTTCACGCTTCACTCGCGCCCTAAAGACACCATACCTGGTAAACCGCTTATTAAGATCAACGATCCACAATGGGTGCATTCATCAACGCGGCACCTCATCGCGGTTGGCCGCCCTGAAGGGAGACATTGCATGGACCTGACCTTGAAGCGCCCGCAAGCGGTCCTGCTGTCGTTCCTGACGGCCCTGATGCTGATCTGCCTCGCGCCTGCAGCCCGCGCCCAGAGCTCGTCCGAATACACCGCCCAGGAAGTCGTCGACGCCGGCCACGGGTTTTTCGGCACGACATCGGGCGGGCTCGCCAAGCTCGTGGAAAAGGCCTTCCAGTCTTATGGCCTGCCAAACGGCTACATTCTCGGACAGGAAGCCGGCGGTGCCTTTATCGGCGGCCTGACCTATGGCGAAGGCCAGCTCTTCACCAAGAACGCCGGCCAGCGTGACGTCTTCTGGCAAGGTCCGTCGCTGGGCTGGGATTATGGTGGCAACGGCACCCGCACCATGGTGCTCGTCTACAACCTTCCAAGCGTCGAAGGCGTCTATGGCCGCTTCGGCGGGGTCACCGGCTCGGCCTATGTGGTGGCCGGTCTTGGCATGACCGTGCTCAAGCGCGACAATGTGCTGATGGTTCCGATCCGCACCGGGGTCGGTGCCCGGCTGGGCATCAATGTCGGATATCTTAAGATGACACCGCGGCCGACCTGGAACCCGTTTTGAACACGACTGGCTGGCCAAACACGACCGGATGAATGGGCACGACTGGCTGGATGGGCACCAGGGCGGGCGCGGCCCGTGTCCCTTGAAAGCGACAGCGGTGCCTGCGCCCGCTGACACCAATTCGGCCCGCGGCCACCTGGCGCGTCAGTCTTGCCGTTCCCGTCGCCGCATGCTTTATACCTGCCGACTGGCCATCAGCGGCCGTCAAACCGGATTTTCGGGTTCACCGTGATCGAATTCCTGCTCCTGTTCACGCTCGGTTTCCTTGCCGCCGCACTTGTCGCGCTGATCATCGCTCCGGTGATCCATCGCCGGGTGGTGACGCTTACCGAGCGGCGGATACGCATGAGCGTGCCGCTGTCGACCAACGAGATACGGGCGGAAAAGGACATGGCGCGCGCCGCATTTGCCGCCGAAAACGCCCGGCTGTCTGTCGATTTGACCAGCGAGCGCGAGAAACTCTCCGAACGCTCGGCCCATGTCGCCCGGCTTGGCGACACGCTGGTGGCGCTGCGGGCGGGGAAGGATGCGCTCGCACAGGAACTGGCCGAAGAGCAGCACACGACCGGCCAGCTTCGCTCGGACCTGCAGACCCGCGAAGCCGCCGCGGAAGCGCTCAACGCGCAGGTCAACGCGGCCGGACGGCTCGGTGCGGCGCGTGACCGTGAGATTGCGACACTTCGTGACCGCATCAGTCGGCTCGAGGCCGACACGGCGGAAATGAAGATCGACGTCGCCACGGGCGACACCGAGGCTGAAAACCTGAAAGCCCAGATCCAGGCGCTGCGCGATGAACGCAAGGCGTTGCGCACCAGCCTGCGTGACGCGGAGACGGCGACGAGGGAGACGGCGATCCGGCTGAAGACCGAAGAAGGCCGCGCTGGCCAACTCGACGACAGGCTCGGCAAGGCCATCGCCACACTGTCGGACCGGGAACAGACACTGGAGCGGAACCAGGCCGAGATCGAGCGTCTCAAGGAGAAACAGAAGCAGTTGTTCGCCGATACCCGCGACACCACCAAGGCGCTCAAGGTGGCCGCTGCCGCACGCCAGACACTGGAGAACCGGCTGGCGCGCGCCGACCGCGATCTTGCCCGCCCTGCCGCCGGCCCAAAGCCCGCGCAGACCAGTCAAGGCGCAAGGCTGCCAGAACCAGGACAACCCATCCAACCCGAACCTGTCGTCTTGGCCCGTGCGCCGGGCAAGTCCGAGCCTTCGCCGCCGCAATGGAGCATCGAGGAGCGCGTCGAACGACTGCGCGCCCGCCAGGCAGCGCTTGTCGAGCGGTTGCTCAAGGCCGCCACCAGCGCCCATGACGCGGCACTGCGCCGGGAAATCAGCGAGGTTGCTGCCTTGATGATCGAGCTGACAGCCGAGCGCGAGGGCAAAGCCTCATCCATCCGCAAGATCCTGGCAGGCCGCGAAGCGGGCATCGGGCCCAGTGAGCCGAGCCTTGCTGGAAGAGCCCGCCGCCACCTCGGCCTGACATCCGCCTGATCCCTCAGGTCCGGTCCGAAAGTCGCCCCATCCGGTGTGCCAACGCATGGAGCGCGATGCCGGTGGCGGTCGCCACATTGAGGCTGTCAAGTCCTGGCGCCTGGGAAATGCGCAAGGTGGCGACGCGCGCCAGAATATCGGCACGCAGCCCCTCCCCTTCCGCGCCCGCCAACAGCGCAACTTTCTGCCCCGGCCGGTACTCGGACAGGGCCATCGCGCCGCGCGGTGACAGTCCGACAGGGTCGAAACCCGCAGCGATCAGGCCCGACACGAGATCGGCCTGCGAAGCGGCGCGGCAGAAGGGCACCCGCAGCACTGCACCGACCGAAACCCGAATGGCCTTGCGATAGAGTGGATCGCAACTGGTGGGGTCGAAGATCAGGCCGTCCGCACCAAACACCGCCGCATTGCGGAACAGCCCGCCCATGTTGTCGTGATTGGCAATGCCGAGCGCGGCCACCAGCAGTGCGTTGGCAGGCATGGCGGCGAGAAAAGCTGCAAGATCAGGCATTGGCAACCTCCGGCCAAGCGCCAGGACACCACGATGCATGGCAAAGCCCACCACGGCGTTGATGACCCGGGCCGGGGCAACATGCACAGGAACCGCCGGATCGAGCCGCGCAAGCAGACTAGACAAACCCTCGACCCTGTTTTCGAGCAACAGCAGCTTCTCGATAACAAAGTCGCCGTTTGAAGATCCCGCCGTTTCGGCATCCATCAGCGCCGACAGAACCACCGTCCCCTCGGCAATGAAGCGGTCGCCGCGCCCCACCAGATCGCGCTCGCGCAGGCTCACGAATTCGGCGATACGCGGGTCGTCCGGCTCCGAGATGACAATCAGGCGGGTGCCGTCCCCCATCTCAGGGCCGGTTGACCACGGCAACGTCGGAGACGATGCGCGAGGTCAAGAGATCCTGGACAATGACCCGCAGCTTGCCATCTGCCATCTGGCCGAAGAACGCGAGCCGGTTGCCGTCGAGCGACACCGAAGTCACGGTGAAATCCCTGGGCAGCGCAGCCACCAATTCCACCGGCGCTTCGGACGGCACAACCGCTCCCCCTGATGCGGCCCGGGTGTCGGCATCGGGCATGGTGACCTTGTAGACAGCGCCGATCAGCACCGCCATAACACCGACAAACATGATGCTGATTGACACCGCCAGGAGCCGCATCATTCTGCGCCGGACCTTTTCCAGTTCGGGATCGAGCGGTTTCTCGTCCTGGCCGTCCTGTGGTATTTGCGACATCTGTTGAAAATCCTCTTTATTTTGGGCCAAGCACTCGATGACTATGTCTCCCTTTAGCGAAGCCGCGGGCGATAGGAAAGCCTTGACCGTCGGCGAAGACGGCGGCGGGCGACTCGACGCCTGGCTTGCCGCAGCGCTGGCTCCAGGCCTTTCGCGCAGCCGGATCAAGGCCCTCATCGAAGCGGGCGCGGTGCGCCTCAACGGCGTGCCCGTGTCGGAAGCAAGCCGGAAAATCGGGCCCGGCGACGACATCGAGATCGGCCTTCCCCCGCCAGAGGATCCCGAGCCGATGGGCGAGGCCATTGCCCTCGACGTTCTCTTTGAGGACGACCATCTCATCGTCATCAACAAGCAGGCAGGGCTTGTGGTCCATCCCGGGGCCGGCAACTGGACCGGCACGCTCGTCAACGGGCTGATCCATCATTGCGGCGACAGCCTGTCGGGCATTGGCGGCGTCCGGCGTCCGGGAATCGTCCACCGGCTCGACAAGGATACGTCGGGCGTCATGGTGGTGGCCAAGACTGACCTTGCCCATCGCCATCTCGCCGCCCAGTTCGCCGACCACGGTCTGACCGGACCGCTCGAGCGTGCCTACAAGGCAATCGTCTGGGGCAGGCCGCAATCGCTCGCAGGCACCATCAATGCGCCGCTCGGCCGCAGCCGCGACCGTTTGCGCCGCGCCGTGCGCCAGGATGACGGCGATGACGTGCGCCACGCGGTGACCCATTACGCCGTGCGCGAACGCTATGGCGAAAAGCCTGATGGAAGTGCTGCCGCGACCTTGGTGGAATGCCGTCTGGAGACCGGTCGCACGCACCAGATCCGGGTCCACATGGCCCACATCGGACATCCGTTGATCGGCGATGACGACTACGGCGCGGCCTTCCGCACCAAGGCAAACCGACTGCCCGAGCCGATCCGCACGGTGGCGAGCACCTTTTCGCGCCAGGCCCTGCATGCCCATCTTTTGGGAATAGAGCATCCGGCAACCGGCAGGACGCTGCATTTCGAGGCCCCGCTGCCCGAGGATATGGAACTCTTGCGTCTCGCCCTCGTTTCACTGTGACGACACCCTGTCGCGCAAGCCAGTTCCGCCAGATCTTCCCCAGTGCGCGGCTACCCTCGACATCACGCCAGTGTTACAGGCTTGACATCTTGATCCCGGCTTTCGCCATAATTAGGTGCTCTAAGATTTTTCCCGGGTGCGGATGTCCGATCCGGGAGCATTGGCTTGCCAGATGGAAGCCGAACCGAACAGAGGGGTGCTGACATGGCCCGAGCAAGTTTGCCGACCGTAAGCGGAGGGGAAAATGGTCTCAACCGTTATCTTGCCGAAATCCGCAAGTTTCCGATGCTCGAGCCGCAGGAAGAGTACATGCTCGCCAAGCGGTTTTTAGAGCACGAGGACCGCCCTGCCGCCCACCGGCTGGTGACCAGCCACTTGAGGCTTGTGGCGAAAATTGCCATGGGCTACCGCGGCTACGGCCTGCCCATCGGGGAAGTGATCTCCGAGGGCAATGTCGGTCTCATGCAGGCCGTCAAGAAATTCGATCCCGAACGCGGCTTCCGCCTCGCCACCTACGCCATGTGGTGGATCAAGGCCTCCATTCAGGAATACATCCTGCGCTCCTGGTCGCTGGTCAAGATGGGCACGACGGCCAATCAGAAGCGGCTCTTCTTCAACCTGCGAAAGGTCAAGAGCAAGATCCAGGCGCTGGAGGAAGGCGACCTCAGGCCCGAGCAGGTGAGCGAGATCGCCACCAAGCTCAACGTGAGCGAGGAGGAGGTCATTTCCATGAACCGCCGCCTGTCGGGCGACGCCTCGCTGAACGCGCCGATCAAGGCCAGCGAAGGCGAGTCCGGTCAGTGGCAGGACTGGCTGGTGGATGATTCCGACAGTCAGGAAGACATGCTGATCGAGCAAGACGAGCTTGAATCGCGCCGCGCGCTGCTGAACCAGGCGCTGGGGGTGCTCAACGAACGTGAGCGACGCATCTTCGAGGCCCGCCGCCTGCGCGACGAACCCATTACGCTCGAGGATCTGTCAACCGAGTTCGACATCAGCCGCGAGCGCGTCCGCCAGATCGAGGTTCGTGCGTTCGAGAAGGTTCAGGATGCCGTGCAGAAGGCGGCTCTGGCCCGGCGCGAAGCGCTGGTTCCGGTGAGCTGAGGCGCCGACCGTCGTCAGATGCTTCCCTCAAGGCCGCGGTCGCAGACGGCTGGCCCGACGGCTCTGGTGCCGTCCGGGTTTCGTCTCATGTGCTCTGCTCCGGATGTTTGCGGTTCCACTTGACCGAAGACCAGAGCGAATAACCGATCAACGCCGCCCCGCCAAGGCCGGTAATGACTTCCGGGATATGCACGATGGTCTGGAGATACATGATCACCGACAAGATCAGGATGGCGTAGAAGGCACCATGCTCAAGATACCGGTATTGCGAAAGCGTGCCACGCTCGACAAGCATGATGGTCATGGAGCGCACATACATCGCACCGATGCCCAGACCGATGGCGATGACGAAGAGGTTCTGGCTGAGCGCGAACGCTCCGATGACCCCGTCGAAGGAGAAAGAGGCATCGAGCACTTCCAGATAGAGGAAAGCACCGAGACCGCCCTTGGCAGCCGTTTCCAGCACCTGCTGGCTTGAGTCCAGAAGCCCGCCCAACACTTCGACCATCAGAAAAGTGAGAAGTCCGTAGATCGCGGAAGAAAAGAAGACCCGCGATTCCTCGCCTTCGAGCAATGACGTAAAGCTTAGGATGACGATCAGCACGAAGGCCACCTCGATGCCACGCACGGAGGAGAATTTGGCAGCCTTCTCCTCGACCCACCGCACCCAGTGCACGTCCTTCTCGTGGTCGAAGAAGTAGCTCAGTCCCACCATCATCAGGAAGGTGCCACCGAAGGCGGCGATCGGCAGATGGGCGTCATTCATGATCCGCGCATATTCCTCCGGGCGGGATGCTGCCAACAAGACCGCGTCGATCGGACCGATATTGGCAGCAATCACCACGATGAGCAGCGGGAAGACGATGCGCATGCCAAACACGGCGATGATGATCCCCCAGGTGAGGAACCGCTGCTGCCACTCCGGCGTCATGTCTTTCAGCTTGTTGGCATTGACGATTGCGTTGTCGAAGGACAGCGAGATCTCAAGGACTGCGAGCACCGCGCAGATGAAAAAGATGGTGGCCATTCCGGACCAGGTGCCGGTCGACTGCCAGCCAAGCGCTGCGCCGATGGCAAGACCCACACCTGTCACGATGAACGACCATGTGAAGTAGCTCAGTGTGGTCTTCTCGGTCATGGTGGTCATGCGCGCGCGCCCTTGCTGAAGATACGGAGAGTGAACACCGGAACGCCGAAGACGGCGCCCGGGACCAGATGCGACAGGATGTGAATTTCCCTGCGGCAGCGGGATGCAGATGCTGGATACAAACCACTACTGCATGTCGCGTTCAATCGGGTTTGATTGAACGAAACGAACATGCATTCATTCAAGGCGGTACAGCGACATCTACGCGTCTGAAAAGACGCGCGGCGCTGTAGCGTCCTCAGAGCCGCGCCCAGGCGTCGAGCGCCGCGTTGAACACTTCAACGCCGCTCGCTCCCTTTTCCATGGTGATCAGCGCCCGGCGGCCATTGCCATAGATCAGCGGAATGTCGATCCAGTTGCGCTGGCGCAGCAGAGTTGTGTTTTCGCTCACCGCCTCCTGCAGATCGTTGAGCGCGATCATGTAGAAGTCCTGGGTGATCTTGGCAGGAACCGCGATCAACGGATTGCCCTGGTCTTGCTCGGTCTGCTTCATGGCTATTCGCTGCACCTGATCGATCGAGCCGCCTGAAAAGTCCGGCGGCAGCGCAAAGACAATCTCGATGATGTGGCTGGCGGGCAGAGAGGTGTCGGCGTTCCGTGTGATCGTGATCAACGCCGACATTCCGTTGCTCACTTCGGTGATCTCCCCTCGGATCGCCGGTTCCTGGCGGCCCTGGGCGTCCGGTTCGTTGATCAACGTCCAGACCACCGAGCCTTGCACCACGGCGGGAGTCTGCTGGTCGAGCCTCTCTTCGTACAGATACATCTTCTGCGCCACTCCGATGGCGGCGGTCGCTGCGGCGGGGGTCGCTGTGGCGGGGGTCTCTGCGGGCGCACCTGTCGGGGTGGCGGCCGGATCGGCTGCAGGATCGGGCGCTTGAATCGAGCCGTCAGCAGCCAGGTCCTGGGGCGCGACCAAGGTCGGATCAGGGGTCGGGCCGAGTTCGGGAATGCGGGCGGGGGCGGTGGTCGCCGGATCACCGGTGTCAACCGGCCCGGGATCGGTGATTTCGGCCACCGAGCGTCCTTCAATGGCGGCGATCTCAGGCGCGTCCGGTGCCGGTCCCGGATCAGTCTCGGTCCCGTCCGAATTCAGCCGCTGGGTGAATTTTCCGCCCGTCTTGGGGGTGCTCGACGGTGGTGGTGCCGCTGCCGTCCGGGTTTCCGCAGGAGGCTGGGGGATCGACGCGGCGGGTTCGGCCGTCTCAGGCGAAGCGGGCGTCTGCGGTGCCACGGGCGCTTCGGTCTCGCCTGTGGCGACAGGCTCGGGACCCCAAAGCAGGGCCGTCAAAGTCTCACGCTCGGTAAAGGCGGCGTAACCAGCCCCAGCCAGAAGCAGGATAAGACCCAGCCCAATCAGCAGGCCCTTGCCAATGCCTTTGCGGACCCGGGCCTTGTGGGGCGGCGGCGCACGCCGCAACGGCCCGCGCGGCACATTGAGCCCGAAAGCATCGTCGTGGGCTTCGCCGGAAATGAAGGGCGGCTTGATGTCCGCCTCAGGGTCAGCGCGCTCGGCTTCCGACTTCCGCATCGAGGCCACATCGGGCACGGTTGACGCTGCGGCAGCAACGGGGGCGGGTTTCGGTGGGACTGGCGGTGCGACAGGGCGCGGCACCACGAAGGCCGGTGGCGGACTCGCCTGGACAAGCGCTTCCAGCTCGGCCATCAACGATTCGGTGTCATCGGGGGCTGGCAACGCTTCGGCATGTTCGGCTTCAACCTCGTCGACAGCCCCATTGAGCTTGTCGAGCTGGCGGGCAATGACCTCGTCTGCAGGACGCGGATTGATTGCCTCCAGCTGGC
Source organism: Hyphomicrobiales bacterium (assembly GCA_038325465.1). GTDB lineage: Bacteria > Pseudomonadota > Alphaproteobacteria > Rhizobiales > Rhizobiaceae > Hoeflea. The sequence goes on along the minus strand of JBBQJA010000034.1, from coordinate 20,489 downwards.
GCCGGATCGCTCCACGAGCCTTGTCATAGACTTTCGCTCGGGTCTCCGCGGTATTGACCGGAAGATTGTCGACCGCTTTGCGGATGACTGCTACGAAATCGGCCATCGTGTGTTTTGGTTTCCTGATACTGGGTCTGCGCGCAAAGGCGTTATCTGCTTAAACTAGTCTTCAAACGGGTCGGTCACAAGTATGGTGTCGTCGCGTTCAGGACTGGTGGACAACAGCGCCACCGGCGCATTGATCAACTCTTCGATGCGGCGCACATATTTGATCGCCTGGGCCGGCAGATCGGCCCAGCTCCTTGCACCCACTGTGGTGCCGTTCCAGCCTTGGATCATTTCGTAGATCGGGGTTACACGCGCTTGCGCGCCCTGGCTTGCGGGGAGATGATCGAGCCGTTCGCCATCGAGCTCGTAGCCGACGCAAATCTTGAGATCCGGGAGCCCATCGAGCACGTCCAGCTTGGTCAGCGCAATCCCGTTGATGCCGTTGACCGCCACCGACTGGCGCACGAGAGCCGCATCAAACCAGCCGCAGCGGCGCTTGCGTCCCGTGACAGTTCCGAATTCATGGCCGCGCTCGCCCAGAAACTGGCCGACCTCGTCATCGAGCTCGGTCGGGAAAGGCCCCTCGCCCACCCGGGTCGTGTAGGCCTTGGTGATGCCGAGCACGTAGCCCACCGATCCAGGGCCGAGGCCGGAACCGGCGGCGGCCTGGCCTGCGACCGTGTTGGACGACGTCACGAACGGATAGGTGCCGTGATCGACATCGAGCAAAGTCCCCTGGGCACCTTCGAACAGGATGCGGTTGCCGCGGCGGCGCGCTTTGTCGAGCAGCAGCCAGACGGTGTCGCGGAACGGCAGGATGTGCTCCGCCACCGAGCTCAACTCGGCCATGATGGTCTCCACCGCGATCTCAGGCTGGCCGAGGCCGCGCCGAAGCGCATTGTGGTGGGTGAGCAACCGGTCGATCTTGGAAGGCAGCGTCGTCATGTCGGCCAGATCCATGACGCGGATGGCACGGCGGCCGACCTTGTCCTCATAGGCCGGACCGATGCCGCGCCGGGTGGTGCCGATGCGGGTTCCGGTGTCGGACGCCGCATCCTCGCGAATGCCGTCGAGTTCCCGGTGCAGCGACAGGATCAAGGTGGCATTGTCGGCAATCCTGAGATTGTCGGGACCGATCTTGATCCCTTGCGCGTCAAGCCGGCCAATTTCGGCGACGAGCGCATGCGGATCGATCACCACGCCATTTCCGATGATGGCCAGCTTGCCAGGGCGCACCACGCCCGAAGGCAACAGCGACAGCTTGTAGCTGACCCCGTCGATCACCAGCGTATGGCCGGCGTTGTGGCCTCCCTGGAAGCGGACAACAATATCGGCGCGCTCCGATAGCCAGTCGACGATCTTGCCTTTTCCCTCGTCGCCCCATTGCGATCCGACGACGACGACATTGGCCATGGTACCCTCTCGACATCGTCCCTCCCGGGACCTTGAACAAACCCGCGCATCTATAGAGGCTCAACAGACGGAAATCGACCCTTGCGCCTGGTTGACCGCGATTTTTAGCGTGACTTCGCAGCACCAGAACCTAAAACAGGCGCGTGGGCAGGCCGCCAGAGGTGCCAGACCACCACAGCACCTGTCTCCGACCGGGCAAAACGCTCCGCGAATCAGTCCGATACCTGGTCCGGGCGGGCTGTCGGCCCCCAGTGAGGACGCCCAATGCTCGGCCGCGCTTATCTCTATCTCGTCATCACAGCGCTCGCCTGGGGTGCCAATGCGGTGGCAGGGAAACTCGCCGTCGGGCACATCTCTCCGATGCTTTTGACCACCTTGCGCTGGGCCATGGCGCTGACCATCATGCTGTGCTTCGCGCTGCCGCGGGTGTCGCGCGACCGGGCCGTCATCCGCCAGAACCTGCCGCTTCTGTTCGCGTACGGCGCCATCGGCTTTACCTCGTTCAATGTGCTTCTCTACTCAGCGCTCCAATACACCACCGCTATCAATGTGGTGATCGTCCAGTCGGGGATGCCGATGGTGATCTTCCTCGCCAATTTCGCGTTCTTCCATGTCCGGGTTTCGGGCGCACAAGGCATTGGTTTCGCGCTGACGCTCGCGGGCGTGCTGGTCACGGCGTCGAGTGGCAGTTTCGCCCGGCTGCTGGCGCTCGAAGTCAATTTCGGCGACGCGCTGATGCTGGTGGCTGTCCTGCTCTACGGCGGATACGCAGTGGCGCTCAGGTACCGCCCGAAGATCCACTGGCAGAGCATGATGACGGTTACCGCAGCGGCCGCCTTTGTGACCTCTCTCCCGTTTGCCCTGTGGGAGTATCTCGACGGCGCGATGATTATGCCGGAAGCGAGGGGCTGGGCGCTTGCGGTCTTCACCGCCATCTTTCCCTCCATCATCTCGCAGGTGCTGTTCATTCGCGGCACCGAGATCATAGGCTCCAACCGCGCCGGGCTGTTCATGAACCTGGTGCCTATTTTCGGCACGCTGATGTCGGTGATGATCCTGAGCGAGACGCTCGAGACCTATCATGTTGCGGCCATGGCGCTGGTGCTCGGCGGGATCGGGCTGGCCGAGCGCGGGAAGTAGACATATTTGACTGCACTAATTTATCACTGCCGAAATAATTATAAATATTTGAAGTTACGACTAGTGTGGGTCTTGCATTTGCCTATAAATGAAGACGATATTATGCAGCAGAATTGACGTTCGATTGTGATATTGAGTTTCTCAAAATTCGCCGTTCCGAGCATTCCATTTTTTGATATTGGACATCCTAATTCTAGGCAGCGACGGCTGTCGCGAACAAGTATAATTTCGAGTATCAATAGTGAATTTTTTGACTGCAGAGCTCATAGGAGACCCAATTTTTGATAATTATGCTAGAGGATTTGAATTCACTTAATAAAATCCTCAACCATAAGAATAAGAAGGTATTTTGTCCAGCACAAGTCAAAGTAGGCTGTTTCAGAAGGGTTATGACACAGGTAATGACAATCCGGCCCATACGCACCCATGTGTTAATAGATTGGAATAGTGAGCTCCGCTCAACATCGGGCAGTAGTAGCAACGACGGAGAAGATGTTGCTCGCCGCGCGCTGAAGCAGGTTTGTCGGCGGGTCGGTACGTTACTGCATAATCAAGCCGAAGACAAAGCATTTTTTCTTTCTTTGCGAGTGTACCATGGATGGCGCAGAGGTTTCGAACCAACGCCGAGGCGCCGGGCCCTAGAAGCAGCATTCGTTTACAACCCTTCTAACCCGGAAGATCGCGGACTTAGCGAATACTCCCCGAGACGTTCACAGGTCGTGAGAAGCTTAGAGTTTGGTGATCGCCTACTAGGCGCAAAAGAAAATCGCCTCTGCGGCCAAAGGCAGGATCATCATTTACCCAGCACTCTTCAGCCAGATAGAGGCGGAAACTTGAGTGAGAAGATGGTGGATACAGCTCTCGTCTCCGACCTAATTTTCCTTGCGATGGAAGACGATGGAAGCTGGCTTATTGTCGTAGGACAAGACGCAGATTTAGTTCCAGGCATTCTAACGGTCGAAGGACTATTGCAGGGCACTGATCGTCGCGTGATCTTTCTTGCTCGTGGCGGTATTCAAAATGGCAACCCCAACATGAGGGATTTGATATGCCGCCGATAAACCTTTCCCAAAAAGACATCATGGCGTTTGCTGATCTTGGCACCTCGATTGTGGCCAATGGCAATGAGTTCATTGTAACCCGTAATGGCGATAAAATTCGGATCGTCCAAAGCGGGGCTGGATACACCGTTACCCCGTTGGATGGTGCGGAAAAAGCATTCCCAGACGCAGGCGCGCTCTTGGCTGACGTTACATTTGCAAACCTGCCGCGTATTGCGAGCCACCAAGCAGTATTGCTGTCATCGCAAAGAATGAGTGATAGCCCGGTCCCAATAAACAGCACTCTGAAGGAAATTGCTGGCCGGAGCTCGTCTTATGGCATGGGGAAGCATCGAACCCCTTGGTCTGCTCTCGATACATGGTTGACTAACCAGCATGTAACTCGGAACAATGGGGGCACTGACCTTCTGCTGATCGACGGACCCGCCGGCGTAGGCAAAACCACAGTCGTTCGGGAGACCGCGTTGCTTCGTGCGGAACATTACGATGGATCTGCGCCATTAATCCTCCAAATTGCAAGCCGTGGGCGAGTTCTACAGAACATCGGGGACCTGATTGCATTTGCACTACAGGAGGTTCGATCCAATCTGACGATTGGACAACTAATGCCGCTTATACGGCACGGCCTAATCATTCTCGCCATTGATGGTTTTGACGAATTGTCAGATCCAAACGGGTTTGAGACAGCTTGGAGCGGGCTGAATAGCCTTATTTCAGACTCACGCGGCTCGGCCACATTCCTACTCGCAGGGCGGGAAACGTTTGTTTCGACCGAACTTATGCAAAGGCAACTAACGTCCTTTGATGTCCAAAGCGACAGACTTTCGGCACTAACTCTAGGTGATCCTGACCCGGCAGCGGCGAAGACTTGGTTACTTCGTCAACCGGGTTGGAATTACTCGCTGCTCAATCATAGATTCGTTGAACCAATTTTCGTCCACGGCTCGTATGCTCTTCGCCCATTTTTTCTTGATATTATTGCGCGCGAACCGATCGCTCTGGCAAACGATGAGCCGCCTGCACCAGATTTGCTAAGTTACCTTGTTCAGGTCATGATCCGAAGGGAAGCTGATAAATTTATCCAGGTACTCGATCCGCCAGATGGAAAAGAATCTGGTCATAACTACGAAACTTACGTCGGTCGATTTCTTGAGGAGGTCGCGCGGGATTTGGCTGAAAACCAGTCCGAGGCAATCGCCGACGATGCCCTAGACCTGCTCGCAACTGTTGCAGCTGACGGCATATTGCCAAACGACCAGGTGGCCGCAGTTACTCAAAGAGCAAGAACAGTAGTTTTTCTCTCGAACGATCTACGTGCAGGTCACATTCGTTTCGCCCACGAACAACTATTACAGCATTTCTTAGCGCGGGAGGCACTGCGTTCAGTGGGCGACGGCGAAACACCTCGTTACGTGCGGCGTAATTTATTTGGTCGCGACGCGCTGGAAGTTTTCGGAAATGTGTCAAGAGGACGCCGCCACGAAACGGAGCGCTTTCTAAAGGCTGTCCGTGCGAGCCTTGCACGGCCATCGCGTGACCGGACAAACACGAACTTAGCAGTGCTGGGAGTCGCAGCAGCTTGCGCAACGGCGGTCGAAAATGCTGACCTTCAGATTCGTAACGTCGGAATCAGTGAATTATATTTCCCTTCTGCTGCGCCTACTGGGATCTCTTTCCGCGAAACAACAATTAGCATCCTCCATGGCGCGAGTACAGATTTAAGAAACGTCATGTTTGAAAGCGGGGTTCACATATCCACGCTTGAAATAGATCGGCGAACCCAACTTCCCGACCAAATGCCTGAACCGCAAATGTTGGTGCGTGCTGGCGTAACAACAGGCGATCCTAGCGAAATTAAAAGAGCTCTAATGCCTGATACTCAGCTATCAGCTGCTAACATGAATTGGCCGAACGATCTCTTCGAGATTTTAGGGCGGATCGAGCGATACAGAACATTTTGGCTTAGGACTAATCTAGACGATACTGATCCGCAAGGGCGGCGCATCATCACTCACCCAGAATGGCCATCAGTGTACAATGCCTTGCGCGATTTGGATCTCGTTACCATCAGAAACAGGCAAGCATCCGGGCCAAACGCAGAATTTATCCACTTCCGCCAAGACGTCATTTTAACCGAACACCCAGAGCTTTTCCAAACGCTTACTGGAGTACTCGAAAAACCTTGATTCCAACACGAATGAGACCCGTAAACCAATGAATTTTCGAAGCCTGCGTTTTGCAAAACTGGGTTTTTCGATGTGTTCAAGTGTATTCATCAAGTTAAATCCAAAGCCAAATAGCCCGTTATTGACTGTATTACGGTCTTTTAAACGAAGGCGGCGAGCTTAGCGCTTGCGTTTATGGAAGAATTCCCCCCACCCCCCCTCACCCCCCGCATCCCCCGTCAATCGACGTTGAACACCAGTGGCTTGGCGGAGATGACGTTCGCCCGCGAGGTGAGTTCGTCCAGCACCGCCTTGTCGACCGGCGCATCCACGTAGAGAAGCGCGATCGCGTCGCCGCCGGGCCGGTCGCGCCCGAGCGAGAAGTTGGCGATGTTGACCCCGGCATTGCCAAAGACCGACCCGATCGTGCCGATGATGCCCGGCACGTCGCGGTTGGTGGTGTAGACCATGTGGCGTCCGACTTCGGCGTCCAGATTGATGCCCTTGATCTGCAAGAAGCGCGGCTTGCCATCCGAAAAACAGGTTCCGGCCACCGAACGGGTCTGACGCTCGGTCTTGACGGTGAGCTTGATGTAGCCGTCGAAGACACCGGATTTGTCGCGCTTGGCTTCCTGCACGAGGATACCACGCTCCTTCACCATGATCGGCGCCGAGACCATGTTGACATCAGCCACCTGGCTGCGGATGAGGCCCGCAAGCACGGCGCTTGTCAGCGCGCGGGTGTTCATCTCGGCGGTGGCGCCGTCATAGAGGATCTCGACTTCCTTAATCGGGCTTTCCGTCGCCTGGCCGACGAAGGCGCCGAGCACATCGGCGAGCCTGACGAAGGGCTTGAGCCGGGGGGCTTCCTCGGCCGTGATCGACGGCATGTTGATGGCGTTCGAAACCGCCCCGCGCACCAGATAGTCAGCCATCTGCTCGGCCACCTGAAGCGCCACGTTCTCCTGCGCTTCGGTTGTGGAGGCCCCCAGATGCGGCGTGCAGACCACGCCCGGCAGGCCGAAGAGCACGCTGTCGGTGGCGGGCTCGGCCTCAAACACATCAAAGCCCGCGCCAGCCACATGTCCGGACCTGATGGCGTCGGCGAGGTCCTTTTCCACCACCAGACCGCCACGGGCGCAATTGATGATGCGCACGCCCTTTTTGGTCTTGGCCAGCGCCTTGGCGTCAAGAATGTTGCGGGTCTTGTCGGTCATCGGCACATGCAGCGTGATGAAATCGGCCCGCGCCAGCAACGCGTCAAGCTCGACCTTTTCAACGCCGATTTCTTCGGCCCGTTCGGGCGACAGGAACGGATCAAAGGCGATGACCCGCATCTTGAGCCCGATGCCACGGGTTGCCACAATCGAGCCGATATTGCCGCAGCCAATGACACCGAGTGTCTTGCCGGTGATTTCCACGCCCATGAAGCGGTTCTTCTCCCACTTGCCAGCCTGGGTTGAGGCATTGGCCTCGGGCAGTTCGCGGGCAACGGCAAACATCAGCGCAATGGCGTGCTCGGCGGTGGTGATCGAGTTGCCGAAAGGGGTGTTCATGACGATGATGCCGCGGCGGGAGGCGGCCGGAATGTCGACATTGTCGACGCCGATGCCGGCGCGTCCGATGACCTTGAGACGGGTGGCAGCCGCGATCAGCTTCTCAGTGACTTTGGTGGCCGAGCGGATGGCCAGCCCGTCATACTGGCCGATGACTTCGAGCAGCTTGTCCTTGTCCTTGCCGAGATCGGGGAGATAGTCGACCTCCACGCCGCGGTCCTTGAAAATCTGCACTGCGGTGGTGGAAAGCTTGTCGGATACGAGCACGCGGGGCGCCATGTTGGCCTCCATGAAAAAAGGGGGATCGAAGAGTGGTGGGGTGCTGCGCACCGCACCCGGAGCGTCAGGCTGCGGCCTGCAACAACGCAACCTTTTCGGTCGCATAGGCCCAGCCAAGCCAAGGCATCAGCGCCTCGAGATCTGAGGTCTCGACGGTGGCACCGCACCAGATTCTCAGACCAGCAGGCGCATCGCGGTAGGCTCCGATATCGAGCGCCACGCCTTCCTTCTCGAGCCGGGAAACGATGGCCTTGGCAAAGGCTGCCTGGGCGTCGGCGGCAAGCCGGACAATTCCGGGATCAGCGATCACCAGGCAAACCGACGTGTTGGAGCGCGTGGCTTCGACATGGGCGAGATTGGCGATCCAGTCGTTGGCCTCGGTGAAGCGGTGGATGACGGCTGCGTTGGCATCGGCCCGCGCGATCAGCGCTTTCAGACCGCCGATCGACTGCGCCCAGGTGAGTGCGTCAAGATAGTCCTCGACGCAGAGCATGGACGGCGTGTTGATGGTCTCGCCGGCAAAGATGCCATCGATCAGCTTGCCGCCTTTGGTCATCCGGAAGATCTTCGGCATCGGCCAGGCCGGCACGTAGCTCTCCAGCCGCTCGACGGCGCGCGGGCTCAGGATCAGCATGCCGTGGGCACCCTCGCCTCCCAGCGCCTTCTGCCAGGAAAAGGTGACCACATCGAGCTTGGAGAAATCCATGTCCTGGGCAAAAGCTGCCGAGGTGGCGTCACAGATGGTCAGCCCCTGGCGGTCGACCGGAATGAAATCCGCATCGGGGACGCGCACGCCCGAGGTTGTTCCGTTCCAGGTGAAGACCACGTCGCGGTCAAAGTCGAGTGCGGACAGGTCAGGCAGGTCGCCATAAGGTGCCAGGTGCTTGCGCACGTCCGGCAGCTTGAGCTGCTTGACCACATCGGTGACCCAGCCTTCGCCGAAGCTCTCCCAGGCGACGACGTCGACGCCGCGGGCACCGAGCAGCGACCACATGGCCATTTCAACCGCGCCGGTGTCGGAGGCGGGTACGATGCCGATGTGATAATCGGCCGGAACACCGAGCACGCTGCGGGTGAGGTCTATGGCCTGCTTGAGCTTGGTCTTGCCCACCTTGGCGCGGTGCGACCGGCCGAGCGCAGCATCATGGAGCGCTTCGAGCGACCAACCGGGACGCTTCGCGCAGGGACCAGAAGAAAAACGGGGATTTTGCGGACGCATGTCCGGCTTGGCGACAGTCGTCATGGAGCTATCCTTCCAGATAGTGGCCCCTCGTTGGGGAGGGGTAGCCCAAGATCGAAACTACCCGGACCGCCCGTCACAGTCAAGAGCCGCAATGCACGCCAGACACGAAAAAGGGCGGGGATAACCCGCCCTCGTTTAATTTTCCTGAAACCCGGCGGTCCTACCAGAGCGCGTAGCGCAGGCCGGCACGGACTTCGTGCTTCTCAAAACCGTTGTCATGGGCGCGCACGCCCGCAGCACCGGCCGCCACCGAAGCCGCATCATATCCATACATCTCGCCGTCCGCGATGTTCTGGTATCGATAGCCGAGGTCGATCTTGACATTTTGCGAGACGTCATAGGACAAGCCAGCCATCAACGCATAGGTGAAGCGCCAGCTTTCCAGACCCGGGTTTACCGAGGTCACAGGTGCGCCGCAGCCTACACCAAGGCAGGTGGCGGTCGTGCTCAGGTCATCCCAGCTTACCTTGCTGAAGCCTGCGCCGCCGCCCAGATAGGGAGTAAAGCCGGCAAGCGTCCCAAGATCGGCGTAGACATTTGCCATGAACCCATAGGTGGTGACCGACTGTGCGTCATCGCCGCGACAGGTGGTGCCGACGGGCGAGCCGAAACAGGGGATGGCGAAGGCGGTGGAGGCGGCAAAGTCGGCCTCAGTGAAGTCGAGCGTCGCGTCAGCACGCAGATAGTCGGTGAAACTGTAGCCCGCGCCGAGCGAACCCGACCAGTCGCCTTCAAGCGAGGACGAGCCGTAGAGCGTGTTGAAATACGCCGGAGCCGGCACATTCGTATAGCTTGAATAGGACGTGGCCGCGCCCTTGGTGGAGAGCGAGTACCCGAGGTCGCCGCGCAAGTACCAGCCGCTGCCGACTTCCACCGGCTTGGTCATCGGCACCTCGGGCGCGTAAATCACCTGATCCAAGTCGGCCGCATGCGCGGCTCCCGAGGCCAAAGCCAGCATCGCCACACCGGAATAGACTGCAAAACGCTTGAGCATGACCGCCCTTCCCTTCAACACGCCCGGCAACCTGATGGTCGCAGCGGCAATTCACTGAAGACAAGTATGGCGGCGACCGGTTAAGGTCGGGTTAAGCACGTTTGTTAACCGCGTTTGTTTGACCGGAATTAACCACGAACGCATTTTTCCTCACTCCGGCCAGGCCTGTGCGGCATCCATATTTCTGGCGCAAACAGAAAAAAGCCGCCCGGTCTTGTGACCAGACGGCTTGAATCTCATCTTGGAGAAGACCGGGTTACTTGTAGACGGCGGGCTCGACATAAACCGGTGCTGGCTCGACATAAGCTTCCTTGGCGCATCCGCCGAAGCTGTAGCGAAGACCGGCACGGGCTTCATGCGACATGAAGCCCCGATCGTAGCCCGGGCCGCTGCCCGTCGAAAAGCCGAACATCTTGCCACCTTCCACATGACGGAACCGGTAGCCGACATCTGCCTTGAGATTGCAAGTCACATCGACAGACGCACCGGCCATCAGCGCATAGGTAAAGCGCCAGCTTTTGTGGCCGTCATGGGTTACGGTCGGGTCGCAGCTGGCCGGATTGGTGCTGTCGCAGGAGGTGTTGGACAGGTTGTTCCAGCTCACGTGTGTGCCGCCCAGACCGGCACCGACATAGGTGGTCACCCGACCGAACTTGGCGAAGTCAACGTAGGCATTGGCCATGAGCGAGTAAGCTGACATGCTTGAGAGATCGCTCGATATGCAGGCAACCGCCACGCCGCAACCGCCGAGCGTCGAGCCGCGGAAGTCGGATTTGCCGAAATAATCGAGCGTGGCGTCCACGCGCAGGTGCTTGCTTGCCTGGTAGCCGACGCCACCACCGACGGAATAGGAATTGCGCAGCTTGGCGGTGGCGAAGGGTGCGTAAACAGCGTTTGTGCCCTGGAAGAAGTCTGCACCCTTGCTTCTGTTCCAGGAGTAGCCCACATCGCCGCGCAGATACCAGCCGCCCGCCGATTCCACATGGACCGGCTCGCGATACACGGGAGCCTCCACGATATGCGGCAGCACGTCAGCCGCCTGTGCCATTGCCGCGCCCGCCAGCGCCAAGGCTGCACCCGCCAGGAAAATCGTCTTCATGATAGGCTCCATCACTCGAAAGGGCTCCACAATCCGGACCTGACTGCAAATGCCGTGGTTTCGAGATGGATAATGAACAGAAAAGGTTAAAAGCCGCTTAACCACGTTCATTCACCATGATCGCAGTTTTCAGCAAATGGACGCCACGAAAAAGGCGGCCGAAGCCGCCTTTCAGTCGTCTGCCGACCGGTGTGTGCTCAGGCGGCGTGGCGCGCGCCCGAGATCACCGCAATCAGGTTGTCGACGATGGTTTCGATCTGGCTGCGGTCATCGCCCTCCGCCATGACCCGGATCAGCGGCTCAGTGCCCGATGGACGGATGACCAGACGGCCACTGTTTGCAAGCATGCTTTCGGCATCGGCGATGGCTTGCCGCACATGCGTGTCGTCCAGCGGTTTTCCGCCCGAATACCGCACGTTCTTGAGGATCTGCGGCACCGGCTCAAAGCGGCGGCAGACTTCGGAAACCGGGCGTCCCATCCGTTGCACGCAGGCCATAACCTGAAGTGCGGCGACCAGTCCATCGCCGGTGGTGGCGAAATCCGACAGCACGATATGTCCCGATTGCTCGCCGCCGACATTAAAATCGTGAGCGCGCATGTGCTCGACCACGTAACGGTCCCCGACCCTTGTGCGGGCCAGCGTCAGTCCCTTGTCGGTGAGGAAGCGCTCCAGTCCGAGATTGGACATGACGGTGGCGACGATGCCGTTGCCGCGCAGCGTGTTATCGGCCGCCCAGGATTCGCCGATCAGCGCCATGAGCTGGTCGCCATCAATGATGGCACCGTTCTCGTCGACGATGAGCACCCGGTCGGCGTCACCGTCGAGCGCAATGCCGATGTCGGCGCGCACTTCATGCACCTTGCGCGCCAGCGCCACCGGATGCGTGGAGCCGCAGTTGAGATTGATGTTGACGCCGTTCGGTTCGGTTCCGATGCTCACCACATCCGCACCCAGTTCCCACAATGCCGCCGGTGCCACCTTGTAGCCGGCGCCGTTGGCGCAGTCGATTGCGACCCGCATGCCCGAAAGCGTGATGTCACGCGGCATCGTCCGCTTGGCAAATTCAATGTAGCGGTCATGAACACCGTCAATGCGCTTGGCGCGGCCGATTGCCTCTGACCGGGCCAACTGCAGATGAATGTCCTCGTCCAGCAGCGCTTCGATACGAAGCTCAAGCTCATCTGACAGCTTGAAACCGTCGGGGCCGAAGAGCTTTATGCCATTGTCCTGGTAGGGATTGTGCGAGGCAGAGATCATGACGCCGATGTCGGCGCGCAAAGACCGGGTCAGCATTGCGACTGCCGGGGTCGGGATGGGTCCAAGCAGGAAAACGTCGAGACCTGCGGCAGTGAAACCAGCCACGAGCGCATTTTCGAGCATGTAGCCCGAAAGCCGGGTGTCCTTGCCAATGACGACACGGTGGCGATGGTCGCCGCGCCGGAAGAGATTGCCCACGGCGATCCCCACACGCATCGCAATATCGGGTGTCATGGGTGCCATATTCGCCTGACCGCGGATGCCGTCAGTGCCGAAGTAACGTCTGTTCATGATGTCCCCCTGGAGGATTCAGACTAAACACGGACTTGCCCCTGATGCATGTCGCGCACAATTGGATTCATTTGTGCGATAACATACATGCATTCATTCAATGGTTTACAGCGGCATCCGCGCATCCGATTGGGCGCGCGGCGCTGTAAGCCGTAACGCATTCACGTTTCCGTTATTCTCCCAGTTTAGACCAATCAGTTTTCGTTACAACTCGTATCAATTCACACAATGAGCTCTGTCTTGGTTGCCGAAATGCACCACATGTAATTTACGGTGAGAGCTCGCGCGATTGGCAAGGATGGACCCGCCGTTGCGGCTTTCTCGATGGCCGCCCACCACCAGCGGAACCCGCCGTGGACAAGCCCAGTGGATTGGATCTGACATGTCATCCCCATTTTCGGGGTGCCTCTGCAACAAGATGTCAAAGTCGTGAAATCCATTCCAATCATATCCTTGTTCGTGATTTTTCCAATTCCAGCATTTGCTGAGAAGGATGGAACACCCAAACGCAGATATCGGGATCAACCCGCAACAATGCAAAACGCCCTCCCGGCGGGAGGGCGTTTGTCAGCAGTTCGACCGGACTGGCCGGAACCTATTGTGGCTGCGGCTCCATGCCGGGATCGGGCTCGTCGCCCTTCTTGCCGGAATCGCCCTTCTTGACGCCAGCGGTGGGTACCGCCGTGCCTCTAGGGGGGGACGAATCGTCGCCGAGATCACGCGAAGGCGTCCGGCCTTCCAGAAGCCCGCGCAACTCGTCGCCTGTCAGTGTCTCGTATTCGAGCAATGCTTCGGCGATCATGATGAACTTCTCGCGGTTCTCGGTGATGATCTTGCGGGCTTCTGTTTCGCCGTATTCGATCAGACGGCGAACTTCCTCGTCGATCAGCTTGGCTGTCTCCTCCGACATGTTCGTGCTCTGCGCAACCGAATGGCCGAGGAAGACCTCCTGCTCATTGGAGCGGTAACGAACGCGGCCGAGTTTCTCGGACATGCCCCATTCCATCACCATGGACCTTGCAAGGTTGGTGGCCATCTGAATGTCGCCCGATGCGCCGGTGGTGACCTTTTCCGGGCCGAAGGTGATGATTTCCGCCTCGCGTCCGCCAAACAGCATGACGAGACGCGCAATGGCTTTCTCGTAGGTCCAGTTGTAGCGGTCCGATTCGGGCAGCGTCATCACCATGCCGAGCGAACGTCCGCGCGGAATGATGGTCGCCTTGTGGATCGGGTCGATCGTCGAGGACAGCATCAGTGCGATCGTTGCGTGACCGGCTTCATGATAGGCCGTGTTCTTTTTCTCTTCAGGCGTCATGGCGAGCGACTTGCGCTCCGCACCCATCATCACCTTGTCCTTGGCGTCCTCGAATTCCTGCATGGTCACCATGCGCTTGTTGCGCCGGGCGGCAAGCAGCGCCGCTTCGTTGACGAGGTTCATGAGATCGGCACCGGAGAAACCCGGAGTCCCGCGTGCAAGCACCTTGAGATCGACGTTCGGCGCGATCGGCACATTGCGGACATGAACCTTGAGGATCTTCTCGCGGCCATTGACGTCCGGGCTCGGGACCACGACCTGACGGTCAAAGCGCCCGGGACGCAGAAGTGCGGGATCAAGCACGTCGGGTCGGTTGGTGGCCGCAATCAGGATGACGCCTTCATTGGCTTCAAAGCCATCCATCTCGACCAGCAACTGGTTGAGCGTCTGCTCGCGTTCATCATTGCCGCCGCCAAGCCCGGCACCGCGATGGCGGCCCACTGCGTCGATTTCGTCGATGAAGATGATGCAGGGCGCGTTCTTCTTGCCTTGCTCGAACATGTCACGCACGCGGGAGGCACCCACACCCACAAACATTTCCACAAAGTCTGAGCCGGAAATGGTGAAGAAGGGCACATTGGCTTCCCCCGCGACGGCACGCGCCGTCAGCGTCTTGCCGGTTCCGGGCGAACCGACCAGCAGAACGCCCCGAGGTATCTTGCCGCCCAACCGCTGGAACTTCTGCGGATCGCGCAGGAATTCAACGATTTCCTCAAGGTCCTGCTTGGCCTCGTCGATGCCCGCCACATCGGCGAAGGTCACCCGGCCATGGGCCTCGGTGAGCAATTTCGCCTTCGACTTGCCAAAGCCCATCGCCCCGCGCGATCCTCCTTGCATCTGCCGCATGAAGAAGATCCAGACGCCCAGGATCAGCAGGATCGGAAGCCAGGAGATCAGGATTCCGAACAACGTGTTGGTCCCCTCCACTTCCGGGCGCGCTGTGATGGTCACGCTCTTGCCTTCAAGCCGCGTCACCAGGGCCGGATCGCCCGGGGAATACGTCTGGAAGACGCCCGACGCGTCGGTATAATTGCCGGAAATGCGGTCGCCCATGATGGTGACATCGCGGACGCGCCCAGAATCCACGTCGCGAAGGAACTGCGAATAGGCGATTTCTCGCGCGGAGGATTTGTCAGTTGGCCCCTGAAACATGTTGAACAGGGCGATCAACAGCAGGGCGATGATGGCCCATAAGGCGAAATTGCGGAAGTTTGGGTTCATGAAATTCCCCGGGGCCTTGCCCGTGTGCCAGCAGGCACGACGCCAGCCCGACATATCTTGGGTATAACATAGGTTTGGATTGCGACCTTGCCAAGGCGCATAAATGCTCAGAACCGGACTACTTTCGCACTTCGCCGCCACGGACAGGGCGGAAACTGCGGCGCTTCGGCCAATCTTGCGGTCTCAACGGCACACTCATACTCAAAGACTGGCAGGATCCGCGACGCTGCGCCGCACAGCGCGCTCACCGTCGCCTCTGGCGGTTGCTGGCTCCGAGCGTGTTCGGCGGCCTCCCCGGTCCGTTCGACGCAGAGCAATTCGGGCCTCCGACCGGGTCCAGGCCCGGCGCTCACCGCAATCGGTTCCAGGCTGCGATTGGCGATCCGGAACCTGCCATCCCAATCCGTCGTAGCCCCCGGTGCCAGCAGCACTCTGGGCAGCGCCCTGTTTTCCCGCGCCAGCCGCATCGCGCCATCCCGGACATCGATCAGCACCCGCCCGACAGTCGCCGTCCGGCGCACTCCGGTCTCAAGAAGCCCACGCAGGAGGTCTTTGCCGTGCCTGTCAAGCGGGCGCGCCCTCCCGCCCACGAGATCGACCAGCCTGACCAGCACCGCAAGGGCGGGTGCCGCAGCCACCCCTGCGTGACGGAAATGGATGGTCCCCTGGCCGTCGCGCCGGGTCTTGTCGGCGATGACCCCGGCACAGGCTGCCGCCAGTGCCTGGCGCCGGTCCTGAGCCGCTTTTGCGTCGTGAAGCCCGACCGGGGCCGGGTTGGACGCAAGGTAGCGTCGCACCCGCACCCGCTCGAACCGCAGATCGGCATTGCCTGGATCCTCCATGGGCTTGACGCCCTGATCTGAAAGCCAGTCCCGCACCGCACGGCGCGGGACGTCGAGCAGCGGACGCATGACCCAGAGGCGTCCGTCATAGAGCGTCGCCGGTGGTATGCCAGCCAGTCCGGTCGACAGGTGATCGGTGGTGCGGGCCTGCCGCATCCAAAGCGTCTCGGCCTGGTCGTCGCGTGTGTGTGCGGTCACCACGCCGCAAAGGCCGAGCCGTCCGGCTGCCTCGGCCAGAAGCTCGTAGCGCGCCTGACGCGCGCGCGCCTGCAGCCTTGTGGCTGGCTTCGGGCCGCTCCAGACAAGAGTCTCGTGCGGGATCGCGCGGGACGCGCAGAGGACGGCAACTGTGCGGGCTTCAGATGTGGAGTCCGGCCGCAGTCCATGGTCGACAGTGAGCACGAAGAGCCTTTGAGCGGGGACCAGATGGTTCAAAGCCAGAAGCAGGCTGAGGGAATCGCCTCCGCCCGAGACGGCGACGCCCAAGGGCCGAGTGTCGGCAAGTTCATTCAGAAAACCGGCGAGGCTGTCGAGAAACGACGGCGATGCGGAAGGTCCGGCGACCATCGCGGTTTCGCCCATGGGCGCGTCAAGGCTCAGCAGCTTGCCTTGGACTGTTCAGTAACAATCTTGCTGCGGATGGCGGCAGAGGCGTCCGGGTAGCGCACCAGCACTTCGCGATAGGTGGCGCAGGCGGTATCGCGGTTGTCGAGCGCGGCAAGTGACATGCCGAGCTTGAGAAGTGTGTCGGGACCTTTTTCGGCGGCGGGAAACTGCTTGTGGGCGGCCAGGAAGCTCTTGGCGGCTTCGTCATACCGGCTTTGCGAGAACTGTGATTCCCCGAGCCAGAACATGGCGTCGGAAGCTTGCGGACCGCTCGGATAAATGTCGACATAGTCGCGGAAGGACTGCTCGGCGAGACTGTAGTCGCCCGACAGCACATGCTCATAGCCTGCCTTGTAGAGATCATCGGGCGTATCGAGCGAGGCGGTCTGCCCGCCTGTCGCGGCCGGTGCGTCGGGGGTAATGAGACTGCCGTTCTCGTTGAACAGGATCTGGCCAAGATCGGTGGGCGGCGTGCCTTGACCCGCAGGCGCCTGGGTGGTCGACGATGTCGTCGAATTTTCCACACCCGGCAACGGCGTCGCCGCGAGATCGGTTTGCGGTTCGGTCACCGCCGGGCGCGCATCTGTACGGTTGCCCGCCGGTGCCCCGCCTTCGATCTGCTGGAACCGGAATTCGTTGTCTTGCTGCATCTGCCGGATCTGCTCCTGCATCTGCAGCAACTGGAAGCCCAGTTCCTCGATCCGCCCGTTGAGCGCCCGGTTCTGCTCCTCGAGTTGACCGATGCGGAAAGCCGGGTCTCCAGCCTGCGCCAGGACCACCGGAGCCCTGCCGCCCGTGGTGGCCTCCGGCGGAACAAGCCCCGCGAGGTCAGGATGCCGCGGCCCCGCAAGCGCGGGACCCGCAAGACCCATCGCCATCGACAGAGCGATAAATTGGAGAGATTTCATCAAGCTGACCTTCCTTGCCTCGCAACCGGTCCGAGCCGCCACGCGCATGCGCCAAAAGCGCGTCCTGGCCTCATGGAGGTCAATATCGCAACCGCATCGGATGAATCAACGGACAAACCGGCCAAAATATGGTCGTCTGAAAAAGGGCGGTTCTGGGCCGCCCTTTCCGGTCAGGAACCCCTGTCGAGCCGCGCGTCTTTTCGGACGCGTGGACGTCGCTGTAGCCCTTTGAATCAAGGCATGTGCGTTTCGTTCAATCGAACCCGATTGAACGCGACGTGCAGTAGCGGTTCGATGTCTCGCCTGGTCGCGTTTGCGATCTCGCTCCCGAGCAAATGTCGGGAGCATGACCATCCGATGCCTGTCTGAGCGGCCCGGGCAGGCGGCTCAGCTTCCCGCGCCGCCAAGCACGGTCACCGCGCGCCGGTTCTGCGACCAGCAGGAGATGTCGTCGCAGACGGCCACAGGCCGCTCCTTGCCAAAGGAGATCGTGCGGACCCGGTTCCCCGGAATGCCGCGCGAGGCGAGATAGTCACGGGTGGCGGAGGCGCGGCGGGCACCAAGCGCAAGATTGTATTCGCGGGTGCCGCGCTCGTCGGCATGACCTTCGACGTTGATCTGGTAATTCGCATACTGATTGAGCCACTGGGCCTGGCGGTCAAGCGTGGCGGCGGCATCAGCCCGGATCACCGAGGAATCGGTGTCGAAGAAGATGCGGTCGCCGACATTGACCGTAAAATCCTGCGTCGATCCGGGCGTTGCCGCACCGGCACCAAGACCGAGATCGGCCGTGGAGTTGGGTAAGTTGTTCTTCTTGGAAGCGCAGCCCGCAAGCGCGAGCGCCATGAAAAGGGCAATGGCCGCAGGGTTGCGAGCGAGAGTTTGCATGCGGCCCATGGCCGGTCTCCTTACGACGTTCTGGTTGACCATTTCTATCCCGTCGCGGTTAATCGTGACTGAACGGGAATGGTTAACGACATATGTTTTGAGGCTGATATGTCGCGATTTGAACCGCAATTGCGGCAGCATGGCGGCTGAAATCGGGCGATTCTCATTCGAGCAGCGGCGACCAGGCCGGATCGGAAGCGAAAGTGCTGGTGGGTACCTGCTGCTCGTTGTAGCCGGTCAGATCGATCGAATAGATTTGCGGACCGCCCGAGCCGGCCGGTTGGCGAAAGAACATGAGCACCCGGCCGTTGGGTGCCCAGGTTGGCCCTTCGTTGTGGAACCCCGTGGTCAGGATCCGCTCGCCCGATCCGTCGGTGCGCATGACGCCGATGGAAAACTTGCCACCCGACTGCTTGGTGAAGGCGATGAGATCGCCGCGCGGCGACCAGACCGGCGTGGAGTAGGAGCCGTCGCCAAAGGAAAGGCGGCGCTGGTTGGTGCCGTCGGCATTCATCACATAGAGCTGCTGGCGTCCTCCGCGGTCACTTTCGAAAGCAATCTGGTTTCCATCGGGCGAGTAGGAGGGCGAGGTGTCGATGGCTGTCGTGTTGGTCAGGCGCGTGGTCGCCCGCGAGCGCAGATCCATGGTGTAGATGTTGGCATTTCCGTCCTGCTGCAGGCTCATGATGACCTTCTGGCCATCGGGTGAAAACCGCGGCGAAAAGGTCATGCCGGGGAAATTGCCCACCAGCTCCCGCTGACCGGTCTCGAGCTGAAGCAGGTAGACGCTCGGCTGCCCGCCCTCAAACGACATGTAGGTGATTTCCTGGCGATTGGGCGAAAAGCGCGGCGTCAGCACAAGATCGTTCGACCCCGTCAGCGTGCGCATCTCTGCACCGTCCTGATCCATGATGGCGAGCTGCTTCTTGCGGTCGGTCTTGGGTCCGCTTTCGGCCACGAAGACCACGCGCGTGTCGAAGTACCCTTTCTCGCCCGTCAGCCGCTCATAAATCGCATCGGCGATGATGTGGGCGACGCGGCGCCAGTTTTCCGGCCGGGTGAAGAACTGCTCGCCGCTAAGCTGCTGGGCGGCGAACGTATCCCAAAGCCGGAACTCGGCGCGCAGGCGTCCATCGGCCTCCTTCACAACGCGCCCGGTCACGAGTGCCTGGGCATTGATGACCTTCCAGTCATCAAAGCGCGGTGTTTCGTCTGGATTGGAAATCTTTTCGATGAACGCACCCTTGTTGACCGGTGCGAACAGGCCCGAACGCTTGAGATCGGCGGCGATCACTTCCGCGATACGCAGTCCGAGATCATCGCCCGCAATGAAATCGGTGATGGCGATCGGCAGCGGCTCGACATTGGCCTGGTTGATGTCGATCTCGACCACGGCCCGGGCCGGCGCAACCATCACCGAAAGGGTGCAGGTCACCAGAGCAAGGGACATGACAAGGAGACGGCTCAGTTTTTTCATGGTGCAGCCTTTCAGCTTTCAGAACATCTGGCTTGGGTCGAAATTGACAATCACGTCTGACCAGGTGTCATATTTTTCGGCGGGCAATTGGTAGGGTTGTGCCTGCAACACGGCGCGCCTGGCGCTGCCTGCCAGCGTACCACGCGTGCCATCAGACCCTCCGGAAGCGATCACCTCGGGCTGGCCGACGATGTTTCCGGACGGATCAAGCCGCATCTTCACCGTCACCCGGACATCGCCGCCATCGGCCATGCCGGGGATTATGCTCCAGTATTTCTGGATCTGGCCGCGCAACGCGTCCATCTCGCTCTGGCTCAGCGTGGCACCCGACGTGGTCCGGCTGCCCCCGAGTGCTGCGGTTTCGGTCGAGCGCTTGGCACCGCCACCCGACGGGTCCTGTTTGTTGAGGAGTGCGGCCACCTCGTCGGCATTGAAATCGCTCTGCTTGGAGGACGCGCTCGCCGCTTCGGAAGGCCGCGTCTCTGTCCTGGTGGCGGTCTCGGTTGGCGCGGGTCTTGCAGGTTCTGGCTTCGGGCGGGCCTGCGGCACTGGACCGGCGGTCGGCAACGCCGCAAATTCTGGCTGCGCCGGTGCCTGCTCTATGGCTTCAGCCACCGGATCGGGCGTGGATTGGTCAGGCAGCGCGGCCACCTCTTCGGGTGCCGGTGCGGGTTCGGGCGTGGG
>JBBQJA010000033.1:0-42879 GCA_038325465.1 Hyphomicrobiales bacterium | reverse complement strand
ATCTTTGGCCCCGAACCGGTGCTGGTCTTCGCCATCGCCTCGGCCGTCTCGGTGCTGATCATCGCCTGCCCCTGCGCCCTTGGCCTTGCCACCCCGATCTCGATCACCACGGCGGCGGGGCGCGGTGCGCAGGCGGGCGTGTTGATCAAGGATGCCGAAGCGCTGGAACGCATGGCAGGCGTCGATACGCTGATTGTCGACAAGACCGGCACGCTGACCATGGGCAAGCCGAAGCTGACCGATACCGTGGCCCTGGGCGAGGTCTCCGAGGCTGACATTCTCTCGCTGGCCGCAGCACTGGAACGCGGTTCGGAACATCCCCTCGCCGAGGCCATCGTCGAAGGAGCGGAAGCGGCGGGGGCCGCCCGGCAGGAGGCTGACGGGTTTGAGGCCATCACCGGCAAAGGTGTGCGCGGAACGGTTGGCGGGCGCGCGGTCTCGCTCGGCAATGCGGCCATGATGGTGGAGATGGGCCTGAACACCGCGCAGGCGGAGACAAGGGCTGACACGCTGCGCGCCGAGGGCAAGACAGCGATGTTCGTCGCTATCGATGGAGCGCTTGCGGGCATTGTAGCGGTGGCCGACCCGATCAAGCCATCCACCGCCCAGGCGATCCGCGAATTGCACGCCCAAGGGCTGCGGGTCATCATGGCGACGGGCGACAACGAGCGCACGGCGCGGGCGGTGGCGGCCAGCCTTGGCATCGACGAAGTCCGCGCAGGCGTCCTGCCGGAGGCCAAGAAGGACCTGATCGACCAGTTGCGCCGCGACGGCCACAAGATCGCCATGGCAGGCGACGGGGTCAACGACGCCCCAGCCTTGGCGGCCGCCGATGTCGGTATCGCCATGGGCACCGGCGCGGATGTCGCGATGGAAAGCGCCGGGATCACGCTTCTGGGCGGCGATCTCATGGGCATCGTGCGGGCGCGCAAGCTGGCCCGCGCCACTCTGCGCAACATCAAGCAGAACCTGTTCTTCGCCTTCGCCTACAACGCTGTTGGTGTTCCGATTGCGGCAGGACTGCTCTATCCTGTCACTGGCCTCTTGCTGTCGCCCATGATCGCGGCCGCCGCGATGAGCCTGTCGTCGGTCTCGGTCATCACCAATGCGCTGCGGCTGCGGCGCGTCGATCTGTAAGAGGGCAAGATGGCGGGTGACAAGGGATCCAGGCGAAGCCCTGGGGGATCCCGGCGAAGCCCGGGCGCGCCTGCTGGCCGCTGGCAGGGCAGGGGACGCGCTCGGCTTCATCGAACACGCTGATATTGGCAAGGACAGTTGGGTGCCCCGCGAGTGGCAGGACACCCGCCTCGAGGTGCTGGAAGCGCTTGAGCGCAAAGACGAGGCGCAGGCCTTTCGCTGCAGCTGTTTCGAGAGCACGCTCGTGTCAGAATACCTGCGCGACTTTCTGAAGCGGCTTCCCGATTTCGAGGATAACGGGGGCGGGGAACGCGCCATGGACTATGCTGCGGCGCGCCCCTGCGTGACGTCGGCCTTGGGCTTCTTCCTGGACTGGCCGTCGCCCGACCGCGCCGCCCGACTGCTGATTGACCGCCATGGCGACATCAATGGCGACCGCGGCGAGTTTCTCGTTCCCGCAGCTGAGGCCCTCTCGGAGCGCCAGCCCCTTGCCGCCACGCTGGCTTTGAGGGCGATGATCGACTTCACATTGTCGAAAGCCAGATCAAAGCGCCACGGCTATGCCGCCCAGCACATCACCGACTGCGCGGCACTTGGCAGCCGGATGTTAGGTTTCAGGACGTTTGAGCCCACGCCACTTATCTCGCCCGGCTGAAGCAAGAGCATGGCCGGAAGTCGGGCTTCTGGGCGGGGGTCTAAGAATAATGAAAAAGCGCACGTGTTTGATTGAGATAGATTCGCCTGTATGGTGTCCGCTGGGGCCGATGCAATTGTGGTCTTGGATGGTAAGGGCGGAGAGCCGACTGAGGGTGGCGTTTGGTGCCAAACTTCTGCTTTAGGGGATATTCCGGACTGAATGCGCCCGCAGGGCAGCACGTGGCTTGGCAACCGGCACGCCAGAGATTAGGAAAGATGCATGTGCCAATTCACGCCCGACATGACCAAGGCTGCCCATCGCAATTGGGCCGCCGCCGAGCGACTCAGGAACGCAGCAGCACCTGACCGAACGACCGCAGGCTATCTCTATGGGATCGCCGCCGAGTGCGCGATCAAGGCTTTGTACCGCGGCTATTCCTGGACCGACGACAGCCGAGACGGACCTGTCTACGCCCACTTCCCTCGACTCAAGTCCAAACTCCGCGACGCGATTTCTGGGCGCGGGGCAACACAACTCGCGCGGTTTACCAATCAGCATTATATGGAGGGCTGGGCTATCAACATCCGCTATAGCGACGGCATACGTCCCGACGCGGCAACAATGGAAAGATGGCGGGCCGATGCGGACAAAGCAAGGACGGCCTTGCCATGAGCCACCCCATTCGTTTCGATGACAGCCTGCCGGCACTCGTAGCAATTCTCATTGCAGAGTATTCTGGAGATCTGGCCGCTGCGGAGCCTATCGTGATCCGGGACTTTGAAGGCCGCCTTGGCGTCATCCTAAACGTCCCAACGGCAGATCTCGAAGGTTTGAACAGTGCGGTCGCCGAGCACCTTGGACCATATGCCCGCCCCGAAGACCCCGTGCGCGGGCGAGATGCGGCTGGCGTCTCCCGGATCGTCGAGGAGGCCCATGCCGCTCCTGTTCTAAAAATCGAAGGGGTAAATATCCGACTTCTCGACCGCCGGATTGTCGGCGCAGATTGGATGGTGCGCCCTGTGCTCGAGTCAGGCGCGATACCCAGGATTGCGTTTATCAGCATCAAGGGCGGTGTCGGTCGCTCCACAGCGCTTTCAATTGCCGCAACCCATCTGGCCCGGGCAGGTTTTCGGGTGCTCACTGTAGATCTCGACTTCGAAGCTCCGGGGCTCGGCGCAACGCTCTTGACGCCAGAAGAGCTACCTACTTATGGCGTCGTGGATTGGCTCGTCGAGAACGGGGTCTCAGGGATTGACGGCAGGTTCCGCGCCGATTGCATCGGTAAGTCTTCACTTTTGGACGGCATTTCCGTTGTGCCCGCTTTTGGCAGCCAAACTATGGCACATCCCGCCGATGCGCTCGCCAAGATTGCCCGGGCAAGCCTCGAAGACATGCGCGAAGGCACCCCCATGTCCCTTCGCGATCAACTGCAAGAAATGCTTGGTAGCTTCGAGGCCACCGGTGATTACGACGTCGTATTGATCGACGGGCGCGCGGGCCTGCACGAAACGACGGCGGCTCCGGTCCTTGGGCTCGGGGCAAAAGTGCTTCTTTTTGGCATCAATGAGCCGCAGACCTTCCAAGGCTACGCCTTTCTTTTGGCCCACATCCGCGACCGCGTTCCTGGGGGCACGGCTTGGGAAGATAACGCTTGGTTCGTACAAGCCAAGGCGGATCCAGGCGACGCGGAGATCGCTCAAGAGCGCTTCAACGCTCTCTGGAGCACGGAGGAGGAGGGGCCAATTGCAAAGCCCGAAACTCTTGGGCCGGAAGATCTGGACTTGGTCTGGGCGGATAATGACACGCCGACGGCCTTGCCGCAGGACCCGGTGCCTGTGCTTCGCATCCTCAATGACGAGCGCTACCGCAGCTTCAATCCGGTTGAGAACCGCGTCCAGCTCGATGAACGGCTTGTCCGGTCGACGTTCGGGGATCTTCTGGATTGGCTCGACGAGCAAATGGATTTTGCCAAATGACCATTCGCATTCGCAAGAGATCCATTCCTGCTAAACCAGAGGACATCAGCGCGATCCGCGAGGCCATCGCTCGGTTTGATCCAAGTGCGTCAACGACAATTGTGGGAGCGGACAAGGCTAAACTGCAGGACGTCTTTGCGCCCACGGCCCATAGCAAAGCGCTCGACCCTGCGACGACGCTTGTGCTTGGAGCGCGGGGGGCCGGAAAGAGCTTTTGGGCAAGTGCGCTCTATAACCAGGACACTAGACTGCTCGCCGCCGTTCTCTACCCGCGCTTGGGGCTTGACAGGCTTCAGGTTCAGATCGGATTTGGCGGCGTGAACAACGCTGGTGTGTCGAAGGCCGTCATCGACAAACTGGTGCCGCTTGGGCAAGAGAAGGCTACCGCAGACCGCTTCTGGCAAGCCGTAATTGTAAGCGCGGCTCTCGAAGTGACCGAACCTAACCAGAAGCACGCGGTCAAGGACATGCTTGACCGTTTCGCGGACCCCGAGAATTGGGCTGATGCCATGAAGAAGGTTGATGAAGAGCTTACTAAACGCGGCGAGACTCTCCTTATCGTCTTTGACGCGCTCGATGCAATCTCGGAGGAATGGGGACGGCTTAGCGGGCTCATTGACTCGCTGATGCGCTCGGTTTGGGATCTGCGCGGATTTAATGCCATCCGAGCCAAGCTCTTTATGCGCCCCGACCAGTTGAGCGAGCTCACGCTAAGGTTTGTGGAACTGCCCAAGCTGCGCAGCGGTGCGGCTAAACTTAGTTGGAATCAGTCGGATCTCTATGGGCTGATGTTTGCGAGACTAGCTTTTGATCACGAGGCTAAGGAGGCTTTCGAGCGTTTCCTAGAGTCCCTCGGCTTGGGCAAATCACCTGCAAAACAAGAGGATCTTCGGACTTGGACGCTGTCTAGCAACGAAAGCGAGCAGCAACAGCTATTCGAGGCCATGGCAGGTAACTTCATGGGCAACGGACCGCGAAAGGGAAAAACCTTCGACTGGCCTTATAACCATCTTGCAGATGGCCTCGGAGATGTGACCCCACGAAGCTTTCTGATATTGATGCAGAACGCTGCGGAACAATCTGAAGATCGGGATGCGGGTAGCCTCGTTCTTCTGCCGCAAACGATCCGCGACGGGCTGCGGGAAGCATCAAAAGTTCGCATCGAGCAGCTCAACACGGAATACCCCTGGATCAAAAGGGTTCTCCAGCCGCTCGCGGGTCTAAGGGTGCCAGCAGCGCCGCAGGTCTTCTTTGATGCCTGGTTAGAGAACGCCACGGTGGAAGCCGCTTTGAAAATTGCGCGCAACGAAAATTCCCTCCCTCCGGTGCAAACCCGTTCGAATCAGAAACCTGTTCATTCGGAAAGAGAGGCCGATCTCGCCGATCGCATGACCAAGATGGGCGTGCTTACGAGCCGCCCAGATGGGCGCTACGACATGCCTGACCTCTTCCGCGTAGGCGCAGCGCTTTTGAAAAAAGGTGGAGTGACGCCGAAAGCTTGAGGCTGAAGAAGTCCGTTCTCTGAAAGCTGCACTGCAGCGATTCATCACATAGTCAAGGTTTGCTTAGGGCCGTTCGTGACCAACCGAACGACTGATCGCCTTGCTACCGGAACATCAACCTTTGCCCGTATGGAAGCATAGTGGAAGCAAGAGGGAGCGGTTCGTTGCGGCTTGTTGCGAAATCCAGCGTAGGGACGATCCCGGGTAGGGGCTGCAAGCCACGGAAAATCCGAAGGATAGCGCGGTTTTGCGGGATTGCTCGTGGTCCGTTCGCGTGGCTCATAACCTGAAGATCACAGGTTCAAATCCTGTTACCGTGACAAAAAAACCAATAATTACAATGTCTTGCGCCCGCCAAAAACGGAGCTTTCGCATGCCGAGATTCCAGGTCATCAATAGGTCAACAAAACCGGGCAAGTTGCGACAGGATGACCCAGTCGACGTTGATCAGGCGGATGATTTACCTGACCTGCAGCGGCATTCACGCATCCGATTGGATGCGCAGCGCTATGCTTCGCGAGTGCTGCTGTAAGAAAACGTGGCGCACACCATCGCGTGCGACGAAATCGCATATGGCAGGGTGGCAGGGCGGTGTGTGGTTGGGGCGGTGTGTGGCTGGGGCGGTCAGTCGATCCGTGCCGGTGCGGCCGTGATCTGCCACCCGGCTGCGAGAACGGCCAGGCTGCGCGTCAGTGTCACCGCCAGCGTCACTAAGGCCGCACCGGTAGCGCCCCATGCCGAGATCGCCACCCAATAGGCAAGCAATGCCGCTGGCGCTACGACCGCGTCGAGACGCAGCAGGAACGTCTTGCGCGCCACCAGCACCAGCGGAAGCGCCATCGCCGATGTCGTCATGGCAACCAGCGTTCCCGGAAGCAGCGTCGCGAATACTGGCAGCGACGCCGCATAGTCCTGCGGCAGAAGCCCGCTGAGCGGCGAGGCGACCAGCACCACCGCGCCGAGGCCGAGAATGATGGCCATCCCCGTCAGCCCAGCCTGGATGCGCAAGAACGGTGCCCGCAACGTGCCCGCCGCCGCAGCCCGCACGACCCTGGGGGTCAGCACGACACCAAGATACATCCCGAGCATGCCGGGCACCGAGGCTGCCACCGCAGCCGCCCCGTACTGCCCCAGCGTAGCGCCCGGCAGCATTGCGCCGAGCATGAGGATATCGAGCTGCGCCAGTGTTGCGCCGAGGGCGAGCGTCGGGCCATACCACAGAATCAGCCGCCAAACCTCGCCCGCATGACCCATGAATTCCGGCCAGCGCACCGCACCCTGCCTGCGCACCAATGGCAGCGCCGTGGCCGCCGCCAGCGCCGGGCCGACGGCGAGGCAGACAAGGATCCGGTCCGGCGTTGCCGTATTTGTCACGATCATCGCAAAGATCGGGCCGTGCTTGAACACCAGATGCGCCAGTTCAACGCCGCCGTATGCGCGGAACTGCTGCCGCACCTGCAGGTGCAGCAGGGCCGAACGCAGAGCCATCACACTCAGCGCTGCCACGGCGACGTATGGCATCAGGCCACCAGCTGCCTGCCCTACCGTCACCGACGCCAAAGCCGCCAACACCCCAGTCAGCCCGAGCTTCAGCCACAGAGCCGCCCGTTCCAACGCCAAGGCCGTCGCAGGGTCGGTTGCAACACGGGTGTGAGCAAGGCGGATGACCGCAAGGTCGAACGGGGTGCCGATCACTGCGTCTGCGAGCAGGATCAACGTGACGGCATAGGCATAGCGGCCATAGTCGACCGCGCCGAAACTGCCGATCAGCGCCAGCCCCAATCCCAGCGTCAACGCCCCGCCGATCATTTTTGGCACTACCGCCAGTGTGGCATCGGCGATAATGCGCGGAACGGGCATTGCAGCAATGGCCTTTTGTTACCTCGCAAAAAGCATTTTGTGGCATCGCACGTGAAGTTGCAATACCGTGTTGGCCGATAGTGCGGTGTCGGCGATCGTGAAGGG
This sequence comes from Hyphomicrobiales bacterium, assembly GCA_038325465.1. GTDB lineage: Bacteria > Pseudomonadota > Alphaproteobacteria > Rhizobiales > Rhizobiaceae > Hoeflea. Next base: position 35,662 of record JBBQJA010000033.1, on the reverse strand, counting down.
ACAGGCAATGGCGCAACATGTTCTGGTCACGGGTGCGGCGGGGTTTATCGGCGGTGCCATGTCCCGAGACGCGCTGGCAGCGGGCGACACCGTGTCCAACATTGGCCACGGGCTTGATCGGCCTGCGCCGTGGGATGCGGGCGGGGCGGTGCAACGCATCGTCGGCAGCGTCGAACCCGCGACGCTGGACCGTCTGCTCGGCCCCCCCGATGTCGTGTTTCACTGTGCCGGTGGCGCAAATGTGCAGGCCTCCATCGCCGAGCCGGAACGGGACCGGGCTCGCACCGTGGGATCAACAACGGCGCTGGCGGCGTGGCTTGTCGCCAATGCGCCGCGCGCGCGGGTTGTCTACCCCTCCAGCGGGGCGGTTTACGGTGAGGCTGCGGGCCGGCCGGCCGGCCGGTCGGGCCGTTGCACGCCGCTGTCGCCTTACGGCCATCACAAGGCCGACGCTGAGGCCGTGCTGATGGGTGCCGGTCTGCGATCCGGTCTTGGCGTGGCCATCGTGCGGCTGTTCTCCGTTTACGGGCCGGGGCTGCGTAAACAACTGCTATGGGAGGCCTGCGGCAAGATGGCGACGGGCACGGCGGAATTCTTTGGCACCGGGGTGGAGCGGCGGGATTTTGTCGAAATCACCGATGTCGTGGCACTGATGCGTGCTGCTGCCGCGGCGGTACGGCCGGTTGCGGCACCCGTCGTGGTTGACGGTGGCACGGGGCAGGGCGTTGCTGTGCGCGACGTGCTGGCATTGCTTGCCGCCGGGTTTGACCCGCCGCCGGTTTTGCGCTTCCTCGGCACGGCGCGGGCGGGCGATCCAACAGACATGATAGCCTCCCACAATGCCGCCGATATGCTTGGCTGGGTGCCGCAGGTGCCGTTGGCGGCCGGGCTTGTGCGCTATGTCCAGTGGTATCGTGCCGAGGCGGGGTTACGGGACAGGACAACGGCGGAAACCCGTGCACGGCTGCCGGGCAGTGTTTGAAATCCAGATAGCCTTGCCGCTTCAACCAGTCCGGGATGCCGGAACGCTCATCAAGATCGGTGCCCTTGTCCTATAACACGCCTTTGCCAGCGGCTTACATCTGGCGTTAGCAGGGCGGCGTAGCAGTCTTGTCTGCTTGCCAACAGCCGGTTGGACAAATCCTTTTAACGCAATCTTACAAAGTCGCGCGATCTTGCAGAAAATGCTTGATTCCGGCACCGGTTGCGGCCATTCTGCTTTTCATGCTTGGCCGTTTGGCCATCACCTTTCTTGATCAGTTTTGTCAGGATGGTTTTGCAAATTTGGGGCCGGTCATCCTAGTGGTCTGACCGAAACAGATGGTTCCCATCTGTTTCGAAAAGTCAGCCCACAAGCCATTGATCTGGTGGGGCGATTTGTCCTGACAGATGGGAACTGTCTGTCGGGATCGCACCACTAGCGTGGGGATATTTTCGTCAAAGTCACCGAGATCTTGGGTGTGTCGATGCTTAGCCCAGCCATGCACGATCCCGAATTCCGTGAAGCTTCCGCGTTACCGGCGCGCGACGTGGCGCAAGATTGCGTGCCTTATGCACCGCCACTGTGGTATTCGCTCGTCGAGCGACTGCTTGCCCTGTTTCTTGTGATGCTCGCGATGCCGGTTCTGGCGGTTTTGATCGTCTTGATTCGCCGCGAATCGCCGGGACCTGCGCTCTTCGCGCAGGATAGAATCGCGCAGGGCGGCACGTGCTCGTTCCGCTTTTTCAAGCTGCGCTCGATGTACGCCGATGCCCCCACCCGGTTCCCGGAACTTTATGATTTCAGCTTTGCCGGCAAGGACATGGCGGACATCAAGCTGCAATGGGCCGATGACCCGCGGGTTACGCCGCTGGGCCGGTTCCTGCGGCGGTCGAGTCTGGACGAGTTGCCGAACCTCTGGAACGTGGTGACGGGAGACATGCGACTGGTCGGTCCGCGGCCCGAGCTTTTCGCGATGCTTCCGCACTACGATACGCGAACCATTCGGAAGTTTGCCGTCAAACCGGGAGTTACCGGGTATGCTCAGGTGCTTGGCCGCGGCGACCTCAACTTTGTCGATACCGTCGAACTTGACCTGCGCTATGTCGAAGAGGCAGCACTTTCAACCGACCTACGGTGTCTGGTCCAAACCGTCCGCGCGATACTGGCGCGGGACGGTGCACATTGAGGGCGGCATGAGCACGACGAGGGTCCAACGGCTGCTGTCGCGCATTCCGCAATACACCCGGATGGGGCGGCATGCGCGCGCGCTTGTCGAACACGGTACGCCGCGAAAATGGGTGAACCTCGCACGGGTCGAGATGGAGATGCGGTTGCGCCGGATTGAGGTGAAAGGGCGGCCCTATATCCTGTTCCTCGACCCCTGCAACGTCTGCAACCTGCGCTGTCCGCTATGCGCGACCGGCATGGGCAAACTCGGCCGACCGCAAGGGATGATGACGCTCGACTGCTTCAAGCGGTGGCTCGACCCGCATGTGCCTTACCTCTTCGAAGTGAACTGTCACAACTGGGGGGAAAGCCTGATCAACGAGGGCATCTTTGATATGATCGCCTATGCGCAATCGAAGAACGTGGGCACCAACATGTCCTCAAACCTTGTGATCGCCCATGACCATCACCTCGACGGGTTGATCGACGCGGGACTGGAACATCTGACGGTCAGCGTCGATGGCGCGGATGAAGAGAGCTATCAGAAGTACCGCGTTCGCGGTAAATTCGACCGCGTGATCGAGAACATGGCCAAGCTCGTTGAAAAAAAGAAGAAAAAAGGCAAGGGCCCATTCATCGAATGGCAGTATATCGTGATGCGGCACAACGAGGACAAGGTGGAGGAGGCCGAGCGGATCGCCGCCCGGATCGGGGTTGACCGCATCCGCTTTATCCCCGTGGGCTTGCCTTTCGAAGTGAAGAATCGTCGCGCTCTGGCCGACGAATGGTTCCCGCAGAAGTTCCGCGGGCGCGACGACGGCAAGGACTTGCCGCAGACCTTCGGCCACCCCGACAGACCGGCGCCATGCTATTATCTCTACCGCTCGATGGTCATCAACACCGACGGCGGCGTGTCGCCCTGCTGCATAGTCTATGATGAAAAGCGCGATTTCGATCATCTCGACCGGCACGAGACGATCGATATCGGCAAAATCTACAACAACCCCATGTTCCAGTCGGGCAGGGCAATGTACACTGAAAAGGAATGGGACGGACGCGCGCGCACTGTGTGCGACAACTGCGACATATTCGAGCGGCACCCGACAAAACTGCCCGCGCACATGGCCAGCGTCCGAGCGGCTCAGGCCCGCGCTGCCCGCGACCCCGACAGGAGGCCGGGCCATGACCACGACAAGCCCGACTGAAGCGCCCGCGATCAGCGTCGTGATCGTGAACTACAACGGAGGAGCGCTGCTGCATCGGTGCCTTGTCGCGTTGAATGAGCATCCACCGGCCCGCGGCATGCAGGTGATAGTCTACGACAATGCCTCGACCGACAACAGCGTGGCGTTGACGCGGGCAGCGTTTCCGCAAGTGCTGGTAATCGCGGGGGGGAGCAACCTCGGCCTGTGCCGGGCGTTCAACCGGGGCTCGGCGCAAGCGGGGGGGGCGTATATCCTGTCGCTCGACAGCGACACCGAGGTGACGGCTGGTGCCATTGAGGACATGGCGGGATGGCTTGACGGGAATCCCGGAACCGGGGCCTGCGGGTCGACCTTGATCTACCCCGACGGTACGCCGCAGCGCACCGCACGCGCCTTTCCAACGCCGATGGCCGCGCTGTTCGGTCGCCGCTCACGGCTGACGGAGTTGTTTCCGAACAACCCATTTTCGCGTCGTTATCTGCTAGCCGATCGCGAAGGATCGGCGGTGCCGTATCCGGTTGATACGCTGTCGACGGCGTGCATGATGGTGCGCCGGTCCGTTCTAGATGCTGTGGGGGGATATGACGAAGCCTATTTCGTTTACTGGTCGGATACCGACTGGTGCCAGCGGATCAAAAAGGGTGGCTGGCGCATCGACACGCTGCCGACCAGCCGCGTGGTGCACAACGAAAACCTCAAGGCTGGGCACCGCAACGTGCGCCGAACGCGAATGGTGATGGATTTCCACAACGGGGCCTACAGATACTATCGCACGCATCACGCCGGGCCGTTCAACCCGATGCGCTATGTCGCATGGATCGGTCTGCATGCGCGGGCCGGGCTTGTGCTTCTGGGTCACGAATGGCGGCGGCTGCTGAGCGCGGCCGGGCGCGAAACGGGCCGCGGGGGGCGCAATGCATGAACCCCTGATGGGCGCGATTCTGGCTGCAGGGCGCGGCACCCGCATGGCTCCCTTCGGCGAGGATTACCCCAAGCCGCTGCTCCCCGTGGGAAACAAGCCCCTGATCGAATACCAGATCGAGACGATGCGGGGCTTGGGCATCACGGAGATCGCCGTGCTGATCGGGCACAAAGGGTACCTCATCACAAAGGTTCTTGGCGATGGGTCGCGGTTCGGCGTGCGGTTGCACTATGTCGAACAGACCCAGATGTTCGGCATCGCGCATGCAGTGGGACGGATGGAACCCGTGTTGGACAGGCCGTTCCTCCTGATGCTGGGTGATATCTACTTCGTCGCCGAAGACCTCAGCGAGATGACGGCCACTTACCGCAACACCGGCTGCGCCGCTGTGCTGGCCGCGAAGATTGAGCCGGATGCAGCGGCGATCCGCAAGAATTTCTCGATCCAACTCGATCCCGCAGGGCGGGTGACTCGGGTGATAGAAAAGCCGCGCCACACCACGAACCGGTTGAAGGGGGTGGGCCTGTATCTGTTCGACCCCGTGATATTTGACGCGATCCGCCGAACGCCACGCACCGCCATGCGCGATGAATACGAACTGACCGATGCGATCCAGGTGATGATCGACGACGGCAACCATACCTGCGCGTCCACCTGTGTCGAGGATGACATCAATCTGACCTCGCCCGCCGATCTCCTGCATTGCAACTTGCTGGTAGCCCGCCGCCTCAGTATGACAAGCCTGCGCGACGAGAGTGCCGATCTGCATCCGGGAGTCACGCTCGATCAGGCAGTGATCGGCGCAAGGGCGCGGGTGCGGCAGGGTATATCGATCCGAAGGTCAGTGATCTTTGAAGATGCAGTAGTCGATACCGACCAGGACATCGACGGCATGCTGATCTCGCGCGAGCGCAGCGTAGACGTGCGGTCGTCGTTTCCGCACTGGCCGCAGGGGCTGTATCGCTGATGAAGGTGCTTGCACTTCTGCCGGGGCAACCGTTCCCGCCGTCGAACGGCCAGACGCACCGGCTGTCGCATCTGTTGCGGTCGCTTGCGCAGCGACATGATGTTTGGCTGGCCTGCGTAGCCGTCGACGGTCAAGGGCCCGTGCCGGCAGATGTGGCTGCCCGGTTTTGCGAGGTTCTGGTGGTGCCTGCAACGCTCGTGGATCCCGACAGAGTGTCGATGTGGAAGCGCCGGCTGCTCGACGACGAGCCCCACGACGTTCACCGTTACCGCAGTGGTGCGATGGCGGCGTTTGTTTCCCGTGTGCTCGCGGCGGAAAAGCCCGACTTGATCCTGACGGGCGACCCGGCGCTATCGCAATACGTGCCGAAGGATGGGCCGCCGGCGGTGCTCGACTATGTCTGCGAAGGCGTCTTGCAGATCGAGCGGATGCGCAACCTCATGGGTCTTCCCGACACCTTGTTTTGGGAAGGGCGGCGGCGAAAGGCGGTACGGTTCATCCGCAGACTTGCGGGAACCTATGCCGCGACCTTCTTGAACTCGGCTGAGGATGTGGAGTCACTCGCCCGCTATTGGCCTCGCGACACGTTGCATTTCGTGCCAAACGGGCTTGAGCTTGATACCTATCCTCTCGGACTTGCAGAACCCGTGCCAGGGCGCATGATCTATCCCGGCTCGGTCCTTTACCCGCCGAACCGCGATGCGGTGGAGTGGTTTGCAGCTACAATTTTACCGTGCATTCGCGCTGCCGTTCCAGAGGCGGAACTGCATGTGACGGGGGCCTTCGACGACACCGCGCCGAAAGCCGACGGCATTGTTTACACTGGCCGCGTTCCCGATGTGCGGGCAGAGATTGCTGCGGCCTGGCTCACTGCGGTGCCCCTGCGGCTTGGTGCCGGAGGGGCGCGGTTCAAGGTGATCGAGAGCCTTGCACTCGGCACACCCGTCGTCGGCACTGCGATTGCAGTGGAAGGATTGGCGCTTGTGGATGGCATCGATTACGTCGCTGCCGAGGGCGAACGTGGCATCTCGGACGCCTGCATCGCGCTGATGCGCGATCCCGCGAGGCGCGCGGTGATCCGCGCCGGTGGGCGTTCCCGAATGGCAGCGGACTACAACTGGCACGGGCTGTTCGCCCGGATTGAGGCAACGATGCAGGACGCGGCGGGGGCGACGAAGGGGGCGGCGGTGCGGCACGACAGTCTGAGGCTGGTGCGGGCGTGGGCTGCGGTGGCAGTCGGCCTTGCGGTTGCCGGGGCACCGGACGCACTGCGGGCAGAGGATTACCGACTGGCCGCGGGCGACGTGCTGGCCATCCGCATTCTGGACCGCCCCGACCTGTCTGTCGACGCGGCGCGGCTGCAACTGGGGGGACGGCTGATGCTGCCGCGCCTCGGCTCGTTGAACCTCGGCGGCATGACGGCCGAAGCGGCGCGCGATGCCATTGAGGACCGCTTGCGCACATCCGAGGGGCTGGCGCGTCCTGATGTGACTGTCGTGATTCAGGAGTACCGGCCCGTGTTCGTTGCAGGTGACGTGAACGAGCCGGGAGGGTTTGAATACATCAACGGAATGACGGTGCTGCAGGCGATAACCTTGGCGGACGGGTTCGTGCGCCCCGTACCGGCCGACGCCAACGCCCGGCTGGAGGCGGGGCGGCTGCGCCAGGCGCTGGCGCAATATGACGAGCAGGAGGCGGTGGCACTGGTCAACCTCGCCCGCCTCGTGGCGGAACGCGACGAAACACTCTTCAGCGCGCCTTTTGGCGCCACGGCGCTGGTCGTGCCCGAGCGGCTGGCTTCGCTGACGGCGACCGAAGCCGCAATCATGGCAGAACGGCGCGTGACCTTCGACGGACTGATGACCAATCTTACCATCGTTCAGGCTGAGTACGACAATGAGATCAAGGCCTTGAATGGTCAGCTTGCGGCAAAGGAGGCGCAGACGGCGCTCATTGAGGAGGAGGCGGCACAAGTGCGCGAACTCGCCTCGCGCGATCTCGTTACGCTCCAACGCCAGTTGCAGGTGCGCTCTGCGGCGATCCAGATCGATGCCGAAAAGTTGGAAGTACGCGCCTTCATTTCACGCGCCCAGTCCGCAAAGGGCCGACTGGATCAGGACGCATTGAACCTGCGCGCCGAACGGCAGATCGAAATTCTGTTAGGGATCAAGGGCCAGGAGGACGGGTTGGCCGACCTCGCATTGGCCCGCGCTGGGGCGTTGGCGCAATTGGCGGTGGCCGACCGGCTGTCGGCGGGCATCGGCAACGCCGAGTTCCGCGCGATCGAGCGGCTGGGGGGTGGTGATGCGATGACCGTGATCCGCCCTGGCAAGGACGGTGACCAGGTGATTCCCGTGACGCTGCTCGACCGGCTGATGCCAGATGACACTCTGTTCGTCCCCTACCAGACGGTCGTGCCGGCGGGCGGTGCGCCACGGCCTGCGTCGAATTGATGGCCGCCGTTACGCCAGTTGCATGCCCCGTGTGCCGGGGCGCGCTAGCCAGCACAGGCGAGGGGCCTTCCTGCACCGCCTGTGGCGCACGGTTCGGGATGGATGACGGATTTCCCGTCCTGCTTGGCCCCGGTGACGCTCGCTTTGCCGATAATGCCGATTGCTGCACTTTTGCAGGCGAGGAAGAGACGAACCGCTTCACAACGCAGAACTACTATTTGCCGTTGATCGCGCGGCGGCTTCCAGATCGGCGCGACTTGCGGGTGCTGAGTGCGGGCTGCGGGATCGGGGCGGATGTGGATGCGTTCCGCGACGCGGGAATCCAGGCTTGGGGCGTAGATTGCGGCGCGCGTACGATGGCCTGGACGCACCGCGCCAACCGCGGGGCGTTCCAGATCGGATCAGTTCTGAACCTGCCCTATGCCGATGAAAGCTTCGACATGATCGTCACGGGGTGCCTTTTCCCGCATATAGGCGTAGAGGGCGACAGCACCGAGGTGGTGCCCGATCATGCGGCACAGCGCGCGCGGGTGGCGTCGGAACTGCTTCGGGTACTGCGCCCCGGTGGTCTGATCGTTACCGGCAACCCCAACCGTCTGTGCCCGGTGGACATGTTCCACAAGGGCCAGATGCAGCACGGCGGCCTGATGCGTTGGCACTCCCCTGACGAGCCGTTCCTGTTGTCCTTCGCCGATTACGGCCGCTTGTTTGCCGCAGCGCAAGTCGAGGTGCTACCGCCCGCGCGCTACTGGGGGTTTCATACCAAGCGGCGCGATCCAAAGATGTGGGTGCTGATTGCCGCGTTGCAGGCGTGGTTCGCCGTGCTGTCGCTTCCCGGCCTTGGCGTCCTGCGCGCCTCCGGGCTGAACCCTTGGCTCGTGGTCGGCGTGGGCAAGCCCGCATGACGGTGATCGGCATTCTGTCGGTGATGGCGGGCCGGTCGGGCGGCGGGCCGGAAACGTACGAGGTGGAATTGATCCACGGTCTGGCCCGTCAAGACCCCGAAACGCGGTACGAGGTGATGTGCCTGAGCGACGCCGCAGCGCGGGTGCTGACGCCGGTATCCGGGAATGTCGGGGTCAGCGTCCTGCCTGGGCATTTCAGGCCCGCAGCGATGTCGGCGGGGCTGCTGTGGGGGCTATCACGGCGAAGGGTGGGGCTCCTGCATGCCGCCTACATCGCGCCGCCGGTCTCAACCGTGCCGTATGTGTTCACGCTACACTGTTCTAGCCCGTTCATGCGGCCCGACTGGTTTCCGCCTGCAATCCGGCGGCGGCTGTTGTTCCTGATGGGACGGGGAATGCAGCAGGCGGCGCATGTGATTGCGGTGTCTCAGAACGTCAAGGATTACGCCGTGGCGCATTACGGCACGGATCCGGAGCGGATCACAGTGATACACAACGGCGTGGGCGCGCATTTCCGGCCCGTGCCGACGGCGGAGAGCGTGCCGGTGCGCGCCCGCTACGGTTTGCCTGAGCGCTACGTGTTCTGTGCGGCTCGGTTCGAAAAGCGCAAGAACCTCGACGGGGCACTGCGCGCCTTTGCGCATCTGCGGCGCGCCGATCCGGGGCTGGCGTTGGTGATCGCGGGCGACATGAGTTGGGAACGGGCGCAGTTGACGGCGCTGATCACGGACCTTGGGCTTGGGGAGGCCGTGGTCTTGCCCGGCTACATCCCGAACACAGACCTGCCGGCGGTGTATTCCGGGGCTCTGTTCTTTGTGTACCCGTCGCTGTGGGAAGGGTTCGGGATTCCGGTGATAGAGGCCATGGCCTGCGGCGTGCCGGTGTTGACCTCGGATGTCACGTCGATCCCCGAAGTGGCGGGGTCTGCAGCGCTGATGGTCGATCCGGCGTCCGATCAGGAACTGCGCGACGGGTTCCTGGCAATTGGGACTGACGCGGCGTTGCGCGCGCGGCTGGCTGCGGCAGGGCCGGTCCAAGCAGCGCGATTTTCGTGGAATCGGTGCGTGGCCGAGACGCGAACTGTCTATCGCCGCTTTGCCTGAACCGCGCGGTAGAACGCCTCCATATCGTCGAGCATCCGCGGCAGGGTGAAGCCTGCTGCAATACGGGTGCGCGCGGCAGTGCCCATGCGAGTGCGCAGGGCGGCGTCGGCAATCAACGGGCGCAGCGCGTTCTCCAGCGCGATAGTGTCGTTGGGGGTGATCAGCGTGCCGGTTTCTCCCGCAATGATCGTTTCGCGCGTACCGCCGATGTCGGATGCGACGAGTGGCAGGCCCATGGCCTGCGCCTCGATTGCAGCGGTCGGGAAGCCCTCGGGCAATATCGAGGGCATCGCTGCCACGTCCATCGCCTCGAGCGCCGCAGGGCCGTCCGGGAAGAAGCCCGGCAGATGAACACGGTCGGCGATGCCCATCCGCGCGGCCATCGTGCGCAGGCGGTCAAGGTCAGGCCCCTTGCCGACGATCAGGATGCGCAGATCTGGAAATGAAGGAAACAGGCGCGCGGCTGCGAACAGCAGAAGGTCGAGACCCTTTTCGGTGCTGACCCGGCCGAGCGCGCCGACGACAACCGCATCCTCCGGGATGCCGAGACCTGCCCGCACCGCAGCGCGCGAGCCTCGCGGGTGCCAGTCGGCAAGGTCGAGACCCGTATGGATCACCGCGATCCGGGCGTCGGGCGTGCCGGCTGCACGGATTTTCGCGGCCATGTCGTGGCTGACGGTATAGACACGGTCGGCGCGGGGAAGGGCGATGCGGCGTTCCAAACCGTAGAGCAGTCGCAGTTTGGCGTTCAACTCCCACCAGCCGAAGGCGGTCGCAGCATGGGGGCGGGGAAAAGCGCGGCGGCCAACGCCAACGAGGCAGTTCGACACATTGTCATGCGTATGCACTATATCGACGGCATGGCGCGCGGCGATTCCCGACAGCGCATGGCGCGTGGCGGCAAAACCGTGCCAGCCGGTCCAGCGCAGGGGTTCGGTCAGGGTCGCGCCTGCGGAGACAGCGGCGGCGGCGAATGTGGAGTCAGCCTCGATCCCCGTGTCCCATGGAACCACGCGAATGTCGTATCCGCGTGAGGGCAGGTGGCGGATCAGCGACAGCAGGATCGATTGCGCCCCCCCCATGGCCCAGGTGCGGCTGACATAAAGCAGTCGCAGCGGCGCGGCGGACATGCTAGCCTCGGTCATCGAGTGGACGGGGTTATGCATGCGGCGTTTCCATTTTTCGATCGACGACGTATTTGACTGCGTTCTTCAACTGTCGGATTGGAATTTGTCGGTTAGAGAACAGCCTTTGCTGGCTTTTCTTGATGAGTTGCATCAGGAAAGCGGAGCAAAAACCGATCTCTATGTCTTTTCCGCTGCTGCGCTGGCGGATGGACGCGTGCGGCGGCTGGCTGACGTGTCGGATCGCGCTGTGGAGGTGCTGGCGGGTGCAGCAGCCTTCCGCTGGGGTCCCCACGCCAGGTGCTATGCAACCGCCCCCCATGCTCAGGCTGTAGATGACGCCACGCGTACCTTCGCCGAATTGAACGCCGACATCGCCCGCATCGCGTCGTCCGACCGGCGGGCGGATTGGGTGCGGCTGCATTACTTTTCGGAAGTGTTCGAACTCGCGCCGCTGTGGCGGGCGGCAGGCATCACCGCATTGATGACGACGGATCGGCCCGCCATCTGCTATCGCCTGCCCGCGACCGCGCGGGCCTCTCTGGTGGCAACGGGGCGGGCCGAGCATAATGGAATCGGGTTTGTGACCAGCCACTTGCGACTGGAGTTTTTTGCCGGCGACGCCGCCGACCCGGCGCGTTTCGCAGCGCGGTTGGATTCCGCCTTCGATCGGCACGGGTTCGTCACCGTGTTCACGCATGAGGCCGACCTTGTCGATCCGCGTATCCGAGTTCTGGCGCGGACGGCATTTCGGCATGCTGCCCGGCGGGGCTGGGTTTAGAGGAATTGCAGCGAAAGTGGCACCGCTTTCGCGTCCGGAATTGCGTCAAAACAAGGGGACAGAGCTGTTTCGGCGATTCTGACAACGCCGGAACAGCTCTAGCGCGACAGACCGGCAGGATCGACTGGCGGCATCCCGCACCCCCCACGAGAGGATTGTGGAAATGATCCAACAGCATCTTCATCTTCGCATCTGATGAGCGATCCACCCGTAAAGCTCCGCGATCCCGTCGGTCAACGCCATCTGCGGTTTCCAGCCAAGAAGGTCGCGGGCCTTGGCATAATCCGCCCGGCGGCCCAGGTCGCCCGTGGGTTTCGTCGTGTCGTAATGAATGTCGATGTTCTTGCCCGAGACATTGACAATGGTTTCTGCAACCTCGCGGATTGTGGTGCAGTGATCCGGGCCGATCTGTATTGCGCCGTGACCGAGCCCGCGGGTCATCGCCGCGATCAACCCATCGACCACATCTGAGACATGTACGAAGGCACGGCCCTGTCGCCCGTCGCCCCAGACGGTGAATTCGCCCGCTTCAGGATATTCGATCGCACGGCGCACGAGAGCAGGGATGACCTGGCTCCGTTCGGGGCTATAGTCGCAGGGCGCGCCATAGACGTTGTGCAGGATAGGCAGTGCCACAGGGATTCCGGTTTCCATTTCCATCAGTTCCGCCTCGATCTGCCCCATCAGCTTGGACCAGCCGTAGGCGCTTTCGGGGTCGGCGGGGAACATGTCGGGTTCGCGCAGCGCGGCGGCTTCCGGGCCGGTCTGCAGGCCCTGTGGGAAGGAACACGCAGTGCCGACGTAAATATAACCGGCAAGGCCGCGAGATTTGGCCACGCTTTCGACGACGCGGGTATTGATCAGCAGGTTCTGCCGCATCAACAGGCCTTGATTGGCAAAGACATAGCCGATCCCCGCCACCACATCGGCAAGGTGAAAGACATACTCGACCCCGCCGAGATGCCGGTCGAGCACGCCGGGCTGCGACAAGTCGGCTTCGATGAAGTCGCGGTCCATGTCGAGGCCCACGGCGGCGAGCCATTCGCGCCGACCGCGCCAGAGGTTGTCGATGACGGTCACATCGCACCCCTCGGCGAGCAAACGGCGGGTGAGCGCCGACCCGATCATCCCCGCCCCACCAGTCACGAGGACACGCGTCATGCGCAAGCCAGCTGGCTGCGCGCCATCACGTCAGGGCGGACGAACGGGGAGAGATCGCACTTGTCGGGTGTCGCAACAAAGGCGCGAGCGAGCGGGCGGTTGCAGCTTGCGGGGCAGTTGAAATCGCCGCTGCTGACGCGGTCGTTGATAGATATGGGAGCAGGCCCGTGACCCCGCCCGTGACACGGTTGGCACGTGGTCGGCACGCCGCCGATCGCCTGGACCAGCAGTGAGTTCCAAGGCTCGCCCGAGAGTGAGGCGGCGCGCGTCCGGGCGGCCCCAGCGTTCCGGTCGATCTGGTGGAGGCCCAACGGTCCGAGAATGCCTTTTACACACTTGGCCATGCTGCACCTCAATAGATGGCTTCGAAATCTGGCTTATCTTCAACCCGAAGCCTGTTGCGCGTCAAGAGATCGGACAGGTCGGCCTCGCTCATCACGCGCTGGTTCGAAGTATAGGCGCCCTTGAGCGCCGGGTTCTTCGGAATGCTGCCGAGTTCCGGCAACGCCGGGCGGATGACGTAATAATTCTGCCGCTCGATCGTGCGATAGGCCTCGTCTTGGGCCACGAGGGTTTCGTGAATCTTCTCGCCCGGCCGAATACCGAAGGCCTCGAGCGCGATCGGGCGGTCTCCGATCAGCAGTCGGGCGAGCATGTCAATCCGTGCGGCAGGTGCTTTGGGGACGAAAATCTCGCCCCTCTCACCGACCACGACGGCCGAGACGATGGTATGTACAGCCTCGTCGAGTGTGAGGAAGTACCGCGTCATGGTGGGATCAGTCAGCGTCACCGGGCCACCCGCTGCGATCTGCGCGTGAAACAGCGGGATGACCGACCCGCGTGAAGCGAGCACGTTGCCATAGCGCGCACAGGTGAATCGCGTCTGCGGCGCGTCGAGGTTGCCGGCCACAAACACCCTTTCCTGCAGCGCCTTGGTCATGCCCATGACGTTGACAGGGTGGCAGGCCTTGTCGGTGGATACGCCAATTACGACCTCGACCGGCAAGGCGTGTTCGGAAATGGCCCGAACGATGTTCCGCGGCCCGAGGATGTTGGTTTCGATCGCCTCGGAGGGGAAGTATTCGCACGACGGCACCTGTTTCAGCGCCGCAGCGTTGAACACGATATCGACATGGCGCAGCGCCGCGACGACGCTGCTGTAGTCTCGGACGTCGCCGACGCGGAAATGCAATATCGAGGTGTAATCCTTGTAGATGATGTCCTCGGACGCTGCCGACATGTGTTGCAGGGCGAGCCGCATCGAGAAATGCTTCCCCTCGTCGCGGCTCAGAACCGTCAGTCGCGTCGGCCTGCCATATTGGCCGGACAACAAGGTCCGCACCAGCACCTTCCCGAGGCTGCCGGTGCCGCCGGTGACCAGAACTCTTTTTCCCTCCACCGCGCGAGAAATATCAATTTGCATAAATCTCCGCCTTCTTAAATGCCAGTTCGTCAAGCATGGTCGACCAATCAGGCAATTTGATTTTTGTTTGTGCTGCGAAATTACGCCCGTCGAGGCTGCGGTCGATTGCAAGGGCAGCGTCGGGGACAAGGTCCACCGGGCAGCCCAGTCTGTCGTTCAGGCCGGAGAGAAGGGTGTGCTTGTCGATCCGCGGAGCTGCCACATGCCAGAGGCCCTCAAGATGCGGGTGGTCGGCCAGGATTGCAGCGAGGACGCGGGCGAACGCGGGAGTGGAAAAGCCCGAGAACACTGCGCGCGTGAAGCCTCGCGCCTGCCGCCCGCGCTGCGACCAGAACCACGCGAGCAGGCTTTCGTCCCCGCGCAACTGCCACCCGATCAGCGATGTGCGCAGCGTCAGGTGCGGTGCGGCAACTTCGCCCAGAAGCTTGGTCATGCCATAGGAATCCGACGGGTCGGGCGGATCAGATTCGGCATACATTCCCCGCGCGCCAGAAAAGACGCAATCGGTGGAAATGTGGATCAGCCGCGCGCCGCGCGCCGTCGCCTCGGCGGCGGCGAGGTGGGGCAGCAGCGCATTAAGCCGGATCATCGTTGCCATGTCGCCCGCTCCCGCCTTCTGCTTGACCATGCCCGCGCAGTTGACCACTGCATCGGGCCGGGCACTGTCGTAAACAGCCGCCAGGGCTCCGGGTCTGGTCAGGTCATCCACCGGAATGGCGTTGCGGAGATCAAGGAACCGCTCCAGACCCGGCTCGGACTCGGGTCGGCCGCGCACTGTGGCAGCCACCGTATGCCCAGCACCGGCAAGCGTCTGCACAAGAACGTGGCCCAGCATCCCCGTTCCACCAAGTACGAGAATCCTCATCACCTACTCCCCGCTACTGCCTGTTCGCGGTGTTCATGATCCCGATTTCAATTGTACCTCGATATGATAGCCCCACAGTTTCAGATTAGGCAATAGTCAATCACACGGTCCGCCCGCTTCCAGACGTGCACGGCAGCCAGCGAGCGTCGCACACGGCGCGGGGCGGATGCCGCGACGCTGCTTGATTTTCGCAGGCCCCGGGGGTATTACGTTTTTGCTGGGTGCCGCGGTCTAACAGCCCGTGCGGAACTCAGACCGTCCAATTGACCTTCAGCCGACAGGAGCACGGTATGGTGTCCGTTCTTCGGGATCTGCCCGGCTCCGGTGCCGCGACGCCCACCATTGAACCTGCTGAGTTGATTGCCGAACTTGCGGCGGCGGTCCTGCGCCGCTGGCCGCTCGTGCTGATCGTCACCGCAGTGCTCATGTCGGGCGTCTATGTCGCGATGCAAGCCCGATCCGATATTTACCAAGTCGAGGCGCGTCTGCTGGTAAAGGTCGGACCCGAGAACCTTGAGATTCCGACCACCGTGTCGCGCGGTGCGCTGATATCGAGCGGCGTGCGCAAGGAGGACATCAATTCGGACGTCATCCTGCTCGAGTCCCGGCACCTGATCGAGCATGCTGTCGATACGTTGGGAATTGCCACATTCCGCCGGCTGGTGGTCGAGCCGACGACGTTCGTCGGTAAGGTTCGAAGGGCCGCGTCAAACACGGTGCGGGGCGTCGCCAAGGCTGTGGAACGGACGCTGACTGCGTTACGACTTGCCAAACCGATGTCCGAGCGAGACAAGATGATTGAACGCCTCCAGGATAATCTCGTCGTCAACCGTGAGGGCGAGTCCGACGTGATCGAGATTTCGCTGCACTTCGGTGACGGCTCGATAGCGGTTTCGGTGGTCGACCTCATGATCGACCAGTTTCTGATCGACCGCGCCCATGCGCGCAGCAGCATTGCGACCGCAGGGTTTTTCGAGGATCAGGTAGGGCTGGCGTGGGCGGCATTGGAGCGGGTCGATGCCGAAATAGCGACGCTCCGGATCGGCAGTCGGCTGACCGCCAGCGCGGATGAACGCAAGCTTCTTCTGGAACGCCGATCGGCCGTCGCCTCGTCCGTCACTGATGCAACTGCGGCGCGTGCAAGCGTTCAGCCGATCCGCGCTTTCGCGGACCGGATTGATCCGGCGAGGGTCGATCCTGCCGCAATGGGGGGAGCGCCTTACGGCGTCGTGCTGCAAGCGATCGGTGAACTGATGGTCAAGCGCACCGCCGAAATCGGCCAGGTGGCGGCATCAGGCCGTGCGGCGCAGGAGATCGAGGAACGGATCGGCGCGCTGGTGCTGTTGCTCGAACAGTCGGTTGCCCATGAGATTTTCCTGCACGAGGCAGAACGCGCGCGGATCGACGAAAGGCTCGAGGTGCTGAACGTCGCAGACCAGAAGATGCTTCTGCTTCTGAGCGAACGCGAGGTGGCGCAATCGCGCTACGACGACTACAACCTGCGGCTGGAGGAAGAGCGGGTGAACGCCCGGCTGGAGGAACGGCGGTTGGACAACATCGCCGTCTTGACGCCGCCTGCGCAGCCGCTGGCGCCGGTCGGGCCGAGGAGGCTGGGGATGTCTCTGGTTTCGCTGCCGCTTGGGCTGATTTTCGGCGTCGCGCTCGCGGGCATGCTTGGTTATGCCGACACGCGTGTCTTTGGGCTTCGCGATCTGGCGCGCATTCCCGGCGTGAAAGTGCTGGGCGAGGTGTCGCCGGCCGAGTTGCGGGCTTGAACGCGTGACGTCTGCGATTCGCACTCTCCCGGTGGCGGGCCTTGCAGCGGGCATGGGCCTGTTCGGCGCGGGTGTCCTGGTCGTGCTCGGGGCGTCATATTCGCCCTTGATCGCGCTTGTTTTGGCAGCCGCTGTGGTGATTGGCACCATCGTCGTCGTCTATGCGCCACGACTTACTTTAGTTGCCATGGCACTGGTCGTGCCGCTGGAACGCGTTGGCCGGTTTGGCAACGATCTGGATTTGCAGACATTTTCTGCCATGCGGATGGTTGGGCTCGCTGCCGTTGCAGCGGTTTTCGCGCAGATATTGATCCGCCGACAAGCGGTCGAGTTGCCAAGAGCGCTTGTGCTCTACGGCCTGTTCGTGGCGATGGCGTTCGGGTCGATCTTTTATGCCGATGATCCGACGGCGACCCAGGGCCATGCCATCACGATGTTGGGCAACTTCCTGATGTTTTTCGTGCTGGTACAGGGTGTCCGCGACTTCTCCACCGTGCGCTTGCTGACATTTATGTGGCTCTTGGCGACCGTTGTGATCGGGCTCTATCAGATCTACACATGGCACTTCCAGGTCGAACTGTCGGACCCCGAGCTTGGGCTGAGTTCACAGCGGCTGTCCACCACCTACACCGACCTGTCGGAGCGCTCGACGCTCGGCGAGGTGCGGCGCGCAATTGGCACCACGTCAAACCCGGCGGTCTACGGGATCAACTTGCTTTTGGCGCTTCCCTTCGTTTTCTGGCAGCTGCGCGTGGCGCCGACGCTGCTTTGGCGGGCGTTCTGGATCATCGCTGGGGGAGTGGTCCTTTACAATATCATGCTGACAAACACCCGCGCGGTGTTCCTGTTCGGTGCCTTCCTGCTCGTGCTGATCACGGCCACCAGGCTTTTCCGGCTGACCCTGTACACCTTGATCGGAGTCGTCATCGGAGGGGCCGTCGTAGCATTCTACCTGCCCGCAAGCATCTGGAACCGCGTGCTGAACTTTGCTGCCTATGACCTGTCGAACGCGACGAACCTGTCCTGGCGGTTCGAGCTTTGGGCCGCCGCGTTGCGTCTCGGGTTGGAACACTGGGTGACCGGGATCGGCGTTGGCAACCGAACGGCGATCATCCAGTATCTCGACCCGACGCGGTTCGATGCGGCGTGGATCATGGCACACAACGAATTCCTTCAGGTGTTCTACGAGTTGGGTGTGGTCGGCCTGCTCCTCTTCACCGCGTTCCTGGTTACGCTGATGTGGCGGGTCTGGGTAACGGCTGCGCTGTTGCGCGCGCTTGGGCAGGACGAGGCGCACTGGTTCGCCGTCGCCGCAGGACTCTCGCTGTTCATCGGTATCGTATTCAGCCTTCAGGTTGACGCATTCCACTTTCCGCTCAAAGGATGGTGGCTGGCCGCCGGTCTTCTCGTGGTGTTGGACCGAATGAGCATGGCCGCACAGGAGGCCCGGACGGGCAGGGAGACAGCATGACACGACAGGACCCGGCCTCCGGCGGACTTGAAGCGCGGCGGATTGGTGAGCCCGGAACTGGTCCGGCAGTGATGGTGCCCGAGGTGGCCCTGACGCAAAACGCCGTGTCGCTGGCCAACCGGATGCTTGCAGGGTTGACGCCGGGGGATGCGCTGCTGTTGTGCGGGTTGACGTCGCATCGCGGCGTGGGCGCACTTGCCATGATGGCGTTGCAAGCGGCGGCAGGGCTGTCGGGCATTCGGGTGCTGCTGGTTGAGGCGCAATCGGTGCATGCGACCTCAATGGGGCGGTATGTTCCGACCGGGGCGCCGGGGTTCACCGACCTGCTTGCAGGCGCGCCGCTGACGGCGGCGATGTTGCACGCGACGAACCAAGGCCCGGTGCAGTTGATGGGGGTGGGCACGCGGCCGGAGTTGGCCGGCGCCGGATCGCTGATGGCAGCGTCGGTGGGTGCGGCACTGGCCGCCCTGTGTGCCGAGGCCGGACTTGTGGGCTTGATCGGCGCGCCGATGCGCCAATCCGTAGGAACTGCCAGCATTGCCAAACATGCGCAGGCGACCGTGCTGTGTGTCCACCGCGCCGTCGACCGCCGCGATACGGTGGTTCAGGCGGTTGCGGATTTCTCCGCCACCGGGACTCGCCTTCTGGGCACCGTACTCTTGCGCTGACCGTCAGCGCAGCGGTTCGGGCGTGCCGACGCGGATTGTCCGACTGCCTCGCGCGCCATCCGCCCCACCGCCCTCGCCAAAGGTGACGGCAACGATTGCACCAGGGTCCAACTGCCCGTCACCCGCAGTTCCAACTGCCGGGGCCGCGTCGCTGAAGGCGAGTTCCACCCGTTTCCAGGCCGTGTCCACGCGGGCGAACCACACGAAGCGGTCGCCATCGGCTTCGTCCACCGCAATCATCAGATATTCTGCTGGGTCGCTGGCGGCGAGTACGGCAAGGCCCCGTGCGCCAGCGAACCCGCTGGCAGGGGTGGAGCAGAATTCCCACGCGCCGCCATAGCGGACAGTCCATTCGGTCGCGGGCCCACCACCCGGGGCGGAGACCGCAGCTATAGTCGACCCGGGCGTAGTGCAGCGCAACGTGCTATCCGCCTCGCGCACGGCAGTAAGGGCCGCCACTGGCCAGTCCGAAAGCGCCGGTTTCGGCGTTAGCGACGCATCAAACAGGCCGGTGTGCATCCAGATCTTCATCCACTCGGCTCCAGCACCGGTGGCCGCCAGCCGTTCATACAGGCGGGTATAGTCGGCAGGCACAAACCACACGACAAACAACCACCGACGGGCATCGGCTTCTGCCACCAGATCGCGCAGGAAGGCGCGCTGCCTGTCCGGGTTGCCGGGAAAGTTGATCCCCCCTGCGTCCTCTATCCGCGTATTCGCGGTGGCGTAGCCTGTTTCGGCGATGGCGAGGGGGTGGTCGGTCCACTGCGCGAGGAAGGCAAAAGGCTCGCGCCACTCGCCGGGCGGTGCCGGCAAAGGCGGGGCACCGAACACCTCGCCGAACGCGCCTCCATAAGGGTAGAAACTAATACCGATCCAGTCGCCATATTCGGCATCGGGCCGCACCATGTCGCCTACTCGCGGCGCGATGATGGATTGCAGCACAAGCTCCATCCCCATTTTTACCCCCGGATGCGAGGCGCGCATCCCGTCCACCGTCCGGCGGAACAGCGTGGCGAATGCCGGCCATTCGTCGGGCCAGCGCAGCGCAAGCTCACTCATCTCAATACCGATGTTCATGAACGTCGGCGAAAGTGCATCGGCGATCCGGCGCACATATGCGAGGTAGGCCGCCATGACCACCGGATCGTCCAGCGTGCGGTTGCGTAGTTCTCTGGGCATTCGGCGCGTGTCATCCTCGTCCGGGCCACAAGCCTCGGCGAGGGTGCGCCGATCATTCTGTGTCGGCGTTACGGCGACGTACATCGTCTGGTGCGGCTGGCGATAGGCGCGAATCTCGGCCAAGTCGTTCTGCAGCCAATCAGGAAAGGGATCGCCCGACAACACCTCGGCCCACGGCACGCACTGGTCCATGTGCTGCGCGTAAAGAGTGGAACGCGGCACGGTCAGGGCGTGGATCTGCGAGGCCGCCTCGGCTGTCAGGTCATGCGGAAAGTTTGTAAAGCCCCACAGCGTATCTGCGGCGGCCACCTGAGCCCATGCCAAAGCCAGAGCAAGACCCACAGCAACCCGCATCGCCGCCCCCACCAAATCGTCCGTAATCATAGCGCAAGCCTGATCTCCAGGCAACCAGTGGTCTGGCAAGGCTGAGCGCGCGCGACAGCGTCCGGTCGACACCTTGAGAGCGCGACCAGATGCGCCTCAGGCAGACGTGTCTCTGTGCAAGGATATGCCTGCGGCCGTGGCCACAACCCTGTCGCGATCGCGATCGCCCGCCGCCCTTGAGGTTACTCGAAAACAGCGGTTACCGCATGCTGGAGGCCCCGTGTGCTGTAACAAGAGGGGCGAGGCGAGCGAACAGGAATCTGACAGTATTGTTCAAGGATCGTCCATGCCATTTGCCCGTTGGGCCTTGCCCATTTTGTTATTGCAGTGCATGCCGGTTGCTGGCCTTGCCGAGGTCAGGGGCGCGCCTGACGTGCTGGTTATCGGCGATTCTCAATTGACTTTCGGTGCGGGCGCGGCTTTCGTCGACGCGTTGGGCGCAATGGCGGGCACCTGTGGGTTGAAGCCTGGCAGCACCGTCGGCGTCATTGGTGTGCGGTCCTCTGCACTGACGTCATGGACCGGGCGCACCCGGAAGGCCAAAAGTGTGATCTGTGACGCCGACCCTCAATGGAAGGTGAACGCGGGCGTCTATGGCACGCTTTCGCAGGGTGAAAACCCTTATGTGCAAATCGGGCGCGGGGCACAGTTTCAGCTCTGCTCGCCCGACCACTCGCCACTACAGGCCCTGTTCGACAAGGGATATTATACGCCTGAACTGCTGATCCTGTTCATGATGGGCAATGCCGCCGACCGCTGGGCGAACAGCCCATCGGCGGCAAGGGCTGATGTCAGAGCCTTGATGGCAGATTTGCCGCCGGAGTTGCCGTGTGTCTTTATGACCTCAGCCCCTCCCCACGGCGCGAAAGTGGTTGGCCTACGCCAACGGGCACAAGACAATATAGCCCGCGCCTTTGCCGCAAACGACAGCCGCTGCAGCTTCGTCGCCGGATTTACACCCGCCACCATTGCAGAAAATCAGGGCAATTCGCAGAACTTCCGGCGCAAGCCAACCGGGAAGGTCAAAGACCCGTTTCACCCGACCGAAGCTGCTGCGCGCCGCTTTCTGGCCCTGCGCAAGGATGCAGTATGTGCAGCGATCTCGACTGCGCTTGTCCGGGACTGACGCCCTATTCACGAGTGCGTGATGGCGGTGAGTTATTCGTAACGCCCACACCGCCAGCACCGAAAGGACGCGCATGCAGAAACGAAAGGATTATCCCAATGCCACGTCCTACTCTACTCGCCCTCGCCCTCGCCCTCTCGCCCTTGACGTTCAGCGCCGCCTTTGCTGGCGAGCAATATATCGACAAAACCGGCTTTGCCGTATCTGGTTATGACGTGGTGTCGTATTTCGATCTTGATCAATCAAAAGTCGGGACGTCCCAAACCGTGCCAGCACCCGGCAAGGCCAGCATCATCGCCGACTACAACGGTGCCACCTTTGCCTTTTCCACCCCGGAAAACCGCGCCCGCTTTGTCGCCGATCCTGCCGCCTTTGCACCTCGATACGATGGTCACTGTGCCTACGGTGTGGCCAAAGGGGGCAAAGTGCCAGGCAACCCAACGCTGTGGCGCATCGTGGATGGTAAGCTTTACCTCAACATCACCAAGAACGTGGTTGGGTTCTGGGAGGAGGACATCCCCGGTAACCTCAGCAAATCTGAATCCAATTGGACGACGATCGAACCGCAAGCTGCCTCGACAGCGGTGATCCCTGACTATTCGTCACCTGCCCCGGTCAAAAGCTGATACCCCGAAACCGGACCGGGCAATCCTGCCCGGTCCGCAGATTGGACACGATGTGACCGAACCCACCCCATCCGCCCTTGTTGGCCTGCGTGTGCTTGACCTGTCGCGTATTCTTGCCGGACCGACCGCGACCCAGCTGTTGGCCGATCTGGGGGCTGAGGTCATCAAGATCGAACGCCCCGGTACGGGCGATGATACCCGGCTCTGGGGCCCGCCGTTCCTGAAAGACGCAGCCGGTTGCGATACCCGCGAAAGCACCTACTATCTGTCGGCCAACCGTGGCAAACAGTCTGTCGCGGTCAACATTGCCGATCCGGAAGGCCAGGACCTGATCCGGGCGCTGGCTCTGGAATCGGATATTCTGGTTGAGAATTTCAAGGTCGGCGATCTGGCACGCTATGGTCTGGACTACCCCACGCTTTCTGCGCTGAATCCTGGTTTGATTTACTGCTCGATCAGCGGCTTTGGGCAAACCGGGCCGAATGCCCATCGCGCCGGTTATGACTTTCTGGCGCAGGGCGAAGGCGGACTGATGTCGCTGACCGGTATGGCGGATGGCCCGCCCCTGAAAGCTGGGGTCGGGATCATCGACGTGGTCTGCGGGCTTTACGCCTGCAACGGCATTCTGGCGGCAGTGCAGGCGCGGCATGCCACCGGGCGGGGGCAGCATGTCGATATCGGGTTGCTGGATGCGCAGATTGCGGTGCTGATCAATCAGGGCGTGGGCTATCTGAGCGATGGCGTGGTGCCGCCCCGGCGCGGCAACGATCATCCCACCATCGTGCCCTACGGCAGCTTCCCTGCGTCAGATGGCACGATCATCCTTGCGGTCGGAAATGACGCGCAGTTTGCAAGGCTGGTGGCAGAGGCGGGGCTTCCCGGCCTTGCCACGGACCCGCGATTTGCCACCAACAAAGCCCGCGTGGAGAACCGCGAAGCGTTGATACCGCTCATTGAGGCTATGACAGTGCAACGCCCCGCTGCCGACTGGCTGGCTGCGCTGGACCGTCTTGGGGTTCCGGCTGGTCCGATCAATGATCTGGCGCAGGTCTTTGCAAGCCCGCAGGTCGCAGCGCGCCAGATGACGGTGAGCCTGCCGCATCCGGTTGCAGCGCAGGGCCATGTGTCGCTGATCGGCAATCCGCTGAAACTCAGCCAAACACCGGTGACCTATGCCAAAGCCCCACCAACGCTGGGTCAGGATACCCGTGCGGTGCTCGCCCGCGTGTTGAACCTGACGGATGAAACCCTTGATAAATTGTCCGCGCAAGGCACGATCGGAGACTGCAGATGACCACCGGCGCAGACATCATCGGGCAGGCCTTGCACGCCGCCGGGGCCACCCATGCCTTTGGGATTCCGGGGGGCGAGGTGCTGGCCCTGATGCAGGGCCTTGACAGCGCCGGGTTGCAGTTCGTTCTGGTCAAGCACGAAAACAGCGGCGGCTTCATGGCCGAGGGGCTTTGGCACACCACCGGCGCGCTGCCGGTTTTGGTGGCCACGCTTGGCCCTGGCGTGGCCAACGCGGTCAATGTGGTCGCCAACGCGATGCAGGACCGGGTGCCTATGGTCTTTCTGACCGGATGCGTGGATGCAGCAGAGGCCGAGACCTATACCCATCAGGTATTTGATCATCAGGCGATGCTGCGCCCTGTGGTGAAGGGCAGCTTTCGCCTTGCGTCGGGCGCTGTGGGCGCAGGTATGGCACGGGCGATTGCGCTTGCAACCGGCGGCCAGCCGGGACCAGTGCATGTCGATGTGCCCATCAGCGTGGCTGAAGGCGCGGCGCGGGAGCAAGTTTATCCCGCAATCCCCCCGACCCGCCCCGGTTTGCCCGAAAAGAGCGCCCTCAGAGAGGCTCTGGCCGCCCTGCAGGCCGCCCGTCAGCCCATCGCGATCGCCGGCGTGGACGCGGTGAACGCGGGCGCAGGTCCTGCAATCTCGCAGTTCTGCCGCGACCATGCCATCCCGCTTGTCACCACCTACAAGGGCAAGGGCCTGATGGATGAACGCGATCCGCTGTCCTTGGGTGCGGCTGGCCTGTCGCCGCGGGCGGACCGGGTTCTGATGCCGTTGATGGCAGAGTGCGATTGCGTTCTGCTTCTGGGCTATGACCCGATCGAGATGCGCTTGGGTTGGCGCAATCCTTGGCGCGCGGATCAGACGGTCATTGAGGTTGCCCCGGTGGCGCGCCACCATGGCATGCACCACGCCACTCATCCGCTGACCGCAGGACTGGCCGAGACGCTGGCCGCCCTGTCGCATCGGCCCCCGGTCCGCTGGCCGCAAGGCCAGCCGGGGGCAGCCCGCGTTTCTCTTCGCAATGCCTTTCAAGGCCCTGACCTCTGGGGCCCCCACGCGGTGTTTCGTACCCTGCGCGCCGTGATGCCCCACGAGACGATCATCACCGCCGACAGCGGCGCGCATCGGATCCTCGTCAGCCAGATGTGGGATTGCCCCGTCCCCCGACGCATGTTGCAGTCGTCCGGCCTTTGCACGATGGCCTGTGCCGTGCCCCTTGCCGCCGGTGCCAAGATGGGCCGTCCTGATGCGCCCGTTCTGGCCTTTGTCGGCGATGCCGGGCTTGAAATGGGGGCGGGCGAGTTGGCGACCCTGACGGCCCGGTCCCTGCCCATCGTGATCTGCGTGCTGGTCGACGACAGCCTGACGTTGATCGAGATGAAACAGCGCGCCGGCGGCAGGCCCAATCTGGGCGTCGATTTTGGTGGATCGCACAGGACTGATTTCCCCGCCCTCGCGCGCGCTTTTGGCGGCCACGGGGTGGAGGTTTGCGATGCAACAGCCCTGGCAACGGAAGCCCGGGCTGCGCTGCTGCGCCCGCAGTTCACTCTGATCGCCGCCCAGATCGGTCCGCGCGCCTATGACGGTGCATTCTGATCGCCCGCCCGCTCACGTCTGCGTGAAGGCGCTGACATAATCGGTCGCAGCCTGTAACGAATCCGGCCGCCGCCGCGAACCGTAAAAAAGAAGGGGTGTGACCGCCCTTGGCCCCGATGCGAAAGTAAGACCCATGCGCGCCGAGCAGACACTGACTGATGATCTTAGCGGTGTTCCCACCAGTCTTGCCCCCGCCGCGATGGCAGCTTGGAACCGCACGATCCACGGCATTCTGTCACACGCAGCCAGCACCGGGCCGGACCTGAACCGCGTTCTGGCGGCCGCACCGGATTTCGCGCTGGGTCAGGCGGTCCGGGGGCTGTCGTGCCTGTTGATGGGCCGGGCCGAGATGATTGCCGTCGCGCGTGAAGCCTACACCGCAGCCCTGACGGCAGCCCCAGCCACGACGCGCGAGATTGCCTTTGTTCATGCCCTTGGCGATTGGCTTCAGGGCCGCGTGACCCGTGCCGCGACGCGACTTGAGGCTGTTCTGAGATTGAACCCGCGCGACGCGCTGGCGATGAAGATGGTGCAGGCCATTCATTTCGTCATGGGTCGTCCGCAGGCGATGCGCGCGTCGGTCGAAGGCGTGATGGACGCATGGGATGACCACCCCGCGCGCGGATACATTCTGGGCTGTCATGCTTTTACGCTGGAAGAAACGGGCGAGTATGCGCGCGCCGAAGCGCAGGGGCGCGCAGGCGTGGCGCTTGCGCCCGATGACGCTTGGGGGCTGCATGCCGTGGCCCATGTCTATGACATGACCGCCCGCGCGGCAGAAGGTCTGGAATGGCTGAATGGGCGCGAGGGCGCCTGGGCGCATTGCAACAACTTTCGCTTTCACGTCTGGTGGCACCGCGCGCTGATGCACCTTGACCTTGGTCAACACGATGCGGCAATGGCGCACTATGATGCCGACATCCGCGCCGAACCGACCGATGATTACCGCGATATTGCCAATGCGGCCTCACTTTTGTCGCGGCTGGAACTGGAGGGGGTCTCGGTCGGGACCCGCTGGGAGGAACTGGCCGATCTGTCGCAAGCCCGCGCCACGGATGGCTGCCTTGCCTTTGCCGATCTGCATTACATGCTGGCACTGTGCGGCGGCGCGCGCGATCAGGCGGCGACGGACCTGATAGCGCGGATGGCATCCAACAAGGCATCTGCACATGAGGCGCATGGCGTGATCGCACACCCAGGCCTGCACATCGCCAAGGGGCTTCAGGCCTTTTCCGCAGGGGCCTATTCCACCGCCTATGTCCATCTGCGGGCGGGCGCACAAGATGCGCAGGCCATCGGGGGCAGCCATGCGCAGCGAGACATTTTCGACCGCATGACCATTGAGGCCGCCCTCCGGGGTGGTTATATGGACGCAGCCGAGGCGCTGGTTCTCGACCGTCTGGCCCGGCGCGGCGGGCATGCCGACGGCTATGCCAGCACACGCCTGTCGCTGATCGAACGTGTCCGCGCAAAGGCGGTATGACACAATGCCGGGCCTCAAGATCCGCGACCCGCGGTTGGATTTCTTTCGCGGCATCGGCATGTTCATCATCCTGATCGCCCACATCACAAACAACCCTTGGACCATGTGGATCCCAGCCCGGTTCGGCTTTTCCGACGCAACCGAGATGTTCGTGTTCTGCTCTGGCATGGCGTCGGCCATCGCCTTTGGCGGGGTGTTTGCGCGAGCCGGATGGGCCATGGGCACGTTGCGCATCGCCCACCGCATCTGGCAGGTCTATTGGACCCACCTTGGGGTGTTTTTCGTCACTCTGGCATTGCTGATCGGCCTGAACGCAAGCGGAGTCTTCCCGCGCGACGAGGTCGGTGCGCTGAACCTCTACCCGTTTCTGAAGGACGCGGGACCAAACCTGGTCGGCCTGATGACGCTGACCTATGTGCCCAACTATTTTGATATTCTGCCGATGTATCTGGTGATCCTGGCGCTCATTCCGCTGATGATGGCCTTTTCGGTCTTGGACGTGCGGCTGGCAGTCTTGGCGTCCCTGGTCCTGTGGGTGGCGGCCACGGCGGGGCTGAACCTGCCCGCCGAATTGTGGTTTGCCAAGCCTTCGGCACGCCAATGGTACTTCAACCCTTTCGCCTGGCAACTGGTCTTCTTTGCCGGGTTTGCGTTTATGGCGGGTTGGCTTCCGGCACCGCCGGTCAGCCGGGTTCTGGTGGCGGTGACGATGGCGGTGGTGATCGTTTCGATCCCGTTTGCCTGGTACAAGACGATCAACGCGTTCGAATTCGTGCGCGACTGGCGTAGCGACTGGAAGGTGCTGTTCGACAAGTCAGACTTTGGCATCCTGCGGTTGGTTCATTTTCTGGCGGTGGCCTATCTGGCTTGGGTTGCCGTTGGTCCCGGGGGGGCGCTGCTGCGGCGTGGTGGGGCGGTGGTTGCGCTGATTGCCAGTGTGGGGCAGCAGTCGCTGGCAGTGTTTGCGGCCTCGATGGTGATGGCGCGCGTTCTGGGCGCGGTGCTGCACCTCGCAGGAGGCGGGGCGTTGGCGGCGCTGGTGGTCAACCTGACCGGCTTCGCGTTGATCATTGGTGTCGCGAAACTGGCAGCGTTTTTCAAACGCGAGCCGTGGAAAACCGCGCGAACCACGCCTGAACAAGCGGCAACCGAGGCGCAAAAATGGCCGGCTTGACCCAAGGCGACATGCTGTGGCAGCAATCGGGCCCGGGCGCGCTTGGCCTTGCGCCAGCGATGGCCGGGGGAGTGAATGAAATCGCGGGGTTGACGCTTGGTGCCGCCGCTCCCCTTGACCCCGACGTGATCATGGCCCACGCTCTTGCCGCAGCCCATGCACTGCGGCCACCCGTGTCGGACGACTGGCTTAACCCCAGCCACGACGCTTTTCGCCTGTCAGCTCGTGCCACTTTGCCGATGCCCGACCAATCCCTCACCGCGCCCTTTGTCGACCCCGCCGCACCAGGCACGCAGACGATGCGCGGAACACTGGTCTTGCGGGCCCTGACCCTTGGCTTCCCGTTGATTGTCACCCTTGGTCTTGGCGGGCTTTCGCTCGGGTGGTTTGCACGCGACGGGCATCTGAGCGCGGTCGAAGGTGCGCTTGTCGCGATGACGGTGTTTGCCTTTTACTGGGTCGCTCTGTCGGTTCCCACTGCCACACTTGGCCTTTTCTGGCGCGCCGCCGCCGCCCCCACAGCCGCGCGCCAAGGCCTGACGACAGCGATCCTTCTGCCGATGTATGGCGAGCCAGCCTTGCCCACAATCAGCCATGCGGTCACACTTCTGTCCGGCTTGTCGCGGGCGCAGATCTTGCACCGCTTTGACCTTCACATCCTTTCCGATACCCGCGATCTGGCCGCAGCCCAGGCCGAGGCTGCCATGGCCCGCCTTCTTGCCGCGCGCCATCCGGGCCTTGTGCTCCACTACCGCCGCCGCGCACAGAACTCCGATTTCAAATCCGGCAATGTCCGCGCTTGGGTTCAGGCGGAGGGCTTCGCCTATGACGCCATGCTGGTCCTTGATGCCGACAGCGTGATGACGCCCGAGGCCGTGACCCTGATGGCCGACACTCTGGCCACTGACCCGTCATGCGGGCTGGTCCAGACAATGCCACGCGTTGCCCCCGGCACGACAGTGTGGCAGCACCTGCAATCCTTTGCCTCGGAAGTGTATGGCACCAATCTGGGGCGTGGCTTTGCGCTGTGGACGGGCGATGAGGGAAATTTTCTGGGCCATAACGCCCTTGTCCGCACCCGTGCCTTTGCTGCCTCGGCGGGCTTGCCGCATCTCACCGGTCGTGCCCCTCGCGGGGGTGTGATCCTCAGCCATGATTTTGTCGAAGCGGCCCTGCTGCGCCGGGCCGGATGGGGGGTGCGGATGCTGCCGCAGGCGCGCGGAAGTTTTGAGGATACACCCGCCACCCTGCCGGGCTATGTGCGGCGCGACACCCGCTGGTGTCAGGGCAACATGCAGCATTTGCGCCTGCTCGCAGTGCCGGGTCTGCACCTTTTGTCACGCTTTCATCTAGCCCAAGGCGCAATGGTCTACCTTTCGTCAGTCTGGTGGCTGGCGCTCTTGATGCTCTGGACGCTGCACGGAGTCTTCTCGACCGGTCCGTTGCCCGTGCTTTCGGCCATGCCGCCAGCAGGCCAATGGGTGCTGTCCGGCGCAGTGGCCCTGATGCTGGTGGTGCCAAAGCTGGTCGGGATTGCGGGCTATCTGATCCAGCATCAGCGGAGCCGGACCCGGCCCTTGCGCCACTTTGCCCGCTGGGCGCTGGCAGAGGCCGTGCTGTCGGTCCTACTGGCGCCCACGCTGATGATTCATCAAGTCCGTGCTGTGCTGCGCACTCTGGCCAGGGTCAACGGCGGCTGGGCGCCGCACAGCGCCACGCGTCCGGGGCTTGTTGCGCTGGCGCGCTTTCATGGCACCGAGACGGCCCTTGGCCTTGGCCTGCTGATCCTGGCCGCGCGCGGTGATCTGACGCCCTGGCTTTGGCCCATCGGAATCAGCCTGTCGCTGGCCTTCCCACTGTCATGGCTGGTTCAGCGCGAGATGCGCCCCGCCGACGCAGCGCTTTCGCTCGTGGAGGCCCGGCCATGACCCGCACCCAAGGTCTGCTCACATTGATGGCGTTGACGCTGGTTGCCCCTGCAGCCGGACATGCGGCCTGCGCGGGCGATCCGGCACCTTGCCCGGTTGCCAACGGCACCTACCACATCGTCCTGCCTGACAGACCCGGCCCACATCCTGCGGTGGTTTTCCTGCATGGCTGGGGCGGATCGGGGGCAGGGATTGTGGGCAATTCTGCGATGGTTGATCTGTTTCTTGCCCGAGGCTACGCCGTCGTCGCCCCTGATGGCCAGCCCCGCGAGGGCAGGCCGGGCCGCACCTGGGATTTTGATCCGAACCGCCCCGCCACCCGTGACGAAACAGCCTTCATCACCGCCGTCGCCGACGCTGCCGCCGCGCGCTTTGGCCTGACCCGTGATCTCATGCTCCTGTCGGGCTTTTCGATCGGAGGCTCGATGACCAGTTACGCCGCCTGCGCCGAGCCCGCAGCCTTTGCCGCCTATGCCCCCATCGCGGGCAGCTTCTGGCGCCCCGAGCCTGCCGACTGCGCGGGCCCGGTACGCCTGCTGCACACCCATGGCTGGGCCGACCAAACCGTCCCGCTCGAAGGCCGCAGTCTTGCGCCAGGCATCGCTCAGGGCGACGTGTTCCAAGCCCTGCAGATCTGGCGCGAGACGGATGGCTGCACCGCGATGCGGCCCGATCGCGCCACGACGGAGGGTCTGTACCAACAGCGCAGCTGGTCCTCGTGTCTGCCCGGCGCACGGCTTGACTTTGCCCTGCACCCCGGCGGGCATATCATCCCGGAAGGCTGGGTGACCCTCGCACTGGACTGGTTTGAAACTCCATCCTGACGGCTCGGGCCGTTCAAAGAAGCCTCTGCGAAACGACACCCGGACCGGGTGGTCACACGTTCGCCAGATTTTTTACCAGCGCAAGATCCGCTGCCCGACGGCCGCTGAAACAAGTGTCACGCCTATGATCGCAAGGCTGTACCAGGTAACATAAAAGAGTGGGCTGTCTTCGATACAATAGGTGGCATAAACTGCCGCCGCCGCCGCAGACCCCGCCAACCCGATCACTGCCCCCGTCAGCGCAGGCACACGTGTCGCACCGCGGCGCGCCGCCCAAAACAGCGCCCCGACGGGCAACACCGACAATGTCGGAATAGCCACCAGACAAGTCCAGATTGTCTTACCGACCACCGCCATTTGCAGCCCTTCGGCCGGAGTGGTCACATAGGCCCAGATCAGCGTCCCGGTTGCGGCACCTGCTACCACCGCCAGGGGCCACAGCCGCACGACACTGCGTCCTTCAGGCCGCGCCAGAACCAGTGCGATCCGTATCGAGACGAGCGCCAGCGTGATCGTCAAACCCCAGCGAATCAGCGCCCGGGCATTGCCAAAAATCTCTGCCAGATCGGGGCGGAAGCCCAACGTAAGCCAAAGCGCCGCCAGAGCCAGAATCAGTGCGGGTACCAGGACAAGCCACATCCGTCCCGATAAACTCGCTTCGGCTTCGGTATCGGCGGCAAGCGCGCGGATCAGATCATCGGTGTTCATTTGATATGCCTTTCCCGAAGGACGGCCAAATTTTTCAATGCCCGGTGCAATGC
Organism: Hyphomicrobiales bacterium; assembly: GCA_038325465.1. GTDB lineage: Bacteria > Pseudomonadota > Alphaproteobacteria > Rhizobiales > Rhizobiaceae > Hoeflea. Next base: position 4,304 of record JBBQJA010000033.1, on the reverse strand, counting down.
AACCCGTATTGCTCCTTCGCTCATGCGCAACTCAGCCGCCACTTCGGACATGGATGCGCCCTCCAGACCGATCTTGCGAACGATTGTCTCCGACCGGCCATCCAGCATCCCGATCATCTTGGCCATATCGGTGGCCTCGGTGGGGTCGCGGTCGGGACTTGCGGCCAGCATCTCGGCAAAATCCTCGATCGGAAGATCGTTTTTCCGCCCACGGGCACGAAACGCATCGACCACCTTGTAGCGGGCAATCGCATAGAGCCATGGCCGCACCGGGGCTGTCTGATCCCATGTGTGTCGCTTGAGATGAATGGCCAGCATCACCTCTTGCACCACGTCCTCGCATCCTGCGGCGCCAAGGGAGGCACCGCGCGCCCGTACCAGGCCGCGAAGCACCGGGGCCACCGCTTGCAAAAATCGGGTATAGGCCTGTTCATCACCCGCATTTGCCGCCGTAAGAAGCTGGCCCCAATCGTCTATCTGCGCTGCCATCGCTGCCTTTCAGGTCGCACATCAACAAGGTTTTGTTACAAGAGCACGGAGAAAATACAATGGCGCATGACGCCCCACACCATTTCGTGTTCCTTGTAACAAATCCTCCAGACAGCGCGAATTGGGAACGGGTCAGCCAAACCACACGCCCACATGAAAGACCACACGCCTACAAGAAAGAAATGTCGCCGATGACCCGACACCCTGGATTTCCGATCCTTTTGCCTGACCATCTGTTGACGGCCATGGCCACGGAGCCTGCCGCGTGGACCGGGGTTGCTCCGGCCAGAAACTGTGTTCCCCTCTCGCCGCCATCGGGGCGTTAGACTTATGGAAATCGTTTTTGCCTATCTCGCGGGCATCCTCACTCTGATAAATCCGTGTGTCCTGCCGGTCCTACCGATTGTGCTGGCCTCAAGCCTGCACCGGGACCGTCGCGCACCGCTGGTCCTGTCGATGGGCATGAGCCTGTCTTTCGTAGCCCTTGGCCTCGGCGTTACCGCCGTGGGTCCCGCTTTTGGGCTCGACACGGATACTGTTGCCCGCGTTGCCGCCCTGTTGATGATCGCGTTCGGGGCGATCATGCTGATCCCCAACCTCTCTGTGCGGTTTTCCACCGCCACCGCGGGCCTTGCCGCCCGTGCCGATGCCCAGATCGACCGGACTGCGGACGCAGGCCTCGGCGGCCAGTTCGTCTCGGGTGCCCTGCTGGGTGCGGTCTGGAGCCCGTGCATCGGCCCCACGCTGGGCGCTGCCATAGCGCTGGCGTCCACCGGGGAAAGCCTCGGGCGGGCAGGTGCCATCATGATCGCTTTTGCACTTGGCGTCTCGACCCTGATCCTTGGCTTGGCCTATGGCGCGCAGTCTGCACTGCGCCGCCGTCAAGCCAGCTTGCGCGCGCTGGCCGAAAAGGCAAAGCCTGCCATGGGCATCGCCTTTGTGCTTGTCGGAACCATGTTGTGGTTTGGCGGCAATCATGTGATCGAGCAATGGTTGGTGGACACCCTGCCCGCCTGGCTCATCGATTTTTCTGTCATCCTCTGACCCGAACAGGACCTGACCAATGACCGTGACCCGCCGTGCCTTTCTGACCATCACCGCCACCCTTGGTGCCGCCACCTTCCTTTCCCGCGCCGCCTTTGGAGCCGCACCCATCCGCTACACCGAAGGGGCGGCAGAGGCAGCCATGGATGCGGGCAAGATCGTCGTTCTGGATTTCTGGGCCAGCTGGTGCTCGACCTGCGCCGCCCAGGAGCGCGTTCTGACTGCCCTCAAGGCCGAAAACCCGGCCTACGAGGCCAATATCGTCTTCTTCCTGGTCGATTGGGACGAACACGCCAAGGGCCCGCTCTCCAAAAGCCTGAAGATCCCTCGCCGCTCGACCCTTGTGGCCCTGAAGGGACGAAAAGAACTCGCGCGCATCGTTGCAGGCACGTCCAAAGCAGATATCAAGGCACTGTTGGATACCGCGCTCGCCGCCGCCTGAGGATCGGCCCCAGCTGCCACGGGAAGGCGCGGCTGGGGCGCACCTGTTTCACCCCAAGGCATGGATCCGCACGCGCAGGTTGGGGGGTGCCGACAGCAAGATGGCACATACCGTTGACCGATCGGTTCAGGTCTTCGTTGAGCCGAAAAATGTGCGCGAGCCTGCTACCCTTTGAGCGCAGGCGAATGATTTTAGCGCCCGGTGGTCATGCGCCGCTGCCTCCCGCCGATCCGGTAGTCGAGGGTGAAGGCCCTATTGCCGGAAGGGTAGATGGTGATCGAAAATCCGCGCACGTCCGTGTCGAAGATCTGGTAGTCCCGCCCCATGTTCTCGGCCTCTCGGACGGTTTTCTCATTCAGTTTCAGCCTGTTGACCATGGATCACTCCCTTTCGCTTGTCTCAACACAGGCGTAGATTTGCGCTCTTATCAAGGCAGAGCACGGGGCAGGGAGCTGAATACAGGCGGAGACCGGAATTGGGAAGGGGAGGGTGTTCCGGAGTGGGCGGTTGGGGCACATGGTTGACGGATGCAAGTGCGGAGGGACGAATGCAAGATCAGGTAAAAGCAGCCTATGGTTCGCAGTTTCTATGTGCGTAAACCAATTTTGGCGGGCCGGTTGTCATTTTTGGCGCCGCGTGGGATATGTGCTCCACTGAGTGCGCGGCTCAGGAGCAGCGAGGCAATGCTGCGAAGGAGGCCAGTGCGATGCAGGATACGTCGGAAAGAAATGGCTTCTTCGGTCTTCGCTTCGAGACGCGGCGTCCCGATGAAGACAAGCATGTGCTTCCCGCTCAAAATCTGATTAGCGCCTTGGAAGGTCTTCAGAGGACCATCCATCTTGTTGCGATGATGTTGCAAGGCCGTGAAGTACGCAGCCGCGCTCGCGTCACTCGTGACATTGAGGAGCATTTCCAGCTCATCTGCGCTCCGACTCAGGTCGGGAGCTTTTACCAAGCCACGTTCGTAGCTGATGCCAACCCTGGGCTGCTTGCAGCTACCGCTATTGAAGATGTCACCGAGACTACGGAGGGTCTTCTGGCCGCGCTCACACAAGGGGATGAGGCCGCCTTTCGGAAAAAAGTAGCGGATTCAGCTTATAGAGCACCCTTGATCGCCTCATTGGAACGCATGTTCAAAGATCAGGGGCATTATGCTCTTGAGATACGTGACTCTCGGGGTGCAGTGATTGCCAACAGCATCGCTGCAACAGCCACGCTCGAGAGCCTACGTCAGTCGCGGCTTTCGCCTGACACAAGCTCCATTGTGACTGGTTATTTCAACAAGATCGATTTCAAAGAACGTAAACTTTCGCTTTTGCTCCCGGGTAGCCAGCGATTGATCAGCTGCATCTATGAAGAAGACATCGAACCGGTACTCCTTGCGAACGCAAGAGATCTGATTCAAGTTGTTGGAACGATCGAGCTGGACGAACACGGAGTTCCTTTAAGGATCACCGACGTTCAAGAGGTTCATCCCGTCGATACGAGCGATATCGATATTATTGATTTGCTCCCCGAACACCTGAAATCCTTGAGCAGAAACAATCTGCAAGTTTCGGTCGACCTCAGTGAAGACAAACAAACATATATTGCATCGCTTGATGAACTTGGGATTGATCATGCAGCTTACACCAGGGATGATCTAATGGAGGGTCTCAGGGCAGAGCTGTCCTTCCTTTGGACTAACATTGCTCTAGAAAGCGACGATGATCTGTCGCCAAAGGCCATCTCTCTAAAGGTTCAACTTCGTAGTTACTTCAAGGAAATTTCTGAATGAATCTTGAGCGAGATCTAGTTCAGCAAAATCTTCAGAAGAAGGGCTTTAATGAAGTTCGGGATAGGGATCATGTTTTCTATCATTTCCAACATGGGGGAAAGAAAACGCATATTCGAACCCATGTGAGCCATGGCAGCAAATACAAGGTTCTCGGATCCGACCTTGTTTCCAAGATGGCAAAACAATGCAAACTCACCTCGTCAGACTTCCGAGCGCTGGCTGAATGCACACTGTCCCATGCCGGTTACGTCGCGAAGCTGACAGCAGCAGGTGAGATTTGATGACAGCGCATTCTTGTGGGCGATGATTGGATTTAGAGCCCGATTTAAAAGTTGTTGAATGATATCAGTGGGACGTGATTCCGTCGGATTGTCAAAGATTCGATGGAGACCACGATGTCCTGGACTGATATCACCCGCGCTGAACATAGCCGCAAATCTGACCGCTATCCAACCGATTTGACAGACGCCGAGTGGGTCGTGGTGTCATCGCTGGTTCCGCCCTCGCGGGCTGGTGGTCGACCCCGCACGAGCGACATGCGCGAGGTCATGA
>JBBQJA010000032.1:0-46927 GCA_038325465.1 Hyphomicrobiales bacterium | reverse complement strand
TGTATTGCTCTCGGAGAACAAGCGGACTAAATCATCAGCTCCTGAAATTTCTCATCTCTGCCGAACACGTTTCATCGATCATTCGATATGCGCGGCGGATGAGGCTTATCCCGTTGTCCCAGGTAGTCAGGTTTCGCGCGTATCAGCGAGCTTGGCACCGTCTTGACGCATGCCGCTGGCGGTCTTTCGTCGTCGGACGTTCTGCCTCACTGGGGCCGCCTCTTTGCGCGGGTTCTGCTGTCCAGTGATATCCCAATAGGAGACGGGGGCGCTGTGCGCTGCCAACCCGAGAACTGTTTCGAAGGAAACGTGCCGATAAAAGCGTCGGTTGTAGCGGAAGACGAATTCGTTGAGGTAGACGTCGATGTGCTGACGGCGAAGGCCGTGATAGGTCCCGAGGCTCCAGCGCTTCAGGAGAGCAAACACTCGGTGGATCCACTTGAGAGGAATGTGCGCAGCCATGTTGCCGATGACGCGAGGATCGTGCCGGTATTCGGTCATACCGGGATAGGAGGCATGCCCATCGGTAACCAGCGTCGCGCCCGGCGCGATGTTGGCCTTGATGAAGGCATGAATGTGTGGCGCGTGGTTGCTGGGAATGGCTGTGAGCCGGATTCGCCCTGAAAGAGTGCCGAGGTATTTCTGCCCGAGAGGCTTGGGTTTCTGCGCCTTTCCGGTAGCCCGGTCGATGACCTCGACGGCACCGATGATGAGGAGCTTGCCGGCCTTGAGCGGGCGGTCCGGATCGTCTTCGGCGCGGAACGGCATCTCGGTTTGGTCGACCTCGACCACACCTTCCAGCGGATCGCGGTTGGGATCGACCATCGAGCGCCGCAGTTTCTGCGCCAGCAACCAAGCTGTCTTGTAGGACCCAAGGCCGAGTTGTCCCATCAGCTGCTGCGCCGACATGCCGTTGGAGTGGGTCGCCATCAGGTGGGCGGCCCAGAACCACGTCGTCAGCGGCAGCTTGGTTCGGTGCAAGATCGTCCCTGCCGTCACCGAGGTTTGGCGTCCGCAAGCGACACACTCATAGGTATAGGCGCGACTTTTCAGCAAGCACGAGCGGGTTCCGCCGCATTTGGGGCACGCAAACCCCTCCGGCCAGCGCCGCTCAAACAGGAAGAGCGCGCAGCTCGCTTCGTCTGGGAACCGACGCTGGAATTCGAGGAGGGAGGCATATTTCCGGGCCATGCTGCCGGATTATGCCGCCACAAGCAGCCCTGCGCCAGCGAAACCTGGGACAACGGGATAAGCCTTCGCTGGTCGTGGAGTGTAACATGCTCGAAACGAAAATTGAGCGTGAATTCTGTGAATCAACGTTCACCGCGTGTGCTATGGTGAAGTGAAGATGATATGCGGTCGCCATCCTGATCGGTGCCGAAACCGGATGTCATAGTCGTACAAGAGGTTCAAATCCCATATCCGCCCATGTTTCTGATCCTGGCTTATGCTTGGCAGCGTAACTTGAAGGGCTGCAAATGTCGGAATTGGATCACGAAATGCATTTCTGCTGGACCGTCTCGGCAGGTGTGATAACTTCTTACGTTGGGGAAGAAATTTGAAGTGGTGAACAGCGAGACTTGGTTGATGCAAGGCAATGAAGCCATGTTCCACGCGCTCAAGGCGATCCGATCCAACATCGACGTCGCCGGTTACTTGGCCGATGTTGCCAAGGCGTTCGGCTTTTCGGGGTTCATGATGCTCGACATCCCCGCTGCGGCAGACGAACATCTCCAGCCGCGGATCGGTTTGTCGAATTTGCCCAGCGGCCTTCTGGAGGACTATGACCGGCTGGGGTTGTTGCGCCATTCGCCGATCTTTGCCAGCCTGCGCCGCTCGACAGTGCCAGCCTCCTGGGTGGTCGACGCGCCGGCAGCCGGACGGCCAGAAGCCCAGAACGCCGCCGCCCATGCCCTGTTCCGGCGGCACAATCTGACCATGGGCGTGTTCTTTCCGGTCCACGGCCCCGACGGCAGCCGGGCGGCGATCGGCTATGACGGCGATCGGCCGCCGCTGAGCCATCTTGAGCTCAGTGAGTTGAACATGCTGTCCATCCACGTGTTCGACATCTATTGTGCGCTCAAGGCGTCTGGACGTGGCGAGACCAACACCCTGACGGTGCGGGAATTGGAAGTGCTGCATTGGGCCGCCAGCGGCAAGACATCCACTGAAATCGCCGCGATCCTGTCGCTCTCCGACCACACGGTCAACACCTACATGAACACGGCCATGCGCAAGCTTGACTGCGTCAACCGGACCCAGCTCGTGGCCAAGGCGCTGCGGCTTCGGCTGATCAGTTAAGAACACATCCCCTTAACCCGCATCAGGAGCATCAGGCTTGGTCGTCAGATTCGAATTCTCGGGAAAGGTTCGCACACCCCAGGACCTCGGTCATATCCGGGTCAGCCCCGAGGAAGCCATACGCCTTGTCTGCAGCCTTCAGCGTTTCGGCTTCTGGCGCACCGAGCTGGACACCGGTCACGTCTTCTGGTCGCGCGATATCTTCGAAATCTACGGTATGGATTTTACTGCCGGACCGATCAACCTCTCCGCTGCCAATGCTTCCGTTCACCCTGACGATTTGCCCTACATGCTTGAGCTTTTCGAGCGCGCAGCCAGGGAGAAATCGGGATTTCACTACACCTTGCGCCTTAAGGATGGTGGAGACCGCTACAAATATGTCCGCGCGGTGGGTCATTTCAGGATCACGCCGGACGGCCGGGAGGAACTCCATGGCGTGTTCGAACAATTCCACGACCAGGTGCCGACCATCGGAATGGTTGACAGAAGCGAACACACAGCCGGGGTGGCCACCCGCGTTGCCGCCGCACGTCCCCCTGAGCCTGCCTGACACCCTTCCTGCGATCCGCCCCGACGGTCGTGGTTGGGGCGCGCCGGCAGGGCCTTAGAGCTGCTCCGGCGTGGTCAGAATCGCCGGAACAGCTCTCTTTTTTTGACGCAATTCCGGACGCGAAAGCGGTGCCCACTTTCGCTGGAACCGCACTAGTGGATTGAATTTGACATTTGGTCCCCATTTTCACGTCGCGTCCGATGCCAGATATCAAATTCATAAAATCCACTAGAATCAGACACTTGCTAGTGGTTTTTCTGATTCCGACATGGACTTGAGAGCGTGCGGCAGCGGGATGCAAATGTTGGAATCAAACCACTGGTGGTCTGACCGAAACTGATGGTTCCCATCCGTTTCGAAAAGTCAGCCCACAAGCTATTGATCTGGTGGGGCGATTTGTCCTGACAGATGGGAACTATCTGTCAGGATCGCACCACTAGCGGTCCAGAATCGCCCGCATTTCCACAAGATTGGAACGGAAACGCAGGACGTAGAAACCCATTGTCGCCAGATGGGTTGGCATGATCCAGCCGCTTTCATTGCCATTGGAAATGATCATGGGCTGGATCCGGAGAGCGGCGGAGAGCTGCTCCTCGGTGGAATCCCACAATTGCCCAAGATTTCGCTGGGCGATGACCTCCCGGAAATCCCCGTGCGCCGCCTTGAGCACCCCGAAATAGCCATAGAGCTGACCATAGGCGAACCAGAAGCGGTCATCGGCCCGGGTGTCGAACCAGCCTGCGTTGAAGTTCTCCGAGCGATCGCGCAGGATTGCAGACGTCGATCCGATGTCTGAGGCGATGCGGTCCAGAAACTGGATCAGGTTGTCGGCCCGGGTGTCAAAGATGGCCGTGCAATTGGACAGCTTGGTGTTGAAGATCCCCAGATCGTTGATGGCAGTGCGGTAATAGGCCGGCGTTGGCGTTTTGAGGCCGAAAGGATCGAGGCCGAAATACCAGGAAAATTCGTCGAACTGCAGATTGCCGCGTGCGTCCTGCAGATTGCCGTCGACCTGGCTGGTACCGCGAACGCGACCGAGCGTGTCGACGAATTCAACGGTCGTCCGGCGGATCGCCTGGTTGACACCGCGCTGGAACGAAGCCTTGTTGTCGAAGAACGGCGTGTTGTCCCAGTCGAGCCCGAAGAGGCCTGCCTTGTAGAGCACCATGGACGAGATCCAGGCGTTCTCGTTGATGTTGTAGTCGATGAGATCGGCAGTGGCGGTCACCATACGCGAGGGCGCGCATTGTCCTGGCGCGATTTCCGTCCCCGGGGCCGGGCCTTCCGTATCGTAGGCAAGCGCGTAATCCGGGTCAAAACCCGCCCATATCTGGCTCTGCCAGAAGAAGTAGCCGTAAAGGCTTACGAAAAGCAGCAGCAGCCCGCCCGCGGCCGCCTTCAGGATGAACCCGCGCTGGCGGTACCAGCCCGCCATCGTCACGAATGGCCACAGGATGGCCGCAACACCCATACGGACGCCGCGGCCGATCACGCTGACCACCCGCTGGAAAAAGGCTATGACCGGATCAAGCATTGTCCCTGGCTCCTTGTATGCCGTAGAGGCGCGCCCGGAGCGCGGCTTTGTCCCTGAGGTAAGTGGTGGTGAGCACATCCACAACATGGTTGCGGAAATTCTCTCGATAGCCTGCATAGGCCGCATAAAAACCGTGCTTGTCGAAAACAAAGCGGCTGACAAAATCGAAGGGCGCGTGCTGCGCCAGCAGCCGGTTGGTCAGCCACATGTCGGCATGCGCCGGATCGGCGCGCAGGACGAGAAGCCGCCGGTCGGCGCGGATGTCGCGCAGGCGGAGCTGCCCGGTTGAAATCACTTCGCGAAGGGCTTCCTGGAGGAACGGATAGATACCGTCCTCGGCGATGAGGCGGGCGTTGCGCTGCATCCAGGTCTGAAGCCAGATCCGGTCGACACCAGAGAAATCGAGGCTCGGCTCGGTCCGGCGGATGAGATCGAGGATCGCCATTTCGGCCCGATGGGCAAACAGGCCTGAGGGCTCCACCCAGGAGGCGCGCGGTGCCTGCAGACGGCCACTGCCCGACAGGAACTCGAAAATCCGGGCATGATCGTCGATGTCGATGTAGCTCACTTCCCAGGGACGCGAGCGGCGGAAGCCCGGCGCACTGCGGGCGCAGATGACGGTGATGGACCGGTCGTCGCGGAACAGATAGACACCGCCGAAGTGGCTGGCCCAGTAGGACAGATGCGGGAACACCAGCTTGTCCGGCACAAGCGCGTTCTGGCGGATATCGCCAGTCTCGCGGGCAAGCGCGACCATCCGGTTGATCGCCGCGTCGTCCCGCCAGGTGTCTGATGAGGTCTTGAGCTGGTCGATAAGCGTGCGCAGCTCGGTCGCCTTGCCGAGCATGTCCTCGGCCGACATCACCCGGAACTTCACCTCGCTGATGCTCAGAAGGTCCTCGATGTCGTCGACTTCGGCGACCGGATCCTCAATCTCACCGTAGAGCACGTCCTTGATGGTGACCGCGTGGATGGCACGCCGGTTTGCCTCGAAGAACTCGTGCATCAGTCCTGCGGTGTTGGAAAACTGGGTGTGGACCACCGGGAGCTGCTCCTGGTCGGGTGTCAGCATCACGAAACGGCGGTTGACGCCGTTGGGATCGAGATACTGCGGATCAGCAAGCTCCTCGGCGATCTCCGGCGAGAAGCCGGTCATGTCGATGTCGAATTCCCCGAGTTTCGTCGGCGCCAGCCCAAACCCTTCGAGCGCCTTGTTGTAGCGTGCGATCAAGTGCGGCTCGCTGATGCGCAGCAGCCGCCCATAGATCAGCTCGTTGTCGCGCAACAGGTTCATGGCTGAAAGCGTCCCTCGCGTTTCATCGTCTCGATCTCACCAATGGCGCGTTCGCGCTGGCGCTCGCGTCGGATGATGTCATCGACCGCAGTGGAATCGGAACGGTCGGTGTAGCGGAACTCCGAATCGGCATACCTGTTGATCTCCTGGAGCACCATGTCGAGCGTGAACGGCTTGCGCAGGTGGGAAATCATGGCGAGCTTTTCGTCATAGCTCTTGTGCAGGAAAGGTTCGGGCGTCTCAAACCAGGCATCCGGCAAATCGATGTCCATGGCCCGCATCTTGATGGCGTCGGTGATGTTCTTGATGGCGCGGCCGGTAAAGCGCGGCTCGGCCAACTTGATCATGTGGAGATAGACGCCGATGTCGCGCATCGTACGCGGTGTCCCATGCTCGGTCTGGAACCGGTCCCAGACCGCGAGCAGTCCCTCCTCGGCTGGCTTGTCATGCCCCTCATAGGAGGTGGCGACCGCTTTCTTGATCTCCTGGTTCGAAAACAGAGCATGCTCGCCAAGCGGGATCTGGTGGTTCTTGCCCGCCAGCAGCGCGAAGATGTCGATATAGTCGTCCAGCGTCTGCGGCCCGTCCACGAGCCAGCGCGCGCCCGCCCGCTGCCTGAGCGCGTCATCGACATTTTCCGGATAGTTCGAGAACATGCCGAATGTGGCGTTGCCGCGCACGACCGTGGAGGCACCCCCGAAGCTCTCCATCAAGACGGCTGTGACTTCCTGCTGGCCCGAAGACGCCCGGTCGTCCGACCGCTTGGCTGCCACCTGGTCGATGTCGTCGATGGTGCCGAAGCCGATGGCGCGCGGGTTGATGACAGTGTCGACGAAGGCCTTGCAGTTCTGCCCCGACTTGCCCTGGTAGGACGAGATCTGGTCGACACCGAAATTCTCGTAATGGAACGGGTATCCCGCCACCTGGCAGTAGTCGTTGATCATCCCGGCCAGCATCTGGATCAGGATGGTCTTGCCGGTGCCGGGCTGTCCGTCGCCGATGAAGGTGAACAGGAAGCCGCCGAGTTCGACGAAAGGGTTCATCTGGCGGTCGAAGTCGTAAGCCATGATCATCCGCGCCAACCGCATGGCCTGGTGCTTGGCCAGATGGTTGCCGATGATTTCGCCAGGTTTCTTGAACGTCATCACCAGCGGTTTGCGCTTCTGGCCCGGAGCCACGTCGAAGCCGTCGAGCGTGAAGCCGTCAGCCTCCAGCCGGATGTGGGACTGGGCGAAGGTCTCAAGTGCGGTGAACCGGCCGCGCCGGCTCAGAATGCCTTCGATGGCCACGCGCGCAAACGCCCGCGCCCTCGCCGTCATGGTGGTCTCGTCAGGTGCGCCCGAGATGGCCGCAGCAAGGCCCGCCACCAGGGATTTGAGCCCATCCTGCGGCGTGTCGAACAGATAGTCGGGCTCAGCGGTGTCGCTTGAAGGCTCGCTCTCGCCATCGAGCGTCTGCACAAGATAGGCCGCCAATGTGAACGCCGCGACATAGGCGCTGGCGGCCAGCAGATGCTTGAACGTTTCCGCCTCGCCAGCAGGCAGCAGCGCGCCTGCATTGCGCGCCTGCAATCCTTCAAGATCGCTCTGGCGGCCAAACAGGTCAGCCACCGCCAGCGCCACCGCGATGCCGCGCCGTGTGCGGTAAAGCAGGCTGTGCTGGCCGATCGACAGCATCGGGTCATCGGAGCGAACCGCCTGGATGGTCTTGGCGAGTTCGACGTCAACGGTCTTGCGCATGCCGCCCGACGACACGGTCGAGACAAAGCGGCGGCCAGTGCCAGCCAGCGCCGTCTGCGATCCGCTGTCCTGGGGCGCAAGCACGATCAGGCGGGTGACCATGCCTTGCGCCACCGCACGGTGGCGGGCGATGTCGTCCTCGGAGATGGTGGTCAATCCGGCTGTCTGGCTCATTGCGTCATACCTCGCTGATCACTTGGTCGCCGGAAATCACATGCACCTTGAAGCCGTCGAAAACCTTGGCCGCCTCGCCCTCGGCATAGAGCGCCTGGTAGGCGTCGTGCGGAACCAGCGCGTGCTTCTCATAGCTGCTCACGCCCTGGCGGGCGGCTTCCAGATCGTCGGTGTTGATATGGTATTCCTCGGTCGCCGGGGCAGAACTCCACAGGCCGCGCTTGGCCGGCCGCTCGGTCTTCGAGAACACCTCCTGGATCGTCCATGTCAGCACCCAGGCATTTTCCTGCTTGCGCACCTTGGACAGGATCGAGGTCACCACATCGGAATTCTCGGTGATGCCTGCGGTGTAGAACGGGCCGAGCACGATCCGGCGCAACTGCTTGGGATGGAGATCGGGAAAATCCTTGTCGATGTTCTGCGCGATGGTGGCAGGCGAGAGCGTATAGGCACCGTTGCGCTCAGCCGAGGCATCAAAAGCGCGGGCAAGCGCAGGATTGAGCAGCCCGCCCACCGGCAGCGGAATATCGATATCCGGATTGAGCTTGCCGTCCGCGGTCACCAGCATCTTGCCGATGGCTTCGCTCGAATCTTCGATGGTCGCCATATAGACCATCGGCAGCGTCTGGCTGCCGTCAAACACACCCCAGTGAACCACATAGAGCGGACGCCGGGTTTTCGGATTGACCGCAACACGAACCGTCTCCGGCAGGATGAAGGGCCCAAAGATCTCGCCCTTGCCGATCTGCTCAAGGTAAAGCCGTTCGGCAAGCCGGGCCTGCAGAGCATCGGGAAAGGCCTTCTGCCTCAGGACGAAATCGGCCATTTCGGACTTGAGCTGCTCCACCGTCGGCATGGCCGCCAGCCGCGTGTCGGCGGTGGCTCTGTCCTTCTCCAGTTCGAGCACGTTCTGATAGGTCGGATACCCGCTTTCGGCCCGCGAGATCCGGAATTTTTCCAGAAAGCCGACGCGGTTTTCCCAGGCCTCGAAGGTTGCCGACAGGCGGGTGACATAGGGAACCACCACCTGGCCCACCAGCCCGTGGGCATAGAGGGGAGACGACTGGTCCGCCAGATAAACCCTCAGACCTTCGAGCGCGGCCCGCATGGCCTTGAAATAGAGACCGGCAGCGCCGGGTTCGGCACGCATGTCAGACTACCTTTCGATCCGACCGGCCACCCCTGTTGCCGGGGCCGAACACACCGGCACCCGCAACACCGCACTTACTGGCGGACATAGTCGGAGGCATTGTGTTTGGCCAGAACTTCCGAGAAGCGGCGGGCGAAGGCATCGTCGGCGAGTTTCTTGCGTCGCTGGATGTCTTGCGTGGAGAGCATGTTCTTCTCGTGCATTTCGAGAAGATCGCCGATGTGCTTCTGGGCGGCGGCGCCGATGCCGGCCATCGTCTCCTCGGCGGCGATGTCGACGCGGCTGCCGAGCGTATTGATCTTGTGGGCGACATCCTGCTGGGCTGCGGTCTTGAGCGAATCCTCGAGCGCCTTGTAGAGCACGATGCGCTGCTCGGTATCGATGGTGAGTTTGTTGATCAGCGTGTTCTGTGCGGCGATCTGGTTGTTGAGCGAATCCACGAAAGTCTGGAACATTGAGGTGTAGCGCTCAAGCGTCTGGCTCGCGGCGAGCAATTCCTGCTCCTTGGCCTGGCGTTCGTTGTATTCGGTGGCGAGCTTGGAGCGCTCCGATTCAAGATCCGTCCGGGTCTTCTGGTCGGTGGAGGCGGCGATCTTGTTCTCGATATCCATCAGCAGCGGATTGAGCTCCTCGATCCGGGTCTGCGTGGCTTCCAGGTTGGCCATGGTTGACTTGCGCCGTTCGATGACCTGGATGAGGCTCGCTTCCGACGTCTTGTAGCGGGCATCCAGGATCGACTTCTGATCCTTCAGGATGCCGACAATGGTATCCGATTTCGCCAGCAGCTCCTGCAGGTTTCCCGACAGCGACATGCTCCGCACCCGGTCCGACCGCATCCGCTGCGCCCGCGACTTCGAGAAGATCGCCACGAAATTCTCAACGCCCGAATAGCCCTTCATGCTCTCGAACTCGGCACCGAACACGTTGGTGGCGTCTTCAAGCCCGATGATGAGATCGGCGATGTTTGTCTCCATCACCCGTTGCTGGGCCAGAACGTCCTCGATCCGGGCGTTCTCGATATCGAATTCCGCGTCACCGATCCTGGCATCCGCCTTGGCCAGGCTTTCGAGCACCACGCCGGATTTCTCGATCTTGCTGCGCATGTCTTCGACAACGGAGCGGGTCTTCTCGATTTCGGCGTCGAAGCTCTTGATGCTGGCCATGTGCTCTTCCTTTTCGGCGCTCGGGCGCTCGGGACCTGCTTGTCCCAGATCGCGCATTGCGACGTTTTGTACCACCGCTCGCGCCGATATGGTATGTGCGCCCACCATAAAAAAGGGCCGCCCTGCAAAACAGGAGCGGCCCGGAAAAGCGGCGTGTGCGCGGTCTCAGTTGGCAGCCGGCGGCGCCTTGAGATAGGCAATCACATTGGCGATGTCCTCGTCCTTTTTCAGACCGACAAAGGCCATCTTGGTGCCCTTGACCACGCCTTTGGGGTCCTTGAGATAGGCTGTCAGCGCTTCTTCCGTCCACAGTGGAGTGGTGGCCACGTACTCGGTCATCGCCTTGGAATACTTGTAACCTTCAATCGAGGCGACCGGGCGGTCAATGATGCCTACGAGATGGGGGCCGACCTTGTTCTTGGCTTCATTGACCACATGGCAGGCGGCACACTTCTTGAAGACGGTGGCGCCTGCTGCGGCGTCCTGCGCCAGCCCGGACGTCGTGCCGACAACAACAAGCAGCGCAGCACCGGCAAGCAGTTTCAGGGGTAGATGCATGGAAATTCTCCGGTTCAGGTAAGAAGCTGACGAAATCTTATATAGGCAAGGCGGGCCGATAGGACAATGTGCCGAAGGTCGCGTTTTGAATTTATTGAAATATTGGGCGTTTTTGACGCGGCTCAGACCTGCCCGATCACGGCGGCTTCGATCTCCGCGCAAACCGATGCGGATCTGGCGTTGCGGCATCTTTCCGCCCTGCGACATCCGTTGCCAATCGACCGGGCCTTGCCAATCAACCGGGCGTTGCCAATCGACCGGGCTGAATTTCACGCCGCAGGCCTGCTTTCAACAGCCGGTTTCGCATTCAACGCAAAATTTGACAGGTTTGCGGGTTGAGTTCGCCGCCCAGAGGTGGTTGTTTCTGGTATGAGTACACGGGAGAAACCGAAGATGACAAGAAAATTGACCCTCGCTTTCGCAGTTATGCTGCTGGCCGGAACGGCTGCGACGCATGCCGCTGACACCGAAACCTGCAAGAACGTTCGTTTCGCCGATGTCGGCTGGACCGACATTCAGGCGACGACCGGCGTGGCAGGCGTCGTGCTGGACGCCTTGGGCTACACCCAGGAAGTTCAGGTGCTGAGCGTACCTGTGACCTACCAGTCGCTCAAGAACAAGGACATGGATGTCTTCCTCGGCAACTGGATGCCGTCAATGGCATCCGATGTGCAGCCTTTCCTTGACGATGGATCTGTTGAAACCATTGCGAAAAACCTTGATGGTGCCGGGTACGGTCTGGTCGTTCCGACCTATGTGGCCGAAGGTGGCGTCAAGAGCCTTGCCGACATCGGCAAGTTCAGGGACAAGTTCGACGGCAAGATCTACGGCATCGAACCCGGCAATGACGGCAACCGCATCGTCCTCGACATGATTGCCGACCCCGCCAATGGCCTGGATGGCTTCGATCTGGTCGAAAGCTCGGAAGCAGGCATGCTGTCCCAGGCCGGCAAAGCGATCAAGAACCAGGAATGGATCGCGTTCCTGGGCTGGACGCCGCATCCGATCATGGGTGAAATGCCGATCGCCTATCTTGATGGCATGGGCGAAACCGGATTTGGCTCGGCCACCGTTCATACCAATGTACGCGCCGGCTACACCACTGAATGCCCCAATGTCGGAACCCTGATCAAGAATCTCTCCTTCTCGCTGTCGATGGAGAACCAGATCATGGACGCGATCCTCAAGGGCGAGGACCCCAATGCCGCAGGCCTCGCCTGGCTGAAGGCCAATCCCGACGCCGCGACCCCATGGCTTGCCGGTGTGACCACCTTCGACGGCGGTGACGCCGCCGCCGCACTGGCGGCCAAGCTCGGCATGTAAAGCGGGTATCATGGCCCGGGGCCGCAGGCGCGGCTCCGGCTGACCACATCTGTCGGGGGACACTGTATGGACGGGTTGGCGAACATGATCACGGCCTGGAAGATCCCGGTCGGGAAATGGGGAAAAAGCTTCTTTGATTTCCTGACCGGGAACTTCGAGTTCGTCTTCGACGCCATCGCGGACTCCCTCAAACTGCTACTCGACGGGATGATCGACGGGCTTTTGTGGCTGCCGTCGCTCGTCGTTGTCATCACCATTGCCCTCATCGGATGGCGTATCCAGAAATCATGGAAACTGGCGCTCGGCATCGTGCTCGGTCTGGGCTTCATCATCAATCAGGGCCTCTGGAAGGAAACCGTCGAAACCCTGGTCCTGGTGATATCCGCAGCCGTCATGTCCATGGCCATCGGCGTGCCAATCGGCATCTGGCTTGCGCATCGGCCAAGGTTCTACACCTATGTGCAGCCGATCCTCGATCTGATGCAGACCATGCCGACCTTCGTCTACCTGATCCCGGTGCTGATCCTGTTCGGGCTCGGTCTCGCGCCGGGTCTTCTCGTCACCATCATCTTTGCCGCACCCGCCCCGATCCGCCTGACCTATCTCGGGATCACCTCGGTGCCGCGGGCAATGGTGGAGGCAGGCCTTGCCTTTGGTGCCTCGCGCCAGCAGCTGCTGAGAAAGGTGGAACTACCCGCCGCCCTGCCGACGATCATGGCGGGCCTGACCCAGTGCATCATGCTGTCTCTGTCCATGGTGGTCATCGCCGCCCTGATCGGCGCCAACGGGCTTGGCAAACCGGTGGTGCGAGCGCTCAACACGGTCAACATTCCGCTCGGGCTTGAAGCAGGCATCGCCATCGTCATTCTCGCCATCATCCTTGATCGCATCTGCCGGGTTCGCATCGGAGCCATCTCATGACCCATGGCGCAGAACGCGGCTCGGTCCGCATCGACAATGTGTCCATCATTTTCGGTGCCAACACGGCCGACAGCCTGGCGCTGGCCGATGCCGGCAAGTCGCGCACCGAAATCCAGGAACAGACCGGCGATGTGCTCGGCGTGCACGATTGCACGGTCGACATCAACGAAGGGGAAATCCTGGTCCTGATGGGGCTGTCCGGGTCGGGAAAATCCACGCTTCTGCGCGCCATCAATCAGCTCAACCCGATCAGTCGCGGTACCCTTACGGTCACCTGTGGAGACAAAAGCGTGGATGTCGGCGCGTGCGACGCCAGACAGCTCAAGCAGTTGCGCATGGACACAGTGTCGATGGTCTTTCAGCAATTTGGTCTGCTGCCCTGGCGCACGGTTGCCGACAACGTGGGCTTTGGCCTCGAAATCTCCGGCTTGGCAAAACCCGAGCGCGACAAGCGGGTCGCCGAACAATTGGCGCTTGTCGGCCTGTCCGACTGGTCGGGACGCATGGTTGGAGAGCTCTCGGGCGGCATGCAGCAACGCGTCGGCCTTGCGCGCGCTTTTGCCACTGGCGCGCCGATCCTCCTGATGGATGAACCGTTTTCCGCGCTCGACCCGCTGATACGCACGAGACTGCAGGACGAACTGCTCGAGCTTCAGCTGCGGCTGGGCAAGACCATCATCTTCGTCAGCCACGATCTCGACGAAGCCATGAAGCTCGGCAACCGAATCGCCATCATGGAAGGTGGGCGGATCATCCAGTGCGGCACGCCGCGCGACATCGTCAACTCGCCTGCCAACCGCTATGTGGCTGATTTTGTCGCCAATATGAACCCGATTGCGATGCTGTCAGCCCGCGACGTGATGGCGCCTGGCAAACCCGACGACAGTCGCGGCCAGGCACCGCTTTCGGCCTCCGTGACACCGGAAACGCCGCTGTCGGAAGTCATGGACGCGTTGTCACGCCGACCTGGCGTCGTCGGCGTCGTCGAGCGCGGCGTCATCATCGGCTCCATCGCAGCAGAAGATGTGGTGTCCGGGTTGACACGGCACCGCCGCACCGCCAAATCCTGACTGTCCAAGCCGGACCCCGACCGGCGAGGCGACGACTTTTTTTATCGCCACCGCTCTCCTGGCCGCGCCGGCCTCAGGGCCGTGGCGGAGAGTTTGTGGCTTTTTTGGTTTTGACAGGGATCGGCGTTTTCCTGCAATCTGGGAGCGCATGATTTTTTCGGTCGCGGCTCGCTGATTGAGGAACCAATCGGATGCGTCGCGCGTTCGTGGTGGCAAAAGGAGACAGACTGCATGAATCCGAAGGGGATGGCTGCGATCGTGACAGGCGGCGGATCAGGACTTGGGGAGGCCACAGCGCGCAGGCTTGCGGCTTCAGGAGCACGGGTTGGCATTTTCGATGTCAATCTGGGCGCCGCCGAAAAGGTTGCAGCCGATATCGGAGGGCTGGCGTTCTCCTGTGATGTCGCTGACGCGGCAAGCGCCGAGGCGGCTGTGGCAGCCGCAGCGGCGGCGCACGGCGAGGCGCGCATTCTTGTCAATTGTGCGGGTATTGCTCCGGCAGGCCGTGTGGTCGGCCGCGATGGACCGCATGATCTGGGTCTCTTCCGCAAAGTGATCGAGGTCAACCTGATTGGCAGCTTCAACATGCTCCGTCTGGTTGCCGACCGCGCCTCCAGGCTCGAGCCCCTTGCCGATGGCGAGCGCGGCGTGATCATCTCCACGGCCTCGGTTGCAGCGTTTGATGGACAGATTGGCCAGGCCGCCTATTCGGCTTCAAAGGGTGGCGTCCACGCCATGGCATTGCCGATTGCCCGCGAATTGGCGCGCTTCGGCATCCGCGTCATGACCATCGCTCCGGGAATCTTCGGCACGCCGATGCTCCTGGGGATGCCGCAGGACGTTCAGGACAGCCTGGGTGCCTCGGTGCCGTTTCCCTCCCGCCTCGGCAAACCCTCGGAATACGCGGATCTGGCCCTGCACATC
Source organism: Hyphomicrobiales bacterium (assembly GCA_038325465.1). Taxonomy (GTDB): domain Bacteria; phylum Pseudomonadota; class Alphaproteobacteria; order Rhizobiales; family Rhizobiaceae; genus Hoeflea. Next base: position 32,226 of record JBBQJA010000032.1, on the reverse strand, counting down.
GTCGAGAACGTGATGCTCAACGGCGAGACCATCCGCCTCGACGGCGCAATCCGCATGGCACCGAAGTAGGAGGGTTGGGTGAAGGAACCGGTCAAGACGCTCCGCGACACCGATGATGAGGCCCGCGCGCTGGCCAGAAAACTGGTCCGCGCGAGCCGCTTCGGTGCTGTCGCGGTGCTCGAACCGGGCACGGGTTTCCCTTTCGCAAGCCGCGTCCTGACCGGAACCGACTGCGATGGCGTCCCGGTGACCCTGGTATCCGCCTTGTCCACCCACACGGCGGCAATTGCTGCAGACCCGCGCTGCTCCTTGCTCTTCGGCGAACCTGGCAAGGGCGACCCCCTCGCCCATTCCAGAATAACCCTGAGGTGCCACGCGGCGCAGGTCCCGCGCTCAGGCCAAGACCACGCCCGCATCCGCGCCCGCTTCCTCGCCCGCCATCCCAAGGCCCAACTCTACGTCGATTTCCCCGATTTCGCCTTCTTCCGCATGGTGCCCGAATCGGCGAGCCTGAACGGTGGGTTTGGCCGGGCCTACGCTTTGGAAGGGGGCGACCTCATCATGGCGTCACCCGCGGTCTTCGAGCTTGCGGCCATGGAGCAAGACGCCATCGCGCATATGAACAGCGACCATGGCGAGGCCGCCGACGCCTATGCGGCCGCCTTTCTCAACCAGAAGACCACCGGTTGGAAAATCTGCGGAATTGATACGGAAGGGATCGATCTTCTGAACGCAGACCAGTTGGCGCGGTTCGAATACGAAAGACCTATTGAAACTGCCACGGCTTTGCGCCGCATGCTTTCAGAGTTGCTGAACCGCGCCCGCAAGACATTGGAGCACGCGAACCCTTCTGATCCTGACTGATCGGGAGAAATTGAAACGGCACAACCGACGGTCAAACGCCGGAGCCGAGATTGAAGGGCAAGTGGATGAAGATGCAGACGATGATCGATCAGGCGGGTGAGGCTGCAGCACTGCTGACGGCGATGGCCAACGCGAAGCGTTTGATGATCCTGTGCCATCTCGTTGAAGGCGAAATGGCCGTGAGCGCGCTGGCCGAGAAGGTCGGTCTGAGCCAGTCGGCGCTCTCCCAGCACCTTGCCAAGCTGCGCAAGCGCAATCTCGTCACCACCCGGCGGGAAGCCCAGACGATCTATTATTCCATCAGCGCCAATTCGGTGATGGTGGTGCTTGACGCCCTCGACGGCCTTTACACCAAAAAGGACTGAGTCTCGCGGCGTCTTGACTGCATGGCCCTCTCCTCCCCATATCCAGTGATCTGACCGAAACAGATGGTTCCCATCTGTTTCAAAAAGTCAGCCCACAAGCTATCGATCTGGTGGGGCGATTTGTCCTGACAGACGGGAACTATCTGTCAGGATCGCACCACTACAAGAAAAGGAGACTTCCATGACCCTTTCCCTCAAGATTGACGGCATGCACTGCGGCGGTTGCGTTCGATCCGTCGAAAAGGCGGCCGCTGGCGTCACGGGCGTGACCAATGTCGCGGTCAGCCTCGACCGCGGCGAGTTGACGGCCGATCTCGGCGCAGGCGTGAAGGCAGCCGATCTCGTCACCGCGATTGAGGCGACCGGGTTTGACGTGAGACTTGTGGGCGCTTGAAGCGCGATGACCGAGCACCCTGATCGCCTGACCTTCGATATTACCGGCATGACCTGCGCTGCGTGTTCGGCCCGGGTCGAAAAGGTTCTTTCACGCCTTCCAGGCGTCAGCGCCGCCAGCGTCAACCTCGCGCTCGAACGTGCCGACGTCACCGGCGGTGCCCTTGACCCTGCAGCCCTTTCGGAGGCCATCGCCCGCGCAGGATATGGGGCGGTGCTGCGGCGCAACGACTTTACCGGACGACGTGACGCCGACGAGGCCCAGGCCGTCGCGCGACGAGGCGACGAGCGCCGGACGCTCGCCCGGCTTGTGATCTCGATCCTTCTCACGCTCCCGATCGTGATCGGCATGTTGCCGATGATGCTGGGGGGAGGTGAGCCCTGGATCGGTCCGGGCTGGCAGGCAGCACTTGCCACCGGCGTCATGCTTGCGTCCGGGTCGCGCTTCTGGCGCGAGGCGGTCGCAGCCCTTCGTGGCGGATCGGCCAACATGGCTGTGCTGGTCAGCCTCGGCACCGGCGTCGCCTATGTCTGGTCGCTGTGGATCCTGTTCACCGCTGATCCCCATGCCCAACATGCAGACAGCATGGCGTCGCATCTGCATTTCGAGGCTGCGGCCGTGGTGCTGACGCTGGTCATGCTTGGCAAGTATCTCGAGGTGCGCGCAAAGTCCGGTGCCGCAGGTGCGTTGCGAGAACTTGGTCGTCTGCAGCCCGATACGGCCGAACGGCTCGGCCCTGGAGACACCATTGAGACGCAGACTGTCGCCGTCGAAAGCCTGCGTATCGGCGATCAGATCATGATCCGCCCCGGCGGTCGCGCGCCGGCCGACGGCGTCATACGGTCAGGTGAGACGGCCTTTGACGAATCCATGGTGACCGGCGAAAGCCTGCCGGTTGCACGCGGGCCGGGCGACCGGGTGATCACCGGAACTCTCAACACCGATGGCATGGTGATCGTCGAGGTGAGCGCCGCCGGCAGCGATACCCGGCTCGCCCGGATGACGCGGCTGGTCGAAGACGCCCAGACCGGGCATGCGCCGGTCCAGAAACTGGTCGACCGGATCTCGGCCGTCTTTGTGCCGGTGATTCTCGTGCTCGCGCTGGTGACGCTTGCCGGGTGGCTCGTCGCCGGATCAGATTTCGAGACTGCCATGGTCGCCACCGTGGCGGTTCTGGTCATCGCCTGCCCCTGCGCGCTGGGGCTGGCCACGCCCACCGCGCTTGTTGCAGGAACCGGCGCAGCCGCCCGGGCAGGCATTCTCATCAGGGATATCGAAACGCTCGAGCGCGCCACCGACATCCGCGTCATCGGCTTCGACAAGACCGGCACGCTCACCCTGGGGACGCCGCGCGTCATCGAGATCATCGCCACACCGGCAGTGGGCGAGGCCGATCTCCTGGCGTTGGCGGCGGCAGTGGAGGTGGGCAGCGAACATCCGCTGGCCCGCGCGATCCTCGACAAGGCTGCGGCGATGGGCGCTGCGGGTCTTCAGGCGAGGGCCATTCGGGCGATCCCGGGGCGGGGGCTGGAAGGTGTGGTCGACGGCGAGACGGTCCGCGTCGGCACTGCGAGGATGATGGAGGAAGCAGGAATTGCCCTGACGCTTGAAGGCTTCGATCCGGCGCACCCAGGCGTCGGGACGCTCGCCTATGTAGCCCTTGGCCACACGCTCATCGGTTTGGTCAGGCTTGCCGACGAGTTGCGCCCCGGCGCTGCCGAGGCCGTGTCTGCGCTGGAACGGGCCGGTATCCGCACGGTCATGCTGACGGGCGACAACGCTGCCACCGCTGGCGCCATTGCACGCCTTGCAGGTATCGCCGACGTTCGCGCGGGGCTGCTGCCAGGTGAGAAACTCGAGATGATCCGAGCACTCGCGCGCGAGAGCGGCGGGCATGCCGCCTTTGTTGGCGACGGCCTCAACGATGCCCCTGCGCTTGCCGCCGCTGATCTCGGTATCGCTCTGTCGGGCGGCGCCGATGCAGCGCGGGAAGCGGCGGGCATCACATTGATGCGGCCCGATCTGCGGCTGGTGGCGGCAAGCCTCGATGTCGCCGCCCGCACCCGGCGCACGATCCGGATGAATCTCGGATGGGCTTTCGTCTACAATCTGGTCGGCATTCCGCTCGCGGCCTTCGGTGTTCTTCCGCCGGTCTTCGCCGGGGCAGCCATGGCCTTCTCGTCCGTGTCGGTGGTCACCAATTCGGCCCTGATGGCGCGCTGGCGCCCGGCCTTGAAAGCCGCGTGACAACGGGCAATGCGGGTGGGCGACCGGCCGACGACGGATTTTGTCCCCAACGCGCCGATTTGCGCCGACTTGCGCCGACTTGGGCCCCATGCGACACCTCGGCATCGCCACTTCGGAGATTGCCGCATGCCGCACAAGATCATTCTCGACACCGATCCAGGGATCGACGACGCCATGGCCATCGCCTACGCCATCGCCCATCCCGACATCGAGCTTCTCGCGTTGACAACGATCTTCGGCAATGTGCGCACCCACGAGGCGACCGCCAATGCCCTTCGGCTCCTCGATGCCTGGTGGTCAGATGCCGACGTGGCGGAGGGCGAGCATTTGCCGCTGTCCATACCCGCCAACGAGCCGAGCTACATGGTCCATGGCCGCAACGGGTTGGGGGGTGTGGAATTTCCCGCCTCCAGCCGCACCCTCAATCCGCTCGACGCAGTGTCCTACATGAGCGAAATGACCAAGCGTCATCCCGGCGAGATCACGCTGTGCGCGGTGGGTCCGCTCACCAATCTCGCCCGCCTGCTCGAGCGCGACCCGGGCGTTGTCGACCGCGTCCGTGGCGTCGTGGTGATGGGGGGTGCCGTTCACCGGCCAGGCAATGTGACACCCATGGCGGAAGCCAATTTCTGGAACGACCCGCACGCCGCCGACCGTGTGCTGGGCGCTGCATGGCCGGTGGTCCTGGCGCCGCTCGACTGCACCATGCCAGTCGTTTTCACGCCCGACTTCATGGAAGCTCTTGCCGATGCCGCGCCCCGTCTCGGCGAACCGCTCAAGCTCATGGCCCGTTTTTATACCCGGTTTTACCGCACACATCTGGGGATCGGCGGTTGCGTGCCCCATGACCTGTTGGCCCTGAACTGGCTCACGGTGCCGGGTGCTTTCCGGTTGCAGAAGGGTGCGCTCGCAGTTCTGACCAGCGGACCCGGCATCGGCCAGACCATCTTCCAGCCCGGAGGTCGACCGAGCCGCGCCCATGTCTTTGACGGCCGTCCGGACCATCTCGTGATGGTCGAAACGGATGCGGACATGGTCCTGGCCGATTACATGAAGGTTTTCGCGAATTTCTCTGCACCTGCAATCTGACCGGGGTGCTGCGCCAAATGGCGCACTGGGCAGGCCGCTCGCAATCGGCATAGTGCGGCCACGGGTCGGTGTGACCCGGTGCTCCGGCGGTCAGGACCCATCCATGGACAGCATTCAGGCAGGCGGACTGGCAGTGGTCATCGGGTCGACCGGCGGCATTGGCGCGGCTATGCGCGCACGGCTTGAACAGACCGGCCGTTTCGCGCGCGTTCAGGGCTATGCAAGAGCGGGCACGCCGGTCGTCGACCTTCTCGACGAGGCTTCAATTGCGCGCGCTGCCACCGATGCGGCCGCCACCGGTCTTGACCTGCGGCTCGTCTTCGATGCGACCGGATTCCTCCATGGCGGCGGCTTGATGCCTGAGAAAAGCCTCTCGTCGCTTGATCCCGTTCACATGGCGCACTCCTTCGCCATCAACGCGATCGGACCGGCGCTGCTGATGAAGCACTTCCTGCCACTCCTGCCCCGGACCGGCAAATCCGTCTTTGCCACCCTGTCGGCCAAAGTGGGCTCGATCAGCGACAACCGGCTGGGCGGCTGGTACAGCTACCGCTCCTCAAAGGCCGCCCTCAACCAGTTCGTCCGCTCTGCAGCCATCGAACTGGCGCGCCGAAAGCCCGATGCGATCTGCGTAGCGCTCCATCCAGGCACGGTAGCCACCCAACTCTCCGACGGTTTTGCGAAGGCAGGGCTTGAAACGCGGACGCCGGACGAGGCCGCTGGTCTGCTGGTCGATGTGCTTGACCGGCTGGCGTCCGGCCACAGCGGCGGCTTTTTCGACTATCGCGGCGACGCGCTCCCCTGGTGACCGCCGACAAGCCGACAGGGCGTCTTTACGTCGCTTTCATCGCTGATCTGTAGAACCGGGCCATGACTCACGCCGCCATCATCCGCTGGGGCATCGCCGGAACCGGTGCGATCGCGCGCCAGTTTGCCGCCGACATGGCGCATGCTGACGGCGCGAGGCTTGTCGCGGTGGCCTCGCGTGACCCAGCCAAGGCCCGCAAGTTCGCCGCACCATTGCCCGGTGTTACCGCCTACGGATCGTTTGACGCCATGGCGGCATCGTCGGAGGTGGATGCACTCTATATCGCAAGTCCGAACACCGCCCACCTTCCGCAGGCGCTCTCGGGCATTGCCGCCCGCAAGGCGGTGCTCGTCGAAAAACCGCTGACGGCCGATCCCGCAGACGCGCGCGCGCTGGCAAGCGCTGCCGCACACGCAGGCGTCTTCGCAATGGAAGCGATGTGGAGCCGTTATCTCCCCGCCGTCCGGGCAGCCCGCGATCTCATCGCTCAAGGGCGGATCGGACGCGTAACGAGGCTTGAGGCGGATCTCGGGTGGACCGTGGCATACGATGCCGAAAGTCGGCTGTTCGACAAGGCCCAAGGCGGCGGCGCCCTCCACGACATCGGCGTCTATCCGATATCGCTTGCCCGTTTTCTGCTCGGCGAGGCCGAGTTGGTCACGGCCGAATGGTTCGCCGCCCCGAGCGGGGTCGATCTGTCCGCCCGGTTGACGCTCGACCATGCTGGCGTGCGGTCTGTTCTCGCCTGTGGCTTTGACCGGCAGCGCGACAACCGCATGGTGATAGAGGGCAGCGCCGGAACGCTTGTGGTCGGCCCGCTCTTCATCAAGGCCAGTTCGGTGCAGATTTTTCCGAACCGGGCGATGGCCGACCGCTTCGCACCCGGCGGAGCGGGCCTGTGGAGCCGGATCCGGCGCAAGGCGGCGAACCTCCTGCCGCTGCCGGGGGTCTCCCAAAAGAGCCATCCTTTCCCCGGAAACGGGCTGCAATTCGAGATCACAGCCGCATCGACCGCTATCCGCAGCGGCTTGCGGGAGGAACCGGATTGTACACTGGCCGATTCGATAAAGACACTCGACCTCATCAAGGCCGTGCTGGCGCGAGCGCCCAAAGAATAACCCCGAAAAGCACGGGTTCAAAAAAGCCGAGGCTCAAAAACAGGGAGTGGGCGCGCACTTGGTGAATGGGTCTTCATCCCATCCGCTCGAGACGCCGATCATTCACGCGGCAAGCCGCGCCTTCGGCAGATACTCGCCCACCCCGTTGTTGAGCGCGAGAGCAAGTTCGGTCAGATGAAGGGCGCGTTCACCGCTGAAGAAGGGCGCTGGCCCCCCTTCGATGGCGGCGGCGAGCGCGGCGATTCCGCGGGCGAAATCGATCTGCGACGGATAGGTCGGCAGCGTCGCCGTCCGCTTCCCGCCCGGATAGGCCACCGCCGCGCCGTGCAGGAAGCGCACCGGCAGGGTCGTTCCCAGTTGCCGCTCGAGCCGGCCTGCCAGCCGTTGCAGAATCGGCCGCCGTCCGTCGAAACGACTGAGATGGACCGGAGAGCGGTCATCCCAGAGGTCGCGCACCACGATCGTCCCTTCGTCGCCCATCACCGTCAGCGCCCGGTCACGCGGCGCGGCAAGACCGCAGGTGATGCGGGCGACGACGCCGGAGCTAAAACTCAGGCAGCCGACTGAGAAGTCCGGTCCGAGATCGAGCCCTTCAGTGCCCGGACCCTTGTCGGGAAATGTGAGCGCCGAAAAAGCCTGCAGATGCCGGACCGGACCGAACAGGGCCACGAGCCAGGACAGGCCATAACCCGCGTGTTCGAGGGTGCAGCCGATCTTGAACTCGTGCAGCCCCGGCCACCGCGCGCCCGAGCGCGAGCGCCAGTCAGCCCAGTTGTCTTTAAAGACTGGACCATCCTCCATCTCGGCATAAGCGAGGCGCGGCGCGCCGATCCGGCCCCCACTGATGAGACTGGAAACCAGCGCCTGAGCGTCGGATAACCCGTTAGCCGGCGCGCCGCACACGATGAGACCGCTCGCCTGCGCCCGGTCAATCACATCGCGGGCATCCGCGAAATCCATCGCCAGCGGTTTTTCGCAATAGACATGCTTGCCCGCGTCAAGCGCTGCACGGTTCACCGCGTAGTGGCTTTCGGGTGTGGTCAGGTTGACGACGATCTGCACCGCCCTGTCAGCAAGGCAGTCCTCAAGCGAAGCGTAAGCCCTGAGCCGGTGAAACGCAGCGAAGGCCGACAATCGCTCGGGATCACGATCAAAGACGCCCGCGACCGTCAGCAGGGGATGGTTGGCGAGCGTCGTCATGTAATAGTCGGCGACGAAGCCGGTGCCGATGAGGGCGATGGCGGTCATGGCGGTGGAATCCTGCTGATCGCGGACAAGGCTATCGCAGCGCCGTTAAGATGCTGTTGCGCGGCTATTTGGCGTCGGCGAGAAATGAGGCGATCCAGCCGAGCGGCGCGTTCCAGTTGATGGCGATCTCATTGGTGGAGAACGAGGCCGGGTCGTCGATGTAACAGGCCTGGGGCGCACAGCCGGCGAGCACCGCCTTCGCCGCATCATCGGTCGGCCTGGAATTCGGACCGCCCGCAAGGCTTCCCTTCGGCGGCTTGGGATAAGCAGCATCAATGGAGTGGGCGAACATGTTGGAATGCTGACGCTCGGCATAGACGGTGCCGTAGCCGGTCACATAGGACAGACCGAGCGCGTTGCGCCCCAGAATATAGTCCATGCTTTCACGCACGCCTGCGAGATAGCGCCGGTCCCCGGTCAGGTCGTAGGCGGTTGCAGTCACGATCATGTTCTGGATCAGCGAATGGTTCGAACCCCATCCAAATCCGCCGGTGGGCCGGTACATGAAGCCGAAAGCTTCGCGCGTCTGCGCTGTCAGGTAGGCATCAGCCGCAACCGTGACCGACGCGCGGACGGCTGCCAGATCGCTCCTGGAAAGCCGCGACGGCACGGCGGCGAGCTGCAGCCGTCCCAGTCCCGCAACTGACCTCCAACTGATCCCCTCGGCCGCGAAGACCGGGCCGGACCAGTGACGCGACGCTTTCAGCCGGTCGAGGTAAGCGGCCTCGCCGGTGGTCAGGAACAACTCCGCCGCAGCCCAGTAGAATTCATCCGTGACGGTGTCGTCCTGGTAATCGCCACCGCCCTGAAGGCCGTCGGAATGGGGTGCATAGAGGTCCGGATGGGCTTCCGCCGCCGCATAGGCTGTCTGTGCAGCGGCCAGTAGCCTCTGCGCATAGGCGGGGTCGATGTGGGCGAAAAGCCGGGCGCCCTGCGCCGCAGCAGCGGCGAGATTGAGCGTGGCGGCGGTGGAAGGCCGGTGCAGCACCCGCTGCTCGCGGTCCCGGTCCGGCAGGATCGGGCCAAGCGTCCAGCGCTTGCCATGCACCTTGTGGTGCGCCATGCCTTCAAGCGGTTGGCCTTCGGGCACCATCATGGAAACGAGAAAATCGAGTTCCCAGCGGGCTTCGTCGAGAATGTCGGGAACGCCGTTGGCCTGCTCGGGGATGTGCAACAAACCGTCCGACAGCGCGGCCGACCCGTTGCCTTGGACGAGCGCGCGCTCGTAGGTCCCCATGAGCTGCGCCACCGCGATGCCACCATTGACCACGTATTTGCCGAAGTCGCCCGCATCATACCAGCCGCCCGCCACATCGAGCCGATAGTCGCAGGTCCAGCGCTCACCGTAGATCTTGCGCGCGGTCCGCGCATCCAGGCACGGCACTGCGGTGTCGCCGGTGTTGGGCGATTGCCCTGCGTGTCCGGCCGGTCGGCCATAACCGTCCCCGGCGATGGACGCCTTGATCTCGATGCCGCTGCGGACCGGATAAAAGTAGGACAGCGCATCCTTTCGCAGGCCTCGATAGCCCGCGTCGCCGATGGCGAAAGGGTGGCTAAGTTGCCCACTGACAATCAGTCGAAAGCCCTCTCCCTTCGCTTTGGTCGGCGTAAAATCGATCACATGGGTCGGCAATTCAGATGAGATATCAAGGCCGCGGGGTTCGCTCCACCCTTCGAGCACGATCGCTCCGTCGGCAGCCTTCAGCTGCCATGCAAGCGGCTTTTTCTCCTTGCTCACAAGCGTGGCGCGCTTGGGTCCCTGAGCGAGGTAACCCATCTGATTGACGCGGAGCGCCGGAGTATCTGTCGCTTCCTTGGTAGCCTTGGCCGCAACACCCGACAGGAGCGAGACCGAGCTCAGGCAGAAGCGCCAGGTCACAGGTGAACCGCCCAGGTGAAAGACCACCTGCGCCGCCGCATGGTTCGATTTCGCCGTGAAGTCAGCGCTCAACCGCGCTTTGCCGACGTCGAGCGTGCGGATGATTTCGCCTTCCGGCGTCCAGGGTTCGGCACCTTTCTGGACATAGCTGCGCATCGGGCCGTTTTTGTCGGCCCGGGTCTCGATCTCAAGCCGGTAGTGCTGACCGGCTTCAAGCTGCAGTCCATTGACGCCAATAATCGCATCCCAGGGATTTTTGGTGCCGCCCGCCACGTCGCCGCAAAGTTCACCCTTCGCGGCTTTCAGCTTCACGCTGGGTGTGGCCCACCATTGGCCAGCCGAATTGCCGGTCTGGAAGCCGGGGTCGCCCATCAGCTCAGTGGCGGCATGAGCCGAAACAGCGCCCGTGCAAAGGAGTACGGTGGAAAGGCGGATCAAGGCCCGGAATGCCATCATGGAATGTCCGATGCTCTGCGAGATGAAATCGACAGCACTCAGAATGCCGATTTGGCACAGAAATGTCGAACCAAGAGCCGCAGCGTGGTGAACGCAACGTTAATCGGCAGGCCCGACAAAGGCCCCGCAAAGGCGGCTTTCAGGATCAATGAGCCCGTCGATCACGGTGAAATGATGGAGCCCCTCGGCCTCCACGATGGCCATGGTCGGCGCAAAACCACGCCACATCTCGTAGAGCAGGCGGGTCTGGCGGATGAATTCGGGCCGCTCAGCCGCGCCGACATAGGCGGTCACCGGGATGGGGACGAGCGGCGCGAGCAAGGCCGGGCTTTCCGCCTCAGCTTCCGCAGCATCAAGCCCGAGCGTCTTGTTCATCGAAGTCTTCAGGATCGGCCGCAAGTCGTGGACGCCCGAGATCGACACCACGCCCGCGATGCGGTCGAGCAGGTCCGCATCAAGGATCGGCGTACCGCTGACGAGCCGCGTGACCAGATGCCCGCCCGCCGAATGGCCGGCAAGCCGGATCGGACCGGCAACTTCAAATGCGGCCACCGCCACGGCGGACGCGATCTCGCGGGCGATGCCACTGATGCCTATATCCGGACAGAGCGTGTAGGAGGGCATGGCGACGGCAAAACCGCGCGCGAGAGCGCCTTGCGCCAAATGCGACCAGTCCGCCTTGTCGCGCGCCATCCAGTAGCCGCCATGGACATAGACCGCGAGCCCCTTGGGCGCGCGCTCAGGCAAAAACAGATCAAGCAGGTTGCGCGGCCTGTCACCGTAGCGCATGTCGAGCCGCGCCCTGCCCTCAGTCGCGAGCCGCGCCCGAAATGCTGCAGCCTCTACGGTCCAGCGGGGCGGAAATGTCTCCGCGGCCGGTATATGCGCCAAATTTGCATAAGCGTCGTCATAGTCGGCGATCGGATAGCTGGTCATGGGTGGCTCCCGGTATCTTGAGGCTCATGCGCGTGGACCAGAAGGCCCGTCTTCAAACTCTAAAGTCCACCGCGAACGCGCGCAATTCCCCCGCCGCCCGGCATCGTTTGAGCATCTGATAAAAAATTTGACCTTTTGATAAAATCTCTGCATTCTTTTGACATGGCAGCGGGTGCGCAACCGGCAATGCGAGGGCGGCGCGCGCCGAAAAGACTGCCAGAGATGAAAAGACTGCCAGAGATCAAGGTTCTCATCAGAGGGTGTCCTGAATGACCGAAGTTTCCGATACCAGGGATGTGCAGTCAGGGCGGCTGTCGAGTGCCGATTATCTGGACAATTTTTCCGACATCCACCCACCCCTGACGCCGCATGAGGCGCTGGTGGAATCTGACCGGTGCTATTTCTGCCACGACGCACCCTGCATGAACGCTTGCCCCACATCCATCGACATTCCGTTGTTCATCCGCCAGATCCAGGTCGGCAATCCGGTCGGCTCGGCCAAGACCATCTTCGATGAAAACATCCTGGGCGGCATGTGCGCGCGCGTCTGCCCCACCGAATCGCTGTGCGAGGAAGTTTGCGTGCGCGAAGTGGCGGAAGGAAAACCGGTGAAAATCGGCCTTCTGCAGCGCTATGCCACCGACACTTTCCTCGAGCGCGAGTTGCCCCATCCGTTCGCACGGGCAGCGCCCACCGGCAAGACGGTTGCCGTCGTCGGGGCCGGTCCGGCCGGCCTGTCCTGCGCCCATCGGCTGGCCATGTACGGCCATGACGTGACGATTTTCGAGGCGCGGGAAAAGGCCGGCGGCCTCAACGAGTTCGGCATCGCCGCCTACAAGACGACGCAGGATTTCGCCCAGGACGAGGTAGAATTCATCCTGCAGATCGGCGGTGTCCGCATCGAGAATGGCAAGATGCTGGGCCGCGATTTCACGGTCGAAAGTCTCGCCGCCAGCCATGACGCGGTTTTTCTCGGCATGGGGTTGCCCGATGTCAACGATCTGGGGCTTGACGGCGACGACGCCGAGGGCTGTCTGGACGCCGTCGACTTCATTGCCCGCCTGCGCCAGACGGACGATCTCTCCGCGATTTCGGTCGGACGTCGCATCGTCGTCATCGGCGGCGGCATGACGGCCATCGATGTCGCCATGCAGTCCAAGCTTCTGGGTGCCGAAGAAGTCACCATCTGCTACCGGCGCGGCCAGGAGCATATGAACGCGTCCGCCTATGAGCAGGACCTGGCCCAGACCCATGGCGTGGTCATCCGCCACTGGCTTCAGCCGAAGGCCCTCGTCCGCACAGCCGACGGGGCCATCGCCGGCATCACCGTTGAATTCACCATGCTTGACAGTGGCAAGCTCACCGGCACCGGCGAAACCGTACAGCTTTCCGCCGATCAGGTTTTCAAGGCCATCGGCCAGAGCTTTGACGCCCACCCGCTCGACGGATCAGGCATCAGCCTTGAGACAGGCCGGATCCGCGCCGACGCCGATCGCCGCACCAGCCATCCCAAGGTCTGGGCAGGTGGCGACTGCATCGCCGGCGGCGAGGATCTGACCGTCGTTTCCGTTCAGGACGGCAAGATTGCCGCCTTGAGCATACACACCACCCTGATGGGTTGACCGAGGAGGATACCATGGCAGATCTTTCAACCGACTTCCTCGGAATCAAGTCTCCCAATCCGTTCTGGCTCGCCTCCGCGCCCCCCACCGACAAGGCCTACAATGTCGAGCGCGCCTTCGAGGCCGGCTGGGGCGGTGTTGTCTGGAAGACGCTGGGCGAGGCAGGCCCGCCGGTGGTCAATGTCAACGGTCCGCGCTACGGCGCGATCTGGGGACCCGACCGCAGGCTTCTCGGGCTCAACAACATCGAGCTCATCACCGACCGGGATCTTGAGGTCAACCTCAAGGAAATCGCCGAGGTGAAGAAGCGCTGGCCGGACCGGGCGATGATTGTCTCGATCATGGTGCCCTGCGAGGAAGAAAGCTGGAAGGCGATCCTGCCGCGCGTCGAGGACACCGGCGCCGACGGCATCGAGCTGAATTTCGGCTGTCCACACGGCATGAGCGAACGCGGCATGGGGTCGGCCGTAGGCCAGGTGCCGGAATACATCCAGATGGTTTCCCAATGGTGCAAGCACTATTCGAAGATGCCCGTGATCGTGAAGCTCACGCCCAATATCGCCGACATCCGCTACCCGGCCCGGGCGGCCAGAGCAGGCGGCGCAGACGCAGTTTCGCTCATCAACACCATCTCCTCCATCGTCTCGGTCGATCTCGACAACTTCGCCCCCACGCCGACCATCGACGGCAAGGGCAGCCACGGCGGCTACTGCGGCCCGGCGGTCAAGCCGATCGCGCTCAACATGGTCGCCGAAATCGCCCGTGATCCAGAGACCCGCGGCATGCCGATTTCCGGCATCGGCGGCGTGACCACCTGGCGCGACGCGGCCGAGTTCATCGCGCTCGGCTGCGGCACCGTGCAAGTCTGCACCGCCGCCATGACCTACGGTTTCAAGATCGTGGAGGAAATGGCCAGCGGTCTGTCGGACTGGATGGACGAGAAAGGCTACAAGACAATCGCCGACTTCCAGGGCCGGGCAGTGCCCAACGTCACCGATTGGCAATATCTCAACCTCAATTACGTCACCAAGGCAAAAATCGATCAGGATCTCTGCATCAAGTGCGGCCGCTGCCACATCGCCTGCGAGGACACGTCCCATCAGGCCATCACATTGATGGTCGACGGCAAGCGCCATTTCGAGGTGATGGATGACGAATGCGTCGGCTGCAATCTCTGCGTCAACGTCTGCCCTGTCGAAAATTGCATCATCATGGTGGAGATGACCGAAGGTGCCGATCCCCGCACCGGTCGCCCGATTGATCCGGACTATGCCAACTGGACGACACACCCCAACAACCCGATGGCGAGAGAAGCCGCCGAATAGGCGGGCCGTGTCGCAGTCGCGTGAATGGCAAGAGTTCGACCGGCCCGGTGCATGCGCGGCCGGTCGGGCTGACATGGCGCAAGCCGCGCTCAGACCTCGCGGATGCGCGGCGTTGCGATTTGCGTCTCTGCCGGTTTGCTTGCCGGCTTGAGGCCATGCAGGAACAGCGTTTCAAGAAACCGCGCGGCATCCTCGAACCGTCCTTCCCCAGCCCGGTCGGGTCCGAGCACGGCGCGAACCTGAACGTCGAAATCGGCATAATGCTGGGTCGTCGACCAGATTGCGAAGATGAGATGCCGCGGATCGACCATGGTGAGCCGTCCCGACTTCATCCAGCCTTTGAGCACCATCGCCTTCTCGTCGACGAGCGCCCTCAACTCGGTCTCGAGCAGGCGCTTGATCCGGGGCGCCCCCTGCAGGATCTCGTTGGCGAAAAGCCGACTTTCGCGCGGATAATCCCGCGCCATTTCGAGCTTGCGGCGGATGTAGCTCTGCAGTTCGGGCAGCGGGTCGCCATCGTCATTGATACGCCGCAGCGGTTCCAGCCAGGTTTCGAGCAACCGTTCGATGAGCGCCTCGTAGATGGCCTGCTTGCGGCGGAAATAGTAGAGCAGGTTCGGCTTGGACATGCCGGCGCTTTCCGCAATCTGGTCGATGGTGGCACCGCGAAAGCCTTGGCTCGAGAACACCTCCAGCGCGGCATCAAGGATCTTCTCTTCATTCTCCGCCTGGATTCGCGTTTTTCGCGGCATCGGCGTGGTGCGTTCAATCATGACGAGAAATCCTTGCAAGCGGGCGTCGGCATCAGGTCCACGATGTCTCCTTCGTTATCCCGCGACCACAACGCCAGGACTCGACGGTGGGCCGGATCCGGCGAATTGGCCTTGACCGGCCAATTGGCGCTGTTAGAGTTTTATCAAACAGTCAAGAATTCGCAACACAGCTTGGTGGGCAATCCGAAGACCGGCGGAACCGGCGCCCTCTCGAGTTCGCGAACATCACCGCGCGGCAGGAGGCGCAGCCATGTCCAACAGGCTCAATGCAACACCCAATGATCTTCGTGCATTCTGGATGCCGTACACGGCCAACCGGCAGTTCAAGCAGAATCCGCGCATGATGGTGGCAGCCAAGGACATGCATTTCACCACGTCTGACGGTCGCCAGATCCTTGACGGCACCGCGGGTCTCTGGTGCGTCAATGCCGGCCATTGCCGTCCCAAGATCACCGAGGCGATCCGCCAGCAGGCGGGCGAACTTGACTATGCACCGGCCTTCCAGATGGGCCATCCAAAGGCTTTCGAACTCGCCAACCGGCTGATGGACATCGCGCCCGACAACATGGCCCATGTGCTCTATACCAACTCGGGATCGGAATCGGTCGACACCGCGCTGAAAGTTGCCATCGCCTATCACCGTGCCAAGGGCAACGGCGCGCGTTTCCGTCTCATTGGCCGCGAACGTGGCTACCACGGTGTCAATTTCGGCGGCATCTCTGTGGGCGGCATCGTCGCCAACCGGAAGATGTTCGGCACGCTGCTGACCGGCGTCGACCACATGCCCCACACCCACCAGCCGGGCAAGAACGCCTTCACCCATGGCGAGCCCGAGCATGGGGGCGATCTGGCCGACGAGTTGCAGCGAATCGTCACCCTGCATGACGCCTCCACCATTGCCGCCGTCATCGTCGAACCTGTGGCTGGCTCCACCGGCGTGCTGATACCGCCGAAAGGCTACCTCAAGCGCCTGCGCGAGATTTGCACCCAGCACGGGATCCTGCTGATCTTCGACGAGGTCATCACCGGCTATGGACGCCTCGGCACGCCTTTTGCAGCCGATTACTTCGACGTCAAACCCGATATCATGGTCACCGCCAAGGGATTGACCAACGGGGTCATTCCGATGGGCGCGGTCTTCGTGACTGCCGAGATCCACGACGCCTTCATGAACGGACCCGAACACCTGATCGAGTTCTTCCATGGCTACACCTATTCCGGCAACCCGATTGCCTGCGCCACTGCGCTGGCGACGCTGGAGACCTACAAGGAAGAAGGCCTGTTCGAGCGCGCCAACGAGCTTGCTCCCTACTTTGCGGAGGCACTGCATTCGCTAAAGGGCGAGCCGCATGTCATCGACATCCGCAACATTGGCCTCGTCGGCGCGGTCGAACTCGATCCGATCGCGGGCGAGCCCACCAAGCGCGCCTTCTCGTGCTTTCTTCGCGCCTACGAGAAGGGCTGCCTGATCCGCACGACCGGCGACATCATCGCCATGTCTCCACCGCTGATCATCTCCAAGGGCCAGATCGACGAACTTGTCGACTGCGTCCGGACAGTTATCCGGCAGGCGGCTTGACCGGCGCCAGCGCATCCCTGAGACCGCCCGCCACCGCCACCGTGTTGGTTGACGACGAGCGGGTGCGCGTCACCCGTTTCGATTTTGCGCCCGGCGCGGAAACCGGCTGGCATGTCCACGGCCACGACTATGTGGTCACGCCGGTGACCACCTGCGTGATGCTGCTTGAAGAGCCCGGCGGAGGAACCCGCACCGTGACCATGGCGCCGGGCCAGGCCTACCGGCGCCTGCTCGGTGTCGAGCACAACGTGGTCAACGGTGGAGATGCGCCGATGACCTTTGTCGAAGTCGAGTTGAAATGACAGGAGCATGCCCATGTCCGCACCCACCGCCAATCTCCGGATCAATGCCGACAGGCTCTGGGAGTCGCTGATGGAGATGGCCAAGATCGGCCCTGGTCTTGCCGGCGGCAACAACCGCCAGACCCTGACCGACGAGGACGCCGAGGGCAGACGGCTGTTCCAGCGCTGGTGCGAGGAGGCCGGCATGACCATGGCTGTCGACCAGATGGGCGACATGTTTTTCACCCGCGCCGGTGCCGACCCCGACGCGCTGCCGGTCTACGTCGGCTCTCACCTCGACACCCAGCCGACGGGCGGCAAGTATGACGGCGTGCTCGGCGTGCTCGCCGGGCTTGAACTGGTGCGCAGCCTGAACGACCTCAACATCCAGACCAGGCACCCGATCGTGGTCACCAACTGGACCAACGAGGAGGGAACACGCTTTGCGCCCGCGATGATGGCCTCGGCCGTCTTTGCCGGGGTCATTGCGCAGGACTGGGCCTATGAACGGATCGACGCCAAAGGCAAGCGTTTCGGCGACGAACTTGTGCGCATCGGCTGGAAGGGCGACGAAGTGGTCGGCGCCCGCAAGATGAAGGCGTTCTTCGAATTGCACATCGAACAAGGACCGATCCTTGAAGCCGAAGGCAAGGACATCGGCGTCGTCACCCATGGGCAAGGCCTGCGCTGGATCGAATGCACGGTGACCGGCAAGGAGAGCCACACCGGCTCGACGCCGATGCCGATGCGCAGGAACGCCGGACGGGGTCTGGCGCTCATCACCGAACTCGTCCACCGCATCGCCATGGATAACGCCCCCAAC
Source organism: Hyphomicrobiales bacterium (assembly GCA_038325465.1). GTDB lineage: Bacteria > Pseudomonadota > Alphaproteobacteria > Rhizobiales > Rhizobiaceae > Hoeflea. Next base: position 14,419 of record JBBQJA010000032.1, on the reverse strand, counting down.
GCCGTCGGTGCCATCGGCCACATCGACGTCTACCCCAACTCGCGCAACATCATCGCCGGCAAGGTGGTCTTCACCGTCGATTTCCGCAGCCACGAGATCGACACGCTCACAGCCATGGTCGACCGGCTGATGGCGGAAGCGCCCACGCTCTGCGCCGACATCGGCGTCACATTCGAAAGTGCCATTGTCGGCCAGTTTGACCCGCCGGAATTCGACCAAGGTTGCGTCAAGGTCATCCGCAACGCCGCCGAACGGCTCGGATACAGCCACATGGACATCATCTCCGGCGCCGGCCATGACGCCTGCTGGATCAACCGGCTGGCACCCACTGCCATGGTCATGTGCCCGTGCGTCGACGGCCTGTCACACAACGAGGCCGAGGAAATCACCCGCGAATGGGCGGGTGCGGGCTGTGACGTGCTGCTCCACGCGGTGGTGGAAACCGCAGGCATTCAGGCGTGAGGCGAAACGGGGCGAGAGCCACTTGATGACCACATCGCTCGTCATGGCGCTGCGCAAGCGCATGCCGAAGTCACTTCGCTCAATCGTGCGGGTGTTGCGCAGCGTGTCGAAGGTCTATGTGCCCTCGCCCCGGCTACCAGCGAGCGCCTTCGCCGAAGCCCGTCTAATGGCGTCGCGCGAGGCGCTGATTGCTTCCCTGCCAAAGGGAGGGCGCGTGCTGGAGATCGGGACCGACCGGGGCGATTTCGCCCGCAAGATCCTGGCGCTTGCCGAGCCCGAAAGCCTGAGCGTGATCGATATCGACTATTCGCGCTTTGATGACCGCCTGCGCGCCGACCCACGCATCACCTGCCTCAAGGGTGCCGCACAGAGCGTTCTTGCAGGCTTTGAGCCCCACCACTTCAACTGGATCTATGTCGATGCCAGCCACACCTATGCCGATGTGAAGGCCGACGCCCGCGCCGCCGCCCGCGTGGTCAGGCCCGGCGGATACCTCGTCTTCAATGATTTCGCCCATATCGATCCGTTTCTCGGTCGCTACGGCGTCCACCGCGCGGTGTCCGAATTCATCCTTGAGTCCGGTTGGCAGATTCATGCAATGTCTTACGATCCCCATGGCCTCTACGACCTGGCGCTGCGCGCGGGCGCACCGGCCGCACGCCCGAACGCCTCGGAGGACCGCTGATCCGTGCCGCCTGACACCCCCCTTTCGCAGTCGTCCACAACGGTGATCAGCGCGCGCGACCTGTCGCTAGTGTTTGAGACCAATGACGGCCCGGTGCAGGCGCTGTCGGGCATCACGCTCGACATCGCCCGCGGCGAATTCGTCTCGCTCATCGGCCCTTCGGGCTGCGGCAAGACCACATTGCTCCGCGTCATCGCCGATCTCGAGCGCGCCACCAGCGGCACCATCAGCATCAACGCCATGACGCCCGAACAGGCGCGGCTCACCCGCGCTTACGGCTATGTGTTCCAGCAGGCAGCTCTGTTTCCCTGGCGCACGATCGCCGACAACATCGCCCTGCCGCTCGAAGTGATGGGCATCCCCGAGGCCGAGCGCCAGCGCCGGGTCCGCGACAACATCGCACTCGTCAATCTTGCTGGATTTGAGAAAAAATATCCCTGGCAGCTCTCCGGCGGCATGCAGCAGCGCGCCTCCATTGCCCGGGCACTTTCGGTGGAACCCGACATGCTGCTGATGGACGAACCTTTCGGGGCGCTCGACGAGATCGTCCGGGATCATTTGAATGAACAACTCCTCAAGCTGTGGGCCAAGACCGGCAAGACCGTCGTCTTCGTCACCCATTCGATCCCGGAAGCCGTCTTCCTGTCGACCCGGATTGTCGTGATGAGCCCGCGCCCGGGTCGCATTCACGAGATCATCGATTGCGATCTCGGACCCGACCGACCGCTCGAGGTCCGCGAAACGCCGCGGTTCCTCGAGATTGCCTACCGGGTGCGCGAAGGCCTGAGAGCGGGGCACAGCTACGATGAGTAAGAATTTACTTACGGAATATTGGTCATGACCGCGCCACTCTACCTCTGGCTTGGCGGTGCCACGGCTGTCTTCCTGGCTGCGGCGAGCTTGCTGCGCGCTTATGTCGACCGACCATCGCCCTGGCTGGTCGCCGTGGCACTGTTGCTCTACTCGGTCGGCAACCTGATGATGATCCGGCTCATGAAGGAACAAGGCATGGCGGGCGCAATGTCATTGAGCGCGGTGCTGCAGCTGGTGCTGGTCAATTTCGTCGCCATCGCCTTTTTCGGCGAGCGTCCGACCTTAATTCAGTCGAGCGGCATCGCGCTCGGCGTCGTCGCGGTGGCGCTGATCGTCTGGCCTTCTGGGGCCAGGCAATGAGTGACGGATCCTTCCTGCGGGACCGGGCCGTGCCGGTGGGCGCGATCCTCGTTGTGATCGTGATCGCCTGGTATCTGGCCGCCATCTCGTTCAATGCGCCCTTTCAGCGCGACCTGAACACCCGAGCCGGGGTCACGCCGGATCGATGGGAGTTCATCGCGTCGACCTGGTCGCAGCCCAAGCCGACAATGCCTGCGCCACACCAGGTGGCGGAGAATCTCTGGAAATCCACGTTCACCGTCCCGCCCACCTCCAAACGCAGCCTCGTCTACCACGCAGGCGTCACGCTTTCTGCGACCCTGCTCGGCTTTGCCATGGGCACGTTGCTCGGCGTCTTGATTGCCATTGGCATTGTCCATATCCCATCGCTCGACCGGTCCTTCCTGCCCTGGATCATCGCTTCCCAGACGGTGCCGATTCTCGCCATCGCACCGATGGTCATCGTGCTGCTCGCTGCCATCGGCATCACCGGACTTTTGCCGAAATCGCTGATCTCGACCTATCTGTCATTTTTCCCCGTCGCTGTCGGCATGGTCAAGGGACTTCGCTCACCCGACGTGATGCATCTTGATCTGATGCGCACCTACAGCGCCTCATCCTGGCAGATGCTGTGGAAACTCAGGATCCCGGCTTCCGTGCCGTTTTTCTTCACCTCCATCAAGGTCGCCGTGGCCGCTTCGCTGACCGGTGCCATCGTCGGGGAATTGCCCACGGGCGCGGTGGCCGGCATCGGCTCCAAACTGCTCGCCGGCTCCTATTACAGCCAGACCATCGATATTTTCGCGGCGCTGATCGCCGGATCGGTCTGCGCCATCCTGCTGGTCACGCTGGTCGATGGTGTGGGTCGGCTCGTCAACCGGCGCATGGGAGGGCGCGGCGCATGAGCGGGTTCCGCCCCAACTGGCAAGGTGTCCTGGCAATTCTGGCGGCGCTGGCAAGCCTTGATATGGCCCCGTTCACATCTGCGATGTCCCTCGGCATGTCGCTGGCGACGTCGGTCGTTCTAACCGCAGGCGCTGTTCTGTCGATGCTGCCGCTGAGCCGAAGGTTCGAACCTGCGGTGCTGGCCGCGACCAGCTTCGGCGCAGCCTGGCTGCTCATCTCCGGCCTGGGGGAAACGCCCGGCACCGCCACCGCCGGCTACTGGTTTTCGCTCGCCTCAGCCTGGCTGATCGGCTGGCGACTGGTGTCGGTTCTGTCGGCCCCGGGCGATCGGACGCCCTGGTTGGGCCTCATCCAGAAGCTTGGGGTGCCGGCGCTGTTCGGTTTCTGGGTGCTTATCCTTTGGGAATGCTGTGTCCGCGGTGCCGGCGTGCCTTTCGTGCTGTTACCGCCACCGTCTGCCATCGGTGCCCGGATCGCGACCTCGCTGCCGGTGTTGGCGGCCGATTTCCGCCAGACGGTGCTGAAGGCTGTGCTTGTGGGCTTCCTCGCAGGCTCGCTCGCGGGCTTTCTGGTGGCCCTCCTCGCCGACCGCTTCCGCGTTCTCGCCAATGGCCTGCTGCCCATCGGCAACATGGTCTCGGCGCTGCCGATGATCGGGATCGCTCCCGTCATGGTGATCTGGTTTGGCTTCGACTGGCAATCAAAGGCCGCCGTGGTCGCGGTAATGACCTTCTTCCCCATGCTCGTCAACACGCTCGCAGGCCTTGCCAGCACTGGCCATATGGAGCGCGACTTGATGCGCACTTATGGCGCGGGCCACTGGCAGGCGCTCGCCAAGCTGCGGTTGCCAGCCGCCATGCCCTTTGTCTTCAACGCACTGAAGATCAACTCGACGCTGGCCATGATCGGTGCCATCGTCGCCGAGTTTTTCGGCACGCCGGTGGTGGGCATGGGCTTTCGAATCTCGACCGAAGTGGGTCGGATGAACCTCGACATGGTCTGGGCCGAGATTGCCCTTGCAGCCGTTGTCGGGTCGCTGTTCTATGGAGCGCTTGCACTTCTCGAGCGCGCCGTCACATTCTGGCATCCGAGCTATCGCAGGTGACAGCTCAGAGCCTGATAACCAGAGAGGAACATCAATGAAAAAAACAATCGGACTGACATTGGCATTGGCAATGACGCTCATGGCGGGCGTTGCAAATGCCGCAGACAAGGTAACATTGCAGCTCAAATGGGTCGCCCAGGCCCAGTTTGCCGGCTACTTCGTCGCCAAGGACAAGGGCTTCTATGAGGAAGCCGGTCTCGACGTCGAGATCAAGCCGGGCGGCCCGGATATCGCGCCTGAACAGGTGATCGCTGGCGGCGGTGCCGACGTGATCGTCACCTGGATGGCGGCTGCCCTTTCGGCACGGGAAAAGGGCGTCGGCCTCGTCAATATCGCCCAGCCCTACAAGAAGGCCGGCATGCAGCTCGTCTGTCCGGCCGATGGTCCGGTCAAGACCGAAGCCGATTTCAAGGGCAAGACGCTCGGCGTCTGGTTCTTCGGCAACGAATATCCCTTCTATGCCTGGATGAACAAGATCGGCCTGTCGACCACCGAAGGCTCGAGCGACGTCACCGTCCTCAAGCAGAGCTTCGATGTGCAGCCGCTGATCCAGAAGCAGGCTGATTGCATCTCGGTCATGACCTACAACGAATACTGGCAGCTCATCGACGCCGGCTACAAGCCCGAAGACCTGATCGTCTTCAACTATTCCGCCATGGGCAACGACCTGCTGGAAGACGGCCTCTATGCGCTTGAGGACAACCTCAAGGACCCGGCTTTCGTCGACAAGATGGTCCGCTTCGTCGGCGCTTCGATGAAGGGCTGGAAATATGCCATCGCAAATCCCGATGAAGCCGCCAGCATCGTCATCGAGAACGGCGGACAGGATGAGAACCACCAGAAGCGGATGATGGGCGAAGTGGCCAAGCTGATCGGCGAGCCTGACGGCAAGCTGATCGAAGCCGCCTATGAGCGCACCGCCCAGGCACTGCTCGACCAGAAGATCATCACCAAGGCGCCAGAAGGCGCATGGACCTCGGCAGTGACCGACAAGGTGACGGTGGAGTAAGCCGATCTCTCGGCACCGAAACTGTGGACCGGCTGGCGGCGACGCTGGCCGGTTCGCTTCCCAGCCTTGCGCAATTCGCCATCAGGGAGGCTTGGATGGACCATGAACTCGCCAGGAAAATCCGTCAGGGTGCGCGCAAGGAGCCTGCCGACATCGTGCTGAAAGGCGGGCGACTGTTCGACCTTGTCTCGGGCGAACTTCGCGATGGCGATATCGCGATCTGCGCCGACCGCATCGTTGGCACGCTGGCCTCCTATGACGGCGTGGAGGAAATCGATGTCGCGGGGCGTATTGTCGTGCCGGGCTTCATCGACACGCATCTTCACGTCGAATCCTCGCTTGTCACACCCCACGAGTTCGACCGCTGCGTTCTGCCGCGCGGCATCACCACGGCGATTTGCGATCCGCATGAGATCGCCAATGTGCTGGGCGCGCCGGGCATCCGTTATTTCCTCGATTGCGCGGTCCAGACCGTCATGGACCTGCGCGTCCAGCTGTCGAGCTGCGTCCCTGCCACCCATCTCGAAACCTCGGGCGCCCGCCTCGACATCGCCGATCTGCTGCCTTTCAGGGACCATCCGAAGGTCATCGGTCTTGCAGAGTTCATGAATTTTCCCGGAGTGCTTTCAGGTGACCCGGTCTGCATGGCCAAGCTTGAGGCCTTCCAGGGCGGCCATATCGATGGCCACGCGCCGCTGGTGCGCGGATATGATCTCAATGGCTATCTCGCCGCCGGCATCCGCACCGACCACGAGACGACAACCGCGGAGGAAGCCCGCGAGAAGCTGTCAAAGGGCATGCATGTGCTGATCCGCGAGGGGTCCGTGTCACGCGATCTTGACGCGCTGATGCCGATCATCACCGAACGCAATTCGTCTTTCATTGCCTTGTGCACCGACGACAGAAACCCCCTCGACATCGCCGAACACGGCCATCTCGATTACATGATCCGCCATGCCATCACGTGTGGCGTCGCACCGCTTGCCATCTATCGTGCCGCCTCGATCTCGGCCGCGCGCGCCTTCGGGCTGAAGGATCGGGGTCTCGTTGCGCCAGGCTGGCGCGCCGATCTCGTGGTCCTTGATAGCCTGGAAGGCTGCCATGCAGAGATGGTTTTCGCCGCCGGGAGACGGGTCACCGACAACCTGTTTGCCGCACGGACGACCACTCCGCCGGTGGGGACCGACAGCGTACGGGCGCCAAAGCTTTACGCCTCCAGCTTTGCCGTGCGCAAGAACCGGACAGAAACGCCCGTCATCGGTATCCTGCCCGGCAAGATCATTACCGAGCGGCGCGATCTCGATCTTGAGATCGAGCACGGTGAGAAGCGGATGGATCTCGGCCGCGATATCCTCAAGATCGCCGTTGTCGAACGTCATGGCAAGAACGGCAACATCGCCACGGGTTTCGTGCAGGGGTTTGGCCTCAAGCGCGGTGCGATCGCCTCCACGATCGGCCATGACAGCCACAACATCTGCGTGGTCGGCGCAAACGAAGCCGACATGGCACTCGCCGCCAACCGGTTGTCCGACATCCGCGGCGGCTTCGTCGTCACCGACAACGCGCGGGTGGTGGCCGAGATCGCGCTGCCGATTGCGGGCCTGATGAGCGACCAGCCCTATGAGTGGGTCCGCGCGCAGCTCATTCCCCTGCGAGCTGCCGCCAAGGCGCTCGGCGGGACGCTCGACGAGCCGTTCCTCCAGCTTGCCTTCCTGCCGCTTCCGGTCATCCCGCATCTCAAGATTTCCGACCGCGGCATGATCGACGTCGACGCATTCGAGATCATCGATCCCTGAGGCGCTTCAGCCCAGCCGGGCGCAGAAGATGTCAAGTCCCGACAAAGACACGATCTCCCCGTCAAACGCGGGCGAGAACCCCGGCATGCGGATCTGCTCGTCGACAAAGAGGTCCTTGGGCCGCAGCCAGTGGATGGGGTTGCGGTCAAGGTTGAGCACGAACAAGAGCCGGTCAGCGCCTTCACCCCGGATGAACGCCAGGATGTCCGTGCCCTTTTCAGCGCCAAGGAATTCCATGGCTCCATCAAAGAGCACGCGGTGGCTTTTGCGGAACGCCAGTGTGGCGCGATAGTGATTGAGCACGGAGCCGGGGCTGATGTCCTGCTGGTCCACGGCGCGCGATCTGTGGCTCTCGGGCACCGGTAGCCAGCTGCGTGGTGCCGAGGAAAAGCCCGCATGCGCCTGGTTGCGCGCCCAGACCATCGGTGTTCGGCAGCCGTCGCGCCCCTTGTAAGCTGGCCAGAAGCGGATGCCATAGGGATCTGTCAGGTCCTCGAAGGCGATGTCAGCCTCCTCCAGACCAAGCTCCTCGCCTTGATAGAGGCAGATCGAGCCTCTGAAGGTGGAGAGCATGGAAACGGCAAATTGCGCCATGTGATCCTGGCTGTCACCATCCTTGAGGAAGCGTGAGACATGCCGTGTGACATCGTGGTTGGAGAAGGCCCAGCAAACCCAGCCGTCCGTGACCACCGACTGAAACCCTTCTATGGAGCGGCGGTAGTGCTCGGCGGTGAAATCGCCGCCCAGAAGATCGAAGGTGTAACACATGTGCAGCTTGTCACCGCCGTCGGTGTAGGCGGCCACCGTCTTGAGCGAACGGCGACCATCGCCCACCTCCCCCACCGAGGCCCGGTCTTCATACGCGTCGAGCAGCGCCCGGAACCGCTTCAGGAAATCGATGTTTTCAGGTTGGGACTTGTCGTAGAGATGATCCTGGAACCCGTAAGGATTTGTGTCAGGCGCATCCACGCCCATGAACGTGTCGTCGCCGCCGGAATTCTTGAGCGGCGGATTGTTCCTGAGCTGCTTGTCGTGGACATAGAAATTGACGGTGTCGAGCCGGAAGCCATCAACGCCGCGGTCGAGCCAGAAACGCACGGTCTCCAGCAATGCGTCCTGGACATCGCGATTATGAAAATTCAGGTCCGGCTGGGACGCGAGAAAATTGTGCATGTAGTATTGCCGCCGCGTGGTGTCCCATTCCCAAGCCGGGCCGCCGAAGACCGACATCCAGTTTGTCGGTGCCGTCCCATCAGGCTTGGCATCAGCCCAGACGAACCAGTCCGCCTTGGGATTGTGCGGGCTCGACCGGCTTTCCTTGAACCAGGGGTGACGGTCGGAGGTGTGGGAAAGCACCTGATCGATGATGATCTTGATGCCGAGGCCGTGGGCCTTCTGGACGAAATCGTCGAAGTCCGAAAGCGATCCGAACATCGGATCGACATCGCAGTAGTCCGACACGTCGTAGCCCATGTCGGCCATCGGCGACTTGAAAAACGGCGACAGCCAGATCGCATCCACACCGAGCGAGGCGATGTGGGGAAGCCGCGCGATGATGCCCGGAATGTCCCCGATGCCATCACCCGACGAGTCCTGGTAGGAGCGCGGATAGACCTGGTAGATCACCCCGCCGCGCCACCAGTGCGGCTTGCCGGACTGTCGGGAAACCGGCGGTGCGGCCTTGCCGGCCGATGGGATCTTGCCGGCCGATAGGGTCTCGTTCATGGCAAAATCTTCCGTTGCGGCATCCCTGCCAACTCTCCCGGCTGAGATTTTTCACCGTTCGCAGACCCTGTCAACTGCGGCACCGGTTCACTTTCGCCAAGCAATCAAGCCGCCCGGTCAGGCCGCAGGCTTCTCATCCAGGCCAAGCAGGAAATTGATCTGCGGCCGCGCCTTCACCAGGTCGTCGATCGAATAGGACGACAGCACCTCGAAGAAGGCACCGAGCGCCTTGCGGAGCGCCGCATTCAGGCCACAGGAATCAACAAGTGGACAGTCGGTAGCGTCATTCTCGAAGCATTCTGCCATCGCAAAACTGTCTTCCGTCACCGACACCACGTCGAGAAGCGAAATACGCTCGGCGGCCCGGCCGAGCTTTATGCCACCATTGCGCCCCCGCGTGGTCGCAATCAGGCCAGCCTTGACCAGCGGCTGCAGAATCTTGAACAGAAACAGTTCCGAAACCTGGTAGGCGCGGGCGATGTCGCCGATCCGGCTCAGCTCGGCACCATTGGCAGCGCAATACATGAGGATGCGCACGGCGTAATTGGTCTGGCGGGTGAGCCGCATGCAGGCGCTCCGGTCATCGTCTCGATTGTTCAATTCGACTTTACCAGAGTTTAGAACGATTCCAGTAAAAATGAACCCGCTTCGTCAGGTTTTTTCCCGCTTTCTATTCCCTTTTCCTCAAAGGAGTTGAGGCGAGCGGATCCGTGTCCAGTCAATTTACCGACTGAACAGGGTCAATCAAAGACGATTGCTGGCGCCTTGCGGCCTCCCGCACCGGAAAGCTCCTCGAGCCGGGCACGGACCTTGACAGCGATCTCGCGGTAGACCTGTGCGTATGGCCCGTCAGGTGCCGACGCCACCACCGGAGTGCCTGCGTCCGAAGTTTCCCGGATCGGCATGGCCAGCGGCACTTCGCCCAGAAAGGGAATGCCGATGCGGCCGGCCTCCGCCCGGGCGCCGCCGTGGCCGAAGATGTCATGCCGGCTGCCGCAGTCAGGACAGACGAAGTAGCTCATGTTCTCGATCAGCCCGATCAGCGGCACATTGACCTTCTTGAACATGTTGAGGCCCTTTCGGGCGTCGATGAGCGCCAGATCCTGTGGCGTCGACACAATGACAGCGCCCGCCAGCGGCACGTTTTGCGCCATGGTCAGTTGCGCGTCGCCGGTGCCGGGCGGCATGTCGACCACCAGCACGTCGAGATCGCCCCAGGCCACTTCCCTGAGCATCTGCGTCAGCGCCGACATCACCATCGGGCCACGCCAGATCATCGGCGTGTCTTCCTCCACCAGAAAGCCGATGGACATGACCTTGAGACCAAAATTTTCCATCGGTTTCAGCATCCGCCCTTCGAGCTGCTCCGGCTTGCCCCGGATACCCATCAGGCGGGGCATCGACGGGCCGTAGATATCAGCGTCGAGCACACCGACCTTGAGGCCGGTCGCCTTGAGACCGAGCGCCAGATTGATGGCCGTCGTCGATTTGCCCACGCCGCCCTTGCCCGATGCCACGGCAATGATGGCGGCAACGCCGGGCACATCTGCCTTGGCGCGGACCTCACCTTTTGGCTGAGCGGGTGCCGGGCCGTGGGAGTGGCCGTGGGCATGGCTTTGAGATGCTTGGGTCTTGGCCTGGGTGGCGGGTTGCATCGCGGGCTGCGGCGAAGTCGGTGCGGAGCCCGGTTTGCGGTCTGCCGTGAGCGCCACCATCACCGCCTTGACGCCTGGCGTCGACATGGTTGCCCGCTCGGCTGCCTCGCGCAGCGGCTCGAGCTCGTTGGCCCGCGCCGCCGGCACTGACAGCGAGAAATACACCTTCTCGTCGGCGATGAAGATCTCCGACACGAGGCCGAGGTCGACAATATTGCCCTCGAGGTCGGGGCCTTTAACCGTCCTGAGCCTGTCGAGAACCTGTTGCTTGCTCACGCTCACTGCTGACTCCGGATGCCGTTTGGGGTGTCGCCTGGTTTGTGCGTCATACATAAGGTATCCGGGTCCAACCTCCAACCGGCAAGTGTCCGGGACGTGATCAGGGACGAGGCTGCGAGACCAAAGCCGGATTCGCAGGATATCCACACGCGCGCCAAAAGCGCCGCATGGCTGAAAACCATGCGACGCTCCGGCGTGCTGAAGGAAACACGGATCAGACGTCCGTGGCGCTGGCCGATCTCAGGCCTCAGGCAGCACGCGACCGCGCGGCGTGATCATCCTGGGCGTGAGCGGCATCTCCGGTGTTGAAGCCATGCATGGACCTGACGAGGCGGTCGACTTCCTCCTGAAGCGCAACCGTCGACATCGACGTTTCCTGCACCATCGCCGAATTCTGCTGGGTTATTCCGTCGAGATGCTCGATGGCCATGTTGATCTCACGCAGGCCTTCCGACTGTTCGCTGGCGGAGGCCGCGATCCCGCTGACCAGTTCGTTAATCTTGCCGAAACGGCCAATGACCCCGTCCAACGCCTCGCCGGTCCGGCCGACCACATCCACGCCGAGGCTGACCTGCTGGGTGCTGCGGGTGATGAGGCTCTCGATTTCCTTGGCGGCGGCAGCACTTCGCTGAGCCAGATCGCGGACCTCCTGGGCAACCACTGCAAAGCCTTTCCCCGCTTCCCCGGCGCGGGCGGCTTCCACTCCGGCATTGAGCGCCAGCAGGTTGGTCTGGAAGGCTATCCGGTCGATCACGGCGATGATATTGGCGATCTGGGTTGACGATTGGGCAAGCTCGTTCATGGCCGACACCGCCTGTTTCATCACCTCGCCCGACTTCTGCACATCGATGCGGGTCTCGTTGACCAACGCCGCAGCCGACTTTGCGTGGCTGGTCGTGTGCAGCACACTCTGTGTCAGCTGATGCAGCGCCGCGGAGCTCTCCTCAAGGCTTGCCGCCTGCTGTTCGGTGCGGCGCGACAAGCTGTCGGTCGACTCGGCAATCTTGGCCGTGTTGACGAGCGTGTTTTCGGTGGACGTGCGCACTTCGCCAAGCGAGGCGGCGAGATTGCCCACAGCCATATCGTAGTTGCGCGACATGGTGCGGAACTCCGGCGGCAGACTGTCGCCGAGCCGGCTTTCGAGATCGCCTTTGGCGAGGCGGCCCATTGCCTCGTTGAAGCGCCCAAGCGCCGCTTCACGGCTGGCGTTCTGCGCCTCCTTTTCCCGCTCGGCGGCATGGCGTGCCTCTTCCAGGCGTTCAAGATAGACCGAAATGGCGTAATCCATGTCAAGCAGCGCCGCCTTGACGATGACCGGCAGCTCGGCTTCGAGTTTCTTGCGGGCGGTGCGGTTGAGCAATCCCGCGCAACGTGTGGCGATAACGCCCTTGATCATCTCGCCGAGCAACACCGCGTAACCGCCGATGTACCAGCGGGGTTCCAGCCCGATTCTGGCATGGACATTGCCGACGGTGCTGACGGCGCGAATATAGTCTGCGTCGAACTTGCCGTCGATGATGCCATGCCAGTGCTTGACCTGGCGTGCCTTTGCCGAAGCCACATGGGCAGGCGAGGAGAACATGTCCGCCGTCTGGGGTTGGGCGCCGACCTTTGCATAAAAGGCGTCGAGCGCCGGCCCGAGGATGTCGCCGAGGATCTCGCCGGACTGCTTGAGGTCGGCGAGTTCACTCGCCGTGATGCCGATAAATGCCAGCCGCTCGGCGAGACCTTCCGTGCTGGAGTTGGACGTTTTGGACATTGTCATAGCTTGGTTTTCCCCGATCATGATGGCAGGCGGATGTCAGGCTGCGTCGGCGCGCGCCCGTGCGAAGACGCGGTCGAGTTCGAGATGCGAAATCATCAAGTTGCCCTGGGCGATGATTGCCGAAGTCATCTGCTGGATCGTTGCCGAGCCGACTTCGGGGACCGACTGTATCTGGTCGGGCGTGACTGTGACCATGTCGGAGACATTGTCGACCAGCAGCCCCGCATACTGGCCACCGATATCGGCAACGATGATGGCGCTGCGTTCGGTCGGCTTGATCGGATCGAGCCCGAGCCGGAGCGCCATGTCGATGACTGGAATGACGGTGCCGCGCAAGTTGATGACGCCCAGCACATGGGCCGGGGCGTGCGCCAGCGGTGTGGCCGGTGTCCACCCGCGGATCTCGCGCACCGACATGATGTTGACGCTGAAGACCTGCTCACCGAGATGGAACGAGATGATTTCGAGAGTCTTGCTGTCGGCGAGTGTTGCGATATTGATCATGAATGCCCCCACGGCACGCGGACGCAGCTCGGCGTCGCAGCGAGATTTCAGATGTTAGGAATGTGACTCTAGGTTCCGTTTTCCGGCCAAAAGACTGCGCTCGGCGTCCTTGAGGCGGCTTTCACCGGAACTGCCCGGATTGCATCATGCAACGTTCTGGTTGGTCGGGCTGATGAATTTGACCAATTTAGAATTAAGGAGGCGTTGCGTGTGCAAGGCTAATTTTATCCGGTTGCGCATCTCTTGTGCACGGACGCTAAATCCCCCTCAATCATCGAAAGCGGAAGGGATTGGTTTCGTACGCCTGAAAGCGCTGTAGATTCAGGCTTCTAGACAAAAACAAAACGGCGGCATCGGACGCACGCATGGGTGAAACGTTACTTCCGGTCACGATGGGCTTCAACCGCTCTTTGCGCATCGAAAGTCGCGTCGACAGACTGACCGGCGATCCCGGTGCGGTGCTCTTGCGGGAGATCGTCGAGCAGAGCGGCATCGTTGGTTGGATGACCTCCCGCCTGACGGATCCACGCAGCCAGGTCGACGTCACGCATGGCCTCGCCTCGCTTATTCGCACGGGTGTGCTGCTGGTGGCGCAGGGCTGGCGCGACCACGATGATGCCGATGCGCTGCGACACGATCCGGCGTTCCGCCTGGCCACCAGTTCCGCAGCCGGGCTGACGCCGCTCAATGGCCCGGGGTTGGCGTCACAGCCGACCCTGTCACGCTTTACCGCGCTGATGGCCGAGCCCGCGAACCCATCGGTCCTGCGAGAGGCGGTGCTGGAGTTTGCCGGGCGCGGCATCAGAGCCGAGCGGGGTGGCAAGCGGATGCCGTCCGTCACCCTCGATGTCGACAGTGCGCCGATCGAAGTCCACGGCCACCAGCCGAAGGCCGAATGGAATGGCCACTACGCGGCGCGCATCTACCATCCGCTGATCACATCCATCGCCGAGACCGGTGATATGCTCGATGCGCGGCTGCGGGCGGGGAATGTCGGCACCGCGGACGGTGCGCTCGACGTGATCCTCGATGTGGTGGACCGGGCGCAGAAGAGCTTCTGCGATGTCGCCATGGTGCGCATCGATGCGGGCTTTCCCTCGGCCGCCCTGCTGGCCGGGCTCGAGGCCCGCGACATCGATTACGTCTCGCGGCTCAAGGCCAACCGTGTGCTCGACCGTCTGGCCGAGCCGCATATGGTCCGACCGGTCGGCCGAAGGCCAGTGCAGCCGCGGACCTGGCTGCGCGAACTGCGCTACCAGGCGGAAAGCTGGGACAAACCGCGCCGCGTGGTTCTGGTGGTGAAAGAGCGGGCGGACGATCTGCTGCTTGACCGTTTCTTCCTGGTGACCTCGCTCGATTGGACCCGGAAGCTGCGC
>JBBQJA010000031.1:0-46955 GCA_038325465.1 Hyphomicrobiales bacterium | reverse complement strand
GGAAGCCTGATCATATTGCAGAACATCGCGGTCGGTCTGGTCGACGCAAGCGATTTCACTTTCACCTGACATGGCGTCGGACTGTACAGGTCCGCCCGGCGCGGGTCCGGCACTACAGCGCCGCACATCCAATCGGATGCGTGTACGTCATCGCACAAATGAGTCCATTTGTGCGCGACATGCATTAGAAGAACTTGCCAATTCGGGTGTCGTGCGGTTATCTCGATCGGCGTTTTGCCGAATTCATCCGATCGCGGTCGCACTAACTGAAATCGCAGCCATGATCACACGGTCCTAGTGGTCTGACAAAAACAGATGGTTCCCGTCTGTTTCGAAAAGTCAGCCCACAAGCTATTGATCTGGCGGGGCGATTTTTCCTGACAGACGGGAACTGTCTGTCAGGATCGCACCACTGGGAAAGGTCAAACGATGCCGCCGCTTCCCGTCGATCCGCTTCTGCCGCTTCAATGGTATCTTGACAGCAGAGGTCATTTTATCGCGACAGTCGATATCAATGTCCGCAGTGCGTGGGATGACTTTTCAGGCAAAGGCGTCTCGGTCGGCCTTTTCGACACGCCGGTCGAACTCGACCACCCTGATCTCGCCGGCAATATGGATTTCTTCCTGACACCCGGAGAAATTGACGCCTATCCGGCTGGCGGGTACCTGCCCGATCCCCACGGAACGGCCACGGCGGGAATCATTGCAGCCCATGCAAACAATATTGGCGGAACCGGCATCGCCCATGACGCCATGGTGACGTCGATCCGCACCGGTGAAAGTGGCACGGTGGTCATCTCCCGGCTGCTGGAGTCCTTGCCCTATGCCGGGCAGTACGACGTCTATCTTGCCGGCTACACTTCGTTCAACGCCTTCGACACCGAAATGGGGGCGTTCAACGGCACCATCGTCGCAACAGCAATCCGGACCGCCGCCGAGACCGGCCGTGGCGGGCTTGGCAGCAATTTCGTGATTGGTGCGGGCAACGCACGCACCGGAGACAGCGCATCCGGCATGATCAGGATGCAGGCCGACCGCCACGCCATCGCCGTCGGTGCCGTCAACCACGTCGGCATGATCTCCTCCTATTCCTCGGAGGGCTCAAACGTCTTCATCGTTGCGCCGTCCAGTGACACCTACCCGGAAACCGCCATCACCACCACCGATGTCTCGGGACCTGACGGCTACAACACCGGCCTGGAAGCGGTGCCTGACGGTTACACGACAACTTTCGGCGGCACCTCGGCATCTTCGTCCATGGTGGTCGGCGTCATCGCCTTGATGCTGGAGGCAAATCCGGGGCTTGGTTGGCGGGATGTCCGCGACATTCTCGCCATCAGCGCCCGTCATGCCGGATCTGATATCGGAGCGCCTCCCAACATTCTGGAGCGTGCGGGCTGGCAGATGAACGCGGCCACCACGCTGAATGGCGGCCAAGGTTATCATGTGTCGGTCAATTACGGCTTCGGGCTCGTCGACGCGCGCGCTGCGGTCCGTCTCGCCGAAAGCTGGCAAGGCACCGAGACATCGGCGGCCCAGACGTCAGCGAACGAGGCCTCGGTTGCAACGACGTTCACAGGACCGGCAACCATCCCATCCGACCGGTCACCGCCGCTGGTCACGCTTCTGACCCTGGATGGAGGCGTAGTCGCCGAAACGGTGACAATCTATCTCGATATCACCCATGGCAATGCGGTCAATCTGAGGATCCGGCTGATCTCGCCCGAAGGTACCGAAAGCGTGATCTTCAACGCTGATGCGGCGCGTCCAAGCATTTTCGGCCTGACAACAGTGATGCGGCCATGGACTTTCACAAGCCAGGCTTTCCGCGGCGAGAATTCAGAAGGCGAGTGGCGCCTTTTGGTGGAGGAAATCCGCCCCAGCCTGTCCAACGCCGGGCGTATCAACCTCGCCACGCTCACGGTCTACGGCGACGCTGCCAGCGATGACACCTTCTACTATCTGACCGACGAATACGGCACGCTTGACAGGGTGACGGCAGACGGCGTTATCGACGACGCTATCGGATACGATACGCTCAACGCTGCGGCGGTGACCAGGGATCTGGACATTGATCTGCGCTACACATCTGGCACCAAGATCGGACTGGTGGAGGACGTCGCGCTGTCGCGCACGCCTGGCACGCGCATCGAAGCCGTGATCGGGGGCGACGGTGACGACCGCATTCGTGGCAATCTGGCCGACAATCGCCTGGAAGGTTGGCGCGGCAACGACGCAGTTTTCGGCCATGACGGGAATGACCACATCTCTGGCGGTGCTGGCGACGATGTCCTCAATGGCGGTGCCGGCAACGATGTCCTCAATGGCGGAAGCGGCTCGGATACCGCCGCCTACAGCGGCCACGCGCTCCGGGTATCCATCGATCTCGCGCAAGCCGTCCAGTCCGCCACGAGCGGCTCGGGGCTTGATCGCTTGAGCAGCATCGAAAACCTGTCCGGCTCCCGCTTCAACGACCGTCTGCGCGGCGATGGCGCAGACAACACGCTCAATGGCTGGTTCGGCGATGATACGCTCGAGGGGCGTGGCGGCAATGACATCCTCATCGGGGAACAGGGCGATGACCGCCTTTTCGGTGGACCGGGCGCTGATGCGCTTCATGGCGGCTCCGGCAATGACCTGTTTGTCGGCGGGTCAGGCGTCGACCGCTATTTTGGGGGCACCGGCGTCGACACCGTGTCTTTTGAAGGCACGGTCGCCTACACGGTCGATCTCAGCATTGGCCGGGCGATCTCGGTCGACGGTGCGATTGTGGAAACACTCTCGAGCATCGAAAACATCGTCGGGTCTTCGGGCGGAGACAGGTTGAGCGGAAATGACGGAGCAAACTGGCTGCAGGGCGGGCTTGGCGACGACGTGATTGCCGGTGGCGGGGGCGCCGACACGCTTGTTTGCGGCGCAGGTGCAAACCGCTTGAACGGCGGCGGCGGCAACGACATCTTTGCCGCGACCCGCACAGCCAGCTGGGACAAAATCGCTGATTTCAAGGTGGGCCTGGACCTTATTGATGTCAGCGGCTGGGGCGTCACCACGTTGGGCGCGCTGACGATTTCCCAAGGCACCGGCTACGTGCGCATCCGGGCGGACGACTTTTTCGATGCCCGCATGGATCTCATCGGCATCATGGTTGGCGAACTTGACGCGTCAGACTTCATCTTTGCCTGACCACCGTCGCACGCCACCAAGCTATTCGATGATCACCCGGACGCTTGCCGCACGCCCGAGCGCGTCGATTACCGTGAGGACCGAGGACCCGGGTCCATCGGGCGACCAGGATGCGTTGCGTCGGCGCGTCGTTCTCTCGAGCGGACGACCATTGGCGATCCAGCGATAGGGTGCGGTTCCGCCCTGAAGCTTGAGAACAAGCGGACGCATCTGCCCAGCTTCCGTCTCGCCGAGATCGACGCGGGCACCGTCGGGTGGAAAGACGATCTCCGGTGCCCGGGGGGCGCCAACCGTCTGCAGCACCGCCCCCGCAGGACGAAACTTGCGCATGGCGAACGGAAGCTGGTTTGACTTGCGGATCACGAGCCCGACCGGCCGCTCAGGCATCGACATGATCGGCAGGCCAGAGCGCGCAAATGCCTCAAACAGGATCGGCGCGGCCGTCGTCACACCGGCAATACCGGGGACCGGTGCCGCGTCCGGCCGTCCGACCCAGACGCCGATGACATGCCGCCCGTCAAAGCCGATCGCCCAGGCGTCCCGGTAACCGTAGCTGGTGCCGGTCTTGTAAGCGATGGCGAGATTGGAAGCACCCTGGGGTGCCGGAACGCCCGACAGGATGTCGAGTGTCGTCCAGGCGGCCAATGTGTCAAGAACCGGGCTTTCAAGCTCTTTCGGCGGCTCTGCGGCAATTCCATCCCGGAGCACGGTAGCTCTGCCGCCATTGGGAAAGGCGGTGTAGAGCTGCACGAGATCGCGCAGCGTGAGACCGGCACCACCGAGCCCGATCGCAAGGCCCGGCGCACCGCCGTCGGGCAGTTCGAGCGCCACCCCGCCACGCCTCAGGCGCGAGACCAGCCGCTGCGTCGATACCGCTTCCAGCAGACGCACCGCCGGCACGTTGAGCGAGCGCTGCAATGCATCCGCAATGGTGACTTCGCCCTGATAGGACAGATCGAAATTCCTTGGTTGGTAGCCGGCAAAGTTTGCCGGTGCATCGTCGATCAGCGTGGCGGGTGCAACAACCCAATCCTCGAAAGCGAGCCCGTAGATGAAGGGTTTGAGCGCTGATCCTGGCGAGCGCACCGCACGGGTCATGTCGATGGCACCCAGACGCGCCGCGTCGAGATGCCCGGGCGAGCCCACCGAAGCGAGAACAGCGCCGGTTGTCGCATCGGCCATGACAAGTGCGAGCGACTGACGTGGTCCGAGCCGTGCGCCCGCCTCTGCGGCCACTTTCTCGAGCCTTGCCTGCACGTCACCGCGTATCGTGAGTGTGATGACGGTTTCGCCCGGACGTGCGCGCACTGCGGTGTCGGCAAGATGGGCCGCGAGATCCGGCAAGGCCCGCCGACGCTCGGGGACAGGAACAAGTGCCGCCCGTTCCACTTCGGAGGCTGGAAGCAGACCTTCGCGCTCCATCCGCGCAAGAACCCTGTCCCGCGCCGCCCGCGCGCGCTCGGGATGACGATCCGGACGGCGGAGCTCGGGGAGTTGCGGCAGCGCCACCAGCAGCGCCGACTGCGACAAGGTGAGCTTTCGCGGCTCCCGACCAAACCAGGCAAGGCTCGCCGCCCGCAGCCCTTCGATGTTTCCGCCATAGGGGGCAAACGAGAGATAACGGGCAAGGATTTCGTCCTTGTCGAGCCTCCGTTCGATCTGGATCGCACGAAGCATCTGACGCAGCTTGGCGGTCAATGTCCGCGCTTCGCGCGGTTCGATCAAGCGGGCAAGCTGCATGGTGAGCGTGGAGGCACCGGAGACGATCCGTCCGCCATGCGCGACGAACTGCCAGGCGGCGCGCCCGATTGCGAGCAGATCCACCCCGTGGTGCGCATAAAATCGCTGGTCTTCATAAGCGACCAGCATCTGCAGAAATTGGGCATCGACGGCCGACAGGTCTGTCGGAAGCCTCCACCGGCCGTCGCCGGCCGCATAGGCGCGCAGCAACTCCCCTGAGCTCCCCTGAACCTCGCGCGAAAAGCCCGCGTGATGATCAAGCGGTGGCGGCCAGGCGCGATCGGCTGCTGAGAGTCCGCCAAGACACAGCACCACCGCTGCAAGGCCTGCGGCAAACAGGCTCGCCAGCCGTTTGCGCCTTGCTTCCCGACGCGAAGCTACGCCAGCTGCAGCGGCATTGTCGAGGTCCGCGCCGGGGTCAGAGTCCGCGTGAGAGCCCGCGCCAGAGTCAGCGCCAGAGTCAGCGCCAAAGTCAGCGCCAAAGTCAGAGTAGGGCTTGGCGCTCATGGCGCGCCGGCACCCGTGATTTCGAGTATGCCGGTCGCAGTCCGCGCGGCGAGTTCGGGGCGATACATGTTTTCAACCACCGCCGCAGGGTGGATATAGGTTCCCGGTGACACGGCGCGCACCACATAGGCCGCAAGGAAGCTGCGATTGGAACCGGATGACCGGTCGAAGGCGGCCACAAACCGGTCCGTGCGGAATTCGGCGTGCACGGCTTCTGACGTGCCGAGCCAGGCCATCTGCGAAACTTCGGCACTCCCGACGAGGCGTGGATTGTCGATTGCGAACCCCGCTGGCAAGAGATCGGTGACGATCACCCGCGATGGCCAGGCATTGGCCTCGCTCATTTGCAGCACCACCACGAAGCGGTCATTCTGCCGGACCGAGGAGATCGAGACCGGTTCGCCTTCGAGCGTAAAGTAACTCCGGTCGATGGTGAAGCCAGTGCCGCCCGCGCTCAAAGGTTGGCTGGGTGCGGCAAGCGTGGTGATCACGGCCTCAATGGCCTCGCTGCCCCGGTTGATCACGGTCATCGGGTCGGCAATCACTTCGTCGCCGCTCAGGCTCGTCGACCACGCCCCGGAAAATGCGCGCCCGTTGACGTCGACCGAAATCGCCCGGTTGGCTTCGCTCAGCGCCCGCGAGGCAAGCACCATCCAGGCCTGTTCCTGGGTGCTCGTCGTCTTGCGATCTCCGAACTGTTCGGAGACAAAGCCGATCATCTCCGGGATCACGCCTGGTGCGGGCGTCGATTCAGCTGCCAGCGCCAGGATCCCCGCCCCGTCCCTCAGCGCAGAGCCGTAATCGGTGCGCGCGCTCAAGAGGCCCGCCGTCGCCTTGGCCTGAACGACGGCCGAGCGGAAGCTTTCAGCCGCCCGCGTCGCGTCGCCATAAAGCGACAGTGCAGCCCCGATCTGCGCCCGCGCCAGCGGCTCGCGGAAGGACTGGATTCGCGTGTCGGAATAATACCGCAGATCACTGGCCGAGGCCTTGCGGTTGCGAGCCAGCACATAGAGGCCGTAGGCAATGCCGCTCCCGTCGGCGCTGACATCGGTCGTGTAGGCGAGCGTGTTTGCGAGGTTATCAAGCGCAAGCCGACGCGCTTCCTGTGGCACGGCAAAGCCTTTCTCCCCGGCACGGGTCAGGAAGTCCGTCACATAAGCGTCAAGCCAGAGATCGCCCGATCCAGGCTCCCAGAGCCCGAAACTGCCCGAAGCCGCCTGGTAGGACACAAGGCGAGCGATCGCCTCGTCGATCCGGACACGCACTGCGGCCTGGTCGTCGAATGGGTCGGACGCCTGCAGTTCGCTCAGATAAAGCAATGGCAGTGCGCGGCTTGTGGTCTGTTCGGCGCAGCCATACGGATAGCGGTCAAGCGCCATCAACAGGGCGGCGATGTCAAAGGCGGCATTGCGGGTCACCCCGACACTCACGGACGCACCCTCGAGCAGACTGCCCGCAAGCAGCTCGCGGTCGATCCGGATCGAGCCGCCGCCCGCTGCCAGCGTCACCACCCGCCGGGTGGTCACCGGCATCGCCGATGGCCGCACGTCGAGGTAGTCCTCGCGGGTAAATTCCTGGCCGTCCGGACCGGTCAGCGCGATGGTCAGCGTTTCGCTGCCGCTCGCAAGGCCGGTAAGCGGCAGCCTGAGGGCAACCTTTCCGCCCGAGACCAGCGCGATATCGGTGGATGTGGCACCACCGATCTCGACACGGCCGTTCAGCGCTGAAATTGCAACCGCGTAGGAGCCAGCCGGAGCATCAGTGTTGGCAAACTCGACAAGCATCTCCGAACCGTCGCCAGGTGCCAAGAACTGCGGCAGTGAGGTGGTGATCACCACCGGATCGCGAATGATGACATCCTGTTCCGCATGGCCCACCGCTTCGGCTGTCCAGGCAACGGCCGAAACCCGGACCGTTCCGTTGAACTGCGGGATGTCGAAGATCACCTCCGCCCGACCCTCGGCATCAAGCGTCACGGGTCCTTCAAAAAAAGCCACAAGCCGTTCCTTGGGCGGACTGCCTTCCGAACGCATCTGCGGGCCGTCACCGCCAGTCCGTATGCGTCCGACGGTGCCTGCCGAACCATCGATCAGGCGTCCGTAAATGTCACGGATCTCAAGCCCCAAAGCACGCTGGCCGAAGTACCAGGCTTCGGGATCGGCGGCCAGGTGGCGCGTCAGATTGAGAATTCCGACATCCACCGCAGCGACCGAGACATAGGCTTCCGTTCCCGCCGCAAGGCCCGCGAGTTTGATCGGAATGGTCAGCGGCGCGCGCGGCAGCGTCTGCCCGGGCAGATCGAAGGCCACATCGAGCTTGCGCGCGCCGGGCGCAACCGACAGCCATTTCACGCCAATGGCGCGCATCGGCATGCGTGATTGGCTGTCGTCTGCCGGGCGGAACAGCGTCGCCATCACATAGGCCCCAGCCCCCCAGTCAGCCGTCACCGGAAGATCGATGGTCACCCCCTCCTCGCCCGTCGATACGGTGGTGACCGTCAACAACCGCTCTGCACCCGCCGTGATCAGCACCTCGCCCGCAAAGCGCGGCGAGAGCCTCAGTTTCGCGGTTTCGCCAACCAGATAACTCTCCTTGTCCAGCGCCATTTCGAGCCCGTCGGGCGTTTCCGTCGAAGTGGTTTCGACATGGTAACCAGCATCAAACACCACGCTCGATTCGGCGCCATCGGTCCCCGTCACATCAAGTCGATATCGCCCCCAGCCGACCATGGCTTTTATCGCAACCGGATCGGCGGCCGACAGATCGATCTCTCCGTCAGCCACTTCGGTGGTGAAGTCGGCGGCTTCGTAGTTCCAGCTCTCCCCCGTGCGGTACCACTGATAGGTCCGCTCGATGCGAATGAGCGACCAGCGCGCGCCGTCCATGCTGATCCGCCCGCCACCGGCGTTGATGGCGATGACGTTGAAGGCGACCTGGGAATTCTCAGGCACCTGACCATCCTCATATGCCGGGTCAATACCGATGCGCGGCCCATCAAGTGCAACATCAAGCGAGAGCTTGCGCTCGACCGCGCGGCCGCCGCCTTCCGCCAGGCGAATGGTGACGTCGGCGGTCACGAATTGTGATGTTGCGGGAAGTTCGGTAAGCGCCACCTCGACCTCGCCCCGTCCGGCCTCGTCGAGCGGCCCGATGCCTTCGAGCGTGATGCGAAGATCTTCGAGCTCCTCGTCCGCCAACCCGAATTCATAGCCGGGATAGGCGTCCCGGCTGCGAACCCGGCGCAGGACCACGTCGCCCTCGCCGGTCAGGCCGGATGCGGGTGCGCCGTAGAGATAACGGCCCTTGATTTCCAGAAGAGCCGGCGTTTCAAGGCTGAGCGCGGGGCTTGCGGACGACAGGTCAAATTCGATCCGGTCGGGTTGGAAATCTTCGACCAGAAAGGTCTGTTCCGCCAGCGCTGGCTGATCCGGATCGGTAAACAGGCGGGCTTGCCAGGCCCCTTGCATGGCGTTGCCGGGCAGCGCCATGGCAACAGCGTGCCCGCCGAGCGCCTGCCCGTCGCTGATCACGCGCCGGTCTTCTACCCCGTCAGGGCGCTGCAGGATCACGGTGAGCGGGATCCCGTCCAGGGCGCGCACTTCCTGGTCGCGCACCAGCGCTGACAGATGCACCGTTTCCCCGGCCCGGTAGATGCCGCGTTCGGTCCATGCCAAAACGTCGATGCCGCCCGGTGCGGGCCGACCGGCAACGCCGCGGTCAGAAAGATCAAAACCGCCGCGGGTCATGTCCAGAAAGGCGAAATCGTCGGTGCCGTGGCGAGCGAGAAGTGCGGCTGGCGCAAGCCCGGCCACGCCGCGAACAAGCCCAGGCGTGAACACCGCGCGACCTTGAGCGTCAGTGGTGGCGCTGCCAAGCAATTCATTGTTGCGGGCAAGCAAGGTGAGTTCCACTCCGGCGAGCGGTTGCGCGCTGTCGAGCGAGCGGATGAAAACGGAAAGTCCGTCCGTCCCTGCGAAGGTCGACATGCCGATGTCGGAGACGACAAACCATTGGGTTGCCTGGGCGGTCCAGCTCTCGCTCTTGTCGCCTTCCGGCTTGGCCGTCAGCACATAGACGCCAGGCTTGCGCTCAGGGAGGATTTCGTCGACCGAGATGGAGGTGGTGACTTCGCGATTGAGTTCCGGCGCAATCTCGATGGTGCCTTTGAAGACTGGCTCTCCGATTTCGCTGGACATGCGCTCAGCGCTGTACCCGTCAAGCTGGCTCAAGAACTGAGATCCGGTCATGATCGAAGTCAGCCCCCGCTCTCCGACCCGGTAAAGTTCGAGATGAGCGAGCGGCGCATTGATGGTGACGAGCGGGATGCCCCGGCGCGACTTTGAAGGAAGGACGAAATTGTTGCCAGTGAAGCGGGCTGCAGGTGTGCGGTCACGAACATAGACGGTGAGTTCGACCGGTGCCTCCAGCGCTTCGTCGATGCCCGCAGGCAGCCCCTGTCGCAAGGTCACCATGTACCGCGATCCGTGGCTCAGGCCATCCACGCAGATCTGTTGTCCATCGACCTCGATCGACGATGAAGGCGCGTCGGCGACGCTCACAAAACTCGCATAGTCGAGGTCCGCGCGCAGCGCTTCGGAAAACTGGATGCAGGCCCGGGGCGTTCCGGCGTCGGCGTCAACAGTGGTATCAACCACCCGGAACCCCTGCCGGGCGCGCAGATCAGCATAGGCTGAGCGCAATCCCGGCGCTTCCCTGAGCGCCAGGCTTGCCCGCCAGCTGTCTAGTGCGGGACGCCAGGTCTCGATCCGCTCATAGGCAGACCCGAGGGCGGCCAATGCATCGGCGCGCAGTGGGGTGGTGCGCGACGTCTGATAAGCATTGATGGCGGCCGATACGGCGACTGACCGGATGCCGCGGGCGGTGGGTTCATCAGTGGGCGCATAGGCAAGTGCGGCCCGCGCCAGCGCAAGCCAGGTCTGGCTTGCCTCGGGATCTGCAGGAATCGCGGCGGCAAAATTGCGCAGGGCGGTGGCCTGGTCACCGCTCAACGCAGCCGCGTCCCCTTGACGGATGAGCGCGATGCGCGCCGCGGGCGACGTATCGGTTGCCCGCGTCATCAGCCTCTCGCGATAGGCCCGCGCTTCATCGAGCGAGGTTGCGGGAACAAAATCGAGCGGCGGGGCGGCACCGATCTCGGGTTGGTCCGATCCGCTGACCACGCGGCCGGCGATGGCACCGGCAAAGCTGTTGATCTGGCGGTAGTCGGACTTGAGGAAGCACCACTGCGCCTTCACGTTGTAGGTAAACGCCTTGCACTGGCGGTCGCCCAGACAGATGGCCTTGCAGTCTTCGAGCGCAATGTTCTGCACCGTTCGCAGATCAAAGCCGAAATAATCCGAATCTGCAGTCGTCTCGATCCGCCTCGGTCCGTCCTCGGCCCACGCGGGCAGGATCAGGAGAGCCATGATAGCGATGGAGACGAACCGGACGAAGACACGCATCTACACCTCCATCGCCCGGCGACATGCCCTCAGGCGTCCTCACAGGCGGAAAAGTCCAATGTGCCGCCAAGCCACCACGATAGACCCGAACGCGGGTTGGGGAAAGCTGTTCCAGGTTTGTTTTCAGCGACTATTTCTTTCAGCACGGAACAAGTTGGCCCCGGGATCACTCCCGGGGCCACTTTGGGTCGGACTGCGGCTTCTTCTCAGGCACCGAACATGTCGGCGGTGATGCCGGAGTACCAGCCGATCGATTCCTCATAGTTGGCCTTGCGGACGTCGGCACCGTCTTCCGGCTTGCTCACGAAGGTGGAGGTCGCCGTGATCTTGCCGTCCTTGGGTTCGTACTGGCCGCCGACCTTGACGTTGTTGTCGGTTTCGATAAGGCTCCAGCACGTGTTGGAATACTTGGCAGGGAACGCCTTGGACGCGGTCAGGTCGGCGCGGATGATCATGGCGGCGACCTTGGCCTGGCTGTTGGCCGAGAAGCCCGACTTCGGCATGTCGCCCGCGATGCAGGCATCACCGATCACGAAGACAGTTTCGTCCATGGCTGATCGCATGGTGTCCGGCTCGATCGGGCAGAAACCCTTTTCGTCGGCAAGCCCCGCCGAAATCGCGATTGCGCCCGCGCGCTGGGCCGGAATGATGTTGAGAAGCGCGCCTTCGAACGTGTCGAGATCGGTCTCCACCTTGCCGGCCGCCACATCCACGCCCTTGATGCCGCCATGGATATCGGGTCCGTACCATTCGATCATGCCGGGATAATGCTGATCCCATCCGGCCTGGAACAATCCCTGCTTGGAGAACTGCTCCTTGGGATCAATGACAATGATCTTGGCCTGCACCCCCTTCGCCTTGAGCACATGCGCCATCATCGACACGCGCTCATAGGGTCCGGGCGGGCAGCGATAGGGGTTGGGCGGCGCGACCATGACGATCTGCTGGCCGTTCTCGATGGCGTCAAGCCGGGTCTTGAGCAAGAGCGTCTGCGCACCGGCCTTCCACGCATGGGGGGCGATCTGTGCGAGCTCTTCGGAATAGCCGGGCACAGAGTCCCAGATCAGATCGATGCCGGGCGATACCACCAGCCGGTCATAGGGGATGGTGACGCCATCGGCCATGGTCACGGTCCTGGCAGCCCGGTCGATGCCCATCGCCATGCCGGTCACCTTGGTGATGCCTTCCGACTTCAGCTTGTCATAGCTGTGGGTGATCGATTCGATGGTTCTGTATCCACCCAGATACAGGTTGGAGAAAAAGCAGGTGGTGAATGTGTCCGACGCTTCAATGAGCGTGACATCAATGGCACCCGCGGAATCCTTGGCGATGTAGCGGGCCGCAGTCGCGCCCCCCGCACCGCCGCCGATCACGACGGCGCGGGGTTTGCCCTGCGCCCGCAGATACGTTGGCAGCGCCAGCGTCGCCGTTCCCGCCGCAAGCACAAGCCCGAAGCTGCGCCGAGTTAAAAGTGTCATGTCTTCCTCCAGAAATGTTGCGTGTCCGTTGTCAGTTCACTTGTATGGTTTTCGAGTTTTCACTTAATGCGGTGAAAGGCTGTGATAATAGGCGGCCAAGGCGGCGATCTCCTCATGGCTGAGATTTTCGACGCGCACGGTCATCACTTCGTTGGATCGCACCTTCGTCTTGTAGGCGAAGATGGCTTCGATGAAATAGTCTTTGGGCAGCCCGACAATTTGCGGAACGCCGCCCGTATGCCCGGAAAGCTGATGGCAAGTCGAGCACTCGCCAGCCAGATACGCGCCATATTCCCGATCTCCCTCAAGTGCCATCACTTCCCCGACAAGACCGGACAGATCGGATGCGCACAGGACCGTCGGCCCGGCCATCAGTGCGATGGCAACGCTCAGTCCCACGGTCCGCGACAGGCTGCGCCGATCCGGATAGCCGCCAGGTTTCCCGCCAGGTTTCCAGCAAGTCCTGGCTCCGGTCTTTCCGCCGGCGTTCCCTCGCATCTTCCCTCCCGCACAAAGTGTCGTCATGGTCTTCTCGATCGAAAACGTGTCAGTTCGCCGTGCCGATTGCGTCTGCTCCCTCGTCGGCATCAGACGTCACGAGAAAAACTGAAATCCAAATTGCGTCACCAGTTTTGCCCCCATGAAATCGCTGCTGCAAAGCGCTGACATGTCGACATGATGCGTTTCTTCAGCCCGATTGTCAGGGATGAAGTTTGCGTCATTGTGCTATTTCGCAGCAGTAAAATTCTCTTTGGAAAGCTTGAGCGCCTCGGCGTCGACCAATCATCAAATCGGCACCGACAATCGACCAAGCGATTGCGTTTGAGGCGCACCGAGCGGAGCTGCGCGACGTCTTACCCGACTTCAATTTCTTCTTCGCTCTCGTAGACAGACCCGTCATCGTCCAGCCAGGTGAACTTGAAGGTGCCGCTTTCGGAAACCCGGGCGTTGAACTCGAAATAGGGGTTGGCCGAAATGGCTGGTTCGAGTGCGCACTCAAACACCGTTGCGCCGTTGAAGGCACAGGTGAACCTGTTGATGATCCGGCGAGGGATCACATTGCCGTCCACGCCTGTGCGCTGTCCTGATTCCATCTGGTGGCTGATCAGGGTCTTGATCGAAATCACTTCGCCCGCCGAAGCGGTCTTCGGAACTTTGATGCGGGGTTTTGGGGTTGCCATAGCTTCGATCCCGTTCTCTTTCAGCCGCTGCAGCCGCCGATGCTCACCTGGACTTCCCGGCTGTCTATAAACACTGAGCCGTCTTTCATCTTGGCTATTGCAACGACGTTCTGCGTCTTGGCAAGTCGAATGCGCGTGGTCACCATCGCAGCGCCGCTCAGGGCTGTAAAATAAAAGGTCGCCACCGCCGGATTGGGGTTTCCGTCAGCATACAGGGCGACGCTTTCGACCAGATCCTCGCCATCCATGGCGCTGTCCACCGCGACACTGACCGGCACGGCACTGCCGTTTTCAGCGATGTCCGGCACTGTCAGCGTGATTCTGCCAGTTTCCGGTATTTTCCCGCCGGAAAACTCCGTCATCAACTTCTGAATGCCCTCTGCCGAGGCGAGCGCCGGTTCAATCGGGAAGCCGACCGCAGCAAGACCCGCAATGCTCGCCGAATGGCCGAGAAGCTGTCGTCTGGTGAATGTCATCTTCGTCTCGCTCCTCCTGAAGCAGTCATTCTTTGCAAAGCGAGTTCTCAAAAAATGGACGATTCTCAGACAAGAACAGGCTCAAAACCAAAAGTCGCGGTGAACTCGGTCAAACAGCTTTCATCCAATGCGGTTTCGTGGATTGATTTTGACATCTGGTTTGCAGTTTCAGCGCGTCCGAAACCAAATGTCAAATTCAAACCACTCGGTGCCAAACAGATTAAAAGACATCAGTATTCACTTCCGCTGATACAAGGATCAGTTGCTCTGGCCTGACCGCTCCTGTAGAAAGAGATCAGGTCCCAGACACACCGACACTTGGCATCTGATGATGATATTGCCAAATCTGAAGACGAGCAAGGCTGCCAGTGAATTTGACAGCCTTGTCGTGCAGGCTCGCAAGGCGAGCGAACTGCTCAAGGCGCTCAGCCACGAGACACGGTTGTTGATCCTGTGCGTCTTGTCGGAAGGGGAAAAATCCGTATCCGATCTCGAGGACATCCTGTCCTTGCCGCAAGCCGCCGTGTCTCAACAGCTGGCACGGCTCCGGATGGACAATCTCGTGGAAACCCGTCGCGATGGCCGGATGGTCTACTACTCGGTTTCCAACCACGAGGTTTCTGCAGTCGTTGCCGCGCTCCATGATCTTTTCTGCCGCAATGTCGCGACAGAGGCGGCCGCCCCTGCACAAGAAGCCTCCGACGTCGTCCCGTTCACCGAAGCATGAGAAGCGCGCAAATTCAGGCAACCGCGCGCTTGAGCGCGCAAATTCAGGCAACCGCGCGCTTGAGTGCGCATTGGGACCACAATTCACTCAGGGCGAGCGACAGCTTGGCGATGTCGGCGTCCGTATGCAGTGGCGTGGGAGTGATTCGAAGCCGCTCCGTCTTCACCGGAACCGTCGGATAGTTGATCGGCTGCACATAAATCCCGTGACGCTCGATCATGACGTCGGAGATCCACTTGCACTTGGCCGCATTGCCCACCATTACCGGCACGATATGGCTCGGATTGGGGATCACCGGAATTCCCTGGCTCTCCAGCGCATGTCGAACCTTGGCGACCACATCCCTGTGGCGGCGGCGCTCGAGTTCATGGGTCTTGAGATAGCGGATCGAAGCCGCCGCACCCGCCGCCAGCGCCGGCGGCAGAGCGGTGGTGAAGATGAAACCCGAAGCAAAGCTGCGCACGAAATCGCACAGCGCGGCCGAAGCGGTGATATAGCCGCCCATCACGCCGAAGGCTTTGCCAAGCGTGCCTTCGATGACTGTGAGACGGTGCATGAGGCCTTCCCGCTCGGCAATGCCGCCGCCGCGCGGTCCATACATGCCGACCGCATGGACCTCGTCGAGGTAAGTCATGGCACCGTAATCTTCGGCCACGTCGCAGATGGCTGCAATGGGCGCAATGTCCCCATCCATCGAATAGACGCTTTCAAACGCCACCAGTTTGGGCACTGAGGGATCATCAAGCGCCATCAGACGCCGAAGGTCCTTCGGGTCATTGTGCTTGAAGACTCGCTTGAGACACCGCGAATGCCTTATACCCTCGATCATGGACGCATGATTGAGCGCGTCGGAATAGACGATCATCCCCGGGATATTGCCCAGGAGCGTGCCGAGTGCGGCCCAGTTGGACACATACCCCGAGGTGAAGATAAGCGCGGCTTCCTTGCCGTGAAGGTCCGCAAGTTCCCGCTCGAGAAGGACGTGATAATGATTGGTGCCCGAGATGTTGCGGGTCCCGCCGGCGCCGGCACCGCAACGGTCGATCGCCTCTTTCATCGCTCCGGTGACCACCGGGTTTTGCCCCATGCCCAGATAGTCGTTGGAGCACCAGACAGTCACCTCCTGCGTGGTTCCGTCGGGCCGATAGCGCGTTGCGCGTGGAAACCCGCCTGCATGGCGTTCGATATCGGCAAAGACACGGTAGTTCCCGGCTTCGCGAAGACCACTGAGTTGTGTTTCGAAGAACTGGTCGAAATCCATAGTGTATTTCCTATGTGTTGCATCAAACATGCAAAACTCGGCTTGCCGCGTCAACCGGAAAAAGCGCCCGATTGGCTGCCACATGGTCGCATGCCCTACAGCGCCGCCCATCCAATCGGGTGCATGAATGCCGCTGGTAAACATTGAATGAATGCACGTCGCGCACAAATAAATCCATTTGTGCGCGACGTGCATCAGCAAGAATATGCGCAATCGTTCAGTGGTGCGAAATGACCTGGATCAAAGGTAGGTCGAACGCTCAAGCGGGGTGATTTCATTGTCGAACGCCTTGAGCTCTTCCCGCTTGATCTCGGCGAAGATCCGCCGCAGATCCGCGCCGAACAAGCGCCGAATGAAGTCGGATCGCTCAAAATCCTCGATCGCATCGTCCATGTCGTCGGAGAGCTGCGGCAAGGGCACGTTGTAGGCGTTCCCCTCAACCGCCGGCGGAGGCATCACTTCTGCCTCCAGACCTTCCAGCAAGCCGCCGAGCACCCCGGCCAGCACGAAATAGGGATTGGCGTCTGCGCCCGACATCCGGTGTTCCAGCCGTCTTGCCCGATCCTCGGATGCGGGAACCCGCACCACGACCGAACGGTTATTCCGCCCCCACGCAATGCGGGTCGGCGCGTAGGAGCCTGCCTGCAGCCGCCGGTAGCCGTTAAATCCGGGAATATAGAGCAGCAACGTATCCTTGAGCGTGGACAGCATGCCGCTCGCCGCATGCTGGAGGCGGGTGTCGCCCCCCTCGCCCGAGAAGATATTGGTGCCGTTCTCATCAATCACGCTTGCATGCACATGCATGCCGTTGCCCGGCCATTCGAGAAACGGTTTGGCCATGAAGGTGGCGCGGAGTTTGTGCTTGTGCGCGCATTCGGTGATCACCCGCCGCAAAAGCACCGTGTCGTCAGCCGCGGCCATGGCATCGGCGCGGTGTTTGAGATTGACCTCGAACTGGCCAGGTGCCGCCTCCTTGATGATCGTATCGATAGGCAGGCCCTGGACCAGCGCCGCTGCCCGAATTTCAGCGAAAAGGTCGCTTTGGCCGCGCAGTTCCGACAAGGAATACATATGTTGCCGGTCCGGGCCGGGGCTATCATCAAGTCCCATGCGCCCGGAGCGCTGGAACACCGCCGGGTCAACGAGGTAGAATTCAAGTTCGAAGGCCACAACGGGCCGAAGTCCCTTGGCGGTGAAGCGGTCGACCACCTTCTGCAACGCGTTGCGCGGGTCGATATCGTAGGGCTCGCCGCCCTCCGTGTACATCGACATCAGCACCTGCGCTGAGGGGCGCGGCGCCCAAGGCGCCCGGTTGATGCGCCCCGGAACGGCGCGGCAATAGCCATCGATATCACCGGTCTCGATATGGATGCCGGTGGATTCCACCTCCCGGCCCCAGATATCGAGGCCGAAAATTGACAGCGGCAGGTTGATGCCCGGATGGCTCACCCGGTGGAGCGCTTCCACCGGTCCCCATTTGCCGCGCATCACACCGTTGATGTCGGCAATGAGAAAATCAACAGATTCGATATCCGGGTTGGCGGCAAGAAAACGGTCGGCTTCATCGCTGAAGGACCCGGCATCGACCGGATTGCCAAGACTGTCGGCGCTTGCGCGCATAATGTCACCCTTGCCCCTTCAGGGCTTTTCTTTCGTGCCCCAACAGGGCATTGGCGGAGCTTGTCCACGGCCGGAATCTGTGCACACACTCTGTCAAAGGTCAAACACCAATTCACCATCGTAACAGCCGTATCGCCAGAACAGGAAGCCCGTCATGCTCGTCAATGTCTCGTCCCATGATCTCAAGGTCGCCGATCGCAAGCACCATCTGCACCCGTTCACAGACCATGGAAACCTCGGCGTCGAGGACCGCCGCGTCATTGCCAAGGCCGATGGCGTGTGGCTCTGGGATACCGACGGAAACCGGATCATGGACGGCATGGCCGGTCTTTGGTGCGTCAATGTCGGCCATGGCCGCCAGGAAATTGTGGAGGCTGTGCGCGCCCAGATGAGCGAACTGAGCTACTACAACACCTTTTTCAAGACCACCCATCCGCCGGTGATCGAATTGTCGGAAATGATCGCAGGCCTCGCGCCCGAGCATATGAACATGGTCTTCTATGGTGGCTCCGGCTCGGACGCCAATGATACCGTGCTGAGGATGGTGCGCACCTACTGGGACATCAAAGGCCAGCCATCCAAGAAGACCATCATCAGCCGGAAAAATGCCTATCACGGTTCAACCGTCGCCGGCGCGTCGCTCAGCGGCATGAGCGGCATGCACAAGCAGGGCGACCTGCCGATCCCGGGCATTGTCCACATCGATCAGCCCTACTGGTTTGGCGAAGGCATGAAGACGGGCATGACCGAGGACGAATTCGGCCTCTGGGCAGCCCGCGAACTCGACAAGGCGATCGAGGCGATCGGCGAGGAAAATGTCGCCGCCTTCATCGCCGAACCGATCCAGGGTGCCGGCGGCGTCATCATTCCGCCGTCCACCTACTGGCCCGAGGTCAAACGCATTCTGGAAAGCCGCGACATCCTGTTTGTCTCCGATGAAGTGATCTGCGGGTTTGGACGCACAGGAGAATGGTTTGGCGCCGACTATTTCGGAACCACCCCCGACCTGATGGCTGTCGCCAAGGGCTTGACTTCCGGCTACCTGCCCATGGGCGCGGTCATCGTCTCCGACAAGGTTGCCGACGCGCTGCATGAAAAAGGCGCTGAATTCTACCATGGATACACCTATTCCGGACACCCGGCATCCTGTGCGGCCGCCATCGCAAATCTGACCATCTTGAAGCGGGAAGGCATCGTCGAGCGTGTCAGGGAGAAGACCGCACCCTATTTCCGCGAACAGTGGCTCAAACTCGGCGATCATCCCCTGGTGGGCGAGGCGCGCATGACCGGACTTCTGGGCGCACTCGAACTGGTGCCCGACAAGAACGATCTCTCCCTCCGCTTTGGCAATGTCGGCCACGTCGGCATGATCGCGCGCGACCATGCGTTTGCCAACGGACTGGTCATGCGGGCTGTGCGCGACAGCCTCATCATCTCCCCACCCCTCGTCATCACCGAGGAGGAAACCGATCATCTTGTCGCCACCGCCCTCAAGACGCTTGATGACGCCTTGGCTTCCGTGCGCGCGGCCGACCTTTCCTGAGATCGGACGGCGTCAGAGTTAAGCTTAACAAAGGATTACCTGCCGGGATTAACCCCTGGCAGGTCGGGTTTCGGTATGGTCCTGGCTTGGGATTGCGCGCCGTTTTTCGTCAATCGGGATGGATTGAACAAAGCGGACACGTCTGTATTCAAAGCGTTTTCAGGGAGGCATCGATGGCCGGGGGCGAAAGGATCGTGACAGCAGGGAGGGGCGACATCCCGCCGAGCCGTCTCGCCTTGCTCGATCTTCTCCGCTTGCTGGCAGCGCTCGCGGTGGTCGGTTATCACTATCTCTACCGGGGCGCTCAGGAAGGTGGCTTTCTCGACACCTCCTTTGGTCGAGCTGGCGACGTGCTGTCACTGGGCTATCTCGGGGTGAACCTGTTTTTCATGATCTCGGGCTTTGTCATCATCTGGTCAGCCTCAGGGCGTGACTGGTACGGCTTTGCCGTGGGCCGCATCGCCCGGCTCTACCCGGCCCATCTGGTGGCCATGACGCTGACCGCACTCGTCATGCTCCTGTGGTCGGCACCGCCGTTCACGGTCAACCTGACCCAGTGGTTTGCCAATCTCACCATGCTTGCCCCGCTTCTCGGACAGCCTTTCATGGACGGTGCCTACTGGTCGATTGCGCTCGAAATCATATTTTACGGCTGGGTG
Source organism: Hyphomicrobiales bacterium (assembly GCA_038325465.1). Classification (GTDB taxonomy): domain Bacteria; phylum Pseudomonadota; class Alphaproteobacteria; order Rhizobiales; family Rhizobiaceae; genus Hoeflea. The sequence continues at coordinate 27,118 of JBBQJA010000031.1, read as the reverse complement.
ACGCTCGGGCTGATGACCGGGATCCTGCCGCGTCAAACCGACCGCTTCGTTGCCGCCTGGCTCGCCATCGTCCTGCTCAATGGACTGGTGATCGGCTCTTCTGTGCTCGAACTTCTGTTCGTCACCCGCTACGGCGCGTGCTTCTGCTTCGGAATCATGGTCTGGAGGGTGCTGGCAGAAGGTCCGGCACCCCTCAGGATGGGCCTTCTCGGCCTGTCGATGATGCTGACCTTTCTGAGTGCCGAGTGGCAGCGACTTGAGGTGCTGGAAGCTTATGGCGAAGCAAGCACTCCGACGATGGTCGCAGGCGCAAACCTTGCCGTCATCGCCTTGTTCTGCATGGCGATTTTCGCTCAGCGCCATGTCCGGCAAAGCCCGTTTCTCGTCACGGCGGGTGCGCTGAGTTACCCGCTTTATCTGATCCACCAGAACGCCGGCTACATTGTCATCAACGCCGCCGCCCCCCATGTCGGCAAATGGGCCGCAGTCGCTTTCGCCATCGTGGTGGCGCTTGCGACCGCATGGGCTATTTCCCGCTTTGTCGAGCCGCTCGGACGAGCGGTCATTCGAACGATCTTCGACCCCGTCGGCCGTTCCCGTCCACGGCGGCGGTCCGAACGGATCGTGGCTGCCGAATGAAGGCATAATCCTGAAAAAGGGCGCCATCGCTGGCGCCCTTTCGGGTTCATGCCATGGTCTTGAGATTATTTCGGCAGCTGGTCGTCGATCCCCTTGACGTAAAAATTGAGGCCGGCAAGCGCGCCGTCTTCGGCCACTTCGCCGTCCTTGAGCCACTCCGAACCGTCCTGCTTCATGATCGGGCCGGTGAAAGGGTGAAATTCGCCCGATGTGATCTTGGCCTCGGTGGCTTTCGCCATCTCTTTCACATCATCCGGCATGTTGGTATAGGGGGCCATCACCACATGGCCTTCGGCCATGCCGGACCAGGTGGCTGTCTGCGCCCAAGTGCCTTCGAGCACGGCGGTGATCCGATCCAGATAATACGGGCCCCATTCGTCGATGATCGAAGTGAGCTGCGTATCAGGGCCAAACTTGATCATTTCGGAAGCCTGTCCGAAGGCAAACGCCTTGCGTTCGGCGGCCACCTGCATGGGGGCCGTGGAGTCCGTGTGCTGGGTCAGAATGTCGACGCCGCCATCAAGCAGCACCTTGGCAGCATCAGCTTCCTTGCCTGGATCAAACCAGGTGTTGACCCACACGACCTTGAGCTTGAAATCGGGATTGACCGACTGCGCGCCGAGCATGAAGGAATTGATGCCCTGGACCACTTCCGGAATCGGGAAGGAGGCGATGTAGCCCGCAGAGCCGGTTTTCGACATCTTCGCCGCGATCTGACCGATCACATAGCGGCCCTGGAAAAACTTCGAATCATAGGTCGCGACATTGGGATGCTCGCGCTTGTAGCCCGTGGCATGCTCGAACTTCACATCCGGAAAATCGGCTGCGATCTTGTTGGTCGGGTCCATGTACCCAAAGGACGTGGTGAAGATGATGTTGCAGCCCGAGCGGGCGAAGCGTTCGATGGCGCGTTCGGAATCGGCACCTTCCGAGACACTTTCAAGAAATGCCGTTTCGACCTTGTCGCCGAGCTTTTCAACAACGTATTGGCGGCCCTGGTCGTGCTGGTAGGACCAGCCGAAGTCGCCAACCGGCCCGACATAAATGAAGCAGGCCTTCACCTTGTCCATGGCCTGGGCGCTGGCGGTGGTGGAATATCCTGCCAGCGCTGTCGCGGCGGCGAGGAACAGAAGTGTTTTTTTCATGAGTGTTTCCCTGTGGTTGGTTGTTGAAGTCAAAGCCGACGGAATGTCGAGTGAATTCAATTTGACATGCGCGTCACCGTTCCGGCACGAAGGATTTACCGAGCGAAGCCGGCGTGTTGATCAGCGTCATGCGTCTGTTGAGCGATATGATGACAAGTACCGCAATCGTGGCAAGGTAGGGAAGAGCAGAAAGGAATTGCGAGGGAATCCCCATGCCGAAAGCCTGGGCGTGGAGCTGGCCGATCGACACCGCGCCAAAGAGATACGCACCGGCGAGCACGCGGCCCGGTCGCCAGGAGGCGAAGACCACCAGCGCCAGCGCAATCCAGCCGCGGCCCGCAGTCATGTTCTCCACCCATTGCGGCGTATAGACGATGGACAGATGCGCACCCGCAAGCCCGGCACAGGCACCGCCAAACATCACCGCCAGATACCGTGTCCGGATCACTTTGATACCAAGCGCATGGGCTGACCCGTGGTTGTCGCCGATAGCGCGCAGTTTGAGGCCAGCCCGTGTCTTGAACAGGAACCAGTGCACGCCAATCACGGCGAGAATGGACACATAGAAGATCGGGTCCTGATTGAACAGAATGCGCCCGAAAAAGGGAATATCCGACATCAGCGGAATGGCCACCGCCTCCAGTTTGAGGCCCGGCAGACCGATGAAAGCCTCTCCCATCATGCCCGACAGACCGAGCCCCAGGATGGTCAGCGCAAGTCCGGTGGCCACCTGATTGGCAACGAGGGTCAGCGTGAGAACGCCGAAGAGCAGCGAGAACAAGAGCCCCGCCAGCATCCCGCCCACTGCCCCGGCCATCGCCGAGCCGGTGAGTTGCGCCACGGCGAAAGCCGCAACCGCGCCCATGATCATCATGCCCTCCACGCCCAGATTGAGCACGCCCGAGCGTTCCACGACCAGTTCGCCCAGGGCCGCAAGCAACAGCGGCGTCGCCGCCGTCATCACGGTCAGGATGATAGCCTGGGTCATGTCCATCAGGCCGTGCCTCCCTGGCGCGTTGCCAAGCCGGTCTGGACCAGCGTGATGCGATAGTGAATGAGGGTGTCGCAGCCGAGCACGAAGAACAAAAGCAGACCCTGAAACAGACGCGACACCTTGTCGGTGATGCCGATCGAAATCTGCGCCGCCTCGCCGCCGAGATAGGTGAGTGCCAGGATGAGACCCGCCGCAACGATGCCGAGCGGATTGAGCCGTCCGAGGAAGGCCACGATGATGGCGGTGAAGCCATAGCCGGGAGAAATCACCGGTCGCAATTGCTCGATGGCGCCCGATACTTCGGAAATGCCCGCAAGCCCGGCCAGCGCGCCCGAGACCATGAAGGCGAAGAAGACCATCCCCTTGTCAGAAAATCCGGCAAACCGCCCTGCCCGCGCCGACTGGCCCAGCACCGCAATCTCGAAGCCCTTGAGGGTCCGGCGCATCACGAACCAAAGCAGAAGTGCCGCCAGCAGCGCAAAGCCGAAGCCCCAATGGGTCTTGCCGCTGGCGATCATCTCCGGCAGCACCGCATACTCGTGGAAGGACCGGGTTTCGGGAAAATTGAACCCTTCCGGATTGCGCCAGGGTCCGCGGACGACCCAATCGAGGAACAGTTGCGCAACATAAACCAGCATCAGGCTGGTCAGGATCTCGTTGGTGTTGAGCCTTGCCTTGAGAAACGCGGGAATGGCCGCATAAAGTGCGCCCCCCACCATCCCGAACACGAGCATCAGAGGCAGCACCAGAGGCGACTGCCAGTCGTGGAAGACCACCGGAAGGATGGATCCCGCCATTGCTCCGATGATGAACTGACCTTCCGCGCCGATGTTCCAGTTGTTGGATCGGTAGCAGATGGAAAGCCCCACGGCGATCAGGATGAGCGGTGCCGCCTTGACCGCCAGTTCGTGCAACGACCAGACTTCGGTCAGCGGCTCGATGAAGAAGCTGTAGAGCGCGTCGAACGGGTTCTTGCCGAGCGCTGCGAACAGGATGACGCCGGCAACGAGCGTCAGTCCGAGTGCGATGAACGGCGACAGAATTGAGAACAGCGCCGACTGGCCCGGGCGTTTCTGGAGTTCAATGCGCAAGCACAGCCTCCTCTCGCCTCACCGTGCCGTCATGGAAACCACCCATCAGCAAGCCGATCCGCTCGCGCGTCATGGTGGTGGCCGGTTCCGCCTCCGAAAGCCGGCCTTCGTTGATGACCGCGATGCGGCTGGCGATCTCGAAGACTTCGTCCAGATCCTGGCTGATGACGATCACCGCCGAGCCGCTCTTCGCCAGATCGACCAGCGCCTGTCGGATACGGCTCGCAGCACCCGCATCCACGCCCCATGTGGGCTGGTTGACGACCAGCACCTTGGGTTGCCGGTCAAGCTCGCGACCGACGATGAATTTTTGCAGGTTACCGCCCGACAGCGAACCTGCGGCCGGATCGTCACCCGATTTGCGCACGTCCATTGCGGCCGAAATCCGCCGTGCGGCTTTTGCGACGGCAGCGCGGTTGATGAGGCCGAGGGGGCCGCCAGACAAGAAGCTTTTTCGGTCTGAGGCATGCCGCGACAGCAAGAGATTGGCCGTCAGCGGCAAGTCGGTCACGGCCGCATGACCGTGGCGTTCCTCCGGGACAAAGCCGCAGCCCAGCATGCGGCGTTCGGTGATGCCGCGATGGCCAACCGGCAAACCGGCGATCTGGACCGCATCGGCGTTTGCGACCGTAACCTCGCCCGACAGAACATCGAAGAATTCGCTCTGCCCGTTGCCGGCAACACCTGCAATGGCGATGACCTCGCCCGCCCGGACAGACAGGTTCATCTGCTTGAGCGCGACCGCGAAAGGGGTTCGGCCGGGGGCGTCAAGGGCCCGGACTTCGACCAGTATACCGCCAGGCGGCTGGTTGCCCGTACAGGACACCGCCGCCACCTCGCTGCCGACCATCATGCGTGCAAGCGAGGATGGGGTTTCGAGCCGCGGGTTGCACGCTCCGGTGACCTTGCCATGACGCAACACGGTTGCCCGGTCGCAGATGCGCTGCACCTCTTCGAGCCGGTGGCTGATATAGAGCACCGATCGGCCTTCTCCGCGCAGTTTCTCAAGCGTCTCGAACAGCTTGTCGGCCTCTTGCGGGGTGAGCACCGAGGTCGGCTCATCCAGAATGATGAGTTCGGGATTCTGCAGCAGCGTTCGCACGATCTCGATACGCTGGCGCTCGCCGACCGACAGATCCGCCACATGGGCAGAGGGATCCAGAGGAAGCCCGTATTGCAGCGACAGCCGCCGTGCTTCCTCGGCAATCCGGCCAATCTCCACGTTGCCGTCGAGCGCAAGCGCAATGTTTTCCGCCACCGTCAGCGCTTCAAAAAGCGAGAAATGTTGAAACACCATGCCAATGCCGGTGGCGCGCGCCTGTCCTGGACTGCCGATTTCCACCGGCTTGCCCTTCCAGCGGACAACGCCAGCCGAGGGACTGAGCACGCCGAACAGCATCTTGACGAGAGTGGACTTTCCCGCACCGTTTTCCCCCAGAAGCGCATGGATCTCGCCAGGTGCCACCAAAAGGTCGATGCCGTCACACGCTTTGAGACTGCCGAAAATCTTGGTCAGGCCACGGGTCTCAAGCAGCGGCAGTTGAGCGATCGTCTCCGGCACTTGTCCCCCAGTGCAAATTTAAGGCACCAATCCCATGTGCCGAAGTTTCAAGCTTTACCATATCGAGCCGGAATTCAAGCGGAGAACAAACATGAGAAGCGGTTTTCCCGCGTTGCAGCATAGGCCGCACAGATCGCACCCCTGTTGAGCCTCGACCTGGCACACCTTGGAAATCAAGGTCCGCAGGCGGCGGTGCCATCATCGAGGCAGGCAATAGCGGGCATTTTCAGCTTTTGGTCGAGAGTGCTTCAAGCGCCGTTGGTTTCAAAAGCAACGGCGCCCTAGCGGGGGAGGCGCCTTGGTTGATGCCCGGCTCAGGGAAGCAGCACCGTCGTACCCGTCGTCCGCCGGCCTTCGAGATCGGCGTGGGCAACCCGGGCATCTTCAAGCGCATAGCGTTGATTGACCTCGATGCGGACGATGCCGCGGCTGACAACGTCAAACAGCGCTGCGGCGGAGGCTTCAAGGTCTGCTCGCGCGGCATTGTAGACAAACAATGTCGGTCGCGTGGCGAACAGAGAGCCTTTCTGGGCCAGAATGCCGAGATTGAATGGCTCGATCGGGCCGGAAGACTGGCCGAAGCTTGCCCACAGCCCTCGTGGCCTGAGACAGTCAAGCGAACCGGGAAAGGTGTCCTTGCCCACCGAATCATAGACCACGTCGACCCCGCGACCATCGGTGATGTCCTTGACGCGGGCGACGAAATCCTCCGTGCGATAGTTGATGACATGGTCATAGCCATGGGCCCGCGCCAATTCCGCCTTCTCGTCCGAGCCGACGGTTCCGATCACGGACGCGCCGAGCGATTTTGCCCATTGACCGGCGATAAGGCCAACGCCGCCAGCCGCCGCGTGGAACAGGATCACGTCGCCCGCCTTGACCGGGAAAGTCCGGCGCAAAAGATACTCGGCCGTCATTCCCTTGAGCATCATACCGGCCGCCGTATCGAGGCCAACGCCGTCGGGGACCTTGACGAGATTGGCAACGGGAACCACCCGCTCTTCCGAATAGGCACCGATCGGCCCTGCATAGGCGATCCGGTCACCCACCTTCAGATCGCTGACGCCCTCGCCCAAGGCCATCACATGGCCCGCTCCTTCGTTGCCCGGCACCAGCGGCAGGCCGTTGGGCGCGGGATAGAGACCGGTGCGGAAATACACATCGATGAAATTGAGCCCGACTGCTTCATGCCGGATGCGGACCTGGCCCGGTCCTGGATCACCCACCGGATGATCGCGCCATTCCAGCACGTCGGGGCCGCCAGTTTGTGAAATCACGATTGCCTTGGTCATGGATTGTCCTCCTTTGATCCGGCCCGCGTTACCCGCGACGGCCGAGTTTCGGAAATGCCTGCAGCACCGCGCCGATGGCGAAAAGATACAGGCCCGTGAGTGTGACGGCCCATTTGAGCCAGAGCGGGCTTTGGAAATGCAGAAGCAACGCATACCCGCTGAGCGCCGACCAGACGGCGAAAACGGTCAGATTGATTGTCCTGAGCCGGATGACGCGAACCGGATGCAGGAAGTTGATGGGCAGGAATGTCATAACGACTGCCACTAAAACAACAATGAATGCAGTGGTTTCTGACGGTTCGATCACGAAAAACGTGAAGACCAGCATGTTCCACACGACAGGAAATCCCGAGAAGAAGTTTTCCTCCGTCTTCATGCCGGTGTCGGCATAATAGATGGCGCTCGACATGACGATGAGGCCGGCTGCGAAGAAGGAAAGCGGCTCCCCGATCATGCCGCTCTGATACAGCGCAAAAGCCGGAATCAGCACATAGGTCACATAGTCGATGACATTGTCGAGCATGGTGCCTGACCAGTTGGGCAGAACCTCCTTGACGTTGAGCCGCCGCGCAATGGGCCCATCGATGCCGTCGACCAGGAGCGCGAGCCCGAGCCACCACCAAAGATCGATGAAGCGGCTTTCAGCGGCGGCCACCAATGCCAGAAACGCCAGGAACGAGCCACTCGCCGTCAGGATATGGACGGAGAAAGCCCGGATCTCCGCATAGGGAACGCGGCGATAGTTGAAGGGGAGCTTCATCTGTAAGGCTTGTCCTTTGCCCTTCGCGTCTGCCCGCAGGACGGGTTACATGGTCAGCTAATCGATAAGGTCGTCCGTGTATAGCGCAGACCTGCACAGGATTGCGGTGCCATTGGTTCTTTCACGCCGTCTTGTCCTGGAGACGGCCGCCCTGCCCGGCCTTCTGTCGTCTCACGCGTTGTTGCGCCTCACTATCGCTGGCGCGAGCCCTCTTGTCACCTCTCCCAATCCGCCTGTCGACGAAGCGCCTCAAGGCATCGGGCGGTGCCGGTCCCGCGCCACGGCAGAAACCGGCGGATGCACCACCGGATGCGCCATTTCATCCCATGGCGGAGCGCAGGACTTCCGTATAGGACGTTTGGGAGATTGAACCGACAGGACGTTTTAAAATGGACAGACACTTCGATGTGGCAGTGGTGGGCGGCGGGCTTGCCGGCTCTGTGGCGGCACTGGCGGCGGCGGCTGAGGGATGGAGCGTCGCGCTGGTGACGCTGGAATCGCAGGGCGCGGATGGTCGAACCACCGCACTCCTGTCGCAGTCCATTGCCTTGCTTGACAGCCTGGGGGTCTGGAGCCTGGTCGAAAACAAGTCCGCGCCGCTTTCGACCATGCGTATCCTTGATGGCACCCGGCGTTTGTTGCGCGCGCCACCGGTTTCCTTCCGCGCCTCCGAGATCGCACTCGACACGTTCGGCTACAACATCCCCAACCAGCCGCTGCTCGACGCGCTTCAGTCCCGCATCACTGACACGTCCTCCATTACCCGGTTCACTTCGCCGCTTGTCGATGCCAAGACCACCGAAGCGACGGTGGACCTTGTTCTGGTCGACGGAACGGCGCTTTCCGCCCAGGCGGTTCTGGCTGCGGACGGGCGCAACTCCCGCACGAGGGAGGCTGCCGGTATCGGCGTGCGCACCTGGACATACCCCCAGACTGCGATCGTGCTGACGTTCAGCCATCGCCTTCCCCACGGCGACATCTCCACCGAGTTTCACACCGAGACTGGTCCGTTCACGCAGGTGCCGCTGCCGGGCCGGCGCTCGAGCCTGGTGTGGGCGGTCGCGCCTGGGGAAGTGGACGAGATCCTTGCCCTGCCTCAACCGGCGCTCGACGCGCGGATCGAGGCGCGGATGGCGTCCATCCTGGGTGCGGTCAAGGCGGACACCGGACTTCAGGCCTGGCCGATGTCCGGTCTGATCGCACATGCGTTTGCAGCCGGACGGACGTTGCTCGTGGGGGAAACCGGGCATGCCTTTCCGCCGATCGGCGCCCAGGGGCTCAATCTCGGCCTGCGAGACATCATCCAGGCGGTGGATTGCATCAATGCAGCCGGCGGCCCGTTTGGCGCGCCTTCCGCCGCGCGCGCCTTCGACCGTCGCCGCCGCATTGACGTGACGACACGGACAGCCGGCGTTGACCTTCTCAACCGTTCGCTCCTGACTTCGTTTCTGCCGATGCAGCTGCTGCGTGCCGGTGGCCTGGCTGTGCTCGACAGCGTCGCGCCGGTGCGCACACTCGCCATGCGGGAAGGCATGACGCCGGGATGGCGTCGATCCGGACGCGCCTCAGGGGAATAGATCGCCCGGCAGAATGCCTGCGGTGATGAGCCAGAGCAACGTCGATACGCTTGCCACCGACATCACCGTGGTCACCAGAACCGTTGCCGACGCCCGCTCAACCCAGACGCCGTATTGCTGGGCGATGACGAAAACATTTGTCGCAGTCGGCAGCGAAGCGAGCAACACTGCGGTGAACACCCAGACTGGTTCGAAATTGCCTATAAAGGACAACGCCACATACATCAGCACCGGATGGACGACGAGTTTCATCGGCACGATGAAGCCGAGTTCCGGCGGCACCCGCTTGAGCGGTCTGAGGGCCAGTGTCACGCCCATGGCGAACAGGGCGCAAGGGGCTGCGGCCTGGGCCAGATAGTCGATCAACCGTCCGACCGGCACCGGTGGCACGACCTGCAACCAGGCGGCACCCACACCGACGGCGGTCGCAATGATGAAGGGATGGAACGCAATCTTGCGCACCACATCAAGCGCCAGGTCTCGCGGGCTGCGCCGATCGCCGCCCGAAAGGGCCATCATCATCGGCGCGATGGTGAAATGCATGATGTTTTCGAAGCAGAAGATAAGTGCCACCGGCACTGCAGCCGGTTCGCCAAAGGCAAGAATGGCGATGCCCGGGCCCATGTAGCCGATATTTCCATAGGCGCCGCCGAGGCCCTGGATGGTCGCCTCGCCGATCGGCGACCTGCGGACCAGGATCGCCAGCGAAAAGACCATCGCAAAAACCGTATACGTGACGAACATGCTGGTGAAAACGAAATCCCAACGGGCAAGCTGCTCGATCGGGGTGCGCGACAGGAGTTTGAAAAACAGCGCCGGCAGCGCGACATAGACGATGAATGTATTGAGCCATCCCAGCGCCTCTCGCGGCTGCCTGGTGATGCGGGCGGTCACGAAGCCCAGAAGGATCAGGCCGAAGAACGGAAGGACGAGTCCGGTGATTTCTGCCATGAACCGCTCTGTCCCGTAACCTGGCCAAACGCAAGCCTGCCCTGAACCCGGGCCGACTGGTCAATCCCGAGCTGGCGCGGCCAACTTGACTGGCACATGCCAGTCCGCTTTCAGTGCGGATCACGTGAAGCCTGTTCCCGTCCACCTTTGGATGCTGTATGGTCACGTTTTCACTGCGTCAAGGCAAGGCGTTGATTTTCTCGGCCGCGTCCCCATGTCAAGGCGGGAAAAGGGGTCCAGGTATGACTGCACGAGTTGCGAAATTCAGTATTGGCCAAGTGGTCAGGCATCGGGTGTTCCCGTTTCGGGGCGTCATCTTTGACGTTGACCCCGTCTACGCCAACACTGAAGACTGGTGGAACGCCATCCCCCTCCACGTGCGCCCGCGCAAGGACCAGCCGTTTTATCATTTGCTCGCTGAAAATGACGAGACTGAATATGTCGCTTATGTTTCGGAGCAGAATCTGGTGATTGATGACAGCGGCAGGCCGGTGCGCCATCCGCAGCTTCGGGATTTCTTCGGAGACAATATCGATGGGTTCTACACGCCGAAAATCCGGGCGAGCCACTGAACCAGCTACTCAGCCAGCTACTGAGCCAGCTACTGGGATTTTGATCGTTTGGCTCCAGCAAGAAAACCCGGATCGCAGGAGCGGTCCGGGTTTTCAAGGCATTCCGAGCGAATGAACTACTGCTTCTTGGCTGCAGCCTGGGCTTCTTCGAGCTTCTTGCGGGCTTCATCGGCCTTCTTGGTCAATTCTTCCTGCAACAGGCGCTGGCGCTCCTGCAGTTCCGACTGGGCGATCGGATCGCCGTCATAGGCTTGGGTGAAGCCCTGCAGCGAAATCTTGAGCGGGTTGGGCGAGCGCTGGAAATTCACTGAGGTCAGCACCAGTTCGCCGCCCTTCTTGTAGGACGCGATCATCCCGTCAGTCAGCACGACTTCGGCCACGCACTTGTCGGGCATGCAGATCGAATATTCGATCCTCTGGGCCTGACCGCCATCGACCTGGATGTTGACGCCGGGCGGGATCAGACGCGCCGAGGGGACCGACACCTGGAGGATCTTGCGGTTGACCTTGCCGGTCACGTTGATGAGGCCGATGGCCGTGAGCAACTGACCCGACGGTGCCGCCACGATGTTCTGAACGATGCAGACGTCGTTGTCTTCCTGTTTGGTGCAGACCTTGTACCAGCCCTGCTGGGGCGCGGGAGCGGCAGCCTGCTGGGCAAATGCCGGAACGGCCGTCAAGCCGACACCGGCGATCGAGGCGGACAACGCTGCGGCAAATGTCAGTTGCGAAAATCTGGTCATGAACTTGAATATCTCCTGCAGAGCGACGAATGGCGGCGCGCGGTCCGGCGGTTGACACGCGTGGTCTTTCTGTGAGGCGCTTCTGTTCGTCAATTGAGGCGACAGCATGGCCACGCGTTGCTTCCTGTTAGCCTGTGTCCTGATTGATTTCCAGCCCAGGTCGAGGGAAATGGTCAAAAATTAATGGCCCCTGTCGGCTGTTTCTGGCGTGGGCTCGCCGGGGCGTGTACCCTCACCAGAGGATTCGATTTGCCGACCGGTCCCCCGAGGTCCGGAGCCCGCCGAGAATGAGACGCATCCCATGACGCAGTCCGAGATGAGAGTTCAGATGAAAAGATTTCGCCGCTTCCTGGCTGTCACGGCGCTGACCGTTCTGGCCGCCGCCACGCCAGAGGGGGTGCGCGCCGAACCGTTGCACGGCATATCCATGCATGGCGAACCTGCCCTGCCAGCCGATTTTCCCCATCTTCCCTATGTCAATCCCGATGCCCCCAAGGGCGGCAAGATCGCGTATGGAGTGGTTGGCAGCTTCGACAGCGTCCGGCCCTTCATCCTCAAGAGCATGCGCACGACAGCCCGCGGCGTGGTCGACACCGAATATGGCAATCTGGTCTATGAATCCCTGATGCTGCGCTCGGCGGACGAACCCTTTACGCTGTACGGGCTGCTGGCAGAGACGGTGGAATGGGACGAGGACAGGACCTTCATCCAGTACAATCTCAATCCAGACGCACGCTGGTCGGATGGCAAGCCGGTGACCGCCGACGACGTCATCTTCACCTTCGAAGTGCTGCGTGACAAGGGGCGCCCACCTTTCAACACACGGCTCGACGCTGTCGCCAGGATGGAAAAAATCTCCGAACGCAGCGTTCGCTTCACCTTCAATGAAAAGTCGAACCGGGAGTTTCCTCTCATCCTGTCGCTGTCCCCGGTCCTGCCCAGCCATGTGATCGATCCCGAAACCTATGATCAATCATCGCTGCAGCCGTTGATCGGCTCTGGCCCCTATCTCGTGGACGAAATCGCGCCGGGCGAACGCATCCGCTTCCGGCGCAACTTGGACTATTGGGCACGAGATCTGCCGATCAAGCGTGGCCTCGACAACTTTGATGAAATCTCCATCGAATACTTCCTTTCAGGTGCCACGCAGTTTGAGGCCTTCAAGAAAGGCCTGGTCGACGTCTATCCGGATGGCAGCGCCACCAATTGGGCCCGCGGCTACGATTTTCCGGCGGTGGCGAGCGGCGACGTGACGAAGCAGACCTATCCCAGCCGCACGCCATCGGGCATGTTCGGTTTCGTCTTCAACACCCGGCGTGCCCAGTTCGCCGATGTCCGAGTGCGCAAGGCGCTCACGATGCTGTTCGATTTCGAGTGGATCAACCGCAACTTGTACGACAGCGCCTATGCGCGGACCCAGTCCTACTGGCAGAACACCGAGCTTTCCAGTCTTGGCCGGAAAGCGGACTCCCGCGAGCTGGCGATCCTTGCATCCTACCCCGGTGCGGTTTCGCCCGATGTGCTTGACGGCTCCTACAGGCTGCCGGTCACCGATGGGTCGGGCCGCGACCGCAAGGTTCAGCGGGCCACGCTCGATCTTCTGGAGGACGCCGGATATGCCATCAGGGGTCGCCAACTTGTGGGCGCGGACGGACGCCCCCTTGCCTTCGAGGTCATGACCCAGAACGAGGGCCAGGAAAAGCTCGCCGTCGCTTACCAGCGGTCGCTGGCGGCACTCGGAATCGCCATGGCAATCCGCACCGTCGACGACGCGCAGTACCAGCAACGCAGCCAGGATTTCGACTATGACATGATCATCAAGTCCTATCCCTCGTCTCTGTCGCCCGGTTTCGAACAACTCGCCCGCTGGGGATCGCAGTCCCGGAACAAGCCCGGCAGTTTCAATTTCGCCGGTGTCGCCGAGCCTGCCATTGACGCCGCCATCAAGGCCATGCTCGACGCCCGGACACTCGGGGAGTTCCAGTCGGCCGTTCGGGTCTTCGACAGGCTGTTGATTTCCGGTTACTATGTCGTCCCGACCTACCATCAGGGCGGTTCCTGGGTCGCCCACAGGAGCCGCATAAAAACGCCCACTGCACCGCCACCACTTTATGGCTACCAGTTGCCCGCCTGGTGGGACGGCGGGGCGGACCAATGACCGGCCCAAAGGAGACCGCACCGATGACCGAGCCAGCCCAATCCCCTGCCGTTCTCACGGTCGACATCGTGTCCGACGTCATGTGCCCCTGGTGCTACATCGGCAAGCGGCGACTTGAAGCGGCGCTGGCAGAACTCGACGGTGAAATCGCCGTTGATGTGCGTTGGCAGCCCTACCAGCTTGATCCCACGCTGCCCAAAGCCGGCAAGGACAGGCGCACATATCTCGAGGACAAGTTCGGAGGTCCGGAGCGCGCTGCACAGGCTTACCAGTCAGTGCGCGACGCAGGTGCCACCGACAAGATCGCCTTTGCCTTCGAGGCAATCAAGGTGTCCTCCAACACACTGGATGCCCATCGCCTCATCCGCTGGGCCGGCGCGCAAGGGCCACAAATACAGGATCGCATGGTCGAGGTGCTGTTCCGGATGTATTTCGAGGACGGCCGCAACATCGGTGATAACGCGGTGCTGCTGGAAGCCGCAGTCGAAGCCGGACTTGACCGGTCTGTCGTCGAACCGCTGCTGAGAAGCGACGCCGACAAGGCGGAAGTGACGGCTGAGATCGATCTTGCCCGCAGGATGGGTGTGACCGGTGTCCCGTGTTTCATCATCGACAACACATACGCGGTGATGGGTGCCCAGCCCGCCGCAGCGCTTGCCAGGACGCTGCGCGAGATCAGCGCGGGCCGGAACACGGCCGCGTCCTGATCCGGCCCCCGTCGGGCAAGGTTGCCCGACGTGTTGCCTGGGGTTCAGGCGGCCTTTGCCGCCATGTCCGCCAGCTGCGTCATCACCACCGCCGCGCCAGTCAGACGCTTTTCCGGCGTCGGCAGGTCGCGGATGAAGACCACGCTCTGGTCGGGTCGGATCTTGGCGAGACTGCCCTGTTTGGAAATGAACTGGACGAGGCTGGCCGGATTGGGGAACTCCTTGTTGCGAAATTGAACCACGACGCCTTTCGGGCCGGCATCGAGCTTCTCGACGTTGGCCTTGCGGCACAGAGCCTTGACGAAGACGATCTTGAGGAGATGCTGCACTTCGATCGGCATCGGCCCGAAGCGGTCGATCATCTCCGCGCCGAAGCCATCAATATCAGCCACTTCGGTGATGTCCCCGAGCCGGCGATAAAGCCCGAGCCGCAGGTGCAGATCCGGCACATAGTCCTCGGGGATCATCACAGGCGTGCCCACGGTGATCTGCGGCGACCAGCCCGTATCGACAATCGCATCTTCGCCGCGGATCTCGGCGACCGCTTCCTCCAGCATGTGCTGGTAGAGCTCGAAGCCGACTTCCTTGATATGACCGGACTGTTCTTCGCCCAGCAGGTTGCCCGCCCCCCGGATGTCGAGATCGTGGCTGGCGAGCTGGAAACCGGCACCCAGTGTATCGAGCGATTGCAACACCTTGAGGCGGCGGTCGGCGGTTGACGTGAGCGTTCGGTTGGCCGGAAGCGTGAACAGCGCGAAAGCCCGGACCTTCGAGCGACCCACCCGGCCGCGCAGCTGGTAGAGCTGGGCCAGACCGAACATGTCGGCGCGATGGACAATAAGCGTGTTGGCGGTCGGAACGTCGAGACCCGATTCCACGATGGTGGTCGACAGCAGCACGTCATATTGGCCGTCGTAGAAAGCAGTCATGATGTCGTCGAGCTCGCTGGCGGGCATCTGGCCATGGGCAATGGCGAATTTGAGCTCCGGGACATCTGATCGCAGGAATGCTGCGATGTCATCGATATCGGACACGCGCGGACAGACATAAAAGCTCTGCCCACCACGGTAACGCTCGCGCAGCAGCGTCTCCCGGACGGTCAACGGATCAAATGGCGAGATGAAAGTTCTGACCGCCATCCGGTCCACCGGCGGCGTGGTGATGAGCGACAATTCCCGCACTCCGGTCATGGCGAGTTGCAGCGTTCGCGGGATCGGTGTGGCCGACAGGGTCAGCACATGGACGTCAGACTTCAGCTCCTTGAGCCGTTCCTTGTGCCTGACGCCGAAATGCTGCTCCTCGTCGATGATCAGGAGCCCGAGATTGGCGAAAGTGATCGACGTGCCAAGCAGGGCGTGGGTTCCCACAACGATATCGGTCTTGCCGGATGCGATCTCGAGTTTGGTCAGCGCCAGATCCTTGGCCCCGACCAGCCGGGAGGCCTGCTGGATGCGCACCGGATACCCGCGCAGCCGATCCGAGAAGGTCTTGAAATGCTGGCGCGCCAGCAACGTTGTCGGCACCACGACGGCCACCTGCACCCCGTTCATGGCGGCAATGAAGGCCGCGCGCAGCGCCACTTCGGTTTTGCCGAACCCCACGTCACCGCAGATCAACCGGTCCATCGGCTGGCCAAGTGCGAGATCTTCCCGCACCGCCTCGATGGCACCCATCTGGTCTTCGGTTTCATCATAGGGGAAGCGGGCGGCAAATTCGTCGTAAAGCCCGTCCGGGGCCACCAGCGACGGCGCAGAGCGCATGTGGCGTTCAGCCGCAATCCGGATCAGACCTGCTGCCATGTCGAGCAACCGCTTCTTGAGCTTCGCCTTCCTCGACTGCCAGGCGACACCTCCCAGCTTGTCGAGTTGAGCATCGGTGGCATCCGAGCCATAGCGCGACAGCAGCTCGATGTTTTCGACCGGCAGAAACAGCTTGGCGTCGCCCGCATAGTGCAGTTCAAGGCAGGCATGGGGCGCACCCGCCGCCTCAATGGTGCGCAGGCCGATGAAACGGCCGATGCCATGTTCGGCATGGACGACCAGGCTGCCTTCATCAAGGCCTGCCACCTCGTTGATATAGTCGGCACCGCGTTTCTTGCGCCGCGCGCGCCGCACCAGACGGTCGCCCAGAATGTCCTGCTCGCCGATGACGACAAGATCGCCCACTTCGAAGCCGCCTTCGATGGACAGCACCGCCGATGCTGCTTCGCCCGGCTTGAGGCGGTCGAGATCGGCGAAGCCGACGATCGGCACGATCTTCTCCAGCCCATGCTCACCGAGCACCTGCAAGAGGCGGTCAAGCGAGCCTTCGGTCCAGGCCGTGATGAGGACCTTGGACCCGCCTGCCCGCTTGTCGCCCACATGCCGGGCGACCCGATCAAACAGATTGACCCGGCCCTCGTCCTTGAGGGTCTCGGCTTGGGCGGCCCAACGCGGACCGTCCCGGGCATCAAGCTCGACCACCTTGCGCGCACCGGACTCGGGCTCGCTGAACGGGCTGAGCCGAATGGCGGTCTTCAGGTTCAGGCCGGCCGCAAGCTCGTCGGGAGAAAGATAGAGCAGGTCCGGCGGCACCGGCTTGTAGGGTGCGCCTTGCAGCCCCACGTTCTTCTGCTGGGTCAGCGCATGGGTGCGCGCGTCGTAATGGTCGACGATCTGGGCGTGGCGTTCGCCCGCCGCTTCGCTCACCATCCGGTCGGTGGCGACCCGGAAGCCCGCAAGATAGTCGAAAACCGTCTCAAGCCCATCGTGAAACAGAGGAAGCCAGTGTTCCATGCCTGCAAAGCGGCGGCCTTCGCTGATGGCGACGTAAAGCGCGTCGTCGCGCGTCGCCGCACCAAAGCGGGCGAGATAGTTCCTCCGGAAACGGCTGATCGTCTCTGCGTCCAGCGTCACTTCGCTCATGGCGCTGAGCTCAAAGGCCCGCACATTGGCGATGGTGCGCTGGCTGGCGGGATCAAACGAGCGAACGCTTTCAAGCGTGTCGCCAAAGAAATCCAATCGTATCGGTGCCTCTGCGCCGGGCACGAATACATCGACGATGCCGCCACGCACCGCATATTCGCCCACCTCCCGCACGGTTGCGACCCGATCAAAGCCCTGCCGCTCAAGCCGAGCGGTCAATTCGTTCATGTTGAGCCGGTTGCCGGCCTTGACCGAGAAGCCGAGATCGGCGATGGCCGCGCGCGGCGGAACCCTCTGGATCAACGCATTGACGGTGATGAGAACGATTGCGCCATGCGGCTTTTCCGCCAGCGAGACCAGACCCGTCAGCGCGCTGAGCCGCCGGGCCGAGATATCGGCGCCTGGCGAGACGCGGTCATAGGGAAGACAATCCCAACCCGGCAACGTCAGCACCGGAATGTCGGGCGCGACAAAGGCGAGATTCTGCTCAAGATCATTGATACGCTGGCCGTCCGACAGCACATAGGCGAGCGGGCCCGAAGCCCGCGCCAGATCGGCGAGCACGAAGGCTTCCATGCCGCCCGGAACACCAGACAGCGTGACCGGCACGCGCGCACCGGTCACGGCAGCGACCGAAAACACTGGCTTCATTGGCTGGTGTCCCCGCCACTGCGCAAAGATCCATCTCCGTTGAAATCCGGCCGGGAGGAGGCAATGCGCGCAAACAAGGGCGTGCGGAATTTCTCCGGCAGCGGCTTCTCACCGGTGATCCAGGTTAGGATGTCGGCGTCATCCTCTTCCATCAACGTCTCGAGCTGGTCAAGTTCGGTGTTTTCAAGCAGCGCAAGCTCCGAATCGGCAAACCCGCCAAGCATGAGGTCGATCTCGCGGATACCGCGGCGCCAGCACCGCACCAGAATTCTGCGGCGGCGGGGATCGAGGTCAGCGCTGGAACGTGTGGTACCGGTCATTGGTAGCCTTTCGGATGCTGCGTCTCAATAGCTGACCGCTCGCTGCTTGTCAGCCTTGCGTTTCCGGCATTTTTGCCATTCTTCTCTGCCCATGCGCCCGACCGAACTCGATCCCCTCTTCCGCGCCGTGGAAAGCCTGCCCGGCATCGGCCCGAAGCTGGCGCTCGGGTTGGCGCGCGTGACCGGACGCGAAACACCCCAGGACACCCGCGCGCTTGATCTGCTGCTTCTGCCGCCGCATGGACTGATCGACCGCAGCCACAATCCCGGCATCGCCCGTGCCCCGGAAGGCGTCATCGTCACCCTGAAGGTGCGGGTCGACCGGCACCAGCCGAGCCCTCCGGGTCGACGCAATGTCCCTTATCGCGTCTTTGTCCACGACGACACCGGCGAGATGGCGTTGACTTTCTTCCACGCCCAGGCGGCGTGGCTCGAAAAGCAGCTTCCGGTCGGCGAGATGGTGATGATCAGCGGCAAGGCCGAATGGTTCAACGGCCGCCCGTCCATGGTTCATCCCGATCACATCGTGGCGGACTCCGAAGCCCATCTCCTGCCCACCCATGAGCCGGTCTACCCGCTGACTGCCGGGGTGTCGCCGAAGCAGCTGCGCAAGGCGATCGATTCGGCAATCAACCTTCTGCCCGCTTTGCCCGAATGGTCAGACCGCCATCTCGTCGCGCGTATGCAGTTTCCGGCATTTAAGGACGCCGTGCAGCGGCTGCACGATCCGCGCGATGCCCCCGACATCGACCCCAACGCCCCGGCGCGACGCAGGCTTGCCTATGACGAATTGCTGGCCGGACAACTGTCTCTCGCATTGGTGCGGCAAAACTTACGTAAGTTGCCTGGTCGGGCGGTTCATGCTGCAGGCGTATTGCGCCGCGAGATAGTGGATAAATTGCCGTTTACGCTCACGTTGAGCCAGTCGGCTGCGGTCTCCGATATCCTCGGCGATGTGGCGAAAGACGAGCGCATGCTGCGGCTCCTGCAAGGCGATGTCGGCTCTGGCAAGACCGCCGTCGCGCTTCTCGCCATGGCTGAAGCGGTGGAAGCCGGTGGTCAGGCCGTGCTGATGGCACCTACGGAAATTCTGGCCCGCCAGCATTTTGCCACCATCGAGCGGATGGCCAGACCCGCCGGGATTTCGGTCGAGGTGCTGACCGGAAGGTCCAAGGGCCGCGAGCGCGCCGCCCTGCTTGATCGCATTGCCTCAGGCGAAGCGCAGGTGATCATCGGCACCCACGCGCTGTTTCAGGAAAGCGTCGTCTACCATGATCTGGTGCTGGCGGTGGTCGACGAACAGCACCGCTTCGGTGTCCACCAGCGTCTGCGACTGACCGCCAAGGGCACCGCGCCGCATATGCTGGTGATGACTGCCACGCCCATTCCGCGCACGCTTGTGCTCTCGGCCTTTGGCGACCTTGATGTTTCCAAACTCACCGAAAAGCCCGCCGGTCGAAAGCCGATCACCACTGTCACCATTTCCGACGACCGGATCGGCGAGATTGTCGAACGGCTCAAAACTGCCCTTGACGAGGGCCGCAAGGCCTTTTGGATCTGTCCCCTCGTTGAGGATTCCGAGGAGAGCGACCTGATGTCGGCGGAAACCCGGCATTTTAGCCTTGTCGAGGCGCTGGGCCGTGATCGCGCCGCGCTGGTGGCCCTCGTGCATGGCCGCATGGGTGGCGAGGAGAAAGACGCTGTCATGGCGGCGTTCAAGCGCGGGGAGACGCAGCTTCTGGTCGCCACCACCGTCATCGAGGTCGGTGTCGACGTGCCGGACGCCACGATCATGGTCATCGAACATGCCGAGCGTTTCGGGCTGGCGCAGCTCCACCAGTTGCGTGGACGGGTCGGCCGTGGCGAAGGTGCCTCGAGCTGCATCCTGCTCTACCGCGCGCCATTGGGGGAAACCGCCCATGCCAGGCTTGCCGTGCTGCGACAAACCGAGGACGGCTTCCGCATAGCCGAAGAAGACTTGAAACTCAGGGGTGAAGGCGAAGTGCTCGGCACCCGGCAATCGGGAATGCCCGGGTTCCGCCTGGCCAGTCCCATCGCCCATGCCGACCTGATCGAAATCGCCCGCGATGACGCCCGCAACGTGCTCGCCTCCGATCCGGACCTGGCGAGCGAACGCGGACGCGCCTTGCGGATGTTGCTCTATATCATGCGCCGGGACGAGGCGATCCGCTTCCTGCGTGCCGGCTGAACGGCCAGGCTGGTCGGATCAGTCAGGTCACTTCGTCGGCTGTCTTTTTCTCCGTCGCCTTCTCGATCTGGCGCTCGGTGAATTCGGGAGTGACCAGGCCCGCCGAGATCACCATCTTGGCTGCTTCCTCAATCGACATATCGAGAAAGATGACATCCGTGCGAGGCACGAAAATAAGAAATCCTGAAGTCGGATTGGGCGTCGTGGGCATGAAGACCGACACCAGATCTCCGGCGTCTATCCGGTGTTCAATCTCGCCTCTCGCGTCGGTGGCGACAAAGACGACCACCCAGGTGCCCTTGCGTGGAAATTCGATCAGGGCGGCCTGCTTGAACGAATTGCTCTGCTCGGCCAGCACAGTCTGGAAGATCTGCTTGAGGCCCTTGTAGACGCTGCGCACCAGCGGCATTCGCGCCAACAGCGATTCCCCAATGGAGAGAATGGTCTTGCCGACGAAATTGGCGGTCAGAAACCCGATCAGGGTGATAAGCACCAGCGCCGTCAGCAGGCCGAATCCGGGCACGCTGAACGGGAGATAGCTGTCGGGATTGTAGGCGCGCGGAATATACGGCTTCACCCAGCCATCAACCCAGAGCACCACGGTCCAGGTGAGGTAGGCGGTGATGGCGATGGGCGCGCAGATGATCACCCCAGTGAGGAAATAGTTCCTCAGCCGTGTCGCGATGGGTTGACGTCGTGCCTTCTCAACCATGCCGAAACTGCCCCAATCCGCCTTCGCATTTGCGAAAAGCCATGGGTTATATACGCTTGGCCCGGCTCATGCCGCAAGCCTCCGCCGCAAGCCTTTGCCGCTTTTGGCCGCTATTCGACCGTCACAGACTTTGCCAAATTTCGGGGCTGGTCCACGTCCGTGCCCATGAAAACCGCGGTATGGTAGGCAATCAATTGCACCGGCAAGGCATAAAGGATCGGGGTGACGATGTCGGACGTGGCTGGCAGCACGATGGTGGCCATGGTCTTGAGCGTGGTTGCCTTGGCACCGGCTTCGTCGGTGATGAGGATGATCTGCCCGCCGCGCGCGGCCACTTCCTGCATGTTGGACACGGTCTTGTCGAACAGGCGATCATGCGGCGCGATCACGATCACCGGCATGTTTTCATCGATAAGCGCGATGGGGCCATGCTTGAGTTCGCCCGCCGCATAGCCTTCGGCGTGGATATAGGAGATTTCCTTCAGCTTGAGTGCCCCTTCGAGCGCAATCGGGAAATTCGTGCCGCGGCCAAGATAAAGCACGTCCTTGAAGCGGGATAGTTCGCGCGACAAACCTTCGATCTGCGGCTGCAGCGCGGTCAGCACCTGGTTGAACAACCGCGGCGCCTCCACGAGCGACTGTACCATTGCCGCCTCGTCCTTCGTCGAAAGCGTGCCCCTGGCACGGCCGGCAATCATGGCAAGGGCTGCAAGCACGGAAAGCTGGCAGGTGAAGGCCTTCGTCGAGGCGACCCCGATTTCGGGACCAGCAAGCGTGGGGAAGACCACGTCCGATTCCCGCGCAATGGTGGATTCGCGCACATTGACCACCGATCCGATCGGCACACCCTGTTCCTTGCAGTAGCGCAGCGACGCCAGCGTGTCCGCCGTCTCGCCAGACTGGGTGATGAAGAGTGCCGCCATTTTACCAGGGAGCGGCATTTCGCGGTAGCGGAACTCGCTCGCCACGTCGATCTCCACCGGCAACCGGGCAAACCGCTCGAACCAGTATTTGCCGACCAGTCCGGCATAATAGGCCGTGCCGCAGGCCGAGATCGCCAGCCGGTCGAGGCCGGCAAAATCGATGCCTGATACCTCGGGCTTCACACGCCCCGCGGCAAAATCGATGTAGTGGGAGAGCGTGTGGGAAATCACTTCGGCCTGCTCGTGGATTTCCTTCTCCATGAAATGCCGATGATTGCCTTTGTCGACAATGAAGGCCGAGCCTTTGGAAATCTGGCTGGCCCGCTCGACGGGCTTGCCGTCATGATCGAAGATTTCCACGGTATCCCGGGTGATGACAACCCAATCCCCGTCATGCAGATAGGTGATCTCGTCGGTGAAAGGTGCCAGCGCGATAGCGTCTGATCCGAGAAACATCTCGCCCAAGCCGTGGCCTACGGCAAGCGGCGGGCCATTGCGCGCACCAATGATCATGCCGTCGTCGCCCTTGAACAGAACTGCCAGCGCATAGGCACCTTCAAGTCGCAGCAGCGCTGCATGAAACGCCGCCTTGGGCGCCATTCCGGCGCGCATGTTGGCCGCGATCAATTGCGCCACCACCTCTGTATCTGTCTGAGACCTGAATTCTGCGCCTGCGGCAGTCAGCTCCGCCTTCAGGGTTTGGAAATTCTCGATGATCCCGTTGTGAACGACAGCGACTCCATCAGTGAAATGGGGATGGGCATTGGTTTCAGTCGGCGCGCCATGGGTTGCCCAGCGTGTGTGACCGATGCCCACACGACCCGGCAGCGGGTTGGCTCCGAGCCGCTTTTCCAGATTGACGAGCTTGCCTTCAGCTCGACGACGGTCGAGCAGGCCTGAACTGATTGTGGCAACCCCGGCGGAATCGTAGCCCCGGTATTCGAGCCGCTTGAGCGCGTCCACCAAGAGCGGTGCCACTTCCCTGTTGCCCACGATCCCCACAATTCCGCACATGCGCCGCTCCAATCTTGTCCGCCCGATGCGGGCTATAGGCGGTTCGGCGCCCGCGCGCCAGTTCCACCGCAGTCCCTGGCTACTCACATTTGGTGACGGGCGTTAACGTCCGCTGTTCACCCTTCAGTTTGCGCTCCTCATTGAGCTTCAAGGCTTTCTCGCGCAGCATCTGCGCCATTCCCGCGCGGTTGATCTGCCGGGCACGACCGAAGGCGACGCCGTTGTCCGGCACGTCCATCGTCACGACGCTGCCGGAGGCGACATAGGCATCCGCCCCGATCTTCACCGGTGCGACCAGCGACGTGTTGGAGCCGATGAACGCGCCGTCTCCGATAGTGGTCAGATGCTTGTTCACGCCATCATAATTGCAGGTGATGGTGCCAGCACCGATATTTGCCTTGGCCCCGATCCGCGCATCACCCACATAGCTCAGATGGTTGATTTTCGCACCGGGTCCGACGATTGTCTTCTTGACCTCGCAGAAATTGCCCACTTTCGACCCTGTGCCAAGGTCCGCGCCGGGCCGCAACCGCGCGAAAGGTCCAACTTCGGCACCCTCGCCGATATCAGCGCCTTCAAGATGGCAGAATGCGTGAATGACAGCCCCGGGGCCAACTGTTACGCCGGTCCCGAAGACCACATTGGGTTCAATCAGCACATCTTGAGCGATGACCGTGTCATGAGACAGATAGACGGTGGCTGGATCGATCATCGACACCCCGGAAAGCATCATCTCATTGCGCCGCCGCCGCTGCCAGACCGCTTCGATCAAAGCGAGTTCGAGGCGCGTGTTGCAGCCCAGAAGATCTTCCTCTGGCGCCTCGATCGCCACCACGCGACAGCCTTGCGATCGGGCGATCTCCACCACGTCGGTAAGGTAGTATTCGCCCTTTGCATTGGCATTGCCGATCGCCTCGAGCAGGGCGATGGCGGTGTGCCCGTCCAGCGTGATGACGCCGCCGTTGCAGAAGTCGATCCCGCGTTCTGCCTCGCTGGCGTCGCGATGCTCACGGATGGCCACCAGAGCGCCGTTTTCCACGATCATGCGTCCGTAACCGGTCGGATCTTTGGCTCGGAAGCCCAGCACCACCACATCCGCGCCCGCCGCCCGCGCGGCCTGGGCGGCCTTCAGGCTGTCTGGATTGATGAGCGGCGCGTCGCCATAGAGCACGATAACATCGTCGAAGCCGCGCGCGATCACCTCGCGCGCTATCAGAACGGCATGGCCGGTTCCCTTGCGTTCGCTCTGCAGAACCGTCGTCACCGGAACATCGGCTTGAGCCGCAGCTGCGGCCACCGCCTCCGCATCCCGCCCGACCACGATGACCGCGTGGTCGACATTGGCCGCCGCTGCCGCCCGCGTCACATGGGTGATGATGGAAAGATTGCCCACCGGATGCAACACCTTCGAGCGGTCAGATTTCATGCGTGTTGCATCTCCGGCCGCAAGAATGACGGCCAGACAGGTTCGCGTCATGGAACGTACTCCGTCAGATTGATTGATCGAGTGCGGATGTGAGTCCCCTATATCACCGTTCTTGCAAAAATGTCGCTTCTCCAATTCCCGTGTGCTGTTATGAGGCGTTATGACTGATCGGACCGCCACCCATTCCCCGTCATCCGCAAGGGGTGCCACCCTTGTCCCGTTCCTGGTCATGCTGGTAACGCCGCTCCTGTTTTCGAGCAACCTCATCTTCGGCCGCCTTGTGATCCCCGAAGTGGCACCGTTCACCCTTGCCTTCCTGCGCTGGACTCTCGCCGCCCTGGTGCTTTTGCCAGCTGTTTTTGCCGCGCGAACCGTTGCCCGCCTCTATATCGCGCGCCACACCGGACACTGGCTGCTGATGGGTTTTCTCGGAATGTGGATCTGCGGCGCCGGCGTCTATGTCGCCTTGCAATTCACCTCCGCCACCAACGGCACTCTGATCTACACCACCTCGCCCCTCATCGTGCTCTTGATCGAGCGCGTCTTTTTCCGCCGTAAGATCAGTCTTCGCGAAGCAGCAGGCATCCTGATCGGTTTTCTCGGTGTCGCCATTATCGTGCTGCGCGGCGATCTCGGTGCGTTGGCCGGTCTCGATTTCAATATTGGCGACTTGATATTCGTGGCTGCGGCTATCGCCTGGGCGGTCTATTCCGTGCTGCTGCGCGGGTCCCGCACGGCGGGGCTGCCGGTGTTGTCGCTCTTCGGGCTGGTGGCCTTGGCGGGTGCCTTGCTTCTGGCACCCTTTGCGGCGTGGGAGTATCTCGCAGGAGCACGCATGCCGGTCACACTCTCGGCCTGGGGCGGCATCGCGGGCACCGTTGTGTTCGCCTCGTTGCTCGCCTTCTCCGGTTTCCAGTATGGCGTCTCCCGGCTTGGTGCGTCCACGGCAAGCGCCTTCATGTATCTCATGCCGCCCTATGGCGTCGGCATGGCGGTTTTCGCACTCGGAGAACCCTTTGAGACCTTCCACGCCGTCGGCATTGCCACCGTGCTTGGCGGTCTCATCCTGGCAACGGCGCAGTGGTCAAAAAAACCTGCAGTGATCTGAGCATGGTCTTGCGCAGTGTGAAGCGGCTTTCACACAAGACCAAAAGCAGTCAGCCGATCAGCCCCAGCGCCGGAAAAGTCTCGAGCAGCCAGTAGGCCATGCGCGCCATGCCGCCGGTGAGAAAGAGAATTCCGGTGAGGACGAGAAGGACGCCGGTCACCTTCTCCACCACACCGAGGTGGCGACGGAAGCGCGTGAGAAACGCCATGAACCGCTCGGAAAACAAGGCTGCGATCCAGAATGGAACAGCAAGCCCAAGCGAGTAAAATCCGAGCAGCACCGCACCCGACGAGACGGTTTCCGCGGAGGCGGCGACGCCGAGGATGGCCCCGAGCACCGGGCCGATGCAGGGCGTCCAGCCAAACGCGAAGGCGAGCCCCATGAAATAGGCGCCCGACAGCGTCGCAGGCTGGCCCCCACCTTCAAATCGGGCTTCCCGGGCGAGCAGACCGATCCGGAACAGGCCAATGAAATGCAGGCCCATGATGATGATGACGACGCCGCCGATCTTGGACAGGAAGTCCATGTTCTGGCGGAGCGCCGTGCCGATGGAGGATGCGCCTGCCCCCAATGCAATGAAGACGGTGGCAAATCCAAATGTGAAGAACAGCGAGGTCAGGAGGATGGCGCGCCGGGTTTCGCCGCGTTTCTGGACGGACGAGGTGCCACGGAAGTCGTCAACCGATACCCCCGCCATGTAGCACAGATAGGGCGGCACCAGCGGCAGCACGCAAGGGGAAAGGAACGACAGCGCCCCGGCGAGAATGGCGGTCAACAGCGAGATGTCAGCGATCGTCAATCCAACGGCTCCTTCCTGGCTGCATCCACGCCAGGCATGCTCCACATTCCTGTCTGAGCCGAACTGCCTGTCTGAGCCGAACTGCCCGTATGAGCCGAACTGCCTGTCAGCTCCGGCTGAAATGGCTACGCCCGCACTTTCTAGCCAGTCCCCGGACCAGATGCCAGTCACGTTTTCCGGCGCGGCAGTCCCTCACCCCGCACGCCCGCCCCGCACACTCGCTACCGGCGCGCCAGCACGCTGGCACCGCCGCGAGCATCTGCCAATTTTCAGACCCGTCAGACGTGATTTGCTGTTGACCCGCACCGGCCGCCTGCCTATGTTCCGCGCCACTCAGTCCGGGGCGATCCAGGGACCTGGGAGCGTGTAGCTCAGCTGGTAGAGCAAGTGACTTTTAATCACTAGGTCCAGGGTTCGAGCCCCTGCGCGCTCACCAAAAATCTCAACAAAATCAATAAATTAACGCCTTCAGTCTACTTATCTTTTTGTTCAAACTTGGTTTGGGTACGGTATGGGTACTTGTTGGAGTGACGGCGGAGGATTGCGAGGGCGATATTTTTGCCCGGCTTTTGGCCGTGAAACCCGCAGCCCTAAAGCCGCTCGGCTCCTTCATCGCCTTGCACCATACGCAGCAGAACCGCTGACGCGGCTGGTAGGCGTTGAACCAGGCCTCGCAATGTTCGCACGATTTCGGATTAGGTTTCCGGCCGACACTTTTTCTGTAAGAGCCCGATTCAAAAGTTTTTCAAACATGGCAATGCCTTGCCAGACGCCGCATCAGGATGCGGATATGGGCGATGAGGGTCCATGCCGTTGAACTCTGGATGGATTTCTCCCAGTCCTTCGCCAGCCTGCGGGACCTT
>JBBQJA010000030.1:0-47882 GCA_038325465.1 Hyphomicrobiales bacterium | reverse complement strand
GCAACCGACCGATTTGCCGAGCCAGTCTCGCGCCTGGTCGTGGATGCGATCGTCGTGCTCCGTATGTGCTCCGAAGAGTGCGGTCATGGCGGTCTGTCCTCTGTTTGATGTCGGTTGACTTCTCCTCCGGTTTCCTATTTATATGTGTGCAGCATGCATATGTCTAAAAGAAAACCGACCATGAGCTACACAAACTGGAAGTATGTTGAAGAATTCCCACTTGAAGGCAAAGAAAAGAGAATTCGCGCCCGAACGGAAACCGCCGCTGGAGAGGTTATCGGGATATATGACGGAGAATTACAATCCTGGAAAGTCAGCAACGGGCGTCTTGAAGACGCATCTGCCCACAAGCATATTGTGCAGGTCCGCCTTGACGGCGATACTCTCTATGGCCTTGTCACCTTGAAGCGCAGCGAAATTGACTTCATCAACCACAGTTGCAGTCCCGACATTTCCGCCGTTGACCGCATCATTCTCGTCGCCGCTCGCCCGGTGGCGGTCGGAGAAGCACTCACGCTCGACTGCACCTCCTGGGATTTCGTGCCTGAGGGCATTTCCTGCTGGTGCAATCCCAGCCGCTGCGTGCTCTGACCGCGAAGGAAAAGGATGATGCGCATCTCCCGCATTCAGGTCCTGATCTGCCTCGTCGGCTTTGCCGAAGCGGTGGTCTATGGCTATTCGTTTCCCTATTTCTCCCTGACACTGGAATCGCGCGATCTATCGTCCGCCATGATCGGAATGAATGCGATGGTGGGCACGTTGGGCGCGCTTCTGGTGGGGCCGGTGGTGCCGACGATGATTGCCCGTCTGGGGTACCGGCGGTTCTCCATTGCAGCCCTTCTGGTGGCTGCCGTCATCTTCGCGGCAGCGGCGGTGGAGGATTCCACACCCGTTCTCTTTGCCTACCGGCTTGTGCTTGGATTGGCTCTTGCGAGCCTCTGGATTTCCACGGAGGCCTGGCTCAACCACGTCGCCGATGATGACAATCGCGGTTTTCTCAACGGCATCTTCCAGACCTGCTATTCCTTCGGTTTCTTTCTGGGTCCGACGATTGCCAGTGTCGTGGGAACCGACGGCGGTATCGGTCCATCGACCATGATCGTGGTTGCAGTACTCGGCATTCTTGTCTGCGTGGTCTTGCGCGGTGGATCGGGTGCAGTGGAGGGCAGCTTCGAGGCGCCTCTTGACTGGACGGTCGCCTGGCGCGCGCGCCGTCTTCTGGCCGTGGCCATGCTGACCGGCGTCGCCGAAACCGCCATGTACACGCTGTTGCATGTCTACGGCCTGCAGATCGGATATCCCCGGGAAACGGCGCTGATGGTGCTGATGGCCTATACATTGGGAGAAGTCGTTCTCACACTGCCGCTGGGCTGGACCGCTGACCGCGTCGACCGGCGCAAGATGCTTGCGGTGTGCGGCCTGGCGGCCTCTGCGGCGGTGGCCTTTCTCGGTCTGTCGGGCACGGTCGAACTGAGCGCCATGGCCATGTCCTTTCTGGCCGGCGGATTGATCGTGAGCCTGTACAATCTGGCATTGGTGGTGGTGGGTGAAACCTACCGCAGCACCGATCTGCCGGTGGTCAGCACCGCCTTCTCCATGGCCTATTCGGTCGGCTGCGCGTCGGGTGCCACCGTCGGCGGGCTTGCCATGGATGCGCTTGGCCCGGAAGGGCTGCCCATTGCGGTCAGCCTGGCGCTGGCGGTGTTCGCGCTCGCCTCGGCCTGGATGTCGGGGCTCTTCGGTTCGGGGCGGAATGCGCCAGTTCCGCCGGGTGGGCGCATGGGGCCAAGCATAGGCCCTTGACAGCCCCCGCTTCGTCTCTGTCTAAAGCGCTGACGGCAGTCAACGGAGATGGACATGGAGCGGCCCCCCCTCACGATCAGGCTTTGCGCCCCGCGCGGCTTCTGCGCGGGCGTGGACCGCGCCATCCAGATCGTGGTCCTGGCGATCAAGAAGTATGGCGCTCCGGTTTACGTGCGTCATGAGATCGTCCACAATCGCTATGTTGTGGAAGGCCTGGAGGCGCAAGGCGCGGTGTTCGTCGAGGAACTTGACGAAATCCCTCTCGCCCATCGCGGCCAGCCGGTGGTGTTTTCCGCCCATGGCGTGCCGAAATCGGTGCCCGTCGCTGCCACAGCGCTGAACCTGTTCTACCTCGACGCCACCTGTCCGCTGGTCTCCAAGGTGCACAAGCAGGCGATGCGCCACGAGCGGCTGGGCCGCCATGTGCTGCTCATCGGTCACGACGGCCACCCCGAAGTCATTGGCACCATGGGCCAGCTGCCGCCGGGTGCCGTCACACTCATCGAGACAGTGGCCGATGTGGATGCGCTTGCGCCAGCCGATCCCTTGAGGCTGGGCTTCGTGACCCAGACCACGCTGTCGGTCGACGACACTGCCGACGTCATCCGCCGGCTGTTCGAGCGCTTCCCCGACATCACGGCACCTGCGGCCGAATCGATCTGCTACGCCACCACCAACCGGCAGGATGCGGTCAAGCAGGCTGCCGACGGCTGCGATCTTTTCGTCGTCGTCGGCGCACCCAATTCCTCCAACTCCAAACGATTGGTCGAGGTGGCGCTGAAGGCAGGGGCCCGCCGCTCCATGCTCGTCCAGCGCGCTGAGGAAATCGACTGGAACGATATCGGCCCTCTCTCCGTGCTTGGCGTCTCGGCCGGCGCGTCCGCCCCACAGGTGGTGGTCGACGAGATCATCGATGCCTTCCGCGACCGCTTCGACGTCCGCATCGAGCTCGCCGAGACGGTCAAGGAAACCGAGAACTTCCTCGTCAACCGCGAATTGCGCAATGTAGAACTCACGGAGGCTGACATGGCCTTCGTCAACGGTGCGGGCGAGAAAGGAGCGGTCGATGCGGAACGTTAAAGCATGTCGCGCGCAAATGGATTGATTTGTGCGATAACGTACATGCATTCATTCAATGTTTTGCGGCGGAATTCACGCATCCGATTGGATGCGCAAAGGCCGCTGTCGAACCGCCTCACCCCGTGTTGCAGCCATTGCGCTCAGTTTTCCGACGCCACGCATGCGCCTTCCGTCCCGAGATGCCCGACCTGACCTGACCTGACTGCCGCTTCCACATCCCCCTGACGGATTGCCCGCATTGGCTGTTTACACCGACGTCACCGAAACCGATCTTGCAGCCTTTCTCGCCGACTACGGCGTGGGCGCGCCACTGTCCTACAAAGGCATCGCGGAGGGCGTGGAGAACTCGAATTTCCTGCTGCGCACCACCGGCGGCACCTTTATCCTCACCCTCTATGAAAAGCGGGTGAAGCCCGAGGAACTGCCATTTTTTCTCGAACTGATGGATCATCTTGCCGCCCGCGGCATCACCTGTCCGCTGCCTGTGCCGCGCCGCGACGGCGGGTTGTTTGGCGTGCTCGCAGGGCGACCCGCCGCCATGATTTCCTTTCTCGATGGGACCTGGCTGCGCAAACCCGGCGTTCCCCACTGCCGCGAGGTGGGTCGCGCCATGGCGGAGCTGCATCTGGCGGGTGCCGATTTCGCCTTGACCCGCAAAAACGCGCTCTCGGTGGATGGCTGGCGGCCACTCTGGGAGGAGTCTGTTGCCCGCGCCGATGAGATCGAACCGGGGCTGGTCGCCGAAATCGGCCCGGAGCTTGCCACGCTTGAAGCTGCCTGGCCTTTCGGCCTGCCAAGTGGCGTCATCCATGCCGACCTGTTCCAGGACAACGTCTTTTTCATCGGCGACCGCCTCTCGGGCATCATCGACTTCTATTTCGCCTGCAATGATTTCCTCGCCTATGACATCGCCGTCTGTCTGAACGCCTGGTGTTTCGAGCCCGATGGCGCCTTCAACCTGACCAAGGGCATGGCGATGCTGGATGGCTACCAGTCGGTTCGCGGGCTTTCGGAGGCGGAAATTGCCGCCCTGCCGCTGCTCTGCCGCGGGGCGGCGATCCGCTTTTTCATGACCCGGCTGTACGACTGGATCATGACGCCGCCGGGCGCGCTGGTGGTCAAGAAGGACCCGCTCGAATATCTGCGCAAGTCGCGCTTCTTCCGCAATGTTTCGGACGCTGCCGCCTTCGGGCTTCGTTTTCCGGAGACAGGCCGATGAAACATGTGGACATCTATACGGACGGCGCCTGCTCGGGCAATCCAGGCCCGGGCGGATGGGGTGCGATCCTCAAACATGGCGAGACGCGCAAGGAGCTGTCGGGCGGCGAGGCGGCCACCACCAACAACCGCATGGAACTGCTGGCTACCATCACCGCGCTCACGTCGCTGAAATCGCCGTGCGAAGTCGATCTCTACACCGACAGCAAATATGTCATGGACGGCATCGGGACGTGGATCCATGGCTGGAAAAAGAATGGCTGGCGGACGGCTGACAAGAAGCCGGTCAAGAATATTGAACTGTGGCAGGCGCTCGACGACGCAAGAAACCGTCACAAGGTGACCTGGCATTGGGTCAAAGGCCATGCCGGCCATCCCGACAACGAACGCGCTGACGAACTCGCCCGGTCCGGCATGGCACCCTTCAAGAAATAGGGGCAGCGGCACGCTCGATCTGCGTCGCCCTGGTCTTTGCGCCTCGTGCCGCTTGCCCCGCATCAGGCGCGTGGCCAAAATCGGGGCAGGCCTCAGCGGCCGGTCATCTTTTCCATCCGTTCCGGATAGCGGTCACCCTCCAAAGCGATCGAAACGGCACCGGCCTCTATCTCCGCCCGATCGTGTGCATCAAGCGTGACCGACAACGCGCCGAGATTTTCGTCAAGCCGCTCGATCCGGCGCGTACCCGGGATCGGCACGATCCAAGGCTTCTGGTGCAGAAGCCAGGCGAGTGCGAACTGCGCCGGGCTGCAGCCCTTGCGCGCCGCAAGAGCGCCGATGAGATCGACGAAGGCAATGTTGGCGGCCCGCGCCTTTTGTGAGAAGCGCGGCAGGCTGTTGCGCAAATCGGCGCTGTCGAAAGGGGTGGTGGCGTCGATGGTGCCGGTGAGAAAACCGCGCCCAAGCGGGCTGAACGGCACAAAACCGATGCCGAGTTCCTCCACAAGCGGCAGGATCTCGGTTTCCGGCGCGCGCCACCAGAGCGAATACTCGCTCTGCAGTGCGGCAACCTTCTGCACCGCGTGAGCGCGGCGAATGGTCGACGCACCGGCTTCCGACAGCCCGAAATGCCTCACCTTGCCCTCACCGATCAGGTCGGCCACGGTTCCGGCCACATCCTCGATCGGCACGTCCGGATCGACCCGGTGCTGATAGAAAAGATCAATCGTGTCGGTCTTCAGCCGTCTGAGCGAGGTTTCGGCCACCGCGCGGATATGCTCGGGCCGGCTGTCAACGCCCGGGCCCGGGTAATCCTTGGGATCGCCGATCCGGAAGCCGAATTTGGTTGCGATCACCACCTTGTCCCGGACCGGCTTCAACGCTTCGCCCACCAGTTCCTCGTTGACGAAGGGGCCATAGACTTCCGCCGTGTCAAAAAAGGTGACCCCGCGGTCCACCGCCGAGCGCAGCAGCGCAATCATCTCGCCCCGGTTTGGTGCCGGGCCATAAGACGCGCTCATGCCCATGCAACCAAGGCCAAGCGCGGAAACCGAAAGGCCGCTGGTGCCAAGATGTCGCTGCTGCATGGCGCTCTCCTTTTGAGCGGATTTCCCGCCCTGGGGTCTGATCAGCCGGATGGATGCCTCTTCACGCGCCTGGCGAGCCCGACATATAGTCTTCGTCGGTCACATGCTCGAGCCAGTCGGCGGATGTGCCGTCGAGTGCTTCCTGGAGCGCGATATGGGTCATGGCCGCGGTTGCGGTGGCGCCGTGCCAGTGCCGCTCGCCCGGCTCGATCCAGACCACGTCGCCGACGGCCAGGGTCTGGACTGGCTCACCTTTGAGCTGTATCCAGCCGCATCCCTCCACCACAATCAGCGTTTGCCCGAGTGGATGGGTGTGCCAGGCCGTCCGTGCGCCGGGTGCGAAAGAGACCCGCGCCCCCCTGAGCCGCGCCGGTGCGGGCGCTTCCACGATCGGGGAAAACTGCACATCGCCGGTGAAATAGCTTGCCGGTGCGGCAGCAGAGCCTTGATCGGCCTGTCGGGTGATTTTCATGAGTGGGCCTTTCTTCCGTTGACGACCTGTGCAGGCTGCCGCCGGGATCGGCAGCAGCGGATACGGGCACCAGACTTGCGAGGTGGTCGAGCCTCAGAGTTGTTCGATCAGGGCCGCCGCACCGGACGCCACGGCCTGGCCCGGGTTGTCCTCGATGTTGAGGGCGGTCACCTTGCCGTCATCCACAATCATCGAATACCGCTTGGAGCGCATGCCGAGCGTGCCGGCCGACAAATCCATTTCCATGCCGATCGACCGGGTGAAGGCACCGTCCCAGTCCGACAGATAGCGGATCTTGCCTTCGCCGCCGGTGGCTTTGGCCCAGGCACCCATCACGAAGGCGTCGTTGACCGAGACAACGGCGATCTCGTCGGCTCCCTTGGCGAGAATGGCGTCCCGGTTCTCAAGATAGCCGGGAAGATGGTTCAAGTGGCAGGTCGGCGTAAAGGCGCCGGGTACGGCGAACACCACGATTTTCTTGCCATTGAAGATATCGGCGGAGGCGATTTCGGCCATGCCGTCGGTGGTCTTTTCCTTGAACTTGGCCGCCGGTAGCGGGTCACCAACTGATATTGTCATGTTCAAATTTCCTGTGTTGGCGGATTGCTTGGTTGATCCATGCCTTAGATATGAAAACCAGCTCCGCTGTCCAGCGGGCAAAGCTAAATTTCACCACCAGAAGTGAGTGTGACCGGGACCGAACACTCAGCGGAGATCGAGCCGGGTGGCAAAGCTGCGGGCACCATAGGTCACGGTGACATCAAGCGGCAGCGGTGCTGTCAGATCGGCATCTTTGGGATGGCGCTCGATCCGGGCCTCGAAAACCGCGCTGCCGTTGGCGGCTGGCATCGTTTCGGGCGGACCGAACGCCCAGCCCGCTGGCCCCGCCACGAACAGTTCGGGCTCGGCACCTTTCGGCCGGAAGCCGGGCAGGGTGACCGCGATCGAGAACCGTCGCCAATCGGGTGCGCGCTGGACATCGGAGACGCGAAAATCAACCGTCGGGGCCGACGGCAGACCATTCCACGCTTCGGCGACAAGGGCGATCGCGCCTGCATCGCTGCTGGCACCCTCCGGCACCGGCAACCGGAAGTGAGCCTGGAAGGGCACGCAGACCTTGTCGCAGATCCCGATGAAGACATTGGCATCAAGCGTGGCAGCGCCCGCGCTGGTCCGGCGCAGCAGGAGCGGAAGGCGAACGGATTGGGTGTAGCCCGCCCAGACCGAATAGCCGTCGTCGATGCGCACCGGCGGCGGAAATCCGATCTCGTCCAGGACCAGACCGGTGCTCGTGCCAAGATCGACCAACGGTGGAATACCGCTGCCGCCCGGGTCCTTCCAATACGTCTTCCAGCCCGCGTCCAGATCGATGTCGAGTGCGCCGCGCAGCCGACCATCTGCAGAAGGCTCCGGGTCAATGACGATGCGCATCCGGCCGCCCTCGGTCTCGGCCCAGCCGCTGTCGAGCGCGGATGCACTCCCGGCCGACCATCCGCCCAGACCAAGGGCAAGGACGAAAGACAGAAACACGGATGCCGACGCCTGAATGAACATGGCCGAACCCTAACCTCCGATGCGTTTCAAATCCACAAGCATCCCGCTGACGCCATCTCAAAATCGCGTGATGGCCAGTGCGGGACTGCAGGCCGGGCTGCGCTCAAAAAAATTCTGTGCGGTTTCAGCACGCTTCCAGGTTGGCGACCCGATGGGCTTTCCCTCGTCCGAAATGGCTCTTTCCAAATGGTGGAAACTTGCTAGGCTGTTGCCATGATCAAGCTGGAAGACCATCTGGCGCAACGCAAACGGGGGTGTCTTGACGGGCATTTCCTGATCGCCATGCCCGGCATGAGCGACGAGCGGTTCAGCCGCACGGTGGTGTTTGTCTGCGCCCATTCCGAAGACGGTGCCATGGGCTTCATCCTCAACCGGCCGCAGCAGTTGCGCTTCCCGGAGATTGTGCGCAAGCTCGGTCTGGACGATCGTGCCCTCCCACCAGGCATGGCGCGACGGAGCGGCATCAGCAAGCGGTCGATGGATTTTCCGGTGCTGGCCGGTGGCCCGGTCGATCCGGGTCGCGGCTTCGTGCTTCATTCCGATGACTATCTCAGCCAGTCGACGATGCCGGTCAACGACGACCTCTGCCTGACGGCGACCATCGATATCCTTCGTGCCATCAAGGACGGTCGCGGGCCTGAGCGCGGCATCATGATGCTCGGCTATGCGGGCTGGGCGGCGGGACAGCTTGAGGCCGAGATTTCCGCCAATGCCTGGCTTACCTGTCCGGCCCGCGACGATCTCGTCTTCGATCTGGAATTGCAGGGCAAGTACAATCGCGTGCTTGCCATGATGGGGGTTTCGCCCGCCATGCTCTCGCTCCAGCCAGGTCACGCATGAAGGTGCGAATCCTGACAGGTCGGTCAGCGGATTTTTGTGACGGGGAACCGTTCCTTCAGCAGCTTGTGCACTGATTCCGCACCGATGGGCGGGCCGAACAGAAAGCTCTGGCCGTAGTCGCAGCCCATGTCTGCGAGCATCTTCGCATCGGCTTCCGTCGCAATTCCCTCGGCGACGACGACCATGTCGAGTTCCTTGGCAAGCATGACGATGGAGCGCAGCAGAACGCCCCGTTTCTCGGACGGATCGCTGACCAGCGACTTGTCGATCTTGATGGTACCGAAGGGAAAGCGGGTCAGGTAGGACAGCGACGAATGGCCAGTCCCGAAGTCGTCGAGCGACAGCCCGATGCCCGCCTCACGCAGCCGCGACAGCGTCATCAAGGCGAGTTGCGGGTTGTGCATCACCAGCGTTTCCGTGAGTTCCAGCCGGAAGCGCGAGGGATTGCAGCGCGAGTCCGAAATCGCCGCAATCACGTCGTTGCACAGATCGCGCTTGAGCAGTTGCGCGCTCGACAGATTGACCGACATGAAGATCGGCACTTCGCCCACCGTCTGTTGCCAGCTTGCCAGATCGTCGGCGGCGCGCTTGAGCGCATACATGCCGAGCTTCAGAATGAGATCGGACGTCTCGGCGATGGGGATGAATTCGGAGGGTGGCACGGTGCCGCGCTTGGGGTCTTCCCAGCGCAGCAACGCTTCGAAGCCTGCAATCTCGGCGTCCTTGAGCCGCACGATCGGCTGGTAAGCCAGCGTCAGTTCGCCCCGTTCGAGCGCCCGTCGGAGATCGGATTCAAGCCGCTTCCGGTCAGTGCCAACGGTGCGGAAAGCGGGCCGGAACGGCTCGATCCGGTTTCCGCCGAAGCGCTTGGCCTGGAACATCGCCAGTTCTGCGTCCTTCATCAGTTCCTCGGGCACGGCATTGGTCTCAACCCAGGTCACGAGCCCGATTGATGCAGAAAGCCGGATTTCCTGATTGGCGAAATCGATGGGGGCGGCGATCGCCTTGCTGATCGCCTCAGCGATGGCGGCGACCTTGGCGGGATCCTGCTCGGACACCAGCACCAGTCCGAACTGGTCGCCCGAGATGCGCGCCAGCGTGTCGTGCGGCTTGAGCAACCGCTTGAGCCGCCGCGTGACGGCCAGAAGGATGGTATCGCCCACCGACATGCCCAGCCGGTCATTGACCTGCTTGAAGCGGTCGAGGTCGATCATGAACACCGTGGGCCGCACGTTCGGACTTTGTTCGGCCAGGCCGATAACGGTGCCGAGCCGGTCCAGAAACAGCTGCCGGTTGGGCAGGCCTGTCAGATTGTCGTGGACGGCGTCGTGCAGCAGCCGGTCTTCGGAATTCTTCTGTTCGGTCACATCGATGATGGTGCCCACGCAGCGGATGACCTCGCCCGTCGAACCCAGAACGGGGCGCGCCCGAAGTGCCATCCAGTGGTAGTGTCCGTCCTCGGCCCGCAGCCGGAACTGGTGATTGAGTCGGCCTTTGCGATGTTCAAGCAGCACATCGAGGGTGGTGCGGAAGCGGTCGCGGTCGTCGGTGTGAATTCGCGGCAGCCAGGTGCGCGCCGCCCCGCTGAGCGCGCCCGGCGACAGCCCGAGCTGCGGCGACATGTCGGGGATCGTCACCACGCGGTCGCGCGCCACATCCCAGTCCCACACCGTATCGCCCGACCCCGCCAGCGCCATCGCCTGTCGCTCCATGTCGGTGAACAGACCTTGCTGATAGGCACCGCCCGCAAAGGCATGCTGCATCACCGTAAAGGCCATCAGCAGCACAATCAGCACAAGGCCACCGCCAAGCGCGGGCTGGACGATGTCGTTGGACAGTTCGCCTGTCACTGTCAACCAGGCGCCGAAGACCCAGCACAGGATGAGCGCCCAGGTCGGCACGAGCATGATCGCCCGGTCGTAGCGATTAAATCCCAGAAATGCGATCAGGATCACGCCCACGCCGGTGGTTGTGGCGAAGGAGAGGCGGGCGATACCGGCCGCCACGGCCGGGTCGTAGATCGCCACCGCGAACAACCCGCCCAGACCGAGGATCCAGGCAAAAGTCAGATAGGACAGGTTGGTGTGCCAGCGGTTGAGATTGAGATAGGCGAACAGGAAGACGACGAGACCGGTAGCCAGCAGCACCTCCGTGCCCGCCCGCCAGATCCGTTCGTCGCCGGGGGTCACGCTGATCAGCTTGGAGAGAAAGCCGAAATCGACGCTCACATAGGCGAGCACGGCCCAGGCGAGCGCCGCCGTCGCCGGCAGCATGGAGGTGCCCTTGACCACGAAAAGAATGGTCAGGAACACTGCAAGCAGGCCGGCAATGCCCAGCACCACGCCACGGTAGAGCGTGAAGGCGTTGATCGTATCCTTGTAGGAATCGGGCTCCCAGAGATAAATCTGCGGCAGGCCCGGTGAGGCGAGTTCGGCCACGAAAGTGACGACGGTGCCCGGATTGAGGGTGATGCGGAAGACATCGTCCTCGTCGTTGGGGACACGGTCGAGCGCGAAGCCTTCGCTCGGCGTGATGCCGAGAATGCGTCCCGAGCCGAGATCGGGCCAGACAAGGCCCGAGCCCACCAGTCGAAAATGCGGCGCAACGATCAGCCGGTCGATCTGTTCGTCGGTGACATTGGCGAGCGCGAAAACCGCCCAGGCACCCGAATGGCCGGGTGAACTCGCCCGCACTTCAATGCGGCGGACGATGCCGTCATTGCCGGCGGCCGTGGAAACCTGGAACACGTTGCCACGCTGGGCATAGATTTCGGTGGTGGCGGTGAGGTTGAGGGCGGTGTCCTCACGGCTGATCCGGACCGGCTCGACAGCCGCTGCCGGACTGGCCGCGCCGCCTGAAGTGAGGAGCGCGAGCGCCACGCAGACCAACCATCGCCGAAGGCCTGCGCCCGGGCGCGGGCCTGGCCTTGCGTGCATCGCTGTCATGTCAGAGGTCATCCGGTCGCCTTGGCGGTGTTGGCGCGGCTTGTCTGAAAATCCTCGGCCAGCAGCGCGTAGAGCAAATGATCGCGCCAGGCCCCGTTGATTTTCAGGTATCCGTTCAAGTATCCCTCGCGGCGGAAGCCGACTTTTTCAAGGAGCCGCAGGCTGCGTGCGTTGTCGGGAATACAGGCGGCCTCGATCCGGTGCAACTGCATCTTGTCAAACACATGGGGAAGGACAGTGGCGAGCGCGTCGCCCATCAGGCCTTTGCCGGCCGTGGGTTCGCCCATCCAGTACCCGAGCATGCAGGATTCCGATGCTCCACGCCGGATCGAGCCGATCGTCAGCCCGCCCGCCAGCCGGTTCGACCCCTTGAGGCAGACCAGCAACGGCAGCGCCAGGCCGCTGTCAAAATCGGCCTCATAACGGCGGATCCGGTGCTGGAACGCGCTGCGGGTCAGGTCGTCGCCCGGCCAACGCGGCTCCCAGGGTTCGAGAAAAGCCCGGCTGCGCTCGCGCAGCGACGCCCATTCCGCATGGTCGGCGAGATGGGGAAAGCGGAGATAGACCTCGCGGCCGACCAGACGGAAATTGTCCCGGTCACGGTTTCGGAATCGGAAAACCGAGCGCGCCATGGCCGGGGACCACGCGGGGCTTATTCGGCAGCCGCCGGACGCATGTTCCGACCGGCAAGCGTCGCCGACATGTCCGACAAAGCCATCAGCGGCACGACCGGGCCGACGGCCGAAATCGTCATGGGCGTGTCAAAGAACAGGCGCTCGGCGAGATCGGTCAGGCGATCCGGCGTGATGGCAGCCAACCGCTCCATCAGTTCCGAATTTGGCACCGGACGACCAAACAGCAGCATCTGGCGGGCAATCTGGCTTGCCCGTGCCGCCGGGCTTTCCTGCGCCATCAGAAGGCCGGCCCGCACCTGAGCCCGGGACCGGTTGATCTCTTGGACGTCGACACAGTCGGCGACCCGTCCCAGTTCGGACAGGATCACCGGTATCAACTCGGGAAGGTCATCTGGACCGGTCGCGGCATGGATGCCGAAAATCCCGGTGTCGGAGAACCCCCAATGGAAGGCATAGACCGAATAGCACAGGCCGCGCTTTTCGCGCACTTCCTGGAACAGCCGCGAGGACATGCCGCCGCCCAGGATATTGGCCAGCAGTTGCGAGCAATAGAAATCGCGCACCTGATAGGCCCGACCCTCAAAGCCGATGACCACCTGAGCATCCATCAGGTCGCGGGTTTCGCGGTAGTCGCCGCCCGTATAGATCGCCTTCGGAATGGAGCGCACCAGGGCACCGGTCGGCGCGATGGCTGATCCGAGGCGGTCTTCGACCATGCGCACATAGGCCTCGTGGTCGATGGCACCTGCGGCCACCACGACGATGCGGTCGCCGGTGTAGTGCCGCGCAAGATAGGCGCGCAATTGGTCGGCGGTAAACGACTGCACGGTCTCCGCCGTCCCGAGAATGGGGCGTCCGACGGTCTGGTTCTCAAACGCAGCCTCCGCGAAGCGGTCGTAGACCACGTCGTCGGGCGTGTCGTTGGCCGCGCCGATCTCTTGCAGGATGACGTGCTTCTCGCGCTCGAGTTCGGCATCTTCGAAGGTCGAGCTGGTGATGATGTCGGCGAGGATGTCGATGGCCAGCGCCACATCGTCCTTGAGCACCCGGGCATAATAGGAGGTTGTTTCCGTGGAGGTCGCCGCGTTGACCTCGCCGCCGACATTCTCGATTTCCTCGGCGATCTGCCGGGCGGTGCGACGCGCCGTGCCCTTGAAGGCCATGTGTTCGAGAAGATGGGCGATGCCGTGCTCGTTCTCGGCCTCGTCGCGGGACCCCGCCTTCACCCAGATGCCGAGCGCCACGCTTTCGAGATGGGGCATGGTGTCGGTCACGATTGTGATGCCATTTGGAAGCCGAGTCGTCTTGACGTTCATGCGCTTACTTTCTCCGGTCAGCGGGCCGCTCTCGCAAGTCCCAGGATGTGGGCCTCGACCCGATCCTGAGCTGCGGGCAGAACGTCGTACCGCTCCTCCCTCTGCATCAGGCTAGAGAGCCATGACGGAAGCGCGGGGTCAATACCGCAGGCCGATTTTACCGCCTGCGGGAACTTGGCCGGGTGCGCGGTGGCGATCGTCACCATCGGATGGGCCGGTTTTTCGGCCTTGCCAGCGACATGAAGCCCGACGGCGGTGTGGGGATCGACCACATAACCGGTCTCTGCCTGCAGGGCGCGGATCACCTCCTTGACCTGACTCTGGGTTGCCCGGCCGGCTTTGAACTCCGCCCGGATCGCCTTGAGCGCCGGTGCGGCGATATCGAAGGCACCCGACTGCTTGAGGCCTGCCATGGCGGCACACAGCTGAGCTGCATCGCGGCCGGACGCGTCGAAAAGGAGCCGCTCGAAATTCGAGGAGATCTGGATGTCCATCGACGGCGAGGTTGTGGCTGAAACGCCGCGCATTTCGTAGCGCCCGGTCCTGAGCGTGCGGGCGAGAATGTCGTTCTCGTTGGTGGCAATGACCAGCCGGGCGATCGGCAGGCCCATGCGCTTGGCGCAATAGCCG
Source organism: Hyphomicrobiales bacterium (assembly GCA_038325465.1). GTDB lineage: Bacteria > Pseudomonadota > Alphaproteobacteria > Rhizobiales > Rhizobiaceae > Hoeflea. The sequence continues at coordinate 33,866 of JBBQJA010000030.1, read as the reverse complement.
GCGAAGATGTCGCCGAAATTGCCGGTGGGAACCGTGAACGAGACCTTGCGGTCGGGCGCGCCGAGCGTGACGGCGGCGGTGAAGTAGTAGACGATCTGCGCCATGATCCTGGCCCAGTTGATCGAATTGATGCCCGACAGATGCACCTTGTCGCGAAAGGCGGAATGGTTGAACATCGCCTTCACCAAAGTCTGGCAATCGTCGAAATTGCCTTCGAGGGCCAGCGCATGCACATTGGCGGCTGGCGATGTCGTCATCTGCCGCTGCTGCACCGGCGAAACCCTGCCCTTCGGAAACAGGACGAAGATGTCCGTCCGGTCCCGGCCCGCAAACGCATCAACCGCCGCGCCGCCGGTGTCGCCCGAGGTTGCCCCCACGATGGTCGCGCGCGCCGAGCGCTCGGCCAGCACATGGTCCATCATCCGGGCGATGAGCTGCATGGCCACGTCCTTGAAGGCAAGCGTCGGTCCATGGAACAGTTCCATCAGGAAGGAATTTGCCCCGGTCTGGACCAGTGGCGCAATGGCCGGATGCCTGAATGTAGCATAGGCACCATCAATCATCGCCTTGAGATCGGCGGGCGCAATGTCGGTGCCCACGAAGGGCGAGAGTACGCGGAAGGCCACGTCCTGATAGCTCAGACCGCGCAGCGCGCGGATGTCCTTGCGGCTGAATTCAGGCCAGGCCCGCGGCACATACAAGCCGCCGTCGCGGGCAAGACCTGCCAGCAGCGCATCGCTGAACCCCAGGACAGGGGCTTTACCCCGTGTAGAAATATAGTCCACTGGCTCTTCCCCGATGGTGGACGCGGATCGCGCAAGGTGAGATAAGCCGGTCGATTTTCCGGCGCGCGGCTGGTATAGACCAAGCTCGCCCGGCATGCAAAGGTCGGTTTGAGGCCCGCGGGCGACCCGCTCCGGGTCATGAGTTTGAAGGTAGGTTCATCGTGTCAGGTTCAGTCATGCGCAAGTCGTCCCTTGGCCAGTTCGCCGCCCCGGCCATCCTCGGCCTCGCCCTGCTTGCGGGGTGTACATCGACCGACACGGAAAATGCGCTCAACCCGAATGCCGCGCCTGCGGTGGACGCGGCGACGCAGTCGCTGGTCGTCCAAGGCGCGTGCCCGGACGTGAACCTGCGCGAAGGAACCGCCTATTTCCGCACTTACGAGAAGGGCGGCGACAACGATCCGACGAAGGTCATCCACCAGGCTTCGCTCGTCGACACCACGCGCCAGTGCCGTGTGGATGGCGACCAGCTGGTCATGACGGTTGCTGCTTCCGGTCGGCTTGTAGCTGGCCCTGCGGGCGGTCCGGGCGACATCAGTCTGCCGATCCGGGTGGTCGTGGTGGAAGGCGAAACGGTGCTTTATTCCGAGCTTGTCCAGCAGGCCGTGTTGCTGCCGGGTGGCGCGACGACGACACAGTTCATCCACACCAACCCGACCGTCACTTTTCCCTCGACCTCAGGACGGACGGCCAAGGTCTTCATCGGATTTGATCCCGGACCCTATGACACGCCGTAAGCGTGGGCATCCATCGCCACAGACGACGATCAGAGGGCGACGCTCAGAAGGCGACGCTCAGAGGGCGACGCTCAGAGGGCAACGCTCAGAGGGCGACGCTCGGAAGGCGACGCTCAGATCGGGTCTGACCAGGCACTGAGCGCAGCAATCGTCGCGGGCAGGTCGGACATGCGCCGGATGACGGTCTCCGCACCCGCCTCCGTCAACCGGTCGGCATGGCCGGGATAGCTGTGGGAGGCGCCGGTGAAACCGATCACCCGCATGCCCGCCGAGCGCGCGCCATGGATGCCGTGCACCGAATCCTCGATCACCACGACCCTTGCCGGATCAACCTGGAACTGCCTGGCCCCGTGCAGGAACACATCCGGGGCGGGCTTGGTGCGGCCTTCGCCCAGGTCCTTGGCCGAATAGACATGAGCGCCGAACAACGGTGCGAGCCCGGTCTTCTCAAGCATCATCTTGAGGCGGACCGAAGCCGAGTTCGAGCAGATGCAGCGCGGGCCAGACAGCCGCGCGATCGCCTTTGCCGCGCCCTCGATGGCCACGACCTCACGGGCAAGTCGCGCGTCAAGCAGTGCCTCAGACTTGTCGATCAGGGATGCCTGCAGCGGAATGCTCGACTCCCGCTCCACCGCGAGAAGGATATCCTTCCAGGTCAGTCCGGCAAAACGTTCGCCAAGCTCCATCGCGCTGATCGGATATCCCGCTTCGGTCAGAAGCGCTGATTCCACCTCCGCCGCGATGACTTCGCTGTCGACCAGCACGCCGTCGCAGTCGAAGATGATGAGATCAAAACCGGCCATTCCAAGTACCTGCCTTTTTCTGGAAAACGGCTTTGAGCTACAGGAAGGGGCTTGCTGGCGCAAGGCGTCAAACCAACCTCTCGCCGCCATGTCCTGCCTTGCGTCAGGGCACTCGCGCACAATTTCTTCCGCCATTCACCGCTTCTTTACCCTGTTCGGTAACCATGAGGGTCAGTCTTTGTTGTGCGTCGCGTGTTGTGTGAGTATCCCCATGTCCCCAAGTCTCTCTCTGCTCAAGGCCAAGGCCGTCCACGGGTCCGGTCCTCTCCCGTCCTCCATCGCCGCCCATCTCGACACCATCATCAAGGGCGATTGCGTCGCCGCGCTTGAGGCGTTGCCTGCGGCGTCTGTCGACGTCATCTTCGCCGATCCGCCTTACAACCTCCAGCTCGGTGGCAATCTGCTGCGGCCCGACCAGTCGGTGGTTGACGCGGTCAATGACCACTGGGACCAGTTTGACGATTTCGCCGCCTACGACGCCTTCACCCGCGCCTGGCTGATGGCCTGCCGCCGGGTACTCAAGCCCACAGGCACGATCTGGGTGATCGGGTCCTATCACAATATCTTCAGGGTTGGAAAAGAGCTCCAGGACATCGGGTTCTGGCTCCTCAATGACATCGTCTGGCGCAAGACCAATCCGATGCCGAATTTTCGCGGCCGCCGGTTCCAGAACGCCCACGAGACGATGATCTGGGCCAGCCGCGACCAGAACGCCAAAGGCTACACCTTCAACTACGAAGCCATGAAGGCGGCCAACGACGATGTGCAGATGCGCTCGGACTGGCTGTTTCCGCTCTGCACCGGCCATGAGCGGCTCAAGGGTGACGACGGCCGCAAAGTCCACCCGACCCAGAAGCCCGAGGCGCTGCTCGCCCGCATCCTGATGGCCTCGTCCAGACCCGGCGATGTGATCCTTGATCCCTTCTTCGGCACCGGCACCACCGGCGCGGTCGCACGCAGGCTCGGTCGCCATTTCATCGGCATCGAGCGCGAGCAGGACTACATCGACGCCGCCACCGCGCGCATCGCCGCCGTCGAACCGCTCGGCAAGAACGAGCTCACGGTGATGACGGGCAAACGCGCCGAGCCGCGCGTCGCCTTCAACGTGCTCATCGAAGCAGGCCTCATCAAGCCGGGCGACATTCTCCATGACGCCCGCCGCCGCTTCCCGGCCATCGTGCGCGCCGACGGCACGCTTGCCGCGGGCGGCCTTGCGGGCTCCATTCACAAAATCGGTGCCGCCGTCCAGGGCCTTGACGCCTGTAACGGCTGGACCTTCTGGCACACCGACACAGAAGCCGGATTGAAGCCGATCGACGATCTCAGGAGCGAAATCCGCGCCGGCATGGCGAAAGCGGGGTAGGGCATGTACGTTCTCGCACAAATGAATCCATTTGTGCGAGAACGTACATTCGCACCGGTTTTTCGCTGGTTTCCTGTGCGTCGCCCGGCTGTCAATCTTGGCTAGCGCGCCGCCAAGGGACATGTAGCATATAACCTGTTCCGTTGATGGAGATTTGCCGATGCCCATCCCAGTGCGGGAGCGTGTCCGGAAGCGGCGAGATGCAATGCTTGCAGCCGGGTTGCGCCCTGTGCAGATCTGGGTGCCGGATGCGCGCCGACCGGAGTTTATCGACGAATGCGGCCGTCAGGCCCGGATTGCGGCGGCTGCGGACGCGGCCGATCTCGATGTGATGGCGTTTGCCGATGCGGTGCTCGTGGGTCTTGACGTTGGCACCGAGTTAAACGCGGAGACCTTGTCACCGTCGCCTTGCAGGGCGATTTCGGGAAGCCGGGACCGGCCCTTGTCATTCAGTCCGACGCGTTTGCGGACACTGCGACGGTGAGCGTTCTCTTGATTTCGAGTATGCTGGTCGATGCGCCGCTGCTGCGCGTCACGCTCGAGCCAACGCTTGAAAACGGCCTTTGCGCGCCCTCTGGGATCATGATCGACGAAACCATGACTGTGCGCCGGCAGAGACTGGGCGGGGCCATCGGGCGTCTTGACGCTGAGACGATGCTTGCCGTCAACCGCTTGCTGGCACTGTTTTTTGGCTTTGGGAGGTGACACCGACACCCGGGACGCCAGATTGGGCGCGCGCCCCGGGTGCTTGATCGCGTCGTGGGAGGACCTGTCAGGCGGCTTCGTTGACTTCCGACACCGCCAGATTGGTCAGCTTCGAATTGGCGGCCTTTTCCTGGTCGAGGATCTGCGACAGCATGTCATGGGCTTCGGTGTGGCCGAGAACCTTGGCCCACTCCCGCAGCGTGCCGTAACGGGCGATCTCGTAGTGCTCGATGGCCTGGCAGACGCCGATCAGGACAGCGTTGAGGGCCTCGCCTTCAGCCTCCTTGATGAGACCCTCGGTTTCCTTGATCAAGCCTTCGATGGCATCGCATTTCTCGCCCTTGGCGGGCTTGCCGAGTGACTTGAAGACCTCTTCGAGCGTCTTGACCTGCTCTTTGGTTTCGGCGAGGTGGGCCTCAACGGCTTCCTTGAGCTTGGCGCTGGTTGCGGCCTTGACAACCTTCGGCAGTGCCTTGGTCAACGCCATTTCAGCGTAATAGATGTCTTGCAGGGTGTGTTCGAATGCGTCGGAAAGGGTTTTCATGTTGGGTCTCCGGGGGTTGCTTCAACCTCGAAAACGCCTGATTGGGGTTCCAGTTCCGCCTCAGGTCACAAATCCGTGAAAAAATCGCCATTCTGCCAAGCTCGCCAATTTGTCCGCAGGCTCAACCCGTCAGCCCGAAACGCGTCAGATCCTCGCGGAGTTGTGCGCCACCGGTGTACTGCACCGCCTGCCATCCGGCGTTGATGGCACCCTGCACGTTCTTCAGGCTGTCGTCGATGAACAGGCATCCGGCCGGATCGAGGCCGAAATCCGTGACATGGCGCTCATAGATGCCGAACTCGGGCTTGAGCATCCTGACATCGCCCGAGACCGTGACGCCGCGCGGACGGGTCAGGAACGGATACATCGTCTGCGCCTGCCGGAAGGTGTCGGAGGCGAAATTGGTCAGCATGGTCACATCGCGGCCCTCCTCGATGAAGCCGAGCATGATATCAACGGTGTCCTGATAGGGATGGCTGACCATTTCATGCCAATTCTGCCGGAATCCGCAAATGAGATGCGCTTTTTCGGGGTGGTCGGCGATCAGCAGCGCTTCGGCGTCCTCCCAGGTCCGGCCCCGATCCTGCTCGATGTTCCAGTCATGGGTGCAGACGTCGGCGAAAAACGATGCCCGCTCCGCCGCATCAGGAATGAGCCTTCGGAACGGGATCTGCGGATCGTAATGGATGAGCACCGCGCCGATGTCGAAGACGATGTGGCGGATGGGGGCGTGGGCTGCGTCCATGGTCAGGGTTTCCTCGGTCTCAAGGCGTCGGGCAGGGCTGTGGCAATGGCCTTTTTCATCACGGTCGGCAGCGCTTCGCCGGGCAGCGAATCGGGCGAGCTCCACCAGCCTTCCGTGAGAGGGCGTGGTGCGACATCGGCGCGATAGACGTCAAGCCGGAGTTCGAAATGGGTAAAGACATGGGTGATCGTCCCGGCCGCCTGCCAGGCTGCCGGAAAAGGGGCGGCGCCCGGTCCGGTCGCACCGTCCGCCCGCGCCGTCCAGTCGGTGGTGGGGACCCCACTCATGCCCCCGAGCAGGCCCTTGTCCGGCCGCTTGCGCAAAAGAACCGCGCCAGCCCTATCCACTGCCACAAAGGCGGCGCCGCGCCGCACCGGCTTGGCTTTCCTTGCGGCTTTCACCGGGAAAGCTTCCTGCCGGCCCGAAGCGCGCGCCTTGCAGAAAGACGAGATCGGGCAGAGCGCGCAGGCCGGGCGTCTGGGTGTGCAGATCGTTGCGCCGAGATCCATCAGCGCCTGGGCGAAGTCACCCGGGCGTTCGGTGGGGGTGGCGTGCTTGACCTGCATGCGGATTTCATTTTTGGCCGCGGGAAGCGGCGTGTCGATTTCATGGAGCCGGGCAAACACCCGCTCGATATTGCCATCCACCACCGCGGCCGGCCGGTCAAAGGCGATTGCCGCAATCGCCGCCGCCGTATAAGGCCCGATGCCCGGCAGGCTGCGCAGGCCGTCTTCTGTGTCGGGGAAACGGCCACCGTGGCTAGCCAGCACCGCGTCCGCGCAGGCTTTCAGGTTGCGGGCGCGGGAATAGTAGCCAAGGCCGGCCCAGGCCTTCATCACCTCCTCTGTCGGCGCCCGCGCCAGATCGGCAACCGTGGGCCAGCGCGCCAGAAAAGCCTCGAAATAAGGTTTGACCGCCTGCACGGTGGTCTGCTGCAGCATGACTTCCGACAACCAGACCGCATAGGGATCATTGAGCCCGCCCAGCGCCCGGTCCGCAGGGCTCGTCCGCCAGGGAAGAGTGCGGTGATGGCGGTCATACCAGTCAAGCAGGGCAGGGGCGATGGTCACTGACGGGAAGCCTGTAAATGTCAAATTCATAAAATCCACTCGAATCGTGCACTTGCTAGTGGTGCGATCCTGACAGATAGTTCCCATCTGTCAGGACAAATCGCTCCACCAGATCAATAGTGGTTTTTCTGATTCCAACATGTGCTTGAGAGCATGCGGCAACGGGATGCAAATGTTGGATAAAAACCACTAGAGGTATTCCGGCGTTGTCAGAATCGCCGGAATACCTCTATCACCTTGTTTTGACGCAATTCCGGACGCGAAAGCGGTGCCACTTTCGCTGAAATTGCTCTGATGCACGTACGTTATCGCACAAATGAATCCATTTGCGCGCGGCATGCATCAAGCGTGCTGGCGGCTGTCGTGCTAAGCTGAAATCTCGGGCACGAGCCCTTCGCCCCACTCCAGCAAATGAGGATTGAAGCCGTTCACCAGGTGCGGCTTTACTACCTGAAAATAGGGCGACAGATCGAAATCGCGCGGCGTGAACAACGAATGGTGGCGAATATGCAAGATCTCACGCCGGGCAAAGTTGGACCCCTGCCGCTCCTTGACAATACGCACATTTGGCAGGATCGGATAGCGCACTGACTGGAAGGCCTGCGCAATCAGAGACGAACAGATGGCCCGCGTAGGATCCCCCGAGCCTAAAGACAGCATCCGCCGCCGCCAGCGCACCGGAACCGGTGGCGTGGGCACGAAATAGCGCAGCAGGTCAAAAATATTGCGCATATCGTATTTCAGCCCCAACCTGGTGACCATGAAACCCGTGACGGCGCGGCACTCCTCGGACGAAAGACCGACGGGTCGGCAGATGCGGGTGTTGTGGCGGGCGTATTTCGCCAATGGGGCCGAAACGCATCCCTCGCCCAGATTGACCTCGATCAGGTGGTGCGGCTCGCGGTCGCCCGCCGGATTGGGAAGGGTGCGGCCAACATACATTGCGGCATGGGACCAAGTGGATTGTGTAAGGTATTTGATCGCATTGGAAATTTGATTGCGCCCTTCGATCAACAGGACGTCACCGGGCCGCAGGACCTGACAGAGTGTTTCGAAGTCGGAGGGGGTGAAGGGGGTATATCCGGCACTTGGCCGGTTCAACCGGCTGGCCAGACTTCGCCCGATCCTGTCCAGAAGTGAGCCGGTGGACCGCTTTACTTCCGTGGTCATCCGCCACCTCCCATTACCGCCAAGCGCCATTTTTAGGCGGCGGTCTCAACTTTGACAAAGCACGTCTGATCACCTGTATTCACGTTGTAGTGGCTCCGCTCTTGTCATCCGCATAAAGACCCTACCAAGGGCCACTGACACCGGAACGAAAACAAGTTTCTGGTCAGTGCAGTAAGCCTCCGCTTCGGCGCGGCCTTTGCTATTCCAATGCATGTCGCGCACAAATGGATTCATTCGTGCGACAACGTACATGCATTCATTCCATGTTTCACAGCGGCATTCACGCATCCGGTTGGACGCGCGGCACCGTAGTACTATCAAACTTCAAACTGACCCACTACCCACGCGCAAGATGATTGGACTTTCTGGCTGAACCGCGTCACAGTGAGGGCGTATGTCCAGCATCTGCATTCGGTTGCCGCATCGTCATCAACTCCACCAAACCTCGAGACCACCAAACGTCGAGACCAAAGCTGAGCAACGATAAAAAACCTTTTGCCCGCAAAGGCGTCGTCCAGATCGCCGAGATCGCCAACCGGCTGATCGATCCGATCCTGGCCAAGCGCGCCGGCATCAGCACGCTGCTGCTTGCCGCCTGGGACGAGATCGTCGGCCGACAATTTTCCGGCTGTTCGCGGCCCGACCACATCCGCTGGCCGCGCCAGTCAGGTCCCGATGAACGGGGTGGCGGCTTTGCGCCCGGCGTGCTGACGGTTGCGTGCGAAGGGGCGCGCGCCCTTTTCCTGATGCATCAGGAGAAAGAGATCATCGGCCGCGTCAACAATTTCTTCGGCTTTCCCGCCATCGCCCGGATCCGGATTGTCCAGAAGGCGGTGAGCCCGCCCGATGCACGCCCCGGTTTGCGCCCGCTCGACCTGCGGGAGAAGAAGCGCCTGTCGGACATGCTGGCCGAGGTTGAAGATCCCCGGCTCCGCCAATCGCTGGAGCGCCTGGGCAGCGGCGTGATCGGCCGCCGACCGCGGCTGGGGTGAAGGGTCCGTCGTCTGGCGACACTCCCTTCACGATTGTTTTATGAGCCGGGACTTGTTTGGCCACATTTGCGTCTATAGACAAAGACCATCCGCCGATCCCCGTCCAATGGCGCGGACAGGCATGGTTTTGGCAGCGCCCCGCACCCCGGGGCTGCGCCGGCTAGGGTATCTGGGTTTGATAGGCCCGGTTCCGATCCGGTCCCGCTCGAAAAGGTAAAATGCATGGTTCGTCTGACGTCACGTTTTGCTGCCACCGTCGCCGGTTCGGCGCTTCTCCTCACGCTGGCCGCCTGTTCTGATTCCGCTGATCAGGCGACTGCGACCGCCCCGGCTGAACCAGCGATCGCCGCTGGCGTCGATGCCGCCACCACCGCGTCCACCACCGCGTCCACAACCGCGTTGACGCCCGCCGCGTCCACCCCGGTTGCGGCGTCTGCCGTCACCGAACTGGCGCAGGCCACCGCGCCAGCCGCATCGGCCGCGCCCGTCGTCGCCCCTGAACCCGAAGGCGACGTTGACATGGCGGCAGTGCTGGAGCCCGGTCCGCTCAAGGACATGGCGCTTGGCGATGAAACCGCGCCGGTGACAATCGTCGAATACATGTCGATGACCTGCCCGCATTGCGCGTCATTTCACAGCGACAATTTCAAACCGCTGGTCGACAAATACGTCAACACCGGCAAAGTGCGCTTCATCCTGCGCGAATTCCCGTTCGATCCGCGCGCCGCTGCGGCGATCATGCTCGCGCGCTGTGCGCCGGAGAATCAGTTCTTTCCGATGGTGGATGTGTTGTTCCAGCAGCAGCGCACCTGGGCTGCGGCTGATGATGCGCGCGGGGCGCTGCTGCAGATCTCCCGTCTGGCCGGTTTTACACAGGAGTCCTTTGAGGCTTGCTTGACGAACCAGAAGCTTCTGGATGATGTCAATGCGGTGAGGAACAAGGCGGCCGAACAGTTTGGCATCCAATCCACGCCGACTTTCCTGATCAACGGAAAGCGGTATTCGGGGAACCTGTCGGTTGAGTCCATGTCGGCGATCATCGACCCGCTGCTCTGACAGGGCGGTGATACCTTCAGCGCGGGACACTGCGTCGCGTGCGCTTGGCTGTGCGCCGATGCCGTCCGCCGCTCCGGGCATCAGTCGGAAGGCGCGGCCATGAGGTTCACCAAGCTTCGCCTGCTCGGGTTCAAGTCCTTCCTCGAACCCACCGAGTTTGTCATCGAGCGCGGCCTGACCGGCGTCGTCGGCCCCAACGGCTGCGGCAAGTCCAATCTTGTGGAGGCCATGCGCTGGGTCATGGGCGAGAATTCCTACAAGAACATGCGCGGCTCCGGGATGGATGACGTCATCTTCTCCGGATCGGGCAACCGGCCCGCACGCAACACCGCCGAAGTCGGCCTTTATCTCGACAACTCCGATCGCACGGCACCCGCTTCCTTCAACGACAGTGACGAAATCCAGGTCACCCGCCGGATCGAGCGGGACTCGGGCTCGGTCTACCGCATCAATGGCAGGGAGGCACGCGCCAAGGATGTGCAGCTTCTGTTCGCCGACGCTTCGACCGGCGCGCGTTCGCCTTCCATGGTCGGTCAGGGCCGCATCGGCGAGTTGATCCAGGCCAAGCCGCAGGCGCGCCGCCAGCTGCTGGAGGAGGCGGCCGGGATTTCCGGCCTGCACTCCCGTCGCCATGAGGCCGAACTGCGGCTGCGCGCTGCCGAGACAAATCTCGAACGTCTTGACGACGTCACCTCCGAACTCGAAAGCCAGATCGAGAGCCTGAAGCGCCAGTCTCGCCAGGCCAACCGCTTCAAGATCCTGTCGGCTGAAATCCGCCAGGCGGAAGCCACGCTGCTGCATCTGCGCTGGGTGAAGGCGAAGGCCCAGGAGGCGGACGCTGATTCGGCCCTTGCCGGGGCCACTTCGCTGGTCGCAGAAAAAGCGCAGGCTCAGATGCAGGCGGCCACGGCGCAGGCAATTGCCGCGCTCAAGCTGCCGGACCTGCGCGAGGACGAGGCGAAGGCGGCGGCCGCCTTGCAGCGCCTGCAGATCGCCCGCACCCAGATCGAGGAAGAGGCTGAGCGGGTGAGCCTTCGCAAGGCCGAGCTTGACCGCCGCATCGCCCAACTCGCCGCCGATCTCGACCGTGAGGAGCGGATGATCGCTGACAATGCGGAAAGTCTCGCCCGGCTCGACGCAGAGGAGGTGTCTCTGGAGGCGGCGTTGAAAGGGTCGGGCGCGCGCGCGGGCGAGCTCAAGGCTGTCTTCGACGCCTGCCGGGCCCGGCTTGAGGAAAGCGAGACATCCCTCAGTCTCGTCACCGGCGAGCGGGCGGGTGCCGGCGCCGAGCGCACGCAGCTTGACCGCAGTCTTCGGGACTTGTCCGAGCGTCGGCTGCGGCTCGCGCGCCAGATTGCTGCAAAGGACGCCGATCTGGCTCAGCTCGCGGCCCGGATTGCTGTCCTTCCCGATCCCGCCGCACGCGCCGCCGATGTGGCGCGAACAGCGGGCGCGCTGGCCGGGGCAGAAGCCGCGCTGGCCCGCATTGAGGAGGCGCTGGAAGCTGCCCGCCAGGTCGATGCGGCCGCGCGCGGTCCCGTGGCCGACGCCCGGGCACGCCTCAACGGGGTGGAGACCGAAGCCCGCACCATTGCGCGCATGCTGTCGGCGGGTGGCGGTGGCGATCTTTTTCCAGCCGTGCTCGAAAAGATCCGCGTCGACCGCGGGTACGAGACTGCGCTCGGGGCGGCGCTGGGCGACGATCTCGACGTGCCGCTCGATCCCGCCGCTCCCGCTCGCTGGACGCTTGTTTCAGGCGCGCTGGAGGATCCGCCGCTCCCCGATGGGGTGACCCCGCTCAGCGCCCATGTGCGCGCGCCGCCCGAGCTCGCCCGTCGGCTGAGCCAGATCGGCCTGGTTGCCGATTTCGCCCACGGCGCGGCTTTGCACCTTGGTCTCAAGACCGGCCAGCGTCTGGTCACCCGTGACGGCGCGCTGCTGCGCTGGGACGGCTACGTCGCCTCCGCAGACGCGCCCACGGCGGCCGCGCTCCGTCTTGCCCAGAAGAACAGGCTGGCCGAACTGGATGCCGAAGTGGTTGACGCCACAAAGGCGCTGCGCGCGGCGGAAGCCGTTCAGACGGAAGCCGCGCAGGCGCTCGCCGCCCGGCTTGACGAACAGCGGCAGGCCCGCGACCTCATCCGCGATGTCGGCAAGGCGCTCGGCAAGGCCCGCGACGACCTGGCCGCCGCCGAGCGGGCTTCGGGGGAACTCGCCAGCCGCCGCGCCGTGCTCACCGAATCGCGCGCGCAAGTCGATACCCAGGGCCACGAGGTCGCCGAAGCCATCGGCGAGGTCGAAGCAGCACTTGCCCGCGCGCCCGATCTCTCAACCCTTGACGTGGCGCTGTCCAGCGTCACTGCGAGCGTGGCCACCGATCGGGGTGCGCTCGCCGAAGCCCGCGCCGCCCATGAGGGCCTTGAGCGCGAGACGGCGGCCCGGCACCGCCGGATCGAGGCCATCGCCGCTGAAAAACGCACCTGGGCCGAGCGGGCCCGCAACGCCGAAACCCAGGTCGCTGCTCTGAAGGAGCGTGCCCGCGAGGCCGCCGACGAAGCCTCAGCCATTGCTGACACGCCCGACGAGATTGCCGCCCGCCGACGCGCACTTCTGAGCGAGCTTCAGAAGGCTGAAACTGCGCGCAAGGCGGCCGCTGACCAGTTGGCGGCAGCCGAAACCCGCTCGCGCGAAGCTGACCGCATCGCCACCGAAGCGATCGGCGCGCTGTCCCAGACCCGCGAAGCGCGGGGCCGATCTGAGGAACGGCTGATGGCGGCGCGGCAAAGGCGCGAGGAAGGCGAGGGGCGTATTCGCGAAGCTCTCGACTGCCAGCCCCATGAGGCGATGCGGTTCACCGGCCTTGCCGCCGATGCCGCGCTGCCTGATGCGGACCAGATCGAGCGCAGCATCGAGCGGCTCAAGGTCGAGCGCGAGCGGCTCGGCGCCGTCAATCTGCGCGCTGAGGAAGAACAGATCGAACTCTCCGACCGTCTCGCAACCATCATCGCTGAACGCCAGGACATCGTCGAGGCGATCCGCAAGCTGCGCGCGGGCATACAAGGGCTGAACCGGGAAGGCCGCGAACGATTGCTGGTGGCCTTTGATGTTGTCAATGTCCAGTTTCAGCGGCTCTTCACCCACCTGTTCGGCGGTGGCACCGCCGAACTCCAGCTCATCGAATCCGAAGATCCCCTCGAGGCGGGCCTCGAGATCCTCGCCCGCCCGCCCGGCAAGAAGCCGCAAACGAGGACGCTGCTGTCGGGCGGCGAGCAGGCGTTGACGGCGATGGCGCTGATTTTCGCGGTATTTCTGACCAATCCTGCGCCGATCTGCGTGCTCGACGAGGTCGACGCACCGCTCGACGACCACAACGTCGAGCGCTTCTGCAATCTGATGGACGAGATGGCCGCCTCCACCGAAACCCGCTTCGTCATCATCACCCACAATCCGATCACGATGGCGCGAATGAACCGGCTCTTCGGCGTCACCATGGCCGAACAGGGCGTGAGCCAGATGGTTTCCGTCGATCTTCAAACTGCCGAACAGCTGCGCGACGCAGGCTGAACCAGGCAACGACATCTCAAATTCGCTTGCGGGAATGACGCGGACTTGTCACCATGGGTGGAAAGACAGGTTATGAAGCATGGACATGTATTTTTCAGTGGACGTGGAAACGGACGGACCGATTCCGGGTCCTTATTCCATGCTGTCTGTCGGCATAGTGGTTGCCGGAACACGTGACGGCAACAAATTCCATCGGCCTGCCGACTACACCTCAACCATCTATTGCGAACTGAAGCCGATTTCGGATCAATTCGAAATTGCTGCAATGGACGTCAATGGCTTGAACCGGAACCGGCTGCTTCGCGACGGGACGGACCCTGTCGAAGCAATGCCGAGAATTGCCGACTGGGTCAACAAGACCGCTGGCGACGCAAACCCGATCATGGTCGCGTTTCCCTTGAGCTTTGATTGGACTTGGTTGTATTGGTATTTTGTGCAATTCTCGCGCAAGTCCAATCCGTTCGGTCATTCGCAGTGTCTCGACATCAAAACAGCAATTGCCATCAAGACCAACGTATCGGTGAAGGAAGCGTCGAAGTCGAAGCTTCCAAGTTTTCTCCGGTCCGTGCGCCCCCATACCCATCATGCGCTCGAAGACGCCATCGAACAGGCGGAAATCTTTGCCAATGTCATGGAATGGGATGGATTGTCGGAGTATCCGGCAAATGACAGGCGGATTGTCGGACGCTGACTATTTCGAGGAATTGAGGGCTTTTTCTCAGGATAAACTATCTAAAGTCCGGTCTCTCGTGACCGAAGCCGACCAATTGGTCGCCGGAAAGGCATGTGTTTATGTCACCGGTTCCTTTGGTCGTCTGGAAGCCAATTCCACAAGCGATATGGACTTGTTTGTTGTATCGGACTGCGGCCCGGGCGGCAACGATACGTTGACAGGCATTGATACAATAATCGTCCAAGCCGACCTCATCCATTCATTGAAGAAATTGGATCTCCCCGGTCTCGACGGCGATGGGAAATACCTGTCCAGGCACTCGATTTCGAAAATGGTCGAGACCCTCGGTACCCCGGATGATGATGCCGTCAACACATTTACTGCAAGGCTTCTTCTTCTCCTGGAGAGCCAGTGGTGCGATCCTGACAGATAGTTCCCATCTGTCAGGACAAATCGCCCCACCAGATCAATAGCTTGTGGGCTGACTTTTCGAAACAGATGGGAACCATCTGTTTCGGTCAATCCACTAGTGCCTGATCGGCGATGAAATCTATAAAAAACTTTGCAGCAGCGTCGTTGACGCCTATTGGCAGGACTTTGGCGATCATTGCGACGATTATGTTCCTGCATACCTGACAAACGACATTTTACGATTGTGGCGTACCTTTTGCGTAAATTATGAAGCACGGACTTCCAGTGAAAACGACATCGAGGAAGCCAAACGTCGCAAAAAGAATCATGTGCTCAAGTTCAGCAGGAAAATGACGTGCTTCTCCGGGCTTCTGTTTCTGCTTGCAAAGTTCCGGTTGCAGAAAACCGTCACCAAAGAGGACGGCCTGCAGATGATCGGTCTCACGCCGGTTGCCCGTCTGGACTGGATTGCACAAGAACTCCGTTTAGATGAGGCGACAAGATCACTCAGTGAGATGAAGCATTTGTATACCCAATTCCAGCAGTCGAGGAGCCAGGACGGTGGATTGGAAACTCTTTTGAGCACGCCAAGCGGACGGGGTCAGGCACGGACAAAAGCCGGGGAATTCGGCAAGGCGGTCCATGATGCCTTGAATTCTGTCGGGGGTGGAACGCCATTTCACCGCATGATGACCGTGTAGCGATCTTGCCACCTCACGGTGCCAATACGCCCTGAATTTTGATGGATGGGCGCTGGCTTCCCCATTTCTGTTGCATGCCCGCAACATATTGCCTGAGACCCTTGGCATTTCACACTGCAAAAGTATCCTTCGGCTGTGTACAAGACAAATTCGCGAGCTTAATGTTTCGACTCCTGGGGTGGGACTCGTTTCGCGTACAGCGACCGGACAGATCAATCGATGCCAGCAAGCAGACTGCACACCATTTCCCAATTCATGGGCCTGCGCCCGGACCGGCGCGCCAAACAGGCGTTGGCAATCCTGTTTGATTGCGCTGCGGCGGTCTTCTCGCTCTGGCTCACGGCGTCCCTGCTCACCGGTCGGCTTTACCTGCCTGACGAGCAGAGCATTTATCTGTTTTTGTTGGCACCACTGACCTTTCTTCCGGTCTTCGTGCGTTTTGGTCTCTACCGCGCCGTCTTCCGCTATTCCGGCGCAACCACCATCAAGACACTGCTGATTGCGCTCGGCATTCACCTGTTGATTTTTCTGCCGCTCGGATGGAGCGTGCATGATTTCCACCTCTCCCCGGTGGCCGGCTTCATTTATGCAATCCTGTTCCCCCCGCTCGTGATCCTGTCCCGCTTCACCGTTCGTTTCGCGCTGACAAGCTCGACCAAGAAAGCACCGGTTCGGCTGATGATCTACGGTGCGGGGCGCGCCGGTATCCAGACCGCAGACGCGCTGGAAAAATCACTTGTCTACCGGGTGGTCGGCTTTCTGGACGATGACACCCGCAAGACTGGTCGGGTCATCAATGGCCGCCGCGTCTACAGCATCACCGATCTGGAATCGCTCGTCGCGCTGCAGTCGGTCGACGAAATCCTGATCGCCATGCCGTCGTTGCCGCGCCGCAGGCAACTCGCTCTTCTGTCGGAGCTCAAGCAGTGGCCGGTCAAGTCCAGAATTCTGCCGTCGATGGACGATCTCACCTCCGGCATGGTGACGTTCTCAAGCTCTCGCCGGGTCGAATCCGCAGACCTTCTGTCCCGACCGGCGATCGTTCCGGACACAACCTTGATGACATCGGCAGTGGAGGGACGCACTCTCCTCATCACCGGTGCCGCAGGCACCATCGGGTCGGAGATCTGTCGCCAGGCGCTCATGCGCCATCCGGCCAGGTTGGTTCTGGTCGACCATTCCGAATACGGTCTCTATCTCATCGCCGCCGAGCTGCGTGAACTTGCCCGTGTCGAAAAGATCGCCACCGCCATTGTGCCGGTGCTGGGCAGCGTGCGGCATTTCCTGCGCATCCGGACGATCATCGCCGACACCCGTCCCGACACCATCTTCCACGCCGCCGCCTACAAGCATGTGCCTCTGGTGGAGATGCATCCCTCCGAAGGGATCGACACCAATACCTTCGGCACATTGAACACCGCGCGCGCCGCAGTCGAGCTGCGCGTGCCGTCCTTCGTGCTGGTGTCGACTGACAAGGCGGTCAATTCGCATTCGATCATGGGCGCGTCCAAGCGGCTCGCCGAAATGGTTGTCCAGGCGCTGGCCAATGACGCCACGCCGATGTTTGAAGGCAAGGTCGAGGTGCTGCGCAAAGCGACGCGTCTGTCCATTGTCCGCTTCGGCAATGTCCTGGACAGTTCAGGGTCTGTCATCCCGCTCTTTCGGCAGCAGATCGCGGCTGGTCGGCCGCTGACCGTCACCCACCCCGACGTGACCCGCTATTTCATGACCATCGCGGAAGCGTCTCAGCTCGTCATCCAGTCTTCGGCGATGGCGGCGGGCGGCGATATCTTCGTGCTCAAGATGGGTGACCCGGTGCGTATCGCTGATC
Source organism: Hyphomicrobiales bacterium (assembly GCA_038325465.1). Classification (GTDB taxonomy): domain Bacteria; phylum Pseudomonadota; class Alphaproteobacteria; order Rhizobiales; family Rhizobiaceae; genus Hoeflea. The sequence goes on along the minus strand of JBBQJA010000030.1, from coordinate 16,716 downwards.
TGGCCCGCCGGATGATCGAGCTGTCGGGCAACACGATCCGCGACGAGAACAACCCCAACGGCGATATTGCCATCGAATTTACCGGCTTGCGTCCGGGCGAAAAGCTCCATGAGGAGCTGTTTCACGGCAAGGATGTCCAGGGCACCGAGCATTCCCACATTCTGTCCACCCGCGAAGAGTTTCCTTCCTGGCCGGAACTGGCTGCGGATCTGGAAACGCTTGCGCGCCTGACCACGCGCGACGACGTGACCGAGATCCGCCGCGAGCTGACCCGGTTGGTGGGCTATCGCCGCACAGCCTGGCAGGATCAAAGCAGCGGCCCTATGGCAAACCTGACAAACGGTTGATGCGCTGCACCGCAATGGCATGGAAGGATCGCCCTGAACCGGGATCCGGGGGAAAGCATGATCGAAACCATCGGCGTGGCGGCGCTGGCTGCCTGCCTCACCGCTGCCCTGCTGGCTTTTCTTGCGCGCCGCCTGCCTGCGGGTTTCTTGTCTGCCACCACCACGGCCCGCTCCAACCACTTTCGTCCCGCCCGCCAGATCGGTGGCTTTGGCCTTGCCTCGGGCTGGAGTGTCGCCGTCGTTGCAGCGGCGATGTTTTCAGGCCTGTCAGGTGTCGCCGCGCTGGCACTGGCGCTGGCTTTCGCACTTCTGGTTCTGATCGGGTTCCTGGATGATCTGCGCCATCTGCCCGTCCAGGTGCGGCTGGCGGCGCAGATCGTGGCTGCATTGCTCGCGCTTTATGCGCTGCCTGAATTGGGCTGGCCCGCCGAGGGGAGCCTGTCGGGTTATGTCGGCCTTGCGCTGGCTGTTCTCGTCCTGATCGCATCCGTCAACATCGTCAATTTCATGGATGGTCTCGACCTGATGAGCGTGGCCGGCGCCGGCTTGCCGCTGGGCTTTGCGGCAATCGCGCTCGCGCTTGGGGCAGGGCCCACGCCCGTCGGTCTTGTGGCCGCATCCGGGGCGGGGGGCATGGCGGCCTTCGCCGTCTTCAACCGCCCACCCGCGCAGATCTTTCTGGGGGACAGCGGCAGCCAGCCGCTCGGCCTCGCCGTCGGCCTCGCCATTCTGGCGCTGTGGGGGCAGGCGGGCTTGCTCGCCGGATTGCTGCCGTTTTCCTACTACATCGCCGATGGCCTGTCGACGATCGCGCTCAGGGCGGTCGAGCTGGAGCCGGTCTGGCGCGCCCATTCACGCCACGCCTACCAGGTGGCCTACCGGGCCGGGCGCTCGGCGCTGCATGTGTCTGCCGCAGTCGCTGCCTGGTCGGTGGCGAGCGGGTTGCTGCTGCTGCTGCCGGGCCTGGTCCATCCGCTGGCCGTGCCGGTTGCACAGGCCATCGGCCTGGCGGGTGCGATCGCCGTCGCGCTCTGGCTCCGCCTGGTCCTCCCCGGACCGGCAATTCCTTGATCTTTTGGATCGATTAAACCGCCTCACAACAATTTTTGCGCATTGTAATTCGCACGTCATGCGGTAATCCCTTTGACCCTGATGCATGTCGCGCTCAATCGGGTTTGATTGAACGAAACGCACATGCATTCATTCAAAGGGTTACAGCGACATCCACGCGCCTGAAAAGACGCGTGGATGTTACTGCAAGGCGTTGGTCGGGGATCAGGCGACATGATGAAATGGGTCTACACATTCGGGGACGGCCAGGCCGAGGGTTCGGCGCAGGACCGCAATCTTCTGGGCGGCAAGGGCGCAAACCTCGCCGAGATGTGCCACCTCGGGCTGCCCGTTCCGCCAGGGCTGACGATCACCACCGAAGCTTGCGTCTGGCATTCTGATCACGGCCGGACTTTGCCCGACGGTCTCGAACAGGCTGTCACCGATGCGCTGGAGAAAGTCGGCGTCATCGCCGGTCGCCGTTTTGGCGACGTCGAGCGGCCGCTGCTGCTGTCGGTGCGCTCCGGTGCCCGCGCCTCAATGCCCGGCATGATGGACACGGTCCTCAATCTCGGCCTGAACGATGCGACCGTCATCGCGCTGGCGCGGGATTCGGGCGACGAGAGATTTGCCTTCGACAGTTACCGCCGCTTCATCCAGATGTATTCGGACGTCGTCATGGGCCTTGACCATGAAGTTTTCGAAGACATTCTCGAAGACGCCAAGGCCCGGCTCGGCCACGAGCTCGACACCGACGTGACCGCCGCGGAATGGCGCGATATCGTCGCCCGCTACAAGGCCACCATCGAGGAAGATCTGGGCCGGCCGTTCCCGCAGGATCCCCATGAACAGCTCTGGGGTGCCATCGGTGCGGTTTTCGCAAGCTGGATGAACGCCCGCGCCATCACCTACCGCACTCTGCACGGCATTCCCGCCTCCTGGGGAACGGCGGTCAATGTGCAGGCGATGGTTTTCGGCAATCTGGGCGACACGTCAGCCACCGGCGTCGCCTTCACGCGAAATCCCTCCACCGGCGAGAACACGCTCTATGGCGAGTTTCTGGTCAATGCCCAGGGCGAGGACGTGGTCGCCGGTATCCGCACGCCGCAGTCGATCTCCGAAGCCGCCCGCATCGAGGCGGGGTCCGACCGGCCATCGCTCGAAAAGCTGATGCCCGACGCTTTCGACGAATTCCTGTCGATCTGCGGACGGCTCGAGACCCATTACCGCGACATGCAGGATCTCGAATTCACCATCGAGGGCGGAAAGCTGTGGATGCTTCAGACCCGCTCCGGCAAGCGCACGGCCAAGGCAGCGCTCAAGATCGCCGTGGACATGGCCGAGGAAGGGCTGATCACCACTGATGAAGCGGTGGGACGGATCGACCCCGCCTCGCTTGACCAGCTGCTGCATCCCACCATCGATCCCCATGCCGTCCGCAACATCATTGCCACCGGTCTTCCGGCTTCTCCGGGCGCGGCGACGGGCGAGATCGTCTTCACCTCCGAGGAAGCCGTCGAAGCGGCCAAGACCGGCCGCAAGGTCATTCTGGTGCGCGTGGAGACAAGTCCGGAGGACATCCACGGCATGCATGCCGCCGAGGGCATTCTGACCAGCCGGGGCGGGATGACCAGCCACGCCGCCGTGGTTGCGCGCGGCATGGGCATTCCCTGTGTCTCCGGCGCTGGCGGGGTGCGCATCGACATGCGCAACCAGAGTCTCATCGCCATGGGCGTGACGCTGAAGGCGGGCGATGTCATTACGCTTGATGGCTCGACGGGTCAGGTGCTCAAGGGCGTGGTGCCGATGCTGCAGCCTGAATTGTCGGGCGACTTCGGCCGGATCATGGAATGGGCCGATCAGTCCCGGCGCATGAAGGTGCGCACCAATGCCGAAACACCGGCCGATGCCCGCGCTGCCCGGTCCTTCGGGGCCGAAGGCATTGGCCTGTGCCGCACCGAGCACATGTTCTTCGACGGCGACCGCATCACTGCCATGCGGGAGATGATTCTGGCTGACGCGCAGGAGGGGCGACGCGCAGCACTTGCCAAGCTCCTGCCGATGCAGCGATCTGATTTCATCGAACTGTTCGAGATCATGAAGGGCCTGCCGGTCACGATCCGCCTGCTCGACCCGCCGTTGCACGAATTTCTGCCCAAGACGGATGATGAGATTGCCGAAGTGGCGGTCCTGATCGGCGTCAACCCGGACAAGCTCGCCCAGCGCGTCGATGAGTTGCACGAGTTCAACCCGATGCTGGGCCATCGCGGTTGTCGGCTGGCGATCTCCTATCCGGAAATCGCCGAAATGCAGGCCCGCGCCATCTTCGAGGCGGCCATTGCCGCCGCCGCGACCACCGGCACTCCGGTTGAGCTTGAAATCATGGTGCCGCTGGTCGGGCTGCCCGAGGAGCTCGATTTCGTCAAGGCGCGCATCGATGCGGTGGCGCGCGACGTCATGGCGGAGGCCGGCCAGTCCATCCACTATCTGGTTGGCACGATGATCGAATTGCCGCGCGCGGCCATCCTCGCCCATGTGATCGCCGAAGTGGCCGAGTTCTTTTCCTTCGGAACCAATGACCTCACCCAGACCACTTTCGGCATCTCGCGTGACGACGCCGCCCCCTTCCTGGCAAGCTACCGTGAAAAGGGGATCATCGAGACAGATCCGTTCGTCACCATTGACGTCGACGGTGTGGGCGAACTGGTTCGCATGGCCGCAGAGAAGGGCAGGGCGACCCGGCCTGGCATCAAACTCGGGATCTGCGGCGAGCATGGCGGCGATCCCGCTTCGGTCCGCTTCTGCGAAAGCATCGGGCTCGATTATGTGAGTTGCTCGCCTTTCCGCGTGCCGATCGCCCGCCTTGCCGCCGCCCAGGCGGCCATTGCGGCCAAGAGCGGCCGCGGCTGATCGCCTATCGCCTTTGATCGTCAAGTCCCTGATCAGGGAGTCAGGGAAAGCCGCAGACCTGGCATTTTCGCGCCGATCGGGCCGGCGCTCGGAATGCTGTTGCGTCCAGGATCGCGTCTGTGAAATTCTGTTCCCGATCGGGCGGCTTGCGCGCAAGCGCCAACCCGGTGAAACGGGTGCCGGTCCTCTATATTTCGGGTCGTCCGACAATTTTTGGGGAATGCCATGGATCTGGTTCCGCTGATTGACCGCGTGGGAGAGGTCGAAACCGCCCTGATCGGCGGGGCTGCGCTCGGCGTGGCTTTCGGGTTTTTCGCCCAGCGCTCCCACTTCTGCACCCGTTCAGCCGTACTCGATCTCACCCGGGGGCGGGACATGAGCGCGCTGGCCATCTGGCTGGCGGGCTTTGCGATTGCCGTCCTGGGGGTGCAACTGCTCATCGCCACTGGTCAGGCTGATGTGGCGGGTTCACGCTTTTTCGCCAGCGCTCAGAGCTTGTCGGGTGCTCTCATCGGCGGCCTCGCCTTCGGCTGTGGAATGGTGCTCACACGCGGCTGTGCGTCGAGACTTGTGGTGCTCAGCGCGTCGGGCAACCTGCGCGCGGTGTTTTCAATTGTCGTCGTCGCCAGCGTTGCGCTCGCCGTCTTCTCCGGCCCGCTGGTGCCGCTGCGCACTGCCATCACTGGCATCTGGTCTACGGGCGCGCCCGGCGGGAATGATCTCGTCGCCCGTCTCGGCTTCGGCCCTTTTTCGGGCGTCGCCCTCGGCATCGTTCTGGCAGTCGCCGCGCTTGCGGTTGCAGTGCGCGCCCGTGCGTCACCATCGCGGTTTGTCGGCGGCGCGCTTGTCGGGGCAACCATCGTTGCGGGCTGGTATTTCACCGCCGCACTCGCCACCCAGGTCTTCGAGCCGATCCAGCCGGAAAGCCTGACTTTCGTCCGCCCGCTCGCCACCACCGGAGCGTTGGCGCTTGGCGCAGAGCGGGTTTTCGGTTTCGATCAGGGATTGCTCTTCGGGAGTCTCGCCGGCGCATTTGCCGCCGCGGTCCTGTCAGGCGAATTCCGCATCGCAACATTTTCCGAGCCGGGAACACCTTCCGTCCTGCGCTATGCCACAGGCGCCGCGCTGATGGGATTTGGCGGGCTGATCGCCGCCGGATGCACGATCGGGGCCGGTTTCGGTGGAGGCTCGGCGCTGGCGCTGGCCTCGCTTGCAGCCCTTGCAGCCATTGTGCTGGGGGCTGCCGTCACCGACCGCGTGGTCGATCGCAAGAGCGGTCATGACGCAGCCGCAGGGTCCGCCCAGCCGGCGCAATAGGCGAAAGAGCCTCGGCTCAGTCAAGTGGTTTGATCTCAACATCTGCATCCCGTTGCCGCATGCTCTCAAGCCTGTGTCGGACTCAGAGCATGTTGCGCACAAATGGATTCATGTGTGCGATAACGTACATCCGTGCATTCAATGTTTTACAGCGGCATTCACGCATCCGATTGGATGCGCGGCGCTCTCGAAAGACCACGAGCAAGTGTATGAGTCTGGTGGATTTTACGGATTTGACATCTGGCACCGGATGCGACCCGGAAATGGGCACCCACTTGTCAAATTCAAGTCTCCAGAACGGTGAGCAGCGCACCATCGTCCAAGGCCTCGACCCGGAGCCGGCGCTTGTGGGCCATGTCCTGCCATCCCGTGGTGTCCTCGATCACCACCACCGGACAGGCCTTGCCATAAAGCATCATCGCCACCAGCGCGCCGGTGGCGATGATGGCGTCGTCGTGGAGCAGGCAGATGGCGAGTGGGCCGGTTCCGAGCCGGATCGCCTCCGCCAGCACCGAAGCGCCTGACGACGAGCCGCGGCCGCTGGCCATGAACAGGATTTTGCCGCTCAGGCACGCGCCGTGCTGGGGGTGGAACCGGTCGATAATCCGGCCGCTGGCGCTGTCGAACCCGCCCCAGAAGCTCACCGGTTCATCGAGATGAATGACCGTGCCTTCCGCTGTTCCGGGTGCCAGCGTGCGCGCGCCGCTCATGCCCGCACCACCTTGCCCGCGCGCGCCGAGGCCATGCAGTCTGAAAGCGTGCCGAAAGCCACCTCGACGCCCAGATTGCCCGGCGCGTAATACGCCCATTTTCCGGAACTGGTCATCATCGCCCCGCCAAGGTCGCGCAAGATCGCCGTTACATAGGTGCAGGTGTCGACCACAACCGTAACCCCCGCCTCGGCGAGTGTCAGGTCCCATCCGCGCGCCACCAGGATGTCCCAGGCGTGGCGACCGGTGTTGACATAGACATCGGTCTTGAAGCGGGAGCCCGTGCACATCGGCATCAGCCGCTCGAATTCGGCAAGCGAGAAATGCGGCGTGCCGAGCGCCACTGCGGTGAGATCCGTGCCGTCCGCCACGGTGGCGAGGCTTGCGGAGATGGCGGCGATTTCGGCCGCGCCGAGGTGAGCGATGGTCGGTGCGCTCAGGCCACCCGTGGCGGTTTCCAGATCAGGCGCCTCGGGCGTCAAGCCGACGGCGTGAAACATGGCGACCGCGCCAGAAGACGCCGCCGCAGCCCCAAGCGCCTTGAGATCGTCCTCCGTGGTGGAGCGGGGCAGCCCAGTGATGGCGGCAATCGTTGCGCCACATTCCCGGCCGATGAACAGCCCGACCGCGACCGCGATCCCGCCAGCCGCGTCGGCGGGCGCGTCGGCAAGGCCCACCACCTCCACCACCACCCCGGCGCGGCGGTTTTCCGCCTGGTGCAGGCCGTAGTCCGGAACCCGCCCGGTCAGCGCGCAGGCGAGGTCGATGAAGTCGCCATAGCGATTGGTGCGGGCACCGATGACCGAGTTGGCGAAGACGATCGCGTTGGACTCGGCCCAGGCGATCTGGTCGCCCAATGCCGGCCTGAACAGGGTCTGGTAGGGCGCGCAGGTGAATGTCGGCAGGCAGCCGAGCGCCACATGGGCTTCCATGAGTTCAGCACCCGCGGTGCCGAGCTCTGGTTTGCCGTTGAAAAGCTCGGGATGGATGAGATCGACCGAGCCCACATTGAGCGTCGTCGGCACCCGCACGCGGCCGCCGAGCGCCACGAACCGGCGGGCGAAATCCAGGCTCGCCTCGCCGTGATAAAGACACCCATCGACATGGGCGCTTGCGCAGTCGATCAACCTCCGAGCACCCACGGCCCGGGCAAAGCGCACGACCAGCAAGAGCGCGTCGGCCTGAGCCGCGCCGACCTCGCCCGCAAGCATGGCCTTGTCAGCCGCATTGAGTTCCAGCATTCCCGCCCCCCGGCATTCCCCCCCAGCATTCCCGCCCAGTTGACTGATGCCTGTTCCAGGATTGCGTCAAAGCCGCCCGCGTGCGCAGCCATCGGTCAGCCGAACCCGCTCATGCCGATATTATATCAAGCCGCCCTGCGTCTCTACCGGAATATCGCTTTGTTCAAAGCCGTTGCAACAGCTCGACGAACGCCTCGGCAAAAGCCGCCAGCCCCGCCAGATCGGCGTTGGGCTCTGCCACACTGAGCGTCTCCCCGTCGTCTTCGAGCAGGACGAAAAGCAGCGTGTGCTGGTCGGCGGCCGAAGCCCGCACCACCGCAATGCGCTGGTATCCGGCGGCAAGGCCGGAGGCTGGCAGATCGAAAAGATACTCGCCGTCGATTCGCCGCGCGCCTGCGCGGACGGACTCGGCAAACCCGAGGGTGCGGATGTCGCTGACGTCGAGCGCAAGCTCGAGTTTCACCGCTTCGAGCGCCAGTGGCAAACGGACGGGCACCGAACCCGGTGCGGCCATCGGGGACATGGGAGACGTGGCTGAGAGTGACATGCTTGCCATCCTTGTTGCTGACCCGCCTGCCCCTGAGCAAAAAAGCCTCGCCGCCAAGCATGGCCGAAGTGAGGCGCTTGCCGCGCCCGCCCCGCTTCGGTATCAATCGGAGACGTCGCCGGGCACGACCCGCCGCGCCCCAAACTGAAACGCGCCCCCGCCCATGCCCTTTCGTTACCAACGTCCCCGGTCCGTCGCCGCCGCATGGTCCCGCAGGCTGGGCTGGTTTGCGCTGCTTCTGGCGCTGACGGCGACGCTCCTGCATCGTTTCGGCCTTCTGGCTCTGCCCAATCTGGTGGCGGTGCTGTTGCTGTCGGGTGCGCTCGCACTCGTCGTGCTCTGTCTGTCGGCCATCGGCTTCGCCATGCTCTGGCTCATCGGCGCCAAGGGCGGCCGGGCTGCGTTCGCGGGTCTCATCCTGGCGGGCATGGTGCTGGCACCACTTGGCTTTGGCGTTGTCCGCTATCTCAGCCTGCCGCCGCTCATCGACATCGCGACCGATCCGGCCAATCCGCCGGCCTGGATCGAGGTGCCGCCGCGCACCCTATCCTGGTTGCCGCAGCCGGTTCTTACGGCCGACGACAGCGTGCTGCAGCTCGGTTCCTATCCCGACCTCGCCGGGCGGCGGTACGACGGGGCGATCGACCGGGTTTACGAGGCAGTCGAGGCGGTCGTCTCGGAGCGCAAATGGACCCAGGTGGCGACCATCGGCGTCGAGGCGGTGGACTTTGGCCTCGGGCCGCTGGCCGAACCTGCCGAACCGAACGCCGCCGCAGACGTTGCGCCCGTTGTGAGCGGAGCCGGGGAGGCTGATCCTGCACGGGCACCGGTCCCGCTGCCACGGCCCGACGCTATCGTTGGTCCTGCCGAGCTGTTGCCATCACTTGTGACGCTGCAATACAGCTTCACCTCGCCGGTTCTCGGCGTACTCCATGACGTGGTCATAAGGCTCGATGAAGAGGAGGAGACCACCTATGTCGACATGCGGGTCGCCACCCGCGACGGCAACCACGACCTGGGGCTGAACGCTGACGCGGTGCGCGGCTTCCTGCGTGAACTTGACGTTCTGCTGCTTGGAATTGCCGGAAGCTGACGGAATGTTACGCTGTCAGTCTTGCCGGTAGCTGCCGTTCAGCGCCGCCGGCCCGTCGGTCACCACCTGGCCGCGCGCCACCAGATCTTCAAGATGGGCAAGAACAGACAGCGCCGCTGCCCCGTGGAGGCGCGGATCAGTGCCGCGATAGATAGCGGCGACGATGTCGGCGATGCTGCGGTCACCGCGGGCGATCCGATCGACGATGGCCCGCTCGCGCATGCGCCGGTGGGTCCGGAGCGCCCGCACGAAAGCCTGCGGATCGCGCACCGGACCGCCGTGGCCGGGCAGATAAAGAGTGTCATCGCGCTGAAGCAGCATGTCGAGTGAGGCCATGAAATCGCTCATGGCTCCGTCCGGCGGTGCGATGACCGATGTTGCCCAGGCCATCACATGGTCGCCCGAAAACACAATTCCGCTACTAGTGAGCGCGAAGGCGGCATGGTTTGCCGTGTGTCCGGGTGTGTGAAGCACCTCCATGGTCCAGCCATCGCCGTTTATCCGCGCACCGTGGCGGGCGGCGATGTCGGGGACGAAGTCCATGTCGGCGCTTTCCTTGAGCGGATTGACCTCGCCCGGATGAAGCGGCCGGGCCGCCCGGTGCGGTCCTTCAGCCACAGTCAATGCGCCGGTGAGCGCTTTCAGCCGGGCGGCAAGCGGGGAATGGTCGCGATGGGTGTGGGTGACGAAGATGTGGCTGACCGGCCGCCCGCCGATGGCGTCGAGCAGGGCCTGCCAGTGGGCTTCGTCGTTTGGGCCGGGATCGACCACCGCCAGCGTGTCGTGTCCCAGGAGGTAGCTGTTGGTGCCGTGGAAGGTCAGCGGTCCGCCGTTGCCCGCCGTTACCCGCACCACGCCGTCCGCAGTCTCGGCCGCTTCGCCGTGGCGCGGCTCGAAGGTTCGGTCGAAGACGGGCTCAGAAGAGGGGCCAGAAGAGGGTCCAGAAGCGGGCTCGGACAAGGGGGTTGCTCCGCAGGGTCTCGGTGGGGATGGTCCATGACCCACGCGCTGTGGACCGATCCGAACTTTGGCCGGACTGTCTTGCTCCAGGCCTGCGAAGTCAATATACCCGGTTGAGGAGGGCGCGTGAAATCTGCAGCCCTTCATTGAAACGGATCTGGAGACCGAGACCCATGGCTGTATCACCCGCCCGCTCTTTTGCCCAAACGCTGTTGCCTTCCGGCGATGCTGCGCGCTACGCCACCTATGCCGTTCTGGCGCTGGCCGGCTCCGCCCTGATCGCGATTGCCGGAAAGATCACCGTACCTTTCTGGCCGGTGCCCGCAACGCTGCAGACGCTGGCGATCTTCATCCTTGCCGCAGCCTATGGCCGCAAGCTCGCCGTGGCGACGCTGCTGGTGTATCTGGCTCAGGGTGCTGCTGGCCTGCCGGTCTTCACCAATGGCGGCGGACTGGCCTATTTCGCCGGACCCACCACGGGGTACCTGGCAGGCTTCGTCATCGCGGCCGGCCTGACCGGCTGGGCCGCGGACCAGGGCTATGACCGCAATCCGTTCAAGCTGTTTGCCTTCAACCTCGCCGGCACCGCCATCATTCTTGCGCTCGGTGCCGCCTGGATCGCCATCGTCTTCGGCATGGACAAGGCTGTTGCCTGGGGCGTCGGGCCGTTCATCTTGACTGACGTGATCAAGGCCACGCTCGCCGCAGCCGTCGTGCCTGCCGCCTGGCAGATTCTCGCCCGCTTCCGCTGAAGGCACAAAGCTCCCGCATGGCCATTCAATCAGCTTTGATGAACGGCACGCACATGCACATGAAGAGGGCCACTGCCCTGCAAGTCCGTACAATCAGCTTTGATTGAACGGACTTGCATCAAGATGGTGAAGGTCGCTCCAAGCAGCGGCTTTTTTCGGTCAGCGCCGCATCTGCCTGCTTGTGAAGGGGGACGCATTTTGCTATCCCCGCCGCAGTCCGGGCTTTGACCGAGACGACACGCGCGGCCGCGTAAGGCCAGCGCCTGCTGGGGCGTAGCCAAGCGGTAAGGCAGTGGTTTTTGGTACCGCCATCCCTGGTTCGAATCCAGGCGCCCCAGCCACACGATTTTAGAGAGCCACCGCCCGCCGCCGCTGGCGATCCCCACCATCTCGCGCCGTCCGTTTTCAGCAGTCGGTCATTTTTTCGATGGTTCTGTTCCCCGGCTCGGTCCGCTGCGGCCCAGACTGTCGGTCTGGATCAGGAGCCGCACCAGAGGATTTGGAAAGCGCCGTTCGAGCGTGACGGCGTAGAAGGTTTCGGTGATTCCCGGCAACTGGGCACCTTCCACAAGCAGGCCTGCGGCGATTTCGTCCTTCACCACGATCGGCGGCAGCACCGCAAGTCCGATGTTCTCGCGGGCGAGCAGGCGCATCATCGCCATGTCGTCCACCTCCGCTGCAATGGCCGGCCTGACGCCGAGATGGCTGACCAGCGCGTCAAAGCCGGTGCGCACGCTGGTCTCGGCGGTGGGAAGGATCACCGGATGCCGCGCCAGCCGCTCGGCAAGGCTTGACGGGTCGCGGAACCGTTCCGGTGTTCCGATGAGGCTCACCCCGCGCTCGGCTACCCGGTGGGAGACGAAGGGCGTCAGCGCATCGCGCGCCGGCGGCTGGTTGACCAGCACCACGTCGAGATTGAGCGTTTCCAGCGCGCGCAACAACTCGGCCGTATTGCCTGACCGCAACACCAGCTCGATGTCCGGACGGCCGAGCACGGGCCTGAGAAACTCCATCTGGAAATTGCGTGACAGCGTGGCGAGCGCGCCCAGCCGCAGCGCCTTGCGGTCAACGCCGGTATGGCTGAGTGTCCCCAACAGCTCGTCGCCGGTCGCAAAGATCGCATCAGCATGGTCGAGCGCAATTCGGCCTGCCTCGGTAAGATGGAGCTGGCGGCCGCGCCGCTCGAACAAGGCATGGCCGAGGCCTGCTTCGAGCTTGCGGATCTGCACCGACAGCGCCGACTGGGTGAGATTGAGCCGCGCAGCGGTCCGGGTGAGGTTGCCATCATGGGCCACGGCCCAGAAATAGCGCAGATGGTTATAGTTCAGGAGTGCCATGACGTTCGATAATAACGAACGATAGGGATTAAACAATGCATTTCTCTCAAGCCTGCGGCCTTGCTAGAGGAGGGGCATTGAAGTCTGCCTCCGGAGGTTGCCTATGTCACTGTATCTTCTCCCGCTCGCCGCACCGCTGCCGCTCCTCGGCGTCGCAGCACTTGCCGTGCTGCGTCAGGGTCCCCGCCCGGGTCAGCTCGCAGCGCTTGCCGAGGGTGCGGCGCTGCTTGCGCTTGTCGCAGCCTTTGCAGCGCTCGGCCTGCTGATTCTCAACGGCACAGGCACCAGTGGCCTGATCGGAGTTTTCGGCGTCGGCCTGTCGGCGCGGCTTGATGCAGTCAGCGTCACCATGCTGCTTCTGGTGAGTTTCGTGGGCTGGGTCGTTGTCCGCTACGCCCGCACCTATCTTGATGGCGAAGCCCGGCAGGCGGTCTTCACGGGTTGGCTGTGCACGGCGCTGGCGGCTGTGCTGCTCCTGGTCCAGTCCGGCAATCTCGGCCAGCTTGTGCTCGCTTGGGTCGCCACCAGTTTTGCGCTGCATCAGTTGCTGCTTTTTTATCCTGAACGGGCCGCAGCCCAGCGGGCGGCGCGCAAGAAGCAGATCTTCTCGACCATCGGCTCTGCCTCGCTCCTGCTGGCCGCAGCACTTCTCGTGTTCGACTATGGCACGGCCGACATCGGTGCCATCAACGCGGCGGCGCGGGCCGGAGAGGGGTCGGCCCTCGTGCTTCTGGCCGCAGGTTTCCTGGCGGTTGCGGCGCTGTTGAAATCGGCCCAGTTCCCGACCCACAGCTGGCTGACCGAAGTGATGGAAGCGCCCACGCCGGTGTCCGCCCTTCTGCATGCGGGCGTCATCAATGCCGGCGGGTTCCTGCTGATCCGCCTTGCCGATGTGATGCTGGTGGCACCCGGCGTTCTGGCGGCGCTCGCCTTCATAGGCGGCTTCACGGCAATTTTCGCCGCGGTGGTGATGCTGACCCAGCCTGCGGTCAAGACGTCGCTTGCCTGGTCCACTGTCGCGCAGATGGGGTTCATGATGCTGCAATGCGGGCTGGCGCTGTTTCCGCTCGCGCTTCTGCACATTGTCGCCCATTCGCTCTACAAGGCCCATGCCTTCCTTGCTTCAGGCGGGGCGGTCGAACAGGTCGCCACCATCCGGCGGCCCGGCCCGGTCGCCATCCCCGATGGGCGGGCGGTGCTGCGCGCCTTCCTGCTCGCGCTGCTGATCTATGCTGCCATCGGCGCAGGCTTTGGTGCGGTCTTCGGCTTCTCGCAGAAGTCGCCTCAGGCGCTGGCGCTTGGCACAATCCTGATCTTCGGCGTCGCCTATCTGCTGGCCCAGGGGTTGGCGGAAGAAGCACCCCGCGCACTCACGCTGAAGACTGCCTGGGCTGCGGCCTTGGCGGCCATCGGCTACTTCGGCCTGCAGACCGGTGCAGAATGGCTGACGGCCGGAACCCTGCCGCCGACGCCCGCCCCTGACCAGATCGGCTGGACGCTGATGGCGCTCGCCGTGCTCAGCTTTGGCCTGGTGGCCGTGGCCCAGGCACTGTTGCCGCTCTGGGCCGGACATCCCGCCGCAGCCGGGCTGCGGGTTCATTTCGAAAACGGACTTTACATCAACGCGACCCTCGATCGGATGCTGGGCGGCTGGACCACCCGGCCAACCGTCCTGACCGCTCGCACGAAAGGATGAGATCCATGCTGACGACCCTGTCCGAAACCGCCGGTCCGGCACTTGACCAGGACCAGGTGATGGCGGCTGCCTGGCGCGCCGCACGGCTGATCCCCCCGCTCTGGCCACTCGCCGCCACGGTCGCCGTCAATCCCTTCCTGGGACAGACCGGTGAGACGCTGGCGCAAGCCTCCGCCCGGCTCGGCCGCAGCGCCGGCCTGGCCGCGACCATGCCGCGAGACTGGTACAAGGGCAAGCTTGACGCGGGCGAGGTCTCCCGGGACGATCTTTTGGCAGCCCTTCTGGCCGCGCCGGATGCCGAAGGGGTAACGCTCGACGAGCTCGAAGCGGCAGCCGCCCGGCCCAGACCCGCGCCGGTTGCCCTTCCAACTGTCGCCCGCTGTGTCGCGGAAGCCTCTGGCATCGACTGGCCGGGCCTCCTCGCCGAGCGCATCAGCCAATGGGCCGCGGGCTATTTCGATGAGGGTCAGGCCTTGTGGACGGCCGCCCGACCCGCAAGCGCCTATGCCGCCTGGCGGACGGTGGCAACCCATGATCTCACCCCTGAAATTGCTGGCCTCAGGGGTTTTGCGGCCCGGGTCGCGAGCCTTCCCCAGACCGCCGAGCAGGCGATCCTGCAGGCGGCCGACGCGCTTGGTCTTTCCGGCGCGGCGCTCGACAGCCTTTTCCACAGTCTCCTCACCGAACTTGGCGGCTGGAGCCAGGTGGCGCGGTATCGGCTCTGGCAGGCCGAACTCGCAGGCGGCGAGGAGACCACGCTCATTGATCTTCTTGCCATCCGGCTGGTCTGGGATCAGGCGCTCCAGGCTCAGTACGCTTCCGCCATCGCCCCGGCCTGGCGGCAGGCCATCGTGGCCCATTCCGCGCCTTTGGTGGCATCGCGCGACGATGTCATCGACGCCCTGCTTCAGGAGGCAACCGAACGTTCAGGACAAAGGCAGCTCGCCACCGCGCTTGCACGGAATATGGTGCGGCCGCAGCCTGCGCGCCCCGCGCTGCAGATGGCATTTTGCATCGATGTCCGTTCGGAGGTGTTTCGCCGCTCTCTTGAAAGCCTCGATCCCGACATCGAGACCCTCGGCTTCGCCGGTTTCTTCGGACTGTGCGTCACCCACCGGCGCTTTGCCTCCGAGCGGCAGGAACTGCGCCTGCCAGTGCTGCTCAATCCGGCGCTTTCCAGCCGGTCCGGAGGGCACGGCCGGGCGACCGAGATGCGCGCCCAAGCCGTGCAGACAACGGCGCGGGCCAGGCGCGCCTGGGGCCGATTCAAGCTTGCGGCGATTTCCTCCTTCGCGTTCGTCGAGGCGACCGGCCCGGTCTACATGGGCAAGTTGTTGCGCGATGCGCTCGGCTTTGCGCGCGGTGCGCCGGAGGCCGATCCAGCGCCCGAACTTGATCCGGCGCTCGACCTTGACACCCGCATTGCCATGGCTGCGGGCGTGCTCAATGCCATGTCGTTGACACAAAGCTTTGCACCGATTGTCATCCTGGCCGGCCACGGTGCCAATGTGGTCAACAATCCCCATGCCAGTGCGCTGCAGTGCGGCGCCTGCGGCGGCTATTCCGGCGAGGTCAACGCAAGGCTGCTCGCGGCCCTTCTCAACACCAGCGAGGTGCGTGATGGCCTGGCCGAACGCGGTCTTCCGATCCCGCCGGACACGTTATTCCTGGCTGCTCTGCACGACACCACCACCGATGAGATCACGCTTTACGACACCGACCAGCCGACCGACACTCATGCTGCCGACATCACCCGGGTGCGGCGCTGGCTCGCGGCCGCTGGCGCGCTCGCCCGTGGCGAACGGGCGGTTCGGCTGCCCCGGGCAACAACCGCCGGCGACATTGCGCGGCGGGCGGTCAACTGGGCTGAGATCCGGCCGGAATGGGGTCTTGCAGGTTGCCAGGCCTTCATCGCCGCACCGCGTCGGCGCAGCGCCGGGCGGGATCTCGGCGGACGCGCGTTTCTGCACGATTATGACTGGCGCAAGGACGCGGGGTTCGGTGTTCTCGAGCTGATCCTGACAGCGCCAGTGGTTGTGGCGAGTTGGATCAGCCTGCAATATTACGGCTCTGTCGTGGCACCCGCATTGTTTGGTGCAGGCAACAAGCTGCTCCACAATGTCACCGGCGGCATCGGCGTGGTCGAAGGCAATGGCGGGCTGTTGCGCGGCGGCCTGCCCTGGCAATCGGTGCATGACGGGGTGGGGCTGGCCCATGAGCCGCTGCGGCTCACGGTGCTGGTGGAAGCGCCCTGCGAGGCCATCAGCACCATTCTTGCAAAGCACACGGACGTGCGTGCCCTGTTCGACAGCCGCTGGCTCCATCTGATGGCGCTCGATGAAGCCGGAGAAATGGCCTGGCGGTATGCCGGCAACCTGGAATGGGAGGACATCCGCAGTCCGGCTGCGGCGGCGGCCTGAACCAGTTGGCGGAAGCGGCAGTGCTGCCGCTTCCGATTGGATGCTCGGCGCTGTAGACGTTGTCAGAATCGCCGCAAGTACTCATCCTCTTGTTTTGGCGCAAGTCCGGACGCGAAAGCGGTACCACTTTCGCGTCCGGACTTGCTTTGGTGGTGCGATCCTGACAGATAGTTCCCATCTGTCAGGACAAATCGCTCCACCAGATCAATAGCTTGTGGGCTGACTTTTCGAAACAGATGGGAACCATCTGTTTCGGTCAGACCACGAGCGCATAAGCTTCGCCACCCAGCCGGTCGCCACGTCGATGCGGACGGTCTGGTCAGTCTTGGACCGCGA
>JBBQJA010000029.1:0-47945 GCA_038325465.1 Hyphomicrobiales bacterium | reverse complement strand
TTGCGCCAGAAAATATAACCGAGCCCCGGCTGGCCCTGGCCTTGCGCCCAGGCGTTCATCCGGTCGCAGAACGCCCGTGATCCGCCAGTCCTGGCCGGGATCGCCCAGACCTCGACCTTCGGGTCGTTGGCGATCATTCCGGCAAACACCTTGAAGCCTGATCCGGCAAAATGCTCGGTCACGGCCTGCATTTCGATGGGGTTGCGAAGATCAGGCTTGTCCGAGCCGTAGGTGCGGATCGCGGTTGCGTGCGGAATGCGGCGGAAGGATTGCGTCACCGGCTTGCCCTCGGCAAACTGCTCGAAGATGCCGCGCATGACCGGCTCCATGGTGTCCCAGACATCCTCCTGGGTCACGAAGCTCATTTCGAGATCGAGCTGGTAGAATTCGCCCGGCAGGCGGTCGGCGCGCGGGTCTTCGTCGCGAAAGCAAGGCGCGATCTGGAAATACCGATCAAAACCCGCCACCATCAAAAGCTGCTTGTACTGCTGGGGCGCTTGCGGCAACGCGTAGAAATTGCCCGGATGGATGCGGCTCGGCACCAGGAAGTCGCGGGCGCCTTCCGGTGACGACGCCGTCAGGATCGGCGTCGAATATTCCGCAAAGCCGATCTCGGTCATGCGACGGCGCATGTCGGCAATGATCTGGGTGCGCTTGACGATATTGCGGTGAAGCGTTTCGCGGCGCAGGTCGAGGAACCGGTAACGCAGCCGCACGTCCTCTGGATAGTCGGGCTCGCCGAAGACCGGCAACGGCAACTCCTTGGCGGCGGAAAGCACTTCGATCTCGCGCGCGAAAACCTCGACCTCGCCGGTGCCGAGACTGGCGTTGACGGTGGATTGCATCCGCTCCTTCACCTCGCCGTCGACACGGATCACCCACTCGCCGCGCACCGCTTCTGCCAGCTTGAAGGCGGGCGAATCGGGATCCGCCACCACCTGTGTGATGCCATAATGATCGCGCAGGTCGATGAACAGCAGGCCGCCATGGTCGCGGACACGGTGGACCCAACCCGACAGACGGACGGTGGATCCGGCGTCGCTCTTGCGGATGGCGGCGCAGGTGTGGGAACGGTAGCGGTGCATGGCCTGATCCTTGTGGGCTGAAGCCGGCGTCGTCCGGTCATCGCGGAGGAGAACACGGCCCCAGACGCGCGGGTTCTGAATCGCGCGGGGTCGAAATCGCGCGGAAAAGCGCATGGCGGTCCTGATTTGTCAAGGCGGCCGTGTGGTTGACGGGCAGACTGTCAGGGTCGTCGGGATAAGCCGCAACCGGGTGCGCCGGGGTGAAGACAAAGGCTTGTAAACCGGCTAAAGCCAATTTCATGGATATGATCACCACGACCGAGGCCCTTGCGGCCATGTGCAGCCGCCTCGCGCAGGCGGACTACGTCACCATCGATACCGAATTCATGCGCGAGACCACCTTCTGGCCAGAGCTCTGCCTGATCCAGATGGCGGGCGAAGGAGAGGCCGCGATCGTCGATCCGATGGCCAAAGGTCTCGATCTCAAACCATTTTTCGATCTGATGTCGGACACCTCTGTGATCAAGGTGTTCCATGCGGCGCGCCAGGACATCGAAATCATCGTGCATCTGGGCGATCTGGTGCCGCACCCGATTTTCGACACCCAGGTGGCGGCCATGGTCTGCGGTTTCGGCGAATCGGTCTCCTACGACCAGCTCGTCTCGCGCATCACCGGAGCACAGATCGACAAGACCTCGCGCTTCACCGACTGGAGCCGACGGCCGCTCTCCGACAAGCAGCTTGATTACGCGCTGGCCGATGTCACCCATCTGCGTGACGTTTACAAGGAGCTCAAGTCCCGGCTCGAAGCCGGAGGCCGGACCGAATGGCTGGTTGACGAGATGGCGGTGCTGGAAGCCCGCGACACCTACGACATGCATCCCGACGACGCCTGGAAGCGGCTCAAGATGCGGCTCAAGAAGCCCCAGGAGCTGTGCGTGCTCCAGCATGCGGCGGCTTGGCGGGAGCGGGAAGCGCGCGCCCGCAACGTGCCGCGCGGCCGGGTGATCAAGGATGACGCGCTCTATGAGGTTGCCCAGCAGCAGCCGACCGATACAGAGGCGCTGGCGCAGCTCAGGACCATCCCGCGCGGCTGGGAGCGCTCCCAGCAAGGCCTGCAGCTTATCGATGTGGTCCAGGCCGCGCTGGCGACGCCGCGCGAGCTGATGCCGCGCCTGCCGCGCCAGAGGCAGGCTGCGGAAGGCGCCCAGGCCGCCGTCGAACTGCTCCGGGTGCTTCTCAAGCTCACCGTCGAGCAGGAGAATGTCGCCGCCAAGGTGATCGCTTCAGGCGATGATCTCGAGGCGATCGCGACAGATGGTGAGGCGGCCCAGGTGCCCGCGCTAACCGGATGGCGGCGGGATCTGTTCGGGGAACGCGCACTCAAGCTCATTCGCGGCGAGCTGGCATTGCGCTTCATCGACAAGCGCGTCGAGGCTGTCGAACTCTGATCGGTTGGTCGAAGACATCGGCTTTTGAAGTCACGCCGGCGTGGTCGGCATGATCCTTCGCCAGTCTCTCCAATCTTGCTTGGCTGTTGCCGACCGAGCGCCGCTTGCAAGGCCTGCGCCGGAACGAAGTTTCGAATTGAGCGTTTAACGATGTAGTCGGCTCGATTTTTATTCCGGCCCCTTTCTTGGATTTCCCCGGAGTTTACATGGTCCCTGCTCGCGACACGCCGACCCCGATCGAGGCCACGGTCGCCTTGCTGGACGGCGACCCCGTGCTGCCATCCATTGATGCGACGT
This sequence comes from Hyphomicrobiales bacterium, assembly GCA_038325465.1. GTDB lineage: Bacteria > Pseudomonadota > Alphaproteobacteria > Rhizobiales > Rhizobiaceae > Hoeflea. Next base: position 45,172 of record JBBQJA010000029.1, on the reverse strand, counting down.
TCCGAGCCCTGCTCGCGTCCAGCGGAGACTGCATCAAGCTGCTCGATCTCGACGGACGGCTCATTTACATGAATGACAGTGGCAGGCGCATCATGGAGGTCGATGATTTCGACGCGTTGCGCGGTCGCCCTTGGCACGATTTCTGGAGAGGAACTGGAAACCAGCTGGCGCGCGACGCTGTGGAGGCCGCCCGCGGCGGCGAAACGGCGGAATATTTCGGCGCTGCCGACACCGCCAAAGGCAACCCGCGCTATTGGCATGTAAAGGTTCGGCCCGTGGTCAGTCGGGACGGGACGGTGACGCATATCCTGTCAGTCTCGCGCGACATCTCGATCAGCAAGCGCGCCGCGGAGACGATTGACCGCATGGAAGTTGCAGCCGCCAGCGCGGCAAAGGCGGAGGCCGAAAAGCTGCGGCGGCTCTTTGAGGATGCGCCGAGCTTCATGTGCGTCCTCAAAGGTCCCGAGCATATCTTTGAAATGACGAACACCGCCTATCGGGAGGTGTTCGGCAGCCACGATGTGGTCGGCAAGCCGGCGCGGGTCGCCCTCGGCGAAATGGGTGAACGTGGCTGCTTCGAGCATCTCGACACCGTCTACCTGACTGGCGCGCCCCATGTCGGATCCGGGGTGCAAATAAACCTTGATGACAGTGCCGAGGTGCCCGCACGCAAGATCTTCGTCAGTTTCGTCTCAAAGCCTATCTTCGCCGACGACGGGACAATCGAGGGAATCTTAATCGAGGGCAGAGACGTCTCCACTCAGAAGCGCAATGAGATCATGCTTCGCGCACGCGAGACGGACCTGCGGGAAAGCGAAGCGAAGTTCCGAGCCATCGCCGACACCATGCCGCAGATGGTCTGGTCCACCCTGCCCGACGGTTTTCACGATTACTACAATGCGCGCTGGTACGAATTCACCGGCGTTCCGGTCGGCTCGACCGATGGCGAGAACTGGAAAGGCCTCTTCCACCCCGAAGACCAGCCACGGGCCTGGGCGAAGTGGCGTCATTCACTTCTGACAGGCGAGACTTACGAGATCGAGTACAGGCTGCGTCACCACACCGGCGTCTACCGCTGGACGCTCGGGCGCGCCTTGCCGATCCGCGACGAAGACGGCCGGATCACCCGCTGGTTCGGCACCTGCACCGATATCGACGACGCCAAGCGGGATGCGGAATACACTGCGCTGTTGAGCCACGAGCTCAGTCACCGGATCAAGAACATCTTCGCCATCGTGCATGGGCTCATCGGGCTATCGGCGCGCAATTTTCCGGAGGCGAAGGCCTTCGCCGAAGACCTGCGGCTGCGCATTGCAGCGCTGGGGCGCGCCCATGACTTCGCCCGTCCCTGCGGCGAGCTCTCCCGCCCTGTGAGCGGCAAGACCACACTGCATGCAGTCCTGAGGGAAATCCTCAAGCCCTATCCGGCGCTCGATGAAGGTCGGCTGACGATCACGGGTGAGGATACCGGCATGGATGACCGCGCCGCCACCCCGATCGCCCTTGTTTTTCATGAGCTTGCGACCAATGCCAGCAAGTATGGCGCACTCTCGGTGCCAGGCGGGCGGGTCACCATCGCTTGCAAGTGCCGCGATGGCGAATGTGTCATCGGCTGGATCGAGGATGGCGGGCCGGAGGTGCCGGGGGAGCCGGAAAAGACCGGATTTGGCACCCGGCTATCTTCGGTCAGCATGGAAAGCCATCTCGGCGGTCGCATCGTCCGCAAATGGCACGCCCGCGGCCTCGAAGTGGAGATGGTCTTTCCTGAGGCAAGCCTTCGCCGGATCTGACCCCTTTAGCCTCGGTCCGGCACGTGCCTTCTTACGGGTCACGCGTCAGGTCGATTGGCGGGATCAACGGACCAGGTTGAGGCAGGCGTGGCTTTGCGAAGCTGCGGTCGTCGCTGCGGCCGGGTTGATCATCGGGCGGAAAGACGATGAGTCCGCTCGGCGGCTCGACATGATCTCCGCACAGCGCATATTCGATGGCCGCGCGCACCGCATCCGGCCAGCAGGGCTTGGTCAGAACACCGACAGTGCCTGCGACCCCCTTTCCCAGCATCAGGGGATTGGCCGTCAGGAAAAGCACCTTGATCCCGTGGTCGCGAGCCAGACGGGCGCCGATTTCAGAACCGGTCGGTCCATCGCGAAGATTGAGGTCGACGAGTGCGACGGTGGGTTCGGTTTTGACGAGCGCAAGGGCGGTTTTCAAGTCAGCCGCGATGCCGACAGGCTCGTAGCCGAAATCCTCCAGTGTCGCCTCAAGGTCGAGCGCCACAAGAATTTCGTCTTCCACAATCATCACTCGGTCACGCATGGCAGTCAGGTAACAAAGGTATTCTCCTGTCGGTCTTCGCTGTCCAACGCAAAGTTTGCAAAGAAGTTCCTTCACGTCTCGCGGTTCGGTTCCAACATCTGCATGCTGTGGCCGCACGCTTTCAAGCACATGTTGGAATTAGAAAAACCACGGGCAAGTGTATGATTCAAGTGGATTTTACGAATTTGACATTTGGCTGAAAGCGCCCCTAGAATGGCACCAGATGTCAAATTCAATCCGCTGGACCGAATCATGCCAGGATGCGAGACTGCACTATCGGCGGCGGAAATGGCACAGTCACGGGATCGAAATCGAAGCGATTTCCGTTTTTCTCTTCGACAAGCTGAAGGCAATTCTTGTTTACAGAGAAAGGTTTGCATCAAATGATTAACAAAGCGTGCAGAGCCTCAGCCTGGGTTGGTACGTTTGCCGCGCTCGTGTGCGCCAGCCCCGCCTCAGCCATGGAAAAACGCTGCGGCTGGTATCATAATCCCACGCCGGCAAACCATTGGCTGGTCGATCGGGATGGCGAATGGACGCTCAGCCTGCAGGGAAGCGAGCCGGTCCCGGGTTTCCAGGATCTTACGACCGACGCGTTTGATTTCGGGGACGCCTGGGTCAAGACCAATGGCTATTACGGGTATGGCTGCGCCTGCATTGACGGCGTGTTCGGGCCGGCGGGCTCGGGCGAGGTGGCGGCGATCACGCGCATGCAGCCGATCGCCCTGGCGCGCTGCGAGCGAGATCCGGCCTTGCCCGGGGCAAATGGGGATTAACCTGTGGTGCCGAACAGCTTGGGGAGCTTTCGGGACCGGTATAATATCACGAATGTCAGTTAAAGTGCATCGGGCCGCAGGTCAGACCGCCCGGCGCTGAGCGGGCCGGAAAGCGTGGCAGACTGAAAGCGCTCCGGGTCCCACTCACCAGATGACAGCGGCGCTGCGGCATGACAGAAGGGGACTTCCCTGATCCACATCCAGGATGCGTCGCACCCCCGCAGGTTTTTGCATGTCCGATCTGACCAAGGGCATCCTTCTGGCTTTTGCGGCCTACGGCTCCTATGCCTGCTCGGATGCCTTCGTCAAAGCGGTCGGTGCCGGGCAGAGCATCTTCATCACCACCTTTTTCGTCACCACTTTCGCGCTCGCCCCGCTCATCCTGTTCAAGCCCCGACAGGAACGCTGGCGCGATGCATTCAGCTTCACCAACCGCGTCATGGTGCATGTACGGGCGATATCGGGCGCAATTGCCGGCATCTGCGGCTACACTGCGTTCACCACCCTGCCGCTCGCCGAAGCTTATGCGCTGATCTTCCTCATCCCCGCCTTCGCCACGGTGCTCTCCATCATCTTCCTCAAGGAACAGGTTGGCTGGCGGCGCTGGGCGGCGGTGCTTCTGGGTTTCCTCGGTGTGCTCCTGGTTATCCGTCCGGGTTTGCGCGAGATCGAACCGGGCCATGTCGCGGGACTCGGCACGGCGTTCTTTGGCGCCGTCTCGATCATCGCGCTGCGCAAGATCTCGGGCTCCGAAAAGATGATTTCGATCATGCTTGCAGTCGGCGCCTGGTCCTGCACCATCAATCTGGTGCTGGTTTATCCTGATTTTTCCATTCCGGACCGGCCGGTGATCGCACTGATGTTCGCTGCAGGCTGCCTGTCCGGCTTTGCGCAGATCTTGATCATCCGCGCCTCGGCGCTTGCGGCTGCGAGCAGTCTCGCGCCCACCCAATATAGCCAGATGCTGTGGGCAATCGCCATCGGCTATCTGTTCTTTGCAGAGGTGCCAGACAGTTTCACCCTTTTCGGCATGGCGGTGATCGCGGCGTCCGGATTGATGATTTTCGTGCGCGAGGAAAAGCGCATCGGCCCGCGGCGCAAGATCACGTTGTTCCGCAACCGGATCTGAGATCGACCGTCAGATCTGGCGGAAGCCAAGCCGCTTGCCCGTGAGCCTGGCGAGCTGCTGCAATCGGCCATCAAGCCGTTCGCCCATGAAGATTTGGCATTCGGGCGGAACCAAAAGAACGACATCGACATCGCCGTCTGACGGCCGGGCGCGCTCGAAGGCGAGCCGCGGCACGATACCCGGCATGGAGGCCGAGAACAGATAGACCACCCGCAGCATGCCACCAAGAAGCTTGGCAAAATCGAGGTAGCGCGGCCCCGCGATGTCGGACAAGCTGGCGGAGACGCCATCGTCGTTCAATCCTTCGAAGCGAAAATAGTTGGCCAGCGCGATATAAGCGCGTCCGGCATGGCTGATGCCGGTGAAGGTGCCGTGAGCGATGAGGTTGAGCGCCTGCAGTCCGCGATAGTCGGGATGGGCGCGCCAGGAAATGTCGGCCAGCAGGCAGGCGGCGCGGCGGTAGCGCGAATCCTCAACGCTCTCGTCGACGCCAAAGACCGGGAACATGCGCCCGGTCCAGTCGGCAAGCTCGCGGGCATGCTCGGGCGAGCGGGCGCGCAGGATCGCCAGTTCGCCCGCCGCCGTCAGCAACGGGTCGAGTGCGGCTTCCCGCGGCGAAAGCAGCGCATAAAGATACCCCTCGCGCACCCCGAGCGCGGAAAAGCTCACCCGGTCGGCGCGCATGGCGAGCAGCGTCTCCTCCAGCGCCACCGCGCCGAAAGGCAGAAGCGACCGGCGGTTTTTCGACACGGCCTTCAACGCTTCGATACGGGAGTCCTTCATGCGGGCCACCTCGCCCAGGAAGTCGATGGCGACCGGTGCCTCGACCTCGTAACCCTGCATCATGTGCAGCGGATAATTGGTGAGTTCCATATGCAACTTGGCGATGTTGCGCCAGGTTCCGCCGACGGCATAGAAGGTGCGTCCGCTGCCCGCGCGCAGCATGTCTGCGCCGCGAAGGTGCTCGCGGGCCACCGCTCTTGCCTTGGCGATCGAGCCGTCCGACACTTCTGCAAGCCGCAGGCCACCCAGCGGCAATGTGAGCCCGCCGGAGTGGACCTGCCCGCGTACATCCACCAGTTCGAGCGACCCGCCACCCAGGTCGCCGGCGATACCGTCGGGCCGGTAGTAGCCGCTGATGATGCCATAGGCGGAGAACCTGGCCTCCTCCTCACCGGTCAGAACCCTGATCGGGCAACCGATGACGGATTGGGCGGCTCGGATGAAATCCGGCCCGTTCTCGGCCTCGCGGGCGGCGGCGGTGGCGAGCACATGCATGTCGCGGGCTTGCGCCTGATTGGAGAGGGCGCGAAATCGCTTGAGCGCCGCCAAAGCGCGCGCAATACCTTGCTCATCCATCCGGCCGGTTGCGGCCAGACCCCGACCCAATCCACACAGGACCTTCTCGTTGAACAGCATCGCAGGCACCCGGCTCAGGCCCTCGTAGATGACGAGGCGCACCGAATTGGACCCGATGTCGACCACCGACACCGGGTGAATGCCCGGCAGCCTGCCTTGCGCTTCCGATTCCACCATGCGGACTATTGCTTCTCTTTTGCCTTTCGGGCCACGCGGCCTGCAATCAGCTTGGGCGCGTTGGATTTCAAGGATTCTCCTCGGCCAGACAGACTCGGATTGGTCATGAAATACAGCTGCGCATTGAACGGCTCCTCGTCCGGCAGCGCTACCACGCGGCGAGACGTCCCGTCGGCAAGTATCTCGTAACTCTGCTGATTATCAATCAGATTCCCGAGCATGATCTGGGAAAGCACCTGTTCATGCACAGTCTTGTTGGTCATCGGCACAAGCGTCTCGACCCTGCGGTCGAGATTGCGCGGCATCAGATCGGCCGAACCGATATAAACGAGGGCCTCCTTGGAGGGCAGTCCGTGGCCATTGCCGAAGCAATAGATCCGGCTGTGTTCGAGGAAGCGGCCGACGATCGACTTGACATGGATGCGATCTGACAGGCCGGGCACCTGCGGCCGCAGGCAGCAAATCCCGCGCACCACCAGATCGATCTCGACACCCGCCTGGCTCGCCCGATAGAGCGCATCGATGATTTCCGGATCAACCAGCGAATTCATCTTCATCCAGACCGCGCCGGGCCGGCCGGCCATGACATGGTCAATCTCGGCGGCGATGTTCTCGACGATCCTGGAGCGCAGGTTGAGCGGCGATACCGCAAGCTTGGACAAGCCTTCGGGTTCGCCATAACCGGTGATGAAGTTGAACACGTGAGCCATGTCGCGGGCGATGACCGGATCACAGGTGAAATAGCTCAGGTCGGTGTAGATCTTGGCGGTCACCGGATGGTAGTTGCCGGTCCCCAGGTGGCAGTAGGACACGAGACGGCCTTCCTCGCGCCTGACGATCAGGCTCATCTTCGAATGGGTCTTCAGCTCGAGAAAGCCGAAGACAACCTGAACACCGGCGCGTTCAAGGTCGCGGGCCCAGCGGATATTGGCCTCCTCGTCGAAACGGGCTTTCAATTCGACGAGTGCTGTGACCGACTTGCCGGATTCGGCGGCATCCACGAGCGCACGCACGATGGGGCTGTCGTAGGAGGTGCGGTAGAGTGTCTGCTTGATGGCCAGCACATCGGGGTCGCGCGCCGCCTGGAACAGGAACTGCACCACGGCATCAAAGGATTCGTAAGGGTGATGGACCACCAGATCCTTTTCGCGGATGGCGGCGAAGGTATCGCCTGCGTGCTCGCGGATACGTTCGGGAAAGCGCGCATTGTAGGGCGGAAACTTCAGATCGTCGCGCGGTGCCCTGGCGATCTCGGACAACGTGTTCAAAGCCAGAAGGCCTGGAAGCACGGCAACGCGATTCTCAGGCACATTGAGTTCGTGAATGACGAATTCCCGCAACGCCTGCGGCAATTCGGAATCGAACTCGATGCGGATCACCGATCCGCGACGGCGGCGCTTGAGCGCGCTCTCGAACAGGCGAACCAGGTCTTCGGCTTCCTCTTCCACCTCGATGTCGCTGTCGCGGATGATGCGGAACGTGCCCGATGCCATGACCTCGTAGCCAAGATAGAGCCGGCCGATAAACATCGAAACCACGTCCTCAAGCGTGATGTAGCGCACCGCGCCCATCGCATCGGGCAGTCGCACGAAACGGTCGAGCGCCACCGGAAGGCGGATGAGCGCAGTCATCGGCTCGCCCGACACCTTGCTCTGGAGCTGCAGGCAGATCGAGAAGCCGAGATTGGGGATGAACGGAAAGGGATGCGCCGGATCGATCGACAGCGGAGTGAGCACCGGGAAGATCGACTGCAGGAACTCGTCCTCGATCCAGATGCGGTCCTGCCCCTCGATCATGGAAGAGCGCACGATAAGGATGTTCTGGACCGACAGGTGCTGCTGCAGGATGGCGAGCGAGGCCTGCTGCTCAAGCTGCAATCCATCGATCTCGGTCAGGATATGGTCAATCTGCTCAGCCGGGTTCAGCCCGTCAGGCGACCGGTTGGTGATGCCCTGGCGCATCTGGCCTTCGAGGCCTGCGACGCGCACCATGAAGAATTCATCGAGATTGGCAGCCGAGATCGACAGGAAGCGGACCCGCTCCAAAAGGGGATGGTTCTCGTTGAGAGTTTCCTCGAGAACCCGGCGGTTGAACTGGAGCCAGGAAAATTCACGATTGATGAAGCGCTCCGGGCTCGTCATGAGATCGCTGACGACCGGTTCGGGCGTCGCCACGTCCTTGTGGGGGGGCTCGGAGGCGGGCACGGTTGCGTGAGTGAGATCGTCCATGGGGCGGGGGTTCCGGTTCGGCGTTCGAACGTCTTTATATCACAAGAAAGAAGGAACTGTGACAATCTGGTATCAGCGCCGGAGCCAGCGCGGCAGCCAGATCCAGAGACCCAGATCCAAAGACCCAGATCCAGAGACCCAGATCCAGAGACCCAGATCCAGAGACAAAGTTGAAGCCGGTGCGCGCGTCACTCGCCGCCGGTATCAAACTCGGCCAGGACCTCGGCGGCGAGCGTCCGGGTGATCCGGCTCTTGCGCGCCATCGCCAGCGCGTCGAGGCGCAGCACGATCTGGCGCGCGGCGGCGAGCGAGCGCTCCATGCGGGTGACGATGTAGCTGAGCGTCCGCCCGTCGACAGCCACCTGACGGTCGGCAAACAGCTTGACCAGCACCTGCACCAGCAGAGCGTCGTCGGGCTCGCCGATCTCGATGGTGGTGGCCGCCTTCAGGCGCGAGGCGAGATCGGGCAACTTGACCGGCCAGGCCGCAGGCCAAAGCCGCGTGGTCATCAGCATGGTCCGCCCGTTGGCGCGCACGGCGTTGATGAGATGGAACAGCGCCGTTTCATCAAAGCCCGCCCGATCGACATCCTCGATGAGCAGCGGATGGGCGGCGGCCGTGGCAAGCGCGTCCAATTCGACGTAAAGCGGCGACAGCGTGACGGCACCCGCCTTCTGCGCCCAGATGGCCGCCAGATGCGACTTGCCCGACCCGGTCGGCCCAGCCAGGATCATCACCGGCGAAGGCCAGTCAGGCCAGCGGTCGATCACGGCGATGGCCGCACTCAAAGGGTCGGACACGATAAGGTCGTCGCGCGAGGTCGCAGGATCGGGCGCGAAATCGAGTGGCAGCTGGTCGAGGCGCGGCGGCTTCGTCATGAAAGCGTCATCAGCTTCCCGTGTTCTGCCGGGCGGGATCAGCGCCAGGACCCGAACCCGGCGCACCCTGCGGTGGCGAACGCTGGACGCCTTGATAAAGATCGCTTTCGAGATAACGGCCGATGGCAAAGCGAACGAGCACCCCTACTGATGCCGCTGCCGGGACGGCGATCATGAGACCGACGAAGCCGAACAGAGCGCCGAAGGCGAACAGGGCGAACATCAGCCAGACCGGATGCAAACCCACCGACTGGCCCACCAGCCGCGGTTGCAGAATGTTTCCCTCCAGGAACTGACCCGCGAAAAAGATTGCTGCGACCACGATGACCATCACGTAATCCGGCAGGAACTGCACCAGCGCCACGCCGACGGCGATCACCAGGCCGATCAGCGAGCCGACATAGGGGATGAAGCTGATGAGGCCGGCGAAGAGGCCGATCAGCAGGCCGAAATTGAGCCCGGCCGCAGTGAGGCCGACGGCGTAGAAGATGCCCAGTATGATGCAGACGCTGCCCTGCCCGCGCACGAAGCCTGCAATGGCCTGGTCGATCTGGCGGGCAAGAGTGCGCACGGTCGTCAGCTGGTCGCGCGGTACCCAGCTGTCGACCTTCTCGATCATGTTGTCCCAGTCGAGCAGGAGATAGAAGGCAACCACCGGCGTGATCACGAAAAGCGAGGCGATGTCGACGAGCGCCTTTCCGGAGTTCCATATCTGTTGGAAGACCGTCCCGATGAATCCCGCGCCCTCCTTCAGAAGTTCGGCGAAACTGTCCTTGACTGAGGCCAGCTGCAGATTGACCCAATCGGGCAGAATGCTCGGCTCGGCGGTGATGAGCGCTTGCAGGTCGGTGATGTAACCGGGCACGCGGGACGCAAAATCTGCGGCCTGGGTGACCAGCAGCGGAATGATGATGATGAGCGCCAGCGTGAAGAGCAGAATGAAGCTGATCAGAATGAGCACCGTCGCCATCGTGCGGCTCAAACCCAGCCGCTCGAGACGGTCGGCCACCGGATCGAGGAAATAGGCGAGCGCCATGCCTGCCACGAAGGGCAAAAGGATCGAGCTGAAAAGGAAGACGAAGCCGAGAAATACCAGGAACGCGATGGTCCAGAACACGAGCTGGCGGCGAAGGGCGACACGGTCGATCTGGGTGGTCATTGCGCTCACTCTCCGTCCTTGGCCAGAGGCCGTTGCGGGCTCCGGGCGGCCGCACCCGTCAGCTGGCCTCGCCGGACCCCGCCATATGCCTCAGCCATGTGATGAGATAGGCCGCCGCCGACGCAATGGTCAAGCCTGCAACCGCGAGGACCAGCCAATCGGCGAGGCCGCCGATCCTGCCGAACCCGGCCAGATCAGCGAGAACCACGATGGCGAGCCCGATCTGGGCTGCGGTGTTGACCTTGGAGACCGCGATCGGCCGGGCTTCTACCGGATTGTGGAGCAGACTGGCAAGGATCACGCCGCCGACGATCATCAGATCGCGCGAAACCGCAAGCACCACGAGCCAGAGTGGCAGATGGCCACCATAGCCGAGCATGATGAAGACGCTCACAAGCAACAGCTTGTCGGCCATCGGATCGAGCCAGGCGCCGAGTTCGGATTTCTGGTCGAACTGGCGGGCAATGAAGCCGTCGATGCCGTCCGACAGGCCTGCGAGCAGGAAGATGAAGAAGGCAGCCGTCATGTGCCCGCTCATCATGGCCAAGACGATGACCGGCACCATCAGGAAACGCAGGATGGTGATGAGGTTGGGCAGCGTCATGGCAACTCACACCCCCGCCAGGCAATTGCAGGGGGCAGAACCTGCCGCTCCACGCAAGTGGCCTGTCGGTGGCAACAAGGGCGACCGTGTCGTCTGTGCGTCCGCGCGGGGCCCAGCGTCGATTTGATCAACCGGTGTGTTCCGTGGGTTCAAGTCCACCATTTGCCTCTTGTTGCCGCACCCTTGCACGCAAATGTCGTCACCCGAAAAACCACCGGCAGATTTCCGATTTTAGTCGATTTCTGCAAATTTGACACCTGATTTATGACAGGTTGAACGTGCAGACCAAATGTCGGGTCTTTTTCACAGGCTCACCTCTGGGTCTGATCCATATGGAGGCGGCCGCCCACCATTCCAAGCACCGCCACGTCTTGTCAGCGGGAAACCGCCTGACGACCCAGGCTCAGACTTGCAAGCCGGGCTTCAAAATGCGATCCCCGCCGAACACGCGATGTCAGCGCCTCGGACAGGACCGGAAGCCCATGAGCAAGCCCACCGACAGCGAAGCCCGCGACGGCCTCACCTACAGCGACGCCGGTGTCGACATTGATGCCGGCAACGAGATGGTCAACCGCATCAAGCCCTTGGTGCGCGCCACGCGCCGTCCGGGCGCAGACGGCGAGATCGGCGGTTTCGGCGGGCTGTTCGACCTCAAGGCGGCTGGCTTTGTCGATCCCGTGCTGGTGGCGGCCAATGACGGTGTCGGCACCAAGCTCAAGGTCGCCATCGACGTCGGCCGGCACGACACCGTCGGCATCGATCTTGTTGCCATGTGCGTCAACGATCTCGTCGTCCAGGGTGCGGAACCGTTGTTCTTCCTCGACTATTACGCCACCGGCAAGCTTGACCCCAAAGAGGGTGCGGCCATTGTCGGCGGAATTGCCAAGGGCTGCATCATGGCCGGTTGCGCGCTGATTGGCGGCGAGACAGCCGAGATGCCGGGGATGTATGGGGCGGGTGATTATGATCTGGCGGGCTTTGCGGTGGGAGCGGCCGAGCGTGGGGCGTTGTTGCCCTCAAGCGATATCGCCGAAGGCGACGTGATCCTTGGGCTTTCATCCTCGGGCGTGCATTCCAACGGCTATTCGCTGGTGCGACGGATCGTCTTGGCAAGCGGGCTCACGTGGGATGCGCAGGCACCCTTCGACAGCGAGCGGACGCTCGGAGATGCTTTGCTCGAGCCGACCCGGATCTATGTCCGGCCGCTGCTCAAGGTCATCCGCGAAACCGGCGCCATCAAGGCGCTGGCCCATATTACCGGAGGCGGCTTTCCCGAAAACATTCCACGTGTCCTGCCCGAGGGATTGGCCGCTCAGGTCAATCTCGACGCGATTGCCGTGCCGTCTGTCTTCTCCTGGCTTGCGGCGACCGGCGGTGTCGCACCGGCAGAAATGCTGCGCACCTTCAACTGCGGCGTGGGCATGATCGTGGTGACGGCGGCGCGCGAGGCCGACCGGGTCCGCACCGCGCTCGAGGCGGAAGGCGAGACCGTGCTGGCGCTCGGCCGACTTGTTGCACGCCGCTCCGGCGACCCGGGCGTCCTCTATTCGGGAGCGCTGGCGCTGTGAGCCCGTCCGGGGACACGACCGAGGACAAGGACAGCCGCATCGGCATCAAGCCGCCCGCCATCTCGCGCAAGAAAGTTGCGGTGCTGATTTCCGGCCGCGGCTCGAACATGGGTGCCCTTGTTTCGGCTGCGCTGGCGGAAGACTACCCGGCCCGGATCGTGACCGTCCTGTCTGACAGGGCGGGTGCTGCGGGCCTTGAGCATGCGCGCGGCTTCGGGATCGCCGCAACGGCCGTTCCGCGCAGCGAGCACGCCGACGCGAGTTCCCATGAAGCGGCCCTGCAGGAGGCTATCGAGGCTTCGGGGGCGGAGATCGTCTGCCTCGCCGGCTACATGCGGCTTCTGTCAGGCGCCTTCGCCCGCCATTGGCAAGGGCGGATCATCAACATCCATCCTTCGCTGCTTCCGGCTTTTCCGGGGCTTGACACCCACCACCGGGCGCTTGTCGCAGGCGTCCGCATCCATGGCTGCACCGTGCATTTCGTCACCGAAGGCATGGACGAAGGCCCGATCATTTCCCAGGCGGCGGTGGAGGTTCTCACCGACGATACCCCCGCCGCGCTGGCTTTGCGAGTGCTGGAGGCCGAACACCGGATCTATCCGCTGGCGCTGGCCATGCTCGCCCGCGGCGAGGTGCGCATGGGCGGTGACGGGTCATCGGTTTTTTCGCCAGCCAAGCCAGGACGATGAAGCTGCGGTGATGGTTGCGCAACCGTCTCATCGGGCCTGATTGGTCAGGCGGGCTTCAACCTTTCGCGCCGCTCACGGGCAGGTTTCGAAGGCCCCTTCCACGGCCACCCCCCTGGCGCAGACCACGCCACCCCATTGGTAGCCCTCAAGCCCATCGGAGGTGCGGATGCGAAACCACGGGTAGTCATTGAACACGATCTCGGTGCGCGCGAGAAGTGTCAGCGGCTCGCCTTGCCTGAGCGAGGCGATCTGGGCGTGCTCCATCCCGGGACCGGAGCGGACCTTTCCGCCCCATGATCCGGCTTCAACGGGAAAGCCAGACGGTTCGGACGCCGCCTGTACCGCGTCGGTCCCAGGCACATCGGAGAGGCGGATGATCGACCAGACGGTGTTGCTGCAGCCCTTGGTGCGGCAGGCGGGTGCCATCCACATGGCGCCACCGCCAAAGCTTACCGCTGTCTCATCGACGGTGACATCGCCCAGCATGAAGCCACCCACGACGCGACGCGTGGTGTCAGGCACCAGTGCATCGAAATTGTCGACCAGATTCTTTGCTTCAAAGATATCGTAGACCTCCCCATTGGCCTCTACCGCAATCGGGTAGGCAACTTCGGCAGCGACGGCCTCGTGGTCGCCTGCGGCCATGGCTTGGGAAATCCGGGTTGCGGTGACGAGAAAGCCGCCCGCATCGCCGTGCAAGGCCTCGATAAGGGTGTAGAGAGCTTCCTCACGCTCCTGCAGCGTTTCGGCGGCGGCTTTCAGGACGGGAAACGCCAAGGCGAAGGCGAGGCAAACGGCGAGCAATCGGGTCATGACGGAGGCTTTCCTGAGTTTCAAGAACGTGCAGTCTCAAGCGGCCATCCATGCAAACCTTCAGCCGCCGGGTCAATCCCGGACGCCGTCGCGGCGTCGAGACCGATCGCGGCGACCTTTGCGCTTGTGCAAGTGCAGGCACCTCAATAAACTCATATGCCGGTCGCGTCGGCGGCTTCAGGCCTGCGGCCGATACAAGGAGACATCGATGCGGATGCTCGACGGACTGCTCGGCAAGGCCATCCGCAAAGGCCGCCTTACCTTGATCGGGGTCGATGGCACCATCCGCAGCTTCGGGGGGCGGGAAGCTGGACCGGAGGCTACGTTGCGCTTTGTCGATCCGGGCTCCGAACGCCGGATCTTCCTCAACCCGGAACTCAAGGCCGCAGAGGAATACATGAACGGCGGCTTTGTGTTGGAGGCGGGGTCGGATGTCCACGATCTGATGCGCGTCTTCTTTGCCAACAAGCGGCAGTTCGATCTGTCGCCGAGCCAGATTTTCTGGCGCGGGCTTTCGAGGCGGCTCAAGCGGCTGCAGCAGAACAACCGCCTTGCCCAAGCCAGCGCCAATGCAAAGGCGCATTACGACATCGGCGAGGACATGTACCGGCTTTTTCTGGATGCCGACATGCAGTATTCCTGCGCCTATTTCCCCACCGGAACAGAGACGCTCGAAGAAGCCCAGACCTGCAAGAAGCGTCACATCGCCGCCAAGCTGATGCTGAGGGACGGGCAGCGCGTCCTTGATATCGGCTGCGGCTGGGGCGGGCTCGCGCTCTATCTTGCCCATGTGGCGGACGTGGAGGTTGTGGGGGTAACGCTGTCTGAACACCAGCTCGCGGTCGCGCGCAGACGCGCCGAGATCCTCGGTGTGAGCGACCGGGTCCGCTTCGAGCTCCGGGATTACCGGGAGGTGAGCGACCGGTTTGACCGCGTGGTCTCGGTCGGCATGCTCGAGCATGTGGGGATCAACCATCTGACACCCTATTTTCTCGGCGTGCGCGACCGGCTCGCCCCCGAGGGGGTGGCGCTCATCCATTCCATCAGCTCAAAGGCACCGCCCGGCATCACCGCCCCGTTCCTGCGCAAGCACATCTTTCCTGGTGGCTATGCCCCGTCGCTGTCGGAAGCGGTTTCGGCCGTCGAGGCGTCGGGCCTGTGGGTGCTTGATTGCGAGATCTGGCGCAGCCATTACGGCCACACGCTTCGCCAATGGCGCACACGCTTTGCCGCTCACCGTGCCGAAGCGGCGGCTCTCATGGACGAGCGCTTCTGCCGGATGTGGGAAATCTATCTGTCAATTTGTGAATGCGCCTTTCTCGACGGGCCGAGCAATGTCTTCCACCTGCAGCTCGGACGGGCGCGCGAGGCGGTTCCGATCACCCGGGACTACATCCCTGAGGAAAGCGCCCGGATTGCCGCAAGGGAGCCAGATTTTCTGGCGCGGGTGGTCGCAAGCGCCCATCAGGCGCTGGATTCGTGAGACCGGTGAGATCGAGGGCAAACCCCGGTACCCGAGTGCTGGATACCTCACAGTTGACCGCTCAGCCTCTGCGCAGCCAGACGCGGGTGTCGTGGTAAGCCGCGCCGCCGTAAGGCGCACAGGAATCAGCGCCTGTCAGCACGTTGATCCCCTCCCCGCCTTCAAAAGCGGAATTCGGCCAGAGCCCTTCGTGGATCACCACGCCGCGGCGCTGGCCCGGATCGAGCCGCGCCAGCATCGAGATGTCTCCACGTCCGTTACCGAGCGTGACCCGGTCACTGTCAGCGATGGCAAGGGCTTCAGCGTCTTCGGGATGGATGAGCAGTTCGGGCCTTTGCTCCCGCTTGCGTGAGGATTGGGTTTCGACGAAGGTCGAGTTGAGGAAAGACCGCGACGGCGACGTCGCAAGCCGGAACGGGTGGATGGCGTCGGCATTCTCGATCAGGTCGACATGGTCTGGGAAATCCGGCAGCGCCTCCACAGGCCCCTGCGGTCCCATGCGGCGCGGCGGCTTGTTGGCGGCCGGCGTGCCAGTCCAGTCGGGTCGGAAGCGGTATTTCCCGTCCTTGTGGCCAAAGCCCTTGAGGAAATGGGCGGTCTCGAAATCGGGTTGCATGTCAGCAAAGCGACCCGCCAGGAAACTGTCGAACGTCCCCAGCCCGCGCTTTTGGAGCATCACGTCGATATGGGCGCGCTCGGTCATCCCGAAGCCGTCCATCTGCCCGACGCCGAGGCGGCGGCCGAGCTCCTCAATGACAAAATGGTTGGGCTGTGGCCCTTCGGGCGGCTCAACGAG
This sequence comes from Hyphomicrobiales bacterium, assembly GCA_038325465.1. Taxonomy (GTDB): domain Bacteria; phylum Pseudomonadota; class Alphaproteobacteria; order Rhizobiales; family Rhizobiaceae; genus Hoeflea. The sequence continues at coordinate 29,197 of JBBQJA010000029.1, read as the reverse complement.
TTTTGCGCCGATCTGGATCGTCTGCTGTCCGCCGCCGCGGTAGATGTCGTCATGCTCGAGAAACATCGTGGCTGGCAGCACCACGTCGGCCAGACGCGCCGTATCGGTCATGAACTGTTCGTGCACGACAACGAAAAGATCCTGGCGCCGCAATCCTTCGATCACCTTGCGCTGCTCAGGCGCGACATTGGCGGGATTGGTGTTCTGCACCAGCATGGCGGTGACCGGCGGGCCGCCGTTGAGCGCGTCGGGTTCACCTGTCAGCACGCGCCCGATCTTGGACTGGTCGAGCCAGCGCAGGCCCGGGTCGAATTGGCGACGACCTTCGAGCAACGTCTTGTCGAGACGGAAGATGTCGGAGTTGGAATGGAAGGCACCGCCGCCCTCGTGCCGGAAGGCCCCGGTGCAGACGGCGAGCGAAAGTGCCGCATGCATGTTGACCGCACCATTGCGCTGGCGGGTGAACCCGTAACCAAGGCGGAAGAACGTCCGCGGCGTGGTGCCCACCAGACGCGCAAATGCCTCGATCTCGGCCGCCGGGACGCCGGTGATGGCTTCGGCCCAGGCCGGTGTGCGGCTTTGAAGATGGGATTGAAGTCCGGCCGGGTCGTCGCTGAAGTCCTTGAGATAGTCATGGTCGGCAAGGCCGTCGCGGAACAGCACATGCATCATCGCGCAGGCGAGCGCCCCGTCGGTGCCCGGCCTCAGTAAAATCTTCACGTCGGCCTGTTTCATCGTCGCGGTATCATAGATGTCGACGGCGACGATGGTTGCGCCGCGCTCCTTGCGGGCCCGGATGGCATGGGTCATCACATTGACCTGGGTGGAGACCGCATTGGTGCCCCAGATGACGACGCAGTCGGATTTGGCCATCTCGCGAGGGTCCGGCCCGCGCAGAGCGCCTGCCCCCATGGTCCAGCCCGTCCAGGCCATGTTGGTGCAGAAACTGTCAAACTGGTTGGAATAGCGTTTTGCGTGGCGCAGACGATGGATGCCGTCGCGCTGCACGAGCCCCATGGTGCCGGCATAAAAATTCAGCCAGACGGTTTCCGAGCCGTGGGCGGCCTCGGCGCGATCGAACTTCTCGGCCACCAGATCAAGCGCTGCGGAGAAGCTCGCCTCCTTCCAGACCCCCTCGCCCTTGCCGCCCGCGCGGACCAGCGGCTTTGTCAGCCGGTCGGGATGGTGGATGCGCTCGGCATACCGTGCGACCTTGGCGCAGATGACGCCGGCGGTGTAGCTGTTGGTCGGGTCGCCGCGCAGACGGCCGATGCGGGACGGGCCGAGCAGTTCCACCTCCAGCGAGCAGGTGGACGGGCAGTCGTGCGGGCAGGCCGAATGGCCGGTCAGCGGGCGTTCGTGGAGCGGGAAAGGTGTCGCGTCGTTCATGGATGTCCTATAAGGGAAATCCGAAGCCTGCGCCACGGGCGGCAGGCGTCCATCAGCTTTTTTGACGGAGGCATCAACTGCGGAATGAATTACCGCCACTCCTACCATGCGGGAAACTTCGCCGACGTGCTCAAGCACGCGGTGCTGGCGCAGATCGTGGCCTACCTGAAGCGCAAGGACGGTGCCTTCCGCGTCATCGACACCCATGCCGGCCCAGGGCTCTACGATCTGACCGGCAAGGAGGCGGGAAAGACCGGCGAATGGCGCGACGGCGTGGGGCGGGTGTTGGACGCAAGGCGGTCGCCGGCTCTCGATGCATTTCTGGCACCCTGGCTCACGGAGGTCCGCGATCTGAATTCCAGTGCCGCGTCAAGCCAGCAGCTGCGGCTCTATCCGGGCTCTCCCAAGCTGGTGCGCATGCTCCTGCGCAAACAGGACCGGTTGTCGGCGATGGAACTGCGCAAGGAGGATGCGCGCGCGCTCAGGACGCTGTTCGAGGGCGATTTTCAGACACGCGTGATCGAGCTCGACGGCTGGCTCTCGCTCGGCGCGCATCTGCCGCCCAAGGAAAAGCGCGGGCTCATCCTCGTCGATCCACCGTTCGAATCGGACGGCGAGTTCGACCGTATGGTCGACGGGCTGGCGCGCGCGACGCGCCGCTTCCCGGGCGGCATCTATTGCCTTTGGTACCCCGTCAAGGCGGACTCGCAGATCCGCGCCTTCCACGCCAAGATCCGCGCGCTCGGTCGGCCACGCACGCTCAACGCCGAATTGATGGTGCGCTCCAACCTCCATGCGCCTGGGCTGAACGGCTCGGGGCTGATCATTGTCAATCCACCCTTTACGCTTGAAGCAGAGCTCCGGGCCGCGCTGCCCGAGCTCGCCCAGCTGCTGGCAACCGCGCCGGGGGCGATGGCGCGGGTGGAAATGTTGGTGGGCGAAGCGGCGGAGTAATTGCGGCGCAGGGTGTGGACAGTGGCGACCAGAACGATCCGGGTCCCGATTGACTGCGAGGCAAAACGCCCGCACCGGATGCCGTCCATGCCTGGCACAATGAATTTCTGACCCGACGCCGCGATGCACAGTTTGGGTTCATCACTGACAGCGTCCCGGCTTGACTGGAGAGACACCCTTGGCCATTGTCCGGCCTTGGCACCCAAGAGCCTGACACCTCCAAGAGGCACACCTTGACATTTCCCCGAACACTCCTCGCCCTTGCCCTTTCGGCTGCAAGCCTTGCCGGGTCGGCGGCCCCGTCGCATGCCTTTTCAGGCGGTGCCTTCCCCGCCTGCGACGCGCCGACTGTGCTGACATATATTCAGAAGCGCTTTGTCTGGACCGACGAAAACCTGCTGAAGCGCGGGCTCGGGATCACCGCACTGCGCCATCCGCACGAGAATCGCCGCGAACCGACCAGCGAGAAGCCCAGTCCCGGCCGTCTCTATTGCCACGCCACGGCGGAGATGACCGACGGGCGCGACCGCAAGATCTGGTATCTGATCGAGGCCGGCTGGGGCTTTGCCAGCATCCGCGACAATGTCGAATTCTGCATTGCGGGGCTTGATCCGTGGAAGGTGTACGGCGCGGGCTGCCTTTCAGTCAGATGATGCCCGGCTCAAGGGCACCGGTCCCGCTTTTCTCCGCCTTCGCCCGGGGCAACTGGCTCGTGATCCTGATGGTCGGTCTGTGGGGATGTTCGGAGCCCCAAGCCTCAGGCTCGAACCAACCACCTGGCAGCCCTGACGCCGTCTCCGGTCCTGCGCCCGCCTCTGATCCTGCGACAAAGTCCGATATCCCGCGCGGCGAAGGATTTGATTTCTACGTGCTGGCCCTGTCCTGGTCTCCGAGTTATTGCCGGGCGGAAGGCGGGGAGGCCGACCAGCGCCAATGTGCGCCCGGCCGCAATCCGGGATTCGTGGTGCATGGCCTGTGGCCGCAACTGGAGCGCGGCTACCCGGAATTCTGCGCCACCCGCGAACCGGACCGGGTGCCCGAGGCACTCGGCCGCTCGATCCTTGACGTCATCCCGACCATGGGCCTCGTCGGCCATCAGTGGCGCAAGCACGGCAGCTGCTCGGGGCTCACCCAGCGTGACTTCTTCGACACGTTGCGCGCCGCGGCGGCCCGCGTGAAGGTGCCTCACGACCTCGCCGCCCCCGCGCGCGACGCGCGCGTCGATCCCGATGCCGTTGAAACGGCCTTTTCCACAGTCAATCCGGGCCTGTCGCTGCGCGCCATGGCCGTGATCTGCAGGCAAGGTCTGCTGCGCGAGGTGCGCATCTGCCTGAGCCGGGACCTCGCGTTCCGGCCTTGCGGCGAGGTTGACGCCACCGGCTGCAAGGCCGATACAACGCTTCTGCCCGCGTCGCGTTGAGCAAACCCGAGAAAGCCTGTGAGATGAAGATCCTCTATTCGCCCGCTTCCCCCTATTCCTCCAAGGTTCGCATGGCGGCCGCCTATGCGGGGCTCGTTTATGAGTCCGTGCTCACCGATACCAGCAAGAACCCGCCCGAGCTGATCGGCAGCAATCCGCTCGGCAAGATCCCCACGCTGATCGAGGACGACGGCCGTGGCGTCTTCGACAGCCGGGCGATCATGCAATATATCGACCGCTACGGCACAAAGCGCATCTACCCCCGCAATCCCGGCAAGCGCACCGACGCCGACATCATGGAGGCGCTTGGCGACGGCATCTGCGATTGCCTGCTTGCCATCGTCTATGAACGACGCTTGCGCCCCGACGACAAGATCCACCCGGACTGGATTGACCGGCAGTGGGAAAAGTCGGTGCGTGGCATGGACCATCTGGAAGCCGATATGCCGCGGCTCGGCAAGGTCATCCATGGTGGCCACTTCGCCCTTGCCGCGCTGACCGGCTATCTGGCGCTGCGCTTCCCGGGCCAGTGGGAGCGCGGTCGGCCCAAGCTCAAGGGCTTCTCGCGAAAGTTCGCGGCCAATTTCCCCGAGCTCGACGCCCTGCGGCCAAAGGCTTGAGTTTGCGGCCGCCGTGGCGACCACTGAGCGAGACGGGCTTCTTTTGTCTTAGTTCAGCCATAAAAGAGGCGGAGCCACGTCAAGGGCTCGACGCACGAGGCGTCGGCATTCGGGGGTCTGCGTTGTCCTTTCATCGTCCTGCGGTCGGCAGCATCACTCTGGCTATGCTTGTGGCCGGTTACATCGTGTTCGGGCTCAACCAGACATTCTGGGCCAAGGCTGCGACCAACCTTGACGGAAGACCGGTCGCGCTGGCGCTTTTTGCTGCGGGTATTTTCGCCATCCATGCCGCGCTTCTGGTCGCGCTGTCGGTCAGATATGCGCTCAAGCCGATCCTGATCGCGGTCATTGTGACAGCCGGGCTCGCTGCCTGGTTCATGAACAGCTTCGGGGTCATCATCGACACCGACATGATCCGTAACGCTGCCGAGACCAACACCGCCGAAGCGCGCAACCTCATCACGCCGCGCTTCCTCCTGCATGTCGCAGTCCATGTCTTGCTGCCGACGCTGCTCATCGTCTGGGTGCGGGTGATCCACAGGCCGATCTGGCAGAAAGTGAAGAGCAACCTCGCCGTGATCGGTCCGCTGCTGGCGGTGTTCGTGGTGGTGGCCTTTTCGAATTTCTCCACCTATGCGTCGACCATGCGCGAGCACAGGGACATGCTCAAGACGCTCAATCCGGCCATTCCGATCATCAGCGCGGTGAAGTATGTGGTGCGCAGCGGCCAGGAACGCACGATCGTCGCCGCACCGCTCGGGACCGACGCTGTGATCGGTGACGAATTGCGCAGCGACTCCCAGCCGCGTGTGCTGCTGGTGGTGGTGGGCGAGACCGCGCGGGCCATGAGTTTCTCGCTCGGCGGCTACGTGCGCAAGACCAATCCGGAACTTGAGCGGCAGGACATCGTCTATTTCCCCGACACCTCAAGCTGTGGAACGGCCACAGCGACATCGCTGCCTTGCATGTTCTCCCGGGAAACCAGGGCCACCTACACCCACGCCAAAGGACTGTCGTCCGAGAACGCGCTTGACGTGCTGGTGCATGGCGGCGTCCGTGTCGAGTGGTGGGACAACAACACCGGCGACAAGGAGGTCGCCGCCCGGCTTACCAAGCGCTATCTGCCCGCCGAAAACGACACGATCTATTGCGAAGGCGGGGAATGCAAGGACGAGGATCTGCTCGCACGGATCGACGGCTGGCTCGACGGGGCGACGGGCGACAGCGTGCTGGTCCTGCATACCCTGGGCAGCCACGGCCCGGCTTATTACAAGCGCTATCCCGACGCGTACCGGGTCTTCGTTCCGGACTGCCGGACGGCAGAATTCGCCGACTGCAGCCGCGACGAGATCGTCAACGCCTACGACAACACCATCCTCTACACCGATCACGTGCTGTCTGAGGTCATCAACCGCCTGAAGGCGCGGACCGGCCGGATTGCAGGCGCGATGATCTATGCGTCCGACCATGGCGAATCGTTGGGCGAGAAGGGCTTGTACCTGCATGGTGCGCCCTACATGTTCGCGCCCAAGGAGCAGACGTCGGTGCCGTTCCTGATGTGGATGTCGTCCGAATTCGCCGCCACGGACAGCATCGACACGGAGTGCATCCGCGCCAAGGCGGGCGAAAGCTACTCGCACGACAATTTCTTTCATACCCTGCTCGGCATGATGGACGTTCACAGCGAGGTCCTTGACCGCTCGCTTGACATCGTCGCTTCCTGCAAGAGCGAACCGCGCTCCTGAGCCGGGTCAGCAGGCAAGAACCGCTCCCGAGACGGCGCGCGCCTCTTGACTTGTGCCGAGCCAACCCCTTGAAGCTCCACAGATGACCAAGCACTCCCCCCACCCCCGCCCTGACAAGGTCCATGGCTGGCGCCACATCGTGGCGGCCACGCGCTATTCGATGGCCGGGTTCAGGCGCCTCCTGGACGAATCTGCCTTCCGCCACGAGACAATGGCCTTTGGCGTGATCGTCATTCTGTTCTTCGCCGTCGGCGCAAAACTCAGCGACCATGTCATCGCGTTCATCCTGTTTTTGCTTATTGCCGCGTTCGAGGCCATCAACACGGCGATCGAGGAGCTGGTTGATCGGATCTCGCCCGAACTCTCCGCCATGGCGCGGCACGCCAAGGACCTCGGCTCGTTCTCCGTCTTCTGTCTGGTCATCGCCAATGGTGCCTGGGCTGCGTACGTTCTGAGCGGTGCCCTGTTCGGCTGGTAGCCGACCCGTGGTTCCCTGACGCAGACATGAAAAAACCCGGGTGGCGGACCACCCGGGCTTTCGTCACAGTCCGATCGCGCAGGATCAGAACTTGATGCCGATACCGGCGCGGACCGAATGGTCGTCAAAGCCCGACGAGACGCTCGCGCCACCGAGATTGTAGGTCTCCGCAGCGTAGTCCGTGTAGCGATATTCGAGACGGGTGGTGATCCGCTCGGTCACGAAGGCTTCGGCACCCGCACCCACGGTGTAGCCGTAGTGGACGTTGTCATCCGAATTCACACCATCGGTCACCGACACCTTGGAGGCAGCAACACCGCCGGTGGCATAGACCATGAACGGGTTCAGATCATACCCGAGGCGGGCGCGCAGCGAGCCGAAAACATCCTGCTCACCGGTGGCGCCGGCACCGCTGATCTGGGTACCGGAGATGCCAGCATCGGCTTCCGCGCCAACGACGACATTACCGAACTGCCAGTTGTAACCGCCATAGACGCCGCCCAGAAAGGCGTTGTCGGTGGCGCCGGGAAGAATGTCGGCTTCCGTGCGGGAATAACCGCCGAATACACCGCCGTAACCGCCGGCCCAGAGATAGGCAGGTGCCGTCTCGATATTGGCGACGGGGGGTTCCGGCGGGGCTTCGGTGATCGCGTCCGCTGCGCCCGCCTGCATGGACATCGGCAGCATGAATGCTGCGGCGAGAAGCGCCAGTTTGGTCTTGCGCATGAGTAACTCCTTGGTTGTCCTGACGCCCTTGCGGGCGCACTCTGGGGGTCTGTGTGTTGCAGGTCCGGGCGGTTGCCGGATTTCCTCCCCCGCTACGAACCAAAGATGGGGTCCGAATGCGGCGCGCGCACAGCCGCAATGTGGAAAGAGCACGGCGCAAAGAAGGCAACGGGCGCTGTTGCGCGGATGCAACACCGGCGGAAATCAAGCGAGACGCAAAGCCTTGTCGCCCAAGGGCTCACCGCTCGCCGTGGCGTCAATCTGCAACCGATAAATTGTGGCAAGACGCCTGTCAGCGCCGCAGTTCGGGCCTATATCCTGACAAATCCTGAACGAGATGCGCCCAACACCGGCTGCGCATCTCATCGGGAGGCGACAGCAGTCGAGTTTTCCGCCCTCTCGTTCGGGCGACCCTTGCAATGGACCAACCCCCATGACAGCAGAACAGAAAATTGCCCTCGTGACCGGGGCGGGACGCCGCATCGGACGCGCCATCGCGGAGGATCTGGGCCGCCACGGCTTTTGCGTCGCCGTCCACGCCAACCGGTCGCACGCCGACGCCGAGGCGGTCGCCGACAGCATCCGGGCGGCAGGCGGTGTGGCTCAAGTGTTCCTGGCCGATCTTTCCGACATGGCAGCGGTGCGCCGTCTCCACGATGACGTGCGGGCGCGGATGGGGCCCATTGATCTCCTGGTCAACAACGCCTCCGTCTTTGAACCCGATGCGGCCGATCAGTTCGACGAAGCGCGGTTCGACCGCCATTTTGCCCTGCATGTGAAGGCACCGCTGGTCTTGGCAGAGGCGCTGGCGGCGCACCGGCGGGACGGCAGGGACGTCCTCATCGTCAACGTCATCGACCAGAGGGTGTGGCGGCTGACGCCGAATTTCATCAGCTACACGCTGTCAAAGTCAGCGCTCTGGACCGCCACGCAGACGCTTGCCCAGGCGCTTGCGCCCCATATCCGCGTCAATGCCATCGGCCCCGGTCCGACGCTTGCCAACGAGCGGCAAAACCCGGACGACTTCGCCCGGCAGACGGCGGCTGTGCCGCTTGGCCGCGGGCCTGACCTTGCCGATTTCGGAGCAACCGTGCGCTATCTTCATGCGATGACGTCGGTCACCGGGCAGATGATCGTGCTTGATGGTGGCCAGCATCTGGCCTGGGAGACGCCCGATGTGGCGGGGATCGCCGAGTAGAGCGGTCCGGTCACACCGGCGGCAGGTGTCTTGATATCAGCGCATCACACAGCCAGATATCGAATTTGTTTCGGGCAAACTCTTGTCCGCGCCACGCCGGAAGTTGATAAGGTCGCACCATGACCAGCCCGTCCCATCCGACCTCCCCACGTCCCTCCGCCGCCGCCAATGCCGATGGCGGGGTTCTTTATGACGACACTGAAATCGACGATGACGACGACAGTGCGGAGGAAACGGCCTTCACACAGCCCGTGGCCTCGACCGCCGATATCGAATGGAACGAAAGCCCCGGCGTGACCCCTGGCCTGAAAGGGGCGGAGGTGATCCAGGCTTTCGTCCGGCATCTTCCCAATCAGCCCGGCGTCTACCGCATGATGAACGAAGCGGGCGACGTGCTCTATGTCGGAAAGGCCCGCAGTCTCAAGAAACGCGTCACCAACTACGCCCAGGGGCGCGGCCACTCCAACCGGATCGTCCGGATGGTCCGGGATACGGCGAACATGGAGTTCGTGACCACCCGGACCGAGACGGAGGCGCTGCTTCTTGAGGCCAACCTCATCAAGCGGCTCAAGCCGCGCTTCAACGTCTTGATGCGCGATGACAAATCATTTCCCTATATCCTGATCACCGCCGACCATGCCGCCGCTTCGATCCACAAGCATCGTGGCGCGCGGGCGCGCAAGGGCGACTATTTCGGGCCCTTCGCCTCTGCGGGGGCCGTGGGCCGCACGATCAATGCGCTGCAACGCGCCTTTCTGCTCAGGACCTGCACCGACAGCACCTATGACAGCCGCACCCGACCGTGTCTTCTCTACCAGATCAAGCGCTGTTCGGGGCCTTGCACCGGGGAGATCAGTCCCGAAGGCTACGGCGAGCTGGTCCGGGAGGCCAAGGATTTCCTCTCCGGCCGCAGCCAGCTCGTCAAGTCGCAACTCGGCACGGCCATGCAGGACGCCTCCGCTGAGCTCGATTTCGAGCGCGCCGCGGTTTACCGCGACCGGCTGTCCGCGCTCAGTCATGTGCAGAGCCACCAGGGCATCAATCCCCAGACGGTGGAAGAGGCCGACGTCTTCGCCATCCACCACGATGCCGGCATGGCCTGCATCCAGGTGTTCTTTTTCCGCACCGGCCAGAACTGGGGCAACCGCGCCTATTTCCCGAAAGCCGATGCCTCGCTCGAACCCGGCGAGATTCTGGGTGCCTTCATCGGCCAGTTCTACGATGACAAGCCGACACCCCGGATGCTCCTCGTGTCAGACGATTTTGAGGACCGCGCCCTTCTCGCCGAGGCCCTGGGTGCGCGGATGGACTACAAGGTCACCATCAGCGTCCCGCAGCGCGGGGAGAAGAAGGAGCTGACCGAACACGCGCTTTCGAACGCGCGCGAGGCCCATGGTCGGCATCTGGCGGAGACGGCGTCGCAGAGCCGCCTGCTCGACGGGCTGGCGACCACCTTCGCGCTCGCCCGGCCGCCGCGCCGGATCGAGGTTTATGACAATTCCCACATCATGGGGACGGCCGCCGTGGGCGGGATGATTGTTGCAGGCCCGGAGGGCTTTGCCAAAAGCCACTACCGCAAATTCAATATCCGCTCGACCGAGATCACGCCGGGAGACGATTTCGGCATGATGAAGGAGGTCATGAAGCGGCGCTTTTCAAGGCTGGTCAAGGACCATATGGACCTAGCGCCGCCGCCGCTCGGGGGTGCACCCCTATCTGCCGGTGATGAGCCTTCGCCTGAGTCTGGCGACGCTGCGATCGAGAGCGTCGGCATGCCGGTCTGGCCCGATCTTGTCCTCATTGACGGGGGTCCGGGGCAGATGTCAGCGGTGCGGGCGATCCTTGATGAGCTCGGCATCGCCGACCGTATCACCGCCATCGGCGTCGCCAAGGGCGTGGACCGCGACGCAGGGCGCGAGCGGTTCTTCATGGCCGGCCGCGAGCCCTTCACTCTGCCGCCGCGCGACCCGGTGCTCTACTTCCTTCAGCGGCTGCGTGATGAAGCCCACCGGTTTGCCATTGGTGCCCACCGGGCCAAGCGCAAGAAGGAACTGATCAGGAACCCGCTCGACGAGATCACGGGCATCGGCCCCGCCCGCAAGCGCACGCTGCTGATGCATTTCGGAACCGCCAAGGCCGTCTCCCGTGCCGGAATCGACGATCTTCTGGCGGTGGAAGGAATTTCCCGGTCCATGGCGGACCTCATTTACAACCACTTCCATGAGGACAAGCGGTAATCCGCGCCGCGCCCCTGGGGTCGCGACGGGCCCTCGATTGCGCGGCGAAGCGACCTGCCGGCCCGGCGAAAAACAGCGACTTAGTGCCCGCCTGCGTTCGATTGCTGTTGACGGGGCGGGCCGGTCGCGCTCATCTGGTTTCAAAATCCAATGTTCAAGGCAAATCATGGCCTCGCGTGCGCTCAATATCCCGAATCTGCTGACCTATGGACGGATTCTCGCGGTTCCTCTCATCGTTCTGTGCTTTTTCATCGAAGGGCGGCTGCACGGCTCCGAATTCGCACGCTGGGCCGCACTGGCGATCTTCGCGGCGGCCTCGATCACCGATTTCCTTGACGGCTATCTGGCCCGCGCCTGGAGCCAGACCTCAAACATCGGGCGGATGCTCGATCCCATCGCCGACAAGCTGCTGGTCGCCTCGGTGCTCCTGCTGGTGGCTGCCGACGGCACCATCGCCGGCTGGACGATCTGGGCCGCCATCATCATCCTGTGCCGCGAAATCCTCGTCTCAGGCCTGCGGGAGTATTTGGCGGCCCTCAAGGTGTCGGTTCCTGTGACCTGGATCGCCAAGTGGAAAACCACCGTGCAGATGGTGGCGATCGGCTTTCTGCTCGCAGGTCCCGCCGGAGACAAGGTCCTGCCCTACACCACCGAGATCGGCATCGGTCTGCTCTGGATCGCAGCCATCATTACCATGTACACCGGCTACGACTATTTCCGCGCCGGAATCAAGCACATGAGTGACGAATGAGCCTGCGCGTCGTCTATTTCGCCTGGGTGCGCGAACGCATCGGCAAGGGGTCCGAGACCATCGACCTGCCGTCCGGCGTCAAAACGGTGGGGCAGCTCATCGCCCATCTGGCGACGCTGGGCGAGACCTATGCGTCGGCCTTTCAGATGCCGGATGTCATTCGCGCCGCCATCGACGAAGAGCATGTCGACCATGACGAACCGATCGGCGCGGCACGGGAGATCGCCCTGTTTCCACCGATGACGGGCGGATAGTCCGATGACCGCCCGCGTCAGCGTCCGAATCCAGCAAGACGATTTCGACATCGGCGCAGAAATCGCTTCCCTTACGGCAGGGCGCGTCGACATCGGCGCAGTGGCGAGCTTCACCGGCCTGTGCCGTGACGAAAACGGGCGGCTCGCAGCCCTGGAACTCGAGCACTATCCCGGGATGGCCGAGCGGGCGATCCGGACGATCGCCGAGACGGCGGCTGACCGCTTTGCGCTCTCGGCCATCCTCGCCATCCACCGTGTCGGACAGATCGCGCCAGGACACACCATCGTGCTTGTGGCCGCCGCCGCCGCCCATCGCAAAGCGGCGTTTGAGGGTGCGGAATTCCTGATGGACTTCCTGAAGACCGACGCGCCGTTCTGGAAAAAGGAACATCTCATCGACGGCTCGTCGGGCGGCTGGGTCCTGGCAAAGGACGCCGATGACGCGGCCAAGGCGCGCTGGCGAACATAAGGTAAGTCGAGCACACTCGGGTCACTGGGTGCAACGGCGGACAGGTATTCGTTCAATGGTTTCCAACGGCCTTGTCGCCTCCGGTTGGATGCGCTGCGCTGTACGATCCCAATCCGGACGTCTTCAAGGCTGATGGCGCCCGTGAATTTTCACCAGATCCGGCCTGTCCCGAGGGTTGAGCGATGCGATTTTTTCGCGTCTCCACTGTACAATCCGGTGTTTTATAGTAACCTCTTTGCAATTCAGTATTCTGATTGGGTGTCATTGGGTAAGGCACCGGAAAGCGGAAAAGCCATGCTGCATTCTCGACTTGTTCAGGGTCTTGTGCTGGGCCTTGGCCTTATCGCCTCTCCGCTTGGCCCGGCTGCAGCGCAATCGGCTGAAAAATCTCCACTGACCGAGCAATCGAAGCCCAGCGGCGAAGACTTGGCCATGGAAATGCGGCCTCGTGGAGATGCCTTGATCTGCGCGGCAGGCGCAACCTGCATGGATGTCCCGTTTATAGATGCTGATGGCCTCGACCTTTCGTTGGGGAACCGCGGCATCAAGGACCTCGGGCTGCCGTTGGTCGATGGCGGACGCAACAACATGACCGTCCCGAGGGTGGACATCGGAGGACAGAATTGCAGCATTGTTCCAAAATATTGTCTTCTGATTGACGATCCCACGTCAAATCCCGCCTGCAAATGTCTTGATTAGTGAACGAAGCGGAGGAATGAACTTGAGTCCGTATCGCATTCTGTTTCTCGTTCTCATCAGCCTTTGGCTCACTGTCGGAAGCGCGCACGCCCAGATCCAGACGCCGACTGTCAATGAATTGCAGGATCAGTTGGCCGCCAGCGACGCCGTCATCGAGGAATTGACTGACAAACTGACCAATGGCGGCGTTTTGACCGAAGACCAGCGCCTCAGGATTCAGGCGGCCCAGGCGGACGCGCTCGTCAGTTACCAGGAAAACCAGGCGTCGCTGATGCGCAACTCCATTGCACTTCGCGCCCATCAGCAGGCGGTGTTTGCGTGGCAAATCAAGGCGGCCAACTGGCTTCTCCTGATCGTGGTCGTCATCTCGTGCTGCGGCGTGATTTTTGCGGGTTACGAGATGGTGGCTGGGCGCCAGATGATGATGGCCGCATCAAAGGCCATCCAGGCGTCCAATCAAACAGACAGAGGAGAACCGGAAGATCCGGCCTCCCTGCCGCTACTTCCAAATCCGAACGACATCACCTTTATTCTTGAACCGGCCAAAGTGCAGATCAGGTCAGCGGTCATCGGCCTCGTGATACTCACAATCTCCCTCGGGTTCCTCTATCTGTTCCTAAAGGAAGTCTACAGCATCCGGGTCATCGACCTGACCAATCCGAACGCTACCGCGGCGCATGGGTCCGACACCGCCATGACCAAGTAATGCTGCGGTGGCTAACCGCCCATCCAAAAAAAGGCGGCCCCGCGCGGGACCGCCTCTCTCATTTCACCCATCAGGCGTATTTTCAGCCGACGATTTCGGTGCCCGAGAACCAGTAGGCCATTTCCTCAGCGGCGGTTTCCGGCGCGTCCGAACCATGGACCGAGTTCTCGCCGATCGACAGCGCATGGACCTTGCGGATGGTGCCTTCGGCGGCATTGGCCGGATTGGTCGCGCCCATGATTTCGCGGTTCCTGGCAATGGCATTCTCGCCTTCGAGCACCTGAACGACGGTTGGGCCCGAGGACATGAATTCGGTCAGTTCGCCAAAGAACGGACGCTCCTTGTGCACGGCGTAGAATCCTTCGGCTTCGCGCAGGCTCATCCAGACGCGCCGGGAGGCGACAACGCGCAGACCGGCATCCTCAAACATCCTGGTGATGGCGCCGGTGAGATTGCGGCGGGTGGCGTCAGGCTTGATCATCGAGAAGGTGCGTTCAATCGCCATGGCGGTCATTCCTGTCTGTGGGTTGAGGCGACCGGTCGGACTCGGGCGCGAAATCGGTGCGAAGAAGCCGGGCCGAAACCGGTTCGGACCGAGATTTGCGCCTCCATAGCCGCATGACCGGCTTCCCGCAAGGGGCTCGGACGGTTTGCGAAGGCGGGCTCGCCTACAGCGCCGCGCAACCGATTGGATGCGCGGCGCTGTAAACCATAGAATGAATGCATGCACGTTATCGCACAAATCACTCCGTTTGCGCGCGACATGCATCAAGTCAGGCAGCCGGGACCGAGCGTCCCAGCCCGTCATGAAGGTCAAGGCAGCGATCAAACCAGGTAGACACCGAATCAGACGGGTCGATGAGCCGCGCCGTCGAGGCCACGCGGGCCCATTGCAGCGCGCCAAAGACAATATAATCGGCAAACAGCGGCGTGGTTCCGCCGATGAAGGGTTGCGATTTCAGCATTGTGCGGAGCGGCTGCAGCCGGGTCGCAAATTCGGCAATTGCGGTGTCGCGTCCCGACGAGACCTCTTCCAGGCTCCGGCCGAAGCGGGCTTCGCGGCTCGCGCGGAAATAAGCCTGGTCCTCAATGGCGAGGCTGTCATGGAGTTCGAGAAGCACGATTGTCGCGATTGCCGGATGCAGCGTCAATTGGCTCCAGCTTTCGACAAAACGGGCGGCGGCCTGACCGCCCTGCCCGCCGAACAGGCTGGGCCGGTCCGGATAGGTCGTCTCCAGAAAATCGGCGATCATGAAGCTGTCGGCGACAATGGAGGTGCCGTCGCGGATCACCGGAACGATGGACGCCGCGCCGCGCTCTATCTCGCCCACTTTGGTGAAAGCCACGCCTTCACGCGTGTAAGGCAGGCGCTTGTGCGCGATCGCCATCGTCGCCTTCCAGCAATGCGGGCTGAAGGGGCGGGACGGATCGGCGCCGATGAGGTCATAGAGATGGATGGTCATGGTGAGGGCCGGTTCCGGGTTCAGACAGATTTGAACGCGACGGTGCGACGATTCGCGTTTGATGTCCCCGATGTGACCAAGCTGAGGAGATGGGCGCAAGGGGATGGGCGCACATTTTCGACGCTTCCCGACCTTTGAGCAGGGTTGTGCCTCATGTCTCTCCCGGATCGACGTCGCGCGCCGACACGCTCGTTTGCATCAGGCCCGTCATCGGGTCCTGGTGCCACGATGGTGTCGCCAGCCGTCGCGATGACGGCCGCGCGGCAGTCTGCGCTTGCAAAAGTCGGCAATTCCGGCCAGAAGCGCTGCCATGCTGACGATTACCAATCTTTCCGCTCGCATTGCCGGACGGCTTCTCATCGATGACGCCTCCCTGGCGCTGCCAGCGGGCATCAAGGCCGGCCTCGTGGGACCGAACGGTGCGGGCAAGTCGACACTGTTCAAGATCATTACCGGCGAAATGGCCACCGAAACCGGTCACACATCGATCCCGAAGAGTACCCGCATCGGCCAGGTCGCTCAGGAAGCGCCTTCCGAGGACACGGCGCTCATTGAAATCGTTCTGCGGGCCGATCTCGAACGGGCGCGGCTGATGGCGGAAGCCGAGACGGCGACCGATCCCAACCGGATCGCCGATATCCAGACCCGGCTCGTTGACATCGACGCCCATTCGGCCGAAGCCCGCGCCGCCTCGATCCTGGCCGGCCTCGGCTTTGACCATGAGGCCCAGCTTCGCCCCGCGTCGAGCTTCTCGGGAGGCTGGCGGATGCGGGTGGCGCTTGCGTCGGTGCTGTTTTCCGAACCGGACCTGCTTCTGCTCGACGAGCCGACGAACTATCTCGACCTTGAAGGCACCCTCTGGCTTGAGGATTACATCCGCCGTTACCCGTATACGGTTCTGATCATCAGCCACGACCGCGACCTTCTCAACACGGCGGCCAATGCCATCGTGCATCTCGATCAGAAGAAGCTCACCTTCTATCGCGGCGGCTACGACCAGTTCGAGCGGCAGAAGGCCGAGCGCGATGTCCATCAGACCAAGGCGCGCGAGAAGAACCTTGCTGCACGCAAGCATATGGAAGCCTTCGTGGAGCGCTTTCGCGCCAAGGCGTCAAAGGCCAAGCAGGCGCAGTCGCGCATGAAGGCGCTCGAGCGCATGGGCACCATCGACGCAGTCGTCCACAGCCATGTGCAGGGTTTCAGCTTCCCGAGGCCGGACCGCGGCGTGGCCTCGCCCATCATCGCCATTGAAGGCGGCGCGGTCGGCTACACACCGGGCGCGCCGATCCTCAAGCGGCTCGATCTCCGGATCGACGCAGATGACCGCATCGCGCTGCTCGGCTCGAACGGCAACGGCAAGTCGACCTTTGCCAAGTTCATCGCCGGACGACTTGAGGCCGAGGCCGGGCGCATCAAGGTGGCGCCGCAGCTCAAGGTGGGTTTCTTCGCCCAGCACCAGCTTGACGACCTGATGCCGAACGAATCCGCCGTCGCCCATGTGCGCGAACGGATGCCGGACGCACCGGAAGCGCGGGTGCGTGCCAGGGTGGCGCAAATGGGCCTGGTGAGCGAGAAGATGAACACGCCGGCCAAGGACCTTTCGGGCGGCGAGAAGGCGCGGCTCCTGATGGGTATTGCCGCCTTTGACGCGCCGAACCTGCTGATCCTGGACGAGCCGACCAACCATCTCGACATCGACAGCCGCGCGGCGCTGATCCGGGCGCTCAACGATTTTCCTGGTGCCGTCATCCTGATCAGCCATGACCGGCATCTCATTGAGGCCACTGTCGATCGGCTCTGGATCGTGCGCGAGGGCACGGTCAGCGCCTTTGACGGCGATCTTGAGGAGTATCGACAGCTCATCGTGGGCGCCAGTGCGGGCGGCAAGTCCAAGGGCGGCGAGGACAAGCAATCGAAGGCGGAGAAGCGGCGGGAGGCGGCCGACAAGCGCAGCTCACTCGCTCCAATCAAGAAAAAGATCAATGAACTCGAGGCCTTGACCGCAAAGCTTGGCAAGCAGATTCAAGCGCTTGACGCCGAACTTGCGGACCCGAAACTTGCCACTGAAGCCCCCTACAAGATCACCCAGAAAACCAAGCAGCGTGCCGAGCGCATCGCCGAGCTCGCACGGGTGGAAGAAGAGTGGATCGGCCTCACCGCCGAGTACGACGAGGGCATCGCTGCAGAGTGAGATGCAGGCGGAGCCGGGGGCGACGCATCGGCGGGTTCATCCCGCCACCCGGTTTGCCCCTCATGAAGGGGCCCGGCCAGACGACGCGATCTTTCTCGGGGAGCTACAAAGCTGCAGGGTTGGCGTGCCGAGCCTCCTTCAAGACGCGGACATGGCAGGTTAACTCTTTGTCTTTCTGCATATTTCCTTGATCTGAATTCGATTCCGTTCGAGACGTTTCTGCAGTAGAATGTCATCATCCGAGGCAAAGAGTGAGACGCAGCCATGTCAGACGCCGCTCCGCAAACCAAGCCACCCTTCGTGCCGTTCGTGCTGATCGGGCTCTACATCATCGGGCAATTCGGGTGGCGCCTGTTCGTGCGCGCGGGCGCTTGGCCGATGCCGCCGGTGCAGTATCTGTCGATGGCGATCGATCTCGGGCTGATCCTTCTGATCATCATGCTGCATGCGCGAGTGTCACGGCTGATGCCTCAGGACGATGGACGCCGCGCGCTCAAGACGCCGATCTTCGCGGCCGCGCTTTTCAGCGGTGTCGGCATGTTCATCATCCGGTTTTCGAGCGATGTCGGCTGGTGGACCGGCCATCTGCGCAACTGGACCGACTGAGGCGTGTTCAACCCCGGCCCCAGGTCCGCCGCTCGGGCGGTTTGCGCTGCGGCACCGCAGCCTTCGCCCCGCCGGCCCGGCGCAGGAGGACAAGCCCGACCCCGCCGATCACCAGCATCAGGAAACCCGCTGGCTGCACCCGATCATCGCTGACCAGCATGTTGCTGCGCAGGATGAGATCGACAGCCAGGAGCGGCATGTCCTGGCGTCCGGTGAGGCGGACGGTGAACCGGTGGTCGCCCTTGATGACTGGATCAAGCCGCAACACGAGCTTTTCTGGCCGCGGTTGGGTGGGGCGGAACTGCCCGTCGCGCATGGCGCTCAGATGGGCAAATGTCACGGTTGTGTCGTCAACCGGCACGCCGTCGCGCTCCACTGTCAGGCGGATCTCGGTGCGCTGGCCGGAGGGGCCGGCAAGGACCGCATCGGGCAGGCTTTCAAGCCGGAGGATGACCCCCACCGGCGCGTTCGGCGGATCCAGATAGACTACCGGATCATCTGCAACGCTGCCGCGCTCAGTCACGCGGAACGTGCCGATCACCTCGCCCGAGAAGTAATCGGTATAGGCGGGAAAGGCGAATGCGGAAACCGCTCCCGCCAGAAACAGAAGTGCCATCAGGATACGCATCTAAAGCACCTCGCCTCTGGACCGGGGATGACGCCCCCCGTCCTTGGCCGCGCTCAACACCCGCGATGGAGCCTGCGTGTCATTTGGCCTGCGGGCCTTTGCCGTTTGCGGCCTTGGCGCGCTCATCGACACGGGCTGCGCCCTTCTTGAGATCGGAGCCCTTGGCGGTCTCGACCTTGCGCTCTTCCCTGGATGTCTCGCGTTTCAGCGCACCGCCGGCTTTCACGCCTTTTTCGGTCACTTCGGTCTTTGTCGTCGTTTGCTTTGCCATGGCGTTTCTCCCGGCGCGCAGGATCGCGCGCTCCGGAAAAACGCGCGATTGCGGCAACAGTTCCCGCCCGGGCGCTCAGATCTGGCCAATGGCTTGGTGCCACACAGCCGATCATGTCCTCTTCTCCCAGCGCCGGTCCTGGGTCTGCTGCCAATAGGTCAGCGTATGTCCGCCCGCCTTGAGCGCCTTCCACTGGGTGCGCGCCTGGTCGACCTGGATCTGGTCGTGGCCATCAAACATGAATATGAGCCGGTCGCACCCGTCCAACTGCGGTGTCTCGGCACCATCGACGACGAACCGGACCGATGCCCCGTTTGCCGCCACCTGAGCCAGCGTCAGCAGCACCGGCTGGCGTGCGGCTCCAGCGCCGCCGCGGTCGACATCGTGGGGCAGGAAGGAATCCTCGCGGAATGTCCAAAGATGGGCGTCAAGCGCATCGCGCCGTTCCTCGCTTGCCAGATGCACAGCCACCGTCCAGCCGCGATCGACGCTCTTTTCCAGAAGCGACGGCAGGGCATCCTCGAGGCGCGATTCGGTGAGATGGTAGAACAGGACGTCCGCCACAGGGTACCCCCGCTCCTTCAGATCTCGAAATTGGCGCGCACCAGTTCGTCAAGCAGCCGCACGCCGAAACCAGAGCCCCAGGAGTGGTTGATGTCGGTGGATGGCGACCCCATGGCCGTGCCGGCGATGTCGAGATGCGCCCAGGGCGTGTCCTTGACGAAGCGCTTGAGAAACTGTGCGGCCGTGATGGCGCCGGCATAGCGACCGCCGGTGTTCTTGATGTCGGCGAACTTGGACTCGATCATCTTGTCATAGTCCGGGCCGAGCGGCATGCGCCAGACCCGCTCCTCGGTCGCCTCGCCCGCCTTGGTGAGTTGGGCGGCGAGCGTGTCGTCGTTGGAGAACAACCCGGCATGATGGTTGCCGAGCGCCACGATGATCGCGCCGGTCAGCGTCGCCAGATTGACCATGAAGGCCGGTTCGAAGCGTTCGCGGCAGTACCAGAGCGCGTCGGCAAGCACGAGACGACCCTCCGCGTCGGTGTTGATCACCTCGATGGTGGTGCCGGACATGGCGCGCACGATGTCGCCCGGACGCTGTGCCGCGCCGTCGGGCATGTTCTCCACCAGACCGATGATGCCCACGACATTGACGTTGGCCTTGCGGGCGGCGAGCGTGTGCATGAGCCCGATGACAGCGGCGGCACCGCCCATGTCGCCTTTCATGTCCTCCATCCCGGCGGCAGGCTTGATGGAAATGCCACCGGTGTCGAAGACGACGCCCTTGCCGACGAAAGCGAGCGGCTTGTCCTTGGCCTTGCCGCCATTCCATTGCATGATCGCCATGCGTGGTGGCCGCGCCGACCCCAACGATACGCCAAGCAGAGCCTCCATCTTGAGCGCTTTCATCTCCGTCTCGGTCAGGATCTCGACCTCCACGCCCAGCGCCTCAAGCGCCTTGGCGCGCGCGGCAAATTCCACCGGACCGAGCACATTTGCGGGCTCATTGACGAGATCGCGGGCAAGCGTCACGCCGTCGGCGAGCGCCTGGCGGTCGGCAAAAGCCTTCTTGCACGCCGCCGCGTCCTGATGCACGAGCGTCACCTTCACCTTGCGGTCCGCACCATCCTCGTCTTCGGGCTTTGGCGTCTTGTAGCCATCAAACGAATAGGCCCGCATGACAATGCCAAGCGCGATGTCGGCGGCTTCGGCCGGGTCGGGCCGGGCCTCGTCTCCAAACAGGACCGTCACCTTGTTGGCCTTCTTGATCAGCGTGAAGATCTTTCCGCCCAGCCTGAGCCAGCCATGGCCGGTCATGGCGCCAGCATCGCCCAGCCCGATCAGGCCGATGCGGTCGGCAGGGGAATCCTTGGGGGCAAGCACATCGAGAGTGGAATGGGCCTTGCCCGAAAAACCGCCGATCTTGACTGCCTTGTCAAGCACACCGGCCGGATCGACCCCGCGCGCAGCCTCGGAGACCGGCGTGGCGGACGTGCCAAGCGCCACGGCAAGCCCGCCGGAGACCTTGGCAGCTTTGACAAAAGAGATTTCGATGGAAACGGACATGACTGCTCCTGAACGGCCAATCGGCAGGCTGGCCTAGATGGTCTGGCGAGGCGTAGCGGCCATGGGGGTGGGCGCAGGGCCGAGCCGGTGATGTGGCAAAGTGGTGTGGCAAGGTGATTTGGCAAGCGGCGATCATCACGGTTTCGCGCCATAACGCAAGGGCTGCGGCATCGCTTCGGGCAGGCTTACAACACCTTCGGTAAAAACGTCCACCGGCGGCGCGGGGATTGGCGCTGGCGCGTTGCATTCGGTGTCACCGCCTGCAACAGATCGTTAACCTTGTTCCTTTGCGGCAAATTATCCATTTTCGGGCTTGATCGAAACGGCGCAAATTTGCCACAAGCCGCTGGCAGGACGTATCAAGGCAGTGGACGGAACCAGGGCGACGGGGTTGGCAAGGCTGCCCACCCGCCGGACGGAGCTGATGAAGCAGATCGAACGATACATCTTCCGCCGGATGGCGATGCTGACGTTCTGGTCGCTGGTGGCGGCGACGTCGATCGTGCTGACGACGCAGGTCCTGATCAGGGTCGACGTGCTGACGACGACAGGGGCGGCGCTGTCAGCCTTTCTTCAGCTCGCCGCCACGCTCATCCCGTCGGTTCTGGTCACCGTCGTTCCGTTCGCGCTGCTTATCGGCGTGGGTCAGGTGCTCTCGGGCATGAATGCCGACAGCGAACTCGTAGTCATGGAAGGTGCGGGTGCCGGACCGGCCACCATCCTCAAGCCAGTCTTGATCCTGTCGGCGGCATTGTCGATTTTCGTGCTGCTGGTCGGCAATTTCGTCGAGCCATGGGCGAACCGGAAGCTGTCGGACGTGCTTGCCGAAGCCCAGTCGGACCTCTTCTCGATGGCTGTGCGGTCGGGCACCTTCCAGCGCATCGAGGACGGCCTGCATGTCCAGATCAACGAGAAGCTTCCCGGCGGCGAGCTGTCGGGCATCTTCCTGTCGGACACGCGCACCGAAGGCCGGGAACTAATCTATTTCGCCAAACAGGGCATGGTCCAGGAGCTGGGCGACGTCAAGATCCTCTATATGACGGATGGCGAAGTGCAGCAGCGGGCGACCGGGTCGAACCAGATCTCGAACGTGAGTTTTTCCTCATACGCACTCGACCTGGCTGCCTTCCTGCCTGCTGCCGGAGGTGCCAACCGGCGCCCCAAGGAACAGCCGACCAGCTATCTCCTCGATCCACGGGCGGACGACTATTTTGTCCGCAACAGCCCCTGGGTGGTGAAGGAAGAAATCGTTGGGCGGTTTTCGTCATGGCTCTACCCGCTCGCCTTTGGCTTCATCGCCTTCACTTTCCTGGGCAAGGCGCGTTCGACCCGTCAGGAACAGGTGCAGAACGTATTTTTGGTCAGTGTGCTGGCGCTCAGCCTGCGCGGCTTCGGCTTTTATTCCGGCGATGCGGCCGGGCGGTCGCTCACCATGGAGGTGCTGTCTTATGCGTTGCCTGTCTCGGCCATCGTGATATTCGGGTTCCTGGCTGGCACCGGGCGGACGCTGACGCTTCCGCGCGCCTGGTCGCAGCTCAACGGTCGGCTCTATGAGGCAGCGCTCGCCCGGTTCGACCGGTTCACCGGAACGCGGCAGGGCAACGCGTGATGTGGAGC
The DNA here is from genome assembly GCA_038325465.1 of Hyphomicrobiales bacterium. Taxonomy (GTDB): domain Bacteria; phylum Pseudomonadota; class Alphaproteobacteria; order Rhizobiales; family Rhizobiaceae; genus Hoeflea. Next base: position 6,706 of record JBBQJA010000029.1, on the reverse strand, counting down.
CCAAGCTCTCTCTGGCCCGGCACCATCTGGCGGTATTTCTTCCGCCGCTACATGGCGACCTTCCTGTCCTACAGTCTGGCGATCGTCTTCATCATCCTGCTTGTGGATTTCAACGAATCCTCGCGTCGGCTGTCCGGGCTTGAAGGGTACACGCTCGCCATCGGCTTCTATATCTCGGCGCTCAGGGTGCCGGTGGTGGTGCAGTCGGCCATTCCCTTCATCGTGCTCATTGCTGCCATCGCCACTCTGATCAGCCTCAACCGGAAGTACGAGCTTGTCGTCACCCGCGCCGCCGGCATTTCAGTCTGGCAGTTTCTGGCGCCGCTTGTCGTGGCAAACCTGATGATCGGCCTGTTCTCGATCGGCGTGCTCAACCCGCTGGCCGCCAACGCCACATCGATTGGCGAAGCGGTCATGCTCGACAACGGGCTGGGCAGCATGCAGCGCTCCTCATCACGGGCATCACCGTGGCTGAGGCAACGGACGCCGGACGGAGATACGGTCATCGGGGCGCGATCAAGCGCTGCCGGTGGCACCCGGCTCGGCGACGTGACCGTGTTCCGCTTTGACAAGGATGGCGCACTCATCTCGCGCATCGAAGCCAAGCGCGCGCGTCTGGTGCCGGGCGAATGGCGGTTCTACGAGGCCACAATTCACCGGGCCGGGCGGCAACCGGTCGCCGACGCCTATCTTGCGATCCCCACCGGCCTGACGGCCGAATTCGTCGGCGAATCATTGGCTTCCCCCGATTCGGTGCCGATCTACGAGCTGCCTGGAAAGATCTCTGCCGCCCAGTCTTTCGGCATGTCGGCCAACACCTATGCGATGCAGCTGCACCGGCTCATCGCCCAGCCTGCGCTGCTAGCGGCCATGACACTGATTGCCGCCATGGTATCGCTCAATTTTGTGCGATTCGGTCAGTCACTCTCGGTGATTCTGGGTGGAATCCTCGCAGGCTTCGTGCTTTATGTCGTTTCCGAATTGATCCTGGCGTTCGGCAATGCCGGAACCATTCCTCCCGTCGTGGCGGCCTGGCTTCCGGTTCTGGTCGCTTCTGCGCTGGGATCGACGGTTCTGCTCCACAAGGAGGATGGATAGTGGCGGTCAAGCGCCGGTCAAACAAGGCTGCACTCACCGGCGCGCTGCGCACCGGCGTGGCCGCATGTGCGCTGGCTCTCGCGCTGGCGACACCCGTGCTGGCGCAGTCTGCCTTTGCCAATCCTCAGGGTATTCCCGATACCGCCAAGCTGCTTCTGGCGGCTGATCAGCTGACCTACGACAATGACGCCGGTCTGGTCGTGGCCACCGGCGGCGTGCAGATTGACTACGGCGATTACAATCTCGTGGCCGACCGCGTGGAATATGACCAGAAGACCGGGCGCATGCGCGCCATCGGCCGGGTCGAGATGCTGGAGCCGGGCGGAAATCGGATTTTTGCGGAGAATCTCGACGTCACCGACGATTTCGCCGACGGCTTCGTCAACGCGCTCCGGATCGAAACGCCCGACAACACCCGCATCGCCGCCGAAAGTGCTGAACGGGTGGGTGGCGTGGAGACGACGTTCAACAACGGCGTCTACACCGCCTGCGAACCGTGCAAGGAAAATCCGGGCCGCGCGCCCCTCTGGCAGATCAAGGCACGCAAGGTCATCCAGAACGGCAGGACCGAGACGATCCGGCTCGAGCGGGCGACGTTTGAACTGTTCGGGTTTCCGATCGCCTACCTGCCTTATCTTGAAATTCCCGATCATAACGCAAAGCGCAAATCGGGCTTCCTGTTTCCCTCCATCGGCTACAACAGCGAACTCGGCGCAAGTCTGACGGTTCCCTATTACCTGGTGATCTCGCCGCACATGGACGCCACCATCAGCGGCACCGGCTACACACGCCAGGGCTTTTTGCTCGAAGCCGAATTTCGCCAGCAGTTCGCAAATGGCCGGCACGTGCTCCGGATGGCCGGGATCTCCCAGGCCTCGCCCGACGCATTCGATATCAACACCACCGACCGGCTTGAACGTGAGCGCGGGATGATCGCCACCAAGGGTGACTTCCAGATCAACCCGCGCTGGACGTTTGGCTGGGACATCATGGTTCAGAGCGACCCGAATTTCGCCCGAACCTACGGCATCGAGGATTATTCCGGCCTCCGGCCCACTTCGCAGATCTATCTGACCGGCCTTGCCAACCGCAGTTTCTTCGATCTGCGCGGCTACAAATTCGACTTCCAGCGCAATGACTTGACCGCGACGGGTGAAAGCATTGCTGATCAGCAGGAAGACCGTCAGGCTTTCGTGCATCCGGTGCTCGATTATGACAAGATCTTCGCGCAACCGGTGGCAGGCGGCCAGCTGAGGCTCGACCTCAATGCCTACAGCCTGTCGCGGAACCTTGAGAGTTTCATTTCCGTTCCAGGTGTTGGCAACGACCGCTATTCCGGTCTTGAGGGGTCATCGAGCCGGCTGAGCGCGGAGCTTGAATGGAAACGCACCTTCACGCTCGACAACGGGCTTCTGCTCACGCCGATTCTCGCCGCCCGCGGCGATGGAATTTCCCGCGACGTCACCGCCCCTGCCGACTACGCCAACGCCTTTGCCGCCAACGGTTCGGATGCGCGCGGCATGGTGACGGCGGGGCTTGAGGCGAGCTATCCGATTCTGGCGACCACCGCGACCTCCACCCATGTGATCGAGCCGATCGCCCAGATCTTCGTGCGTCCGGACGAGCGGTTGGCGGGCGGGCTGCCGAACGAAGACGCCCAAAGCTTCGTCTTTGACGCCACCAGCCTGTTTGAGCGGGACAAGTTCTCGGGTTTTGACCGGATCGAAGGCGGGACGCGCGCCAATCTCGGCATTCGGTACACCGGGAGCTATTCCAGCGGGATGACGACACATGCGAGCTTCGGCCAGTCCTACCATCTGGCCGGTCTCAACTCGTTCACCACCGGCGATCTGGTCGGCGCGGGGCTCGATTCGGGGCTTGAGACGGATGTGTCGGATTTCGTCGGCATGGTGGGTCTGTCGACCCCGGTGGGCTTCTCGCTGTCGGCCGCAGGACGCTTTGACGAAAAGAACTTCGACCTTCGGCGCGGCGACCTGTCAGCCGGTTTCGCCAACGGCGTGATCTCGACCACGCTGACCTATTCCGACATTTCGGCCCAGACCGGATATGGTTCGTCGGTCGACCGGCGCGAGATCAAGGGCACGGCGAGCCTGAAATTTGCCGAATACTGGACCGCCTTCGGCGGAACCAGTTACGATCTGGTCGGCGACGAATTTAACCGCTCGCTGGTCGGCCTCACTTATGAGGACGAGTGTTTCGTCTTCACGCTGACCTATGAGCGGGAAAAGGACACCCCGACGGCGGCCCGGGACTGGAGCGTCGGCGCACGGCTGAGTTTCCGGACGCTGGGCGATCTGGAATTCGGCAGCGGTACACTTGATTCCTATTGATCGTGCCCGGTCACACGGCACTCGCCCAAGCCCGCTGCGGGTTTTGGCGTGCGGCCACGCTTTCGCCGCATGGATCGGCCATTTACGCAACCGGTCAGATTTGCCAAGGTAGGCATAAAAACACCCCGCCTTTCGGGAGAGGATTCGCAACATGAGATTTACGGCTCGATTGAAAGCCGCCAGCCTGGCATTGGCCGCAGTGCTGGCACTCGCCTGTGCGCCCATCGGGCCAGCCTCTGCTTCCAGCCAGATCAAGATCGTGGTCAACAAGCAGGCGATCACCAGCGTGGACCTGTCGCGCCGGGTGGCCTTTCTCAAACTGCAGCGCGCCGGTGGCAATCTCAATGAGAAGGCGCGCGAGCAGCTGATCGAGGAAGCACTCAAGATGCAGGAAGTGCGCCGCATTGGCGCAACCGTGCCGGATGCGCAGGTGAATGCATCCTTCGAGCGTTTTGCGGCCAGCAACAACATGTCCGTCAAACAGATGACGCAGGTCCTCGGTCAGGCGGGCGTGGGTGCCGAGCATTTCAAAAACTTCATCGGCGCGCAGATGAGCTGGCCGCGTGCTGTGCAGGCGCGTTACGGCGGTGGCGGCGGCCAGATGTCGACACAGGATCTGGTGGCCAAGATGCTCGAGCGCGGCGGCAACAAGCCCTCGACGACCGAATACATCCTCCAGCAGGTTATTTTTGTGGTTCCCGCCAACAAGCGCAACAATGCCACGATCGGGGCACGCAAGCGCGAAGCCGAACAGCTCCGCGCCCGGTTTGCGGGCTGCGAAGGCACCCGGCAGACAGTCGTTGGCTTGCGCGACGTCACCGTGCGCGAGCTTGGCCGCATCCTGCAGCCGCAACTGCCACCGGAATGGGCACCGATGATCGAGAAGATCAAGTCTGGACAGGCCACGCCCACCCGCGTGACCGAGCGCGGCATCGAGTTCATCGGCATCTGCTCGTCCAAGACTGTTTCCGATGACGTGGCAGCGGAGATGGTTTTCCGGGCAGAAAATCAGGAGACCGGAGAATCGGAGGATGCCAAGAAGTATCTTGCCGAACTCAGCGCCCGCGCCGTCATCTCCAACCGTTGAGCGGACAGACCAAATGGCACCGGGAACAGGCGCACTCGCCGTCAGCATGGGTGATCCCGCAGGGATTGGTCTCGATCTGACTTTGCAAGCGTGGCTCGCGCAGGCGAGCGGTGCCATCCCCCCCTTCTTCCTTGTCGGCGATCCGGATGCGCTTGCGCGCCGGGCGGAAGCACTGTCGCTTGCCGTTCCGGTGGCTGAGACGACGCCGGATGCGGCTTTTGAGCTGTTCGCCACGTCGCTGCCGGTCGTCCCGGTGCGTTGCGCCGTTCCGCCGCGCCCCGGGCACCCCGACAGCGCCAATGCGCAGGCCGTCATCGAGGCGATCCGGGTCGGCGTGACACTGGTCAGGGAAGGCCGCGCTCGGGCGCTGGTCACCAATCCCATCGCCAAGTCGGTGCTCTATTCCGCCGGGTTCGGCTTTCCGGGACACACGGAGTTCCTGGCCTCGCTGTGCGTGCCTCAGGGCGAGCGGCCACCGTTGCCGGTCATGCTGCTTGCGGGACCGCTTCTCAAGGTGGCACCCGTCACCATCCACATTCCGCTCGCCGATGTACCACGGCTCCTGACCACGGAGGCGATTGTCGCAACAGCCCGGATCGTCGCCCACGACCTTGTTCGCCGTTTCGGCATTCCCGCGCCCCGGATCGCCGTCTCTGGCCTCAATCCCCATGCGGGCGAGAATGACACGCTTGGCCGCGAGGATTCATCAATCATCGCCCCGGCCGTGCGGCAGCTTGTGTCGGAAGGCATCCGCGCATTCGGTCCGCTGCCGGCCGACACGATGTTTCACCCGGAAGCCCGGGCGGGCTACGACGCGGCAATTCTCATGTATCATGATCAGGCGCTGATCCCGGCCAAGGCACTCGGCTTCCACGACAGCGTCAACGTCACCCTCGGACTTCCCTTTATTCGCACATCGCCCGATCACGGCACCGCCTTCGCGTTGGCTGGCACCGGCACCGCGCGGCCCGACAGCCTGATTGCAGCCATGCAGATGGGAGCGCGGATGGCAGACGTGGAAGCGATGGATCTTGCGCGTTCGGCGGCATGAGCCTCTCCTTTGACGGCCTGCCGCCCCTGCGCCAGGTGGTCGCCGCCCATGGCCTTGATGCCCGCAAGTCGCTGGGGCAGAATTTCCTCTTCGACCTCAACCTGACTGAGAAGATCGCCCGGACCGCGGGCCCGCTCGCTGGTGTGACCGTGATCGAAGTCGGCCCCGGACCGGGCGGACTGACCCGCGCGCTTCTGGCTGAGGGTGCCGCCCGGGTGATTGCCATCGAGCGGGATCCGCGCTGCCTGCCGATCCTGGCGGAGATTTCGGTGCATTATCCGGGGCGGCTCGAAGTGGTGGAGGCCGATGCGCTCAAGATCGATGTCGCGCGACTTGCGGGCGACGGTCCGGTCAAGATAGTCGCCAACCTGCCCTACAACATCGGCACGCAGCTTCTTGTCAACTGGCTGACAGCGGACCCGACGCGGCCTTTCTGGCAATCCATGACGCTGATGTTCCAGCGCGAGGTCGGGCTCAGGATCGTGGCCGGTCCGGGCGATGACCACTACGGGCGTCTCGGCGTGCTGGCGGGCTGGCTTACCAGGGCCGCCATCATGTTCGATATCCCGCCACAGGCGTTTTTCCCACCACCGAAGGTCACCTCCTCAGTGGTTCATCTTGAGCCCTTGACGGCACCTGTCGCCTGCGAGCTCGGAAAGCTGGAGACGGTGACCCAAGCGGCCTTCGGGCAACGCCGCAAGATGCTGCGCCAGAGCCTCAAGCCGCTGGGCGGTGAAGCGCTGCTCAACCGCCTCGGCATCGATCCGGCGCGACGGGCCGAAACGCTGTCGATCACGGAATTCTGTGCCATCGCCCGGGCGCTCTGAGGCGCGTTGGCGGTCGCCAGGTGCTGCAGGTGGGGCGCGACAAATTTCACCGGTTCGAGCAATTCCGGCGTTGCCAGAATCGGCGGAATAGCTCTATCCTCTTGTTTTGACGCAATTCCGGACGCGAAAGCGGTGCCGCTTTCGCTGGACTTGTTCTAGCTCGTGCTTGCTGGACCCCGCCTTCAATCGAGCCTCCTCGCCTTTTTCAGACCCCTCACCTTTTCAGACCTGCGGCTTTGGCTTATGGCGGGGCCGCTTTGGGCAGTTTCTGAACCGGGGTACTTTCGACGCT
>JBBQJA010000028.1:0-49572 GCA_038325465.1 Hyphomicrobiales bacterium | reverse complement strand
GCCCGATAGCCTGACTTTGAGTCCCCCTTTTGCGCCCTGGCCGTCACGGTGGACTTTGACGATGGTGCCGTCAATCATGGTGTATTCGAAGTCGGCATCTTCGGCCAACCCCCTGAACATACGATAGAAAGCATCTGCTTTTACCCACCTGCGGAACCGCTTGAATACCGAATTCCACTTGCCGAAATCGTCGGGAAGATCACGCCAAGGGCAGCCCGTGCGTGCAATCCACAGCACCGCTTCGACGAACAGACGAGGATCGGGTCCGGTGCGGCCGGGATCACATTCACGGCCAAGACAGTGTGGTGCGATGTTTGCCCATTGGGCGTCGGTCAAAGTGGTGCGGATCAAGGTTGCCTCCCATGTTGGCAACAGTGAATCAGTCATTGCGAGATTTGGGAATCCTCAAACGTCAACACGCCCTAGTAAGTTTATGATTCTAGTGGATTTTATGAGTTTGACATCTGGCATCGGACACGCTGGAAATGGGTACCAAATGTCAAACTCAATCCACTAGTGGTGCGATCCTGACAGATAGTTCCCATCTGTCAGGACAAATCGCCCCACCAGATCAATAGCTTGTTGGCTGACTTTTCGAAACAGACGGGAACCATCTGTTTCGGTCAGACCACTAGGGCGGCATTGCCTCGATACACTGCCGGGCGACCTTGCAATCATGTACATCTCCCGATGTTAGTGCATGTCGCGTTGAATCGGGTTCGATTGAACGGAACGCAATGCATTCATTCAATGTTTTACAGCGGCATCAACGCATCCGATTGGATGCGCGGCGCTGTCATGCATGTCGCGTTCCATCGGGTTCGATCGAACCAAACGCAGATGCAGTCATTCAAGGGGTTAGAGCGACATTCACGCGTCAGAACAGATGCGAGGCACCCTATCGGCGCGCTCAGCGGTTTACCTGGTGCGCTTCCGCGAAAGCGGGGGCGTTTTCGTTAGCGGGTGGGCCAGGACCGTCTTGCCTGGCAGAACCTGTTCGGCTACCGGTTGAGACTGGGCGGACGTGGCGAAACTGGTAGACGCAAGGGACTTAAAATCCCTCGGCCTTTGGCTGTACGGGTTCGACCCCCGTCGTCCGCACCACTTACTTGCAGGATTTTCTTCATGTCATTGATTGTCAACATTCTGCATTGAACAAGCTAGTGGTTTGATTTCAACATTTGCATCCCGTTGCCGCACCTTCCAGCGCAAATGTTGGAATCAGAGAAACCACTAGTAAGCTTATGATTCTAGTGGATTTTATGAGTTTGACATTTGGTTTTGGACACGCTGGAAATGGGTACCAAATGTCAAACCCAATCCACTAGCAAGTGTCTGATTCTAGTAAATTTTATGAATTTGACATCTGGCATCGGATGCGACGTGAAAATGGGGACAAAATGTCAAATTCAATCCAATAGTGGTGCGATCCTGACAGATAGTTCCCATCTGTCAGGACAAATCGCCCCTCCAGATCGATCGCTTGTGGGCTGACTTTTCGAAACAGATGGGAACCATCCGTTTCGGTCAGACCACCAGGACCTCTGGTCGGCCCGTGGCGACCAAGCTGCGAAAAACCCGTCAAAGGATGCTTTACAGGCGGGCGCAAGATGTTATAACGCGCTCGCTTTCGTCGGTCGCCTGCTTGAGCGGCCAACGAACGTCCTGCGGCTTGAGAGCGCCGCAGCGAGATGCCCGGATAGCTCAGTTGGTAGAGCAGCGGATTGAAAATCCGCGTGTCGGTGGTTCAAATCCGCCTCCGGGCACCATTATCTTTGAGTATGTTTGGTTTTTATCGGACTTTCCTGTCTCTCAACCAGGTTTTACCCACCCTGCAATCCACCACTCGTGACATGATGCCGAGCTTTGTGGAGTGAGGTTTTCGTGCTCGGTACCGCCAGAAATATAAAAGCGGATCTCGGCGATTGCGACTGCCGGTGGACTTGATGCATGTCGCGTTCAACCGGGTTCGATCGGACGAAACGTACATGCATCCATTCAAGGGGTTGCAGCGACTTTCGCGCGTCTGAAAAGACGCGTGGCGCTGTAGGATTCCGAGTCTTGGTCGGCACCATCATTCGATGCCGATAGCAAAGCCAAACGCCGTGGCGGAGTACCGCCAGATAATCGGCGCCAATCGGTCGCAGGCCAAGACCCTCAATGCCGCAGAATGATCGTTAACGGCAACCGAAAATTGCTGTTACACGGTTTTCAGGACGATGATCGATGCTGAACCTACCGTCATCACCCCGTCCAAAAAAGCCATCAGGGATTCGATTGCTTCGCGGGCTCCGTTCTGGTCGGCGGCCTCGGCGGCTGTTTGAATGGTGGCGCCGATTGTCGAGATCATGGGAAACCCGAATGAAGTGCCCGACCCGGACAGATTGTGGCCGAGCGTCGCCACAGTCTCAAGATCGAACTTGTCGAGTGCCGCCAGCATTTTCACAGAATTTTCGCTGCAGTTCGCCAAATACCGTGGCGATTGCAGCGCAAGCCTTTCGGCAGAGAACGTGTACCGTATCGGCGCCGGATTGACGTCACTACCCATTTCAACAGCGATATAGGCGCTGTGTTCGCGGATGGCTTGTAGCAATACTGCCTGCCGAATAGGTTTGGTCAGAAAGGCAGAGCACCCGGCGGCAATGCACGTTTCCCGATCGCCCTTCAACGCTGACGCGGTCAAGGCAATGATCGGGACCGGATCGCGCCCGCTCAAACTCTCCCATGCGCGAATATTGCGGGTGGCCTCGAGCCCGTCCATTATGGGCATCTGTCGGTCCATCAGGACAAGATCGTAGTTCCCCGTACGAAACATTTCGCAAGCCACAGCCCCGTTTTCAGCAACTTCGACGGTGTAAGGCGCTCCTTCAAGATAGGCCAAGGTGATCGTGCAGTTGTCTGGCGAATCTTCTGTCAGCAGTATCCGTAACGGAGCCAAGGGCAGTTCAGCGAATGACCCTTCGGAAATAGTCGACGTTTGTATTTCGCTGGTCTGCACATCCAAGGGGACGGCAAAGCTGAATGTACTGCCCATTGCTACTTTGCTTTCAACCCATATGCGGCCGCCCATCAACTCGACCAACCGCTTGCAGATCGTGAGCCCAAGCCCGGACCCACCAAAGCGTCTGGTGGTGGAGCTGTCCGCCTGCGTAAACCGTTCAAACACCCGTGCCTGCTTTTCATCAGGAATGCCGATGCCGGTATCCTGCACGGAAAAGCGCAGCGCCGTCGGTGAAAACGGATCGCCATCAGGCTCAACCCGCAAGGAAACCGTGCCTGACGCCGTGAATTTGATCGCGTTGCCCAGAAGGTTCATCAGGACCTGACGCAGCCGTGTGGGATCACCCATGACTCTATCCGGCACGTCTGCGGCGATGTCGCATGTCAAGGTCAGCCCTTTTTCCTGTACGCGGGCGGCAACCATTTCAATGGCGATTTCCGTTTGCTCGTTCAGACTGAAACCTGTCCGTTCCAGTTCAAGTTGCGAGGCCTCGACCTTTGACAGGTCAAGGATGTCATTGATCAGATTCAGAAGATTTTCTCCAGCGCGCCGAAAGATCTGGACGTATTTGTCCTGCTGGGGAGAAAGCTTGGTTTGAGCCAACAGATCGGCAATGCCCATAATGGCATTCATGGGCGTACGGATTTCATGACTCATCGATGCAAGGAAATCCGATTTGGTCTGACTGGCACTTTCAGCGACCGCGCGGGCCTCGTTCAATTCCAGTTCCACGCGTTTTTGTTCGGTCACGTCACGGGCTGCCGCAAAGACGCCTTGCAGGGTGCGGGTGCGGTCATAAAACGTGGTGGCGTTGTACGACACGACCGTCTGTTTGCCATCGCGCGCACGGGCCGTCAGTTCGTAGTCTGTCACGGATTTCTCGATCAGCACCAGTTTGATCCCGGCTTCGGCGCGGTCCGGGTCGGTGAAACAATCCTTGAACGGCGCGCCGATCAGTTCGTCGCGGGTAGATCCGGTCAAGGCTTCCATCTGTTTGTTCACATCGGTGATGATGCCGGACGGGTCCGTGGTCATCAAGGCGTCGATGTTGGATTCGATCAGGCTGCGGGTGTAAAACTGCTGGTCGCGCAGGCGCTGGTCGGATTTCTTCTGCTCCTCCTCAACCGCTTTGCGCGCGGTATTGTCGGTGCCGATCAGCAGATACCCGATGATCACATTGTGCGCATCACGCAGCGCCGTAACCGAAACGACCGCCGGAAAGCGGCTGCCGTCCTTGCGGATATAGGTCAGTTCGTAAATATCCTCGATCCCGCGCGACGCTTTGAAAACCAGCGCCTCGAAGCCCGGTGTAATCGCGGCGGACAGCTCGGCACTCAGCGACTTGGCCCGCACGATCAGTTCTTGCGGATCAGAGATATCGGCGGGTGTGATCTTGTTCATCACCTCTGCCGCCGTATAGCCCAGCATCCGTTCCGCGCCGACATTGAAAATCTGGATGACGCCTTTGGCATCGGTGGCGATACTGGAAAAGTTGGCGGAATTAAAGATCGCCCGTTGCAGAGCACCCGCCTTCAACTGGTCACTTTGTGACAAGGTACGCTCTGCATCAACGAAGCCGACCAGATAGGCCTGACCCTCGCCGACAACAGGCATCGCGTTCGTTTGAATCCAGCGATACGCGCCGTCTTTGGCACGGCATCGATTGGCAAACGAAACCATTGCCACGCCTTGCCAAAGCGACTTTATAGCATCGCGCGTGGCGTCGTGATCGTCCGGATTCACCAGATCAAGCAAGGGCTGGCCGATCAGTTCGGCGCGGGCATACCCAAGGGCCTGTTCCCAAACCGGATTTACGTCGCGCAACAGGCCATCAAAGCCAAGCACGCTTGTCATGTCGCGCGAAAGCGACAAAATTCCCCGATCCATTGGGGACGGCGCGTAATCTGACTCACCAAAACTTTCAGCGGTGGTTGTATTTGTCATCGGACAACTCCTTGCATTGAAACGAAAGCCCTGTTCAAATCATCGGCCGCCGCGCTGGAGCGGCCTGAAGCGCCGTTTCGAGGGAGGCCCGAAGCTGCATGTCTCCATAAGGTTTTTCTAAAAAGTGCGACCTGTCCAGGACCAGAGCCGCTGAGCGGCCCGTGGACTCGCGGCCTGTTGCGTACAACACGCAAATGTCTGAGCGTAACTCAACCGCACGTATTGCCAGCTCGTAGCCGCCAAGGTGACGGTCTTTCAGTCGAATATCGGTAAACAGCAGGTCAATTTGGCCATCTCCTTGCAAGATCGCCAACGCCTGATCGACATCATAGGCGCAAAGCGTGACATGCCCCAACTCTTTGATAACGAAAATGGCCTCCATATTGACGAAAACATCGTCCTCGACGATTAAAACGGTGGCCATTTTGTCCCTTTGCTTAATCGATCCTGAATTGGCCGATTTTTACCATTGACGCGCCCGAAAAAAGACCAGCGCGCGTGTGACGCCCAGCAGAGCAGCTGGTTCCCGAGAGGTCGGATCTTTTTTCACCAGACGATCCGCCCAACACACCAAAGTCGCCAGGGAACGCTTTGACAAACGTGATCCAGAGGTGCCTGCGGCCTGAGCAAAGCCATCGATCTTCTGGCGGGCAAGAAGGCAAGATATTTCGTGGAAGTGCCGACGTTCTGGCTCTCGTGTGGATCGGTTCCGTTCGTTGCGTCCCGAGATCAGCACTCTGCTCTCCCTTTTTCACCAACGGAATGGAACTCTACGCGGACGACGGACGTTTGCAAAGCAGTCAAATGCCTTCGGAAAAAGGAATTCGAGAATGACAATCGCGGGAAAAGTAGCCGCCGTTACCGGTGCAGGTCAGGGGATTGGACGTGGCATCGCCTTGCGTTTGGCAAAGGACGGTGCGGACATCGCGATCATCGACATCAACACCGACAAGATGGCCGAGGTCGCTGCCGAAATTGAAGGGCTGGGCCGCAAGGTGGCGACATTCAAAGCTGACGTCGGCGACCGTGCAGAGGTCTATGCGGCGGTGGAACATACCGAAAAGACGCTTGGCGGGCTCGACATCATGGTCAACAACGCAGGCATAGCACAAGTCGACCCAATCGCAGACGTCACACCGGAAGATGTCGAGCGCATCCTGAAAGTCAACATCCAAGGCGTTCTCTGGGGCATTCAGGCCGCCGCTGCCAAGTTCAAATCCCTGAACCGCAAGGGCAAAATCATCAATGCATCATCCATAGCCGGGCACGACGGTTTCGAGATGCTTGGTGTCTATTCGGCAACAAAATTTGCCGTCCGCGCCCTGACGCAGGCCGCGGCGAAGGAATATGCCACCAACGGCATCATAGTGAACGCCTACTGTCCCGGCATTGTCGGCACCGACATGTGGGTGGAGATCGACAAGCGGTTCGCGGAATTGACCGGTACCCCCGTTGGTGAGACGTACAAGAAATACGTCGAAGGCATCGCCCTGGGGCGGGCACAGACCCCGGACGACGTTGCCGCTTTGGTGTCGTACCTCGCGGGCCCGGACTCCGATTACGTGACCGGACAGGCCATCATTTCCGACGGCGGGATCGTCTATCGCTGACGACGCCGCATCCCTGCTTACCGGCACGGACCGCGTGAGCCTGCCGGTGCGCAGAATTCGACGCAGGCGCACGACGTTGCGCGGCTTTGTTCCCTTAGACGATTTCGGATACCTCTGTCCGGAGTTTGCCAAGCGGATGGGCAACGTCGCAGGCACCAGCTGCAAGCCTGACACCGGCTTTGCCGCTTCCCAAATCCGCGCCAAACGCCGATTTCCGAGGCGGCTCGAAGGTTTTCGCGGCCGAATTGCGCCCGCAGACGCATTTTCTTAAGCAGCCGGTGGGCCGGACCTACCAGCGTTATCGTGATGCCGAGCTTGGGGACGCGCGTCGTGGGGCCAATCTTGAAGCCGCCAGCTATCCCGCCAGTGAATCGGCGGCGATCTCGTCCTCGGCGGCATCCCCGGCGGGCAGACGGGCGGCGCGATCGGTGCCAATCATGGACCGACGGTGGGCGCGGGCCGAGGGCGCTGCCAATCCTCGCCCTACAGCGCCGCGCATCCAGTCGGACGCGCTACGCCGTAATGAACCTGCAAGCCACCGATAAAAATTGGGGATGCAAAAGACTGATGGAGAAATCAATGTCAACCAGAGGCACCTTACGGCAGGCCTATAATCTGAAAGCGATAAAACGCAGCCAATTCTTCGCCCGTAACAACGTTACAAAAAAAGTGTATAAGTTATTGATATAATAGATGAAAAAGAGAGTTTAATGGCCTCTCACGGTACCATGAATCCAAACTGAGACTCCTCCATCGGGTCCGGCAAGCAGGTGCGTCCCGCAAGTTCAACGCCATTCACCTGCAACACACAGAGCCATCAGAGCCTGCCATCAGATCCGACCATCAAAGGCCGCCAGAATAGGACAGGGGCCATCGGCGGTGCTTTCGCAGTCCCGCGCAAGGCGGATCAAAGCTTTGCGGGCGGCTTCAAGTTCAGAGATTTTCGCCCCCAGTGCTGCGATGCGCTCCTTGGCGAGCGCGCGTGCGCGCTGACGGTCCACTCCGGCGTCGAGCGCGATGAGTTCGCCGATCTGTTCAAGACTGAAGCCCGCCGCTTGCGCCCCGCGGATGAAGCGCAGGCGGCTTATGTCGGCATCGCCGTAGCGCCGCATACCTCCCCCTGCGCGCGCCCCGCCCGTGCGCTTTGGCGTATCAAGAAGGCCCCGGCGCTGGTAATAGCGCACGGTCTCGACCCCGACCCCACAGGCCTTGGCCAGACCCGCAATCGTCGCTTCAAAAATCGTCGTCTCCATTGCTTGACTCCGTACCATGGTACGGAACTTATAGATCATGCAGTCGTTCACTCCAAGCATCATGAAGGATTGCACACATGCTCGACAGGACTGCGAAAAAAGCAACGATCCACCGGATGGTGACGGACCATCACATCTGTCCTTACGGCTTGAAAGCCAAGGACCTGCTTGAACGCGAAGGCTACGAGGTTGAGGACCGCTGGCTCACAACGCGCCAGGAGACGGACGTCTTCAAGGCCGAGCACGGTGTCTCGACCACGCCGCAGACATTTATCAACGGTGTTCGCATCGGCGGACATGATGATCTCAGACGCCATTTCGGCAAGACCGTTCGCGACCCCAAGGCTGTGACCTACCAGCCGGTCATCGCGGTCTTCGCCACGACCGGGCTGATGGCACTTGCGGCAAGCTATGCGGCGTTCGGAGACCTGTTTACCTTCCGCGCGGCGGAATGGTTCATCGCCTTTTCCATGGTGGTTCTGGCGATGCTGAAACTGCAGAATGTCGAGAGCTTCTCGACCATGTTCCTGAACTACGATCTGCTCGCCCGCCGCTGGGTGCGCTACGGCTATGTCTATCCTTTCGCCGAAGCTGGCGCAGGTGTCCTGATGATCGCTGGCGCGCTCACATGGCTGTCGATCCCCGTGGCGCTTTTCATCGGCACAATCGGTGCGGTGTCGGTGTTCAAGGCGGTCTACGTCGACAAACGGGAAATCAAATGCGCCTGTGTCGGCGGCGATAGCAACGTTCCGCTCGGCTTCGTGTCGCTCACCGAAAACCTGATGATGGTCGCAATGGCGTTGTGGATGCTGTCGATGGAAGTGATGGGGTAGAACCCTGTCCACCTAAAGACCAACCTTGCCAACTCCTTCTCTTTCGCGCGAGGGGAAAAGAGCCTCGAAAGCCGAACGCAATGTTCAGCCACGGACCGACGGCTGTGGCGATCACCCCAAAAGGGTCGGTGAAATCAAGTGGCCTGATGACATGAGGATTTTGGCGTGCCCCACTGCCGCCCCCCGCAAGGTTCAGACAAGCAAGGCGTGGCAGTGTTTTCACAACGTTGACAATGATGTCACCAGGATAAGAGCAATGATTGTTCTCGGATTTGGCGCGATCTTCATCGCGTCGGCAACCCTCGCCGCATTCTCCCTCATTCTTCAAAGCCAGGACGACTGCCGCACCCGGCAGGCGCCCGCCTTCTGAAACCTCCAGCGCCGCGCGTCTTTTCAGACCCGTGACTGTCGCTGTAACCCCTTGAATGAATGCATGTGCGTTCGTTTCAATGAAACCCGATAGAACGCGACATGCATGAGTGGCGTACGCCAACCTTGGCGTGTCCATGCGGATGCGCCAAGGTGGCTCCGCGTCTTTCGAGGAAGGCCTGTCGGTGCCGTCCAATCAAGCCGATGGATCCGCGAGAGGCATCAGGCGTGCGAAAGCGCCAGATGTTCTCCGAGCCGGTCGGCGAAGGCCACCAGCGTCGTGGTGGGGTTGGCGTAGCCGGAGGTCGTGAAGATCGAAGAACCGGCAACGAACAGGTTCTCCATGCCGTGCACGCGGCAATCGGCATCCACCACGCCAAGTTTCGGATCGTTGCTCATGCGGGTTCCGCCCATGTGGTGATAGCCCGCCATCATGTCGTCGATCGGATACTCCTCGCCGTCGCGCAGCCAGTTGGCGAGCCGAACGCGGCCGATGTTTTTCTCGGCGAACATGGTGCCAAACATCTTCATGCCCTCAAGCAGGGTCTTGCGTTCGAGATCCCCCTTGCGCCAGTGGAGTTCCACCCGGGGAACTCCCGCCTTGTCGGTTTCGGTGGCCGACAGGGAGATATGGTTGTCATAAAGCGGCGCCTGCTCCCAGGCGACGCCCAACTGGTTGCCATAGCAGGAGAAGCTGCTGCCAGCCTTTGCAGCGAGCCATTCGGACGCCGACGGCGCCACGCAGGCGAGATCACTGACAAGCTGCTTGGTCCAGGAGTAGGTGCGTGGCATGACGACGACGTGAAAATTCATCACGCCGGCGTCCTGCATCGCCTTCAGCGACGGTGCAAAGAAGGCCCAGCCGTCCTGGGCTTGCTTGAAGGCGTCGGGCTCGAAAATCAGCGCGTCGCCGCCGATAAATTCCGGATGCTCCATCCAGTAGCGACCAAGGGCCTTGGCTTCAGGAACCACCGGATCGGTCGAGACCTGGTTTGACCACAGCAGGAGCCGGGAATTCTCGATGCCGCCGGTGGCGACGACCACCTTTTCGGCCGAGATGCTGCCTGACGGCTTGCCAGTCGACATGAGATTGATGTCGGTGACGCGCGCACCCACCGCCTTGAGGTCGGTAGCATACGTGTTGAGCACCACCGCAATCAGCGGACTGGCTTCGAGCTCTGCGCGATATTTGTCGCCGAAGCGGACAACCGGCTCGCTTCTGATGAGGTCCACCCAGTTGATCGCGTCGGAAAGGGGGGCATCGGGCTCGAACTGGGCCAGCCCGAGGATCTCGCGGGTGACGTCCATATGCGCGGCAACCGCCTCATGGTCCACGGGCCAGCCACTGTTGGGCACCCAGTCGCGGACGGCGAAGTCATGGGCGTCAAGCGGGCGGCACCAGCCGGCCCAATGGCCTGATGTTCCGCCAAGGCAGCGCAGCCGCGCCATTTCCAGCTCGAAATAGGGATCGCCGATGACTTTGCCCTTGTAGAAATCCTGGGAGTCCTCGGTCATTTCCTCGCCCCCGGCGTCAAGGATGACGCACGGGATTTTGGACTTGGCAAGGCGCAAGGCAACTGTGATACCTGCGGGACCCGCGCCGATGATGATGACATGCGGCTTGAAACCGGCCGCGCGAAATTCGTCCATGCTGCGGAAAATCATGCCAGATCGCTTTCCTTGAGGATCCAACCGTCGCGCAGGACGATCCGGTCGAAAATGGTGACGGACTTGGGGTCGAGTGTGACGGAGGCCGCAACGACAGCGACGCCGGAGAGGAGCGCGCGCCTGGTCAGGCGCACGGTGGCTTTGCTCTGCATCGGGAACTTCCTTCTGGGCGGAACAGGGTCATTTATGGCATCAGGTCGACATCACCGGGCGTTCGAGAATGCCTTTGGCTGGCTGCAACGGCAGATCGCTGGTTTGGTGGGGTCCGGCGTTGCAGATGTCGGTCTGGGAGGAACGCTAACCCCCGCCCGGTAATAAATTCTTAATAAAACCACTCAAATCAGAAACGTTAACCACTCTTTAACGGTGAATATGCCCGCATTCGGTCTGATTGACCCTGCTTTGCGCACAAAGAGTTAACAACAGGTTAACCGATCAGGAGAAGAGGCCGTAAGGAATGGGCAATAGCCGTTCGGCTCAATCCTCGCTGGACGGAGCCGGCATGCATTCGTTGCAACGGCTAAAGCGACGAAAAGCGCGATGGGAAAGCGCGATGGGAAAGCGCGCTGCGACAATTCAAGGTCGGCGCACCGAATTGCCACCGGCGATAATGCCGTTGATCAACGCGGCGACCGCCGTATGCAATTCGGCCTTGCCGGGCTCGCCCCCCTTGTTTTCATGCGCCGTAGCGGCATCGCGGAGAATCCCCATGATTTCTTTTTCCGGGAGAATGTCGCGGTCGTTGAGCGCCAGAAGCAATGACTCGCAGATGGTCAAGGCAGCGGTGCCGGCAACGTCGGTAGGGTGACTCATCGAATGAAGCTCCTTGCAAGCCTCAGAGGGGTATGAGGCTGCCGAAAGAAAAAACGCATCGTCACTCTGACGGAAACAAAGTATGAAAAACTGAGCGAAAGCAGCCTCCGGTCAATTTTCTTGAAGGATTGACCTATTCTCGCAGAGACAACTCTGCGACCGGGGCGGCAGAGAACCCGATTTGATGGCAATTCATGAAAGCCCCATCGTGCGCAAGCTTGGCGCTTTCGTCGCGTTGTCAGACACTGAATTGTCGGTGCTCGACAAGCTGCACCGGCGTCGCAGAACCTTTGTTGCGGGGCGAGATCTCGTCCTCCAAGGGCAGGCGGATCAAGCCGCCTACATTCTCGCTTCCGGATGGGTCTGTTCGTTCAAGATACAGCGGGGCGGCAGCCGGCAGATCGTGGACTTCCAGATCCCCGGTGATTTCCTCGGCTTGCGGTCCATTCTGTTCAAGACAGCCGATCGCACCGTCGAGCCGATTACCGATGTCGAGGCGTCCGAGATCCACGCCCACGATCTGCTCAATGCCTTCAGCCAGACCCCGAGGCTTTCGACTGCGGTGCTCTGGGCAGCATCGCGCGACGAGGCAATGGTGGTGGAGCATCTTGTCAATCTGGGTCGCAGAAGCGCGCTCGAAAGAACCGCACACTTGCTGCTGGAACTCGGCGCGAGGCTCAAGCTGGTCGGCCTTGCAACGGATGATGGGTATGACTGCCCGTTGTCCCAATACCATCTCGCCGACGCGCTTGGACTGACCGCGGTCCACGTCAACCGGGTCTTGCGCGAGCTGCGGGAGGATGGATTGCTGACATTCCAGAAGGGCAGGGTGACGTTCGACGACTTTGACAGGCTGGTCGCCGCCTTCGATTTCGATACCACATACCTCGATCAGGACCGGCCTCTGCTGAGATAGCTGCACACGCCTTTTGCGCCTGCAAGGCCCTTCGGAGCATAAGCGGGCGAATGGGTGGAAAACAGCGACCCCGCCGATACGGCAATCGATGAACAAGATCGCCAAACCCCGGGCTGATGCATGTCAAGGCGGCCGGGACAAATCTGTACCACGTTAAGCCGCCGGTCATGACCCTGCGAAAGGTCGGCCACGCCACGCCCGTTCGCTGCCCCATTCACCGCGAAAGTAGTCCATGCATGCCAGAAACCTTGCAAATCGATTTGACCGCCGAGCCCGGGGAGCCTGGCGACAAGACGCCCGACGATTCCCAGACTGCGCTGGTTCGCACGCGATCCCATGCGCTGGTCGGTTCACCCGTCAGGCCTGGTGTCCAGGCAAAGTCATCGCCTAGGCGGCGTTGGCTCCTCTGGATTGGAACGGCGGCCACCGTTGGCATTGGCGGCTGGCTGTTTTACGCACAACCCTGGGAGGCTGGCATTGTGCGGGTCGTGGTGGAAATCGTGGCGCCCGGCCCAATTACCCGCGTGCTTGCCGTCAATGGCCGGGTCGCGGCGCTGCATTCGGTCGCGGTCAAGTCGACGGTTGCCGGCACGCTGGTTGCACCGCTTGCCGAAGAAGGCGACGTCGTCGAGCAAGGGGCTGTGCTTTCGCGTCTTGATGACACCGCGCAGCAGGCGGCGGTGCGGCAGGTCGTGGCGGCACTGGATCAGGGGCTGGTGGCGCAGACCCAGGCACGCGACGCGCTCAGCCGCGCCGAAGCGCTCGGGGGAACCATCTCGCGCGTATCGCTGGAAGATGCGCGAGGAGCGTTGGAGCGCGCCGATCAGGAGGTTGGCAGGCTGCGCGCGCTGGTCGATCAGGCGCAGTTCCAGCTCACCAAATTCAATATTGTTGCCCCCATCGCGGGAACGATCCTGACGCGAAGCGTTGAACCTGGTCAGGTCGTCGACCTGACGACGCCGCTTTTGACACTGGCCGACCTCAGAGACCTGGTCGTCGAGACGAACGTGGACGAGTCCTATGCGACACAGATCAGGCTCGGCATGTCAGCCCTTCTGCAAATGACGGGAGATCCGCGGAGGCTGGATGGCCGCGTCAGCTTCGTCGCCCCGGTTGTCGATGCCGACACGGGTGGCCTCGCGGTCAAGATTGCCTTCAGCTCAGCCCAGCTGGCACCGGTGGGGCTCACTGTGACAGCAAATATCATCGTCGACCAACGCGAGGCGGCCATATCGGCGCCACGGGCCGCGATCGTACCGCTTGGGGCGGGACAGGCGGTCTTCGTGGTGGAAGACGCCAAGGCAAAACGGGTGCCGGTGAGCGTGATCGACTGGCCTGCGGACCGACTGATCGTCACCGGAGGGTTGAAGGCCGGGGACCGGCTGATCGTTGATGCGAGTGGCCTTGCCGACGGCCAGGACGTCAAGATCGCGGGGCAATAACGATGCTTTATGCGTTCAAGATCGCGGCCCGCTACCTGACCGCAAACAAGGCGCAAACATCGCTTCTTGTATTCGGTGTCGCGGTGGGTGTGTTCATTTTCATCTTCATGAGCGCGCTGATCGGCGGGTTGGCGGAGTTCATCCTGTCGCGCACCGCCGGCGACCTCTCCCATGTCACGATTGAGGCGGAAGCGCGCGACCCGTCGCTGCTGCTTCAGGATGTGCCGGGCGTCATCCTGCTGGTCCAGGAAAAAGATTCCACCCGGGAGGCACGGCTTGCAAACACCGATGCCTTTGTTCCAGTCATCGCAAGGCTCCCGGGCGTCACGGCGATTTCGCAGGAGATCACCGGCGGTGGCTTCCTCCGGCGCGGCACGCAGACAGCGCAAGTGAGTGTCACGGGCGTCGAACCGGACAAGGTCTCCGCCATCATCAACCTGAAGAGCTATCTGGTTGAAGGAACCGTGGAACTGGGTGCAGGCAAGGTCCTGATCGGCAAGGGGCTCGCCGACGACATGAACTTCCGCCTCGGACAGACGGTGCGGTTGCAGGCGGACACCGGCATAGACCAGCCGCTGGTTGTTTCCGGCATCTACGAAATCGGGTCCGGCGGGCCTGATCGCCGCCAGGCCTATGTCAGCCTTGCCACCGCGCGAACGCTCTTTGCGATGCCGCAGGGCGTATCGAGGATCGAGATAAAGCTGGCCGATCTTTACGAGGCTGACGCGACCGCCGCACGCATTGAGGCAATCACCGGTCTGCCCGCGACCTCCTGGACCGAGAACGCTGCGCAGCTTCTGGATGCACTGAAGGCGCAGGCGCAGACAGGCCTCATGCTCAAGTCTTTCGCGCTCATCACCATCGTGATAGGAGTCGCGTCTGCATTGATGTTGTCCACTTATCGCCGACGCCCGGAGATCGGCATCATGCGCGCGATGGGCGCGCCGCGATCCTTCGTGGTCTTTGTATTTGTCATGCAAGGTGCGATGATCGGCCTGGTCGGTGGCCTCACCGGAGCGGGTATCGGATACGGGGTGCTGCTGGCTTTTCCAGGGCGCGAGGATTTCAAGCCGGGCGGGCTGCCGATAGACATCGCACAGGGTGCTTACGGCGTCGCAATCCTGCTGACGGTGGTCAGCGCCACTCTGGCGGCCATCCTGCCCGCCCGCGCCGCTTCGCGCGTCGATCCGGTCACGGCGATCGGCCAATGAGCGAGCCGCTTCTCGACGTGCATGAGCTTTACAAGACCTTCGGGCACGGCGACGCTGAGACCCAGGTCTTGAAAGGTCTCGATCTGACCATGCAACGGGGCGAATTGTCGGCGCTGCTCGGACCTTCAGGATCCGGCAAGAGCACACTGCTGACAATTCTCGGCACTTTGATGCAAC
Organism: Hyphomicrobiales bacterium; assembly: GCA_038325465.1. Lineage (GTDB taxonomy): Bacteria > Pseudomonadota > Alphaproteobacteria > Rhizobiales > Rhizobiaceae > Hoeflea. The sequence goes on along the minus strand of JBBQJA010000028.1, from coordinate 34,335 downwards.
CGACGTCGGGGAGCCACGTGATGCTCGGCGAAGACCTGACAAAAGCAAGTGACAAGGACCTGACCGATTTCCGCAACCTGCATATCGGGTTTGTTTTCCAGTTTCACAATCTTTTGCCCGATTTCACCGCGCTGGAAAACGTCATCTTTCCCACAGCTGTGCGCGACGGGCGAGAAACGTCGGCGGCCCGGTCGAGAGGCCGCGAGCTTCTGGTTCGAATGGGGCTGGCGGACCGGATCGATTTTCCCTCAACCAACCTCTCCGGCGGACAGAAACAGCGCGTCGCGGTGGCCCGCGCACTGATGAACAAGCCGGAACTCGTGCTGGCCGACGAGCCGACCGGCAATCTCGACAGGGCCTCGGCCGATCAGGTCATGGAGTTGATCGGCGAGATCAATCGCGACGAGGGCACGACGTTTCTGATCTCGACCCACGATGAGAAGATCGCCGCCCGATGCCAGCGAAAGATTCTGGTCGGTGACGGACGGGTGACCGGGTAACCCGGAGGTGGCAGCCGTGGGGCGTTGACTGGGCTGCAGCTCTTCCCAGATCTCGTCGCGAAAGCCCGAAAGCGTGTCACCTTCGTTGAGGAAAAACCAGTCGCACGCCGGTTGACAGCAGTCTCCTATCTTCATACATACCATAACAGATGGTATTGTGTTTGAGTTGGAGATGAGTGTGACCATTCGAGCCTGCCCTTTGCCTGACGATGCGCTTCTTCTGAAATATGCAACGGGCGGCAACTACACCGACTGTTACGTCACCGAGATTGATGGTGAGACAGATCTGGCTACCTACATCCAGGCCTTCTACACAACCGCTCTTTTCAAGTTTGAAAGAGCCATATTGGTCCTGGCTGGACGGCCATCCACCGATCAGCAAGCCATGGCGCTCGCGCATGGGGAACGATCCACTTTCGCAGCCTGGCACGTCGAGGATCGCGTCGTCGATCAATTGCTCATGTGCGACATGACGGAACGCACGAGGTCATGGCTGATGATCGAGCGGCCGCAGGACACCGCCGACAAGATCACGCGGCTCTATTTTGGTTCAGTCGTTACGGTAAGCCCTTCCAGAATGTCCGGCCGGAGAGGTTTCGGGCTTGTGTTCTGGTTGCTGCTAGGGTTTCACAAGCTCTACTCCCAGGCGCTCCTGTTGGCCGTGCGAGCCAAACTCAGGCGCAGCAAGGTCAAGGTGAGCGCATGAGCCCGTTTCTCTTGCCCGCTCTCATCTCGGCCTTGATTGCGGCCGCGCACATTCTTGTCGGAGGGCGTGAAGTCGCGCGACCCCTCCTGCAAGGGCAGAGCTTGGCAGAGGTTGTCACGCTCACCCATTACTATTGCTGGCATCTGGTATCTGCCACACTTATCGGCATCGCAGCCGCGTTCGCCTATGCGGCGTTGGAAGCGGATGGGTATGTATTGGCAGTCTTCGGGACAATCTATGCCGGTGTCTTTTGCCTCTGGGGTCTGGTCCTTGTCCTGTGGAAGCGGCAGCGCCATGTCGACATGCCGCAATGGGTGCTGTTTGCCGTCCTGACAGCCAGCGGCCTGTGGGCGCTCGGTGCATGAAATCAGATCCCAAATACCAGCGCAACGGCGCAGGGCTTTGGATTGATACGGCTCATGCGATCCTGGCGAAAGACGGTCACGGGGGGCTGACCATCGAGAACCTGACAGTGCAGACTGGCAAGACACGCGGTTCATTTTATCACCACTTTGGCAGCCACGACGCTTTCATCTCCCGGCTCCTCGATGACTGGCGTCAGAGCAACACGGAGCGAATCGCCGAACTGATGGCCAAAGACCATGAACCAGAGCGGCGACGCACACTCCTCAACCGAGAGGCCGGTCGGCTTGATGCAGAGGTTGAAACGGCAATCCGGCGTTGGGCTGGTTCAAACCGCACGGTTGCAGAGGTTTGCCGCGCCGTTGACGAGCGACGATTGGAGGTGCTCGCGATGGAACTTGTCGCACTCGCCGAGAGCCGGGGAGTGCAGGTCACCGCGAGACAAGCGGAGGTGCTGGCCTTCATCGACTATGCGATTTTTTTGGGCGCACAAATGCTTGCACCCGATGGCGGGCTTGCCGCGTTGCCAGAGATTGGACCTGTCAGCGAAGAGATGATCGGTTTGTACCTTCAGGAATTGAAACCAGAGTCCCTGTCCACCATTGAGAACGACCCCCAGGCTGAATAAAGCTGGCAAGCTTTGCAGACAAGGTAAACGCTCTCACCTGAGGTTAAACAATGCGGTCACGCGTTAACCTTCAGGAAAGGAATTAACCATAAAAATCAGCAGACACGACGAATTGTGCGCTTCGCGGGGTATCCGCAGCACAAAGGCATGATGCCGATTCAACGCGCCGGAGCCGACCCGGATTTCATCGCATGTTTTTCCCGCCGCAAGGCTGGGATATCCCCGCAGATCAACCCGTTCAGGTTGCGCCGCGCGTGCCGGGCTTCGTCGAGCGCCGGTGAGGACTTCACCGCGTCCCCGCTCGGGTGTCGATGCGGCATAGCGACGACGGAAAGGGGGCGAGGGGTGGCGCAAGTCCAGACAAGAGCACGGGATCGGGCGGCGGCCGAAGGGCTTCGGTCACGCCTCGGGTTGTCCAGCCTTGACGAACATGCCTGCGCCCATCTCCGCGACATCCGGCCGATGGTCGAAGAGGAGGCGCGCGCCGCGCTGTCCCACTTTTTCGAACGCCTGCAGAACACCCCGGAGATCGCCTGTCTGTTTTCGTCCGGCCGCCAGATCGACCGCCTGCAGGATCTCGAAACCGCCCATTGGTCCATCCTGGCGGACGCGCGCTTCGATACGCTCTACACGGACCGATCGGTGATCCTGAGCGAGGTGCGCGAACGGATCGGCCTGGAGCCGGGATGGTCCATCGGCGGGCACGCCATGGTGCTCGACCGGGTCATTCGCCGCCTTCTCGCTGAACATTCCGACGGCATTCTCGCGCGGTGGTTCGGACCTGCCCGACGCGACCAGCTCGCCGAGCGGCTGGTCGCGGTCGTCAAGGCAACTTTGCTCGACATCGATACCCAGGTCTCGCAAAGGATGCGTGACCAGGCGAAATCCGCCGCCGCCGCCCAGGAGGCGGCTCTCAGCGCCGCCCATGAGCGCGTATCGGCCGGTTTCGGTGCCGTGATCGCGCGCCTCGCCGAAGGCGATCTCAACGCCCGGGTTGACGCCACCGAGACAGGTCCCCATGCCGCTCTGGCCGTCCGCTTCAATGAGGCGCTCGACGCGTTGCGCAGGCTCCTGGACACGTCCGGCCTCGGTCTCGGCGAGGCTTGCGCGACTGTGAACCTGCTGAAATCCCGCTCCAGCGAACTTTCAGGTGCCGCATCTGTGGCCTCAGATGTCTTGATCGACAGCGGCGTCGTGCTGGCCGATGTGTCCGGACGCATTCGCGACACTGTCGCCAGCGCTAGGGAAGCCGAGAAAGTCATCACCACCGCCCGTCAGAGCGCGGAGAACGGCGACCGGATCGTCGCCCGCGCCATCGAGGCGATGGCCGGCGTCGAGCGGTCCGCCGAGCAGATCGGGCGCATCATCGGTGTCATTGACGAGATTGCCTTCCAGACCAACCTGCTCGCGCTCAATGCCGGGATTGAGGCCGCCCGGGCAGGCGACGCCGGCCGCGGCTTCGCCGTGGTCGCTTCGGAAGTGCGGGCTCTGGCCCAGAGGTCGGCAGGCGCGGCGAGTGAAATCAAGGATCTCGTCACCGGAACAAAGAAGGAAATCGGTCGTGGCGTTGGCCTGGTGGGCGACACCCGCAGCGCCATCTCCGATCTCGTCAATCAGGTAAACCGGATCAGCGATGCGGTTGGCGGCGTGGGAGACCGGGCGCAGAGCCAGGCCGACGACATCGAGCGCACCGCCCGCGAGGTCAAGCGGTCCGGCCAGGACTTGTCGGACCTGTCGCGCGACGTCGCGTATCTCGCCGAGACCGGCAGCGATCTTGAAGCGGTCATCCTTGAACTGTCCGAACGCATCCGCACCTACCGGGAAGGTCGCCACGCCGGTTTTTCGACGGTCGAAATCAGCAGGCGGCGAGCGCCGACAGCACCGGGCGCTGCGCTGTCTGACGCGCGCTCCTGCGACAGGAGGGCCGTGTGATGACGATCACCGTCTGCAGCCATTCTGCATTCCGCCCCCACATTGACCGCTCGAACGAGGGAACCTGACATGCCATCCCCAGGCGCCATGCAACAAATCCTCAAATTGCCGCCAGTCCTTGACTTGAACGCCGCCAACCGCCTGCACCAGCAGGTGCTTGCGCTCAAGGGCAAGGATATCGAGGTGGATGCATCAGAGGTGAGCCGGATCGGCGCTCAATGCGCACAGATCCTGCTCGCTGCCGCCCAGAGCTGGCGGGCCGACCATCTCGCCTTCAGCGTCGTCAAGGCTTCCGACGCATTCGCCAAAACACTGCAGCTGTTGGGAATTTCCAATGCATCGCTGCTTCCAAAGGAGATCGTGAAGTGAAGAAGAAAGTTCTGACCGTCGACGACTCTCGCACCATTCGCAACATGCTTCTGGTGACCCTTACCAATGCGGGCTTCGAGACCGTGCAGGCAGAAGACGGGATCGAAGGCCTTGAGGTGCTTGAGGAGTCCAATCCCGATGTCATCGTCACCGACATCAACATGCCGCGGCTGGACGGGTTCGGCTTTATCGAGGGCGTCCGCCAGAACGAAAAATACCGGGCCATCCCGATCCTGGTGCTGACGACCGAGAGCGACCCGGAGAAGAAGAACCGGGCCCGCGAAGCCGGGGCGACCGGCTGGATAGTCAAACCCTTTGACCCCAACAAGCTCATTGCCGCCATCGAGCGCGTAACCGCCTGACAGGACCTGTCCAATGGATATGAACGAAATCAAGGACATCTTCTTTCAGGAATGCGAGGAACAGCTCGCGGAACTGGAAACGGGTCTGCTCGCACTCAATGACGGGGACACCGATGCGGAGACGGTCAATGCGGTCTTCCGCGCAGTGCATTCGATCAAGGGCGGGGCAGGGGCCTTCGGATTGGACGACCTCGTCGCCTTTGCCCATGTGTTTGAGACAACACTTGATTGCGTTCGCTCCAACAAGCTCGAACCGTCCCACGACGTGCTCAAGGTGATGCTGAAATCGGCCGATGTGCTGGCCGACCTCTGCGCCGCCTCCCGCGACGGCAGCAAGGTGGTCGACACGGCGCGCTCGGCCGGGCTCGTGGAGGAACTGGAGGCGCTTTCGAATGGCAGGCCGCTGCCTCAGGCAACCGTTGAACCTTCCGCTACAGCGCAAGCTGCATCGACGATGAGTGCTTCGGCAGACCCCTCCGATGCGCTTGCCCCGACCGACGAAAGCGGCTTCCAGCCGGTGCCCTTTTCCTTCGACGATTTCGAGGATGAGGCACCCGCAGCGACCGCAACGCCTGCCGCTTCCGTCTTCACGGTCCGCTTCAAGCCGCGTTCCGATCTCTATGCCAAGGGCAATGAAGCGGCTCTGTTGCTGCGCGATCTGTCGAGACTGGGGGCTACGCAGGTCCTTTGCAAGACCGAGGGCCTGCCCTCCATCGACCTGATCGATCCTGAAGGCGCTTATTTTCACTGGATCATCCGCATCAAGACCCAGCAAGATGAAGCCGCCATCCGCACCGTGTTCGAATTTGCCGAGTGGGATTGCCAGCTCGACGTGACGGCTGGTAGTGATGATGCGGACCAAGCCGATTTTGCCGCTCTGGGCGCTGCGGGTGATCCCGACCTGCCGATGGCACCGGTTCTTTTCGATCTGTCGCTGCTTGACGAAGATCCCGTCGTTGCCGAGGTTGCCGCATCTTCATCGGTCGTGCCCGCCATAAAGACACCGTTGCTCACGGTGGCGCTCAGCCAACCCGTCGCACCGGCTGACATGTTTGCCACCGCAGACTTGCCGCGCGCCGCCAAGGCCATTGCCGCCGAGGTGGAAAAGCAGAACGCCGCCGTTGCCGCCGTTCCGGCCGCGCCGCAGACCATTCGCGTCGATCTTGACCGCGTCGACCGTCTGATCAACCTGGTGGGCGAACTCGTCATCAACCAGGCCATGCTCGCCCAGAGCGTCGTGGAGAACGAAACCGGCGGTCCGTCCGCCATCAATCTCGGGCTGGAAGAACTCCAGCAACTGACTCGGGAAATTCAGGACAGCGTGATGGCGATCCGCGCCCAGCCGGTCAAGCCGGTGTTCCAGCGCATGTCACGCATCGTCCGCGAAATCGCTGACATGACTGGCAAGAATGTCCGCCTGGTGACGGAAGGCGAGAACACCGAAGTCGACAAGACCGTGATCGACAAGCTCGCCGAGCCGCTGACCCACATGATCCGCAATGCGGTCGATCATGGGCTGGAGACGCCGGAGAAGCGCCTTGCCGCAGGCAAGAGTCCTGAAGGTGTGCTGCGCCTGACCGCCAGGCACCGGTCCGGGCGTATCGTCATCGAGATCGCCGACGACGGCGCAGGCATCAACCGCGACCGGGTCCGGCAGAAGGCCATCGAGAGCGGTCTGATTTCGCCCGACTCCAGTCTCAGCGACGAAGAAATCGACAATCTGATCTTTCATCCGGGATTTTCGACTGCTGAAAAGCTGTCCGATATTTCCGGCCGCGGCGTCGGCATGGATGTGGTCAAGCGCTCGATCCAGTCCTTGGGCGGGCGAATCTCGATCATCTCCAAACCGGGTCAGGGCTCAACGTTCACGATGAGCCTGCCACTCACCCTGGCGGTGCTGGACGGCATGGTTGTCACCGTCGCCAACCAGACACTCGTGGTGCCGCTGACCGCCATCATCGAGACCTTGCAGCCGGCGCGCCAGCATATTCATTGCTTTGGTCCGACCCAGCGTCTGATTGCCATCCGCGAGACCTTCTGCCCGTTGGTCGACGTCGGTCAGATCCTGAATTTCCGCCCCACCCAGGCCGATCCGGTCGCCGGCGTCGCGCTGTTGGTGGAAAGTGAAGGCGGCGGTCAGCGCGCGCTCATGGTCGATGCGATCCAGGGCCAGCGCCAGGTGGTCATCAAGAGCCTTGAAGCCAACTACACCTATGTGCCGGGCATCGCCGCCGCAACCATTCTTGGTGACGGCAGGGTGGCCCTGATCCTTGATGTCGACGCGGTGGTGGCGGCATCTCGCGGTCAGGCGCTCGGCTCCGAAATGTCGCTGGCTGCGGCCGGATGAGGAAGAGCACTGAGATGCGCGCCATGGGATCTGAGATGCTTGAACTGATCGCCTTTCACAGCGGCGGACAGGAATTCTGCGTCGATGTGAAGGCTGTGCGCGAAATCCGCGGCTGGACGCCTGCCACACCGCTGCCAGATGCACCCCCGCATGTCAAAGGCGTGATCAATCTGCGTGGCGTGGTGCTGCCGATCATCGACCTCGGTGGCCGCCTCGGCATGCCGTCGATCGACCCGACAGCCCGGCATGTCATCATTATGGTGGAAGCGGTCGGCCGGGTCGCAGGCCTGCTCGTCGAGGCAGTGTCCGACATCTTCACCATCGCCACAACCCGGATTCAGCCGGCACCGGAAGTCGCCGACGAGTTCAACCGCAGTTTCGCCCGTGGAATCATCGCCATCGAAGGCCGGATGATCTGTCTCTTCAAGCTTGAATCCCTCTTCGACACCCATGAAAGCGAGGCCGCATGAGCGCCGCTGCCATTTTCTCGGCCGGCCGTCCCGACGATTGCCTCGTGCCGGGTGAGTTTCCCTTGCATCGCAAGGATCTCTCCGAGATTGCAGCGATGATCTATGCGGATGCAGGGATTTCTCTCAACGAATCCAAGGCGTCGCTTGTCTATTCGCGGCTGTCCAAACGGCTGCGCCAGCTCGGCATGCGCAGTTTCTCTGACTACTGCGCCCTCGTGGGCTCGTCGTCCGGCGAGGCCGAGCGACGGGAGATGCTGTCTTTCCTGACCACCAATTTCACGCGCTTTTTCAGGGAAAACCATCATTTCGATCATCTGCGCGCCGAAGTGCTGCCCGAGCTTGCCGCCCGCGCCAAGAACGGTGGTCGCGTTCGCATATGGTCGGCCGGCTGCTCGGACGGCCAGGAGCCCTATTCCATCGCATTGACGCTGCTCGGTGTCCTGCCGAACGCTGCCAGTCTCGATGTCCGGATCCTTGCCACCGACATCGATCCGAAAATCATCACGCTTGCGCGGGCGGGAAACTATGATGACAGCGCTTTGGAGACGGTCGATGCGACCGCGCGCAAGAACCATTTCGTCAGGCAGGGCGATCGTCGATGGCAGATTGATGACAAGGTCAAGCAGCTCATTACATTCCGTGAGCTGAACCTGATGGGCCAGTGGCCGTTCAAAGGGCAGTTCGACGTCATCTTCTGCCGCAACGTGGTCATCTATTTCGACGAACCCACCCAGGCTCGCATCTGGGTTCGTTACGCGGATCTGCTGCCTCCAGGTGGCCATCTCTATATCGGCCACTCTGAACGACTGTCGGGCGAGGCCAAGGACCGTTTCAACAACATCGGCGTCACCACCTATCGCTTGAAGGGAACAGGGAACCGCTCATGACAAGAAAAGCACGTGTTCTCGTCGTCGACGATTCTGCGACCATGCGCGGCCTGATCAAGGCGGTCCTCCGCAGCGATCCGGACATCGAAGTGGTGGGGGAAGCCGGCGACGCCCTTCTGGCCCGAGCGGCCATCAAGGAACTCAATCCCGACGTCCTCACGCTCGACGTCGAGATGCCGAACATGAACGGTCTGGAGTTTCTTGAAAAGATCATGCAGCTGCGGCCCATGCCGGTCATCATGGTCTCCACATTGACCCATCGCGGTGCCGAGGCGACGTTGGCGGCGCTGGAAATCGGTGCCTTCGATTGTGTCGGCAAGCCGCTGCCGGGCGATCCGCGCCCCTTCGGTCAGCTGGCCGAGATCGTCAAGGCCGCCGCCCATTCCAAGCGCCACCTGCCGTCGCAAAGCCAGCCGACCGCCGCTGCCAGCCCGGGCTATTTGATGCCGTCAGACTACGTGCCGTCGCGCAAGATCATCGGCATCGGTGCCTCCACCGGCGGTGTCGAGGCGCTCATCGGGGTCCTCTCCAGGTTCCCGGCCAACTGCCCGCCGACAGTGATCACCCAGCATATGCCGGCCGCTTTCACCAAAAGCTTCGCCGATCGTCTCAACCGCCTCTGTGCGCCGCAAGTCAAAGAGGCCGAGGACGGTGACCGGCTCGAGATCGGCCGCATCTATCTGGCGCCTGGGGGCGAGCAGCATCTGGAAGTGGTCAATCCGATGGCGCCGCGCTGCCGCCTTTCGGACCAGGGACCGGTCAACGGTCATCGCCCGTCCGTCGACGTGCTGTTCAACTCGCTCGCCGACCTCGCAGGCGCAAAGGCGGTCGGCGTCATTTTGACCGGCATGGGCCGCGACGGTGCTTCGGGTCTGCTGCGCATGCGCCAGGCTGGCGCCGTGACCATCGGTCAGAACGAAAGAACCTGTGTCGTTTATGGCATGCCGCGCGTCGCCCATGAAATTGGCGCCGTCGGCACGCAGTTGCCGCTCAACTCAATCGGGGAAGAAATTCTCAAGTCAACAACCTCCCGTAAAGATAGGGTCGCCTGATGTCCATTGCTCAGAAAATAAAGGTTCTCATTGTCGATGACCAGGTTACGAGCCGCCTGCTGCTGGGCGATGCTTTGAGCCAGCTTGGCTTCACTCAGATAACCGTCGCGGCCGACGGCGAACAGGGTGCCAGGATCATGAGTCAACAGCCGCACCATCTGGTCATCTCGGACTTCAACATGCCGAAAATGGATGGCCTTGGTCTCCTCCAGGCCGTGCGCACCAATCCCGCCACCAAACGGGCAGCGTTCATCATGCTGACAGCCCAGGGTGACCGGGCGCTGGTTCAGAAAGCTGCGGCGCTGGGTGCCAACAATGTTCTGGCCAAGCCGTTCACGCTCGAAAAAATGAAAGCGGCGATCGAGGCTGTCTTTGGAGCACTCAAGTGATTGGTGAATCCGAGCCGCGCCGGATCCATGTGATCCAAGGCGAATACAAGGTGTCCAATGACCCTGGTGTGGTGATGAGCACCATTCTGGGCTCATGCGTGTCCGCCTGCATGCGCGATCCGGTGGCAGGTGCCGGCGGCATGAACCATTTTCTTCTGCCCGGGGCCAGCGCCAACGCGATGGCTGGTGGCGAGGCCACCCGTTACGGGGTGCATCTCATGGAACTGCTCATCAATGGCCTCTTGAAGATGGGGGCGCGGCGCGACCGGCTCGAAGCCAAGATCATCGGCGGTGCCCGCACCATTGCCACTTTCTCCAATGTCGGAGAACAGAATGCGCGCTTTGCCGCGCAGTTCCTCAATGACGAAGGCATCCGGATCGTCAGTTCGAACACCGGCGGCGATGTCGGTCGCAAACTCGAATTCTGGCCGGTGAGCGGACGGGCCCGCCAATACCCGCTGACCGGGGCCGAGACCCAGAAGACCGCCGCGCTTGAACAGGCGCCGTCGCGGATCGTCACGCCGCAGCCCGTTGACACGTCGATCGAGTTTTTCTGAGGAGCGCCGCCTTGACGACCAATCCCGCCTGCTGTTCTGACGCCGGGTGCAATGAACCGCTGCACCAGGTCCTCGGACGGGTGAGCCACGAATTGCGCGACGTTGCGCTGCTGATCGAGCATCTCGAGCCCTTGCTCAGCAACGGCCATTCGACGGAGCTTCTCCACTCACCTGATCACATGCGCGTCATGCAAGGTGTCGATCTCGCCGTGCAGAAGGCGCGCGGGCTGGCCAGCTTCCTTGACCGGATCGGCGGGCGGCTTGACGCCGACCATCTGATCGACATTTCAACGGCGCTCAATCTGATTACGCTCGCCGACATGAAACGGCGACTTGCAGCCGCCGACCACTCCGAGCCGTCGGCTGACATCTACCAGAAGGCGTCGGGCGACTTCGACGTCTTCTGAGCGTCTGCAGGGTTGGCCGCAGCCTCGCTGCCGACCACCTTCGCGCAAGTTTCGCTGCCTAGGGTGACCTGACCGGTCACCCTGGCCGGAACCCAATGCGAGCGTGGAAGCAGAATGAATCTGTCCAACCAGCTGTCCCTGATCGGCAAGAATCTTGCGGGGCTCGGCCAGATGCGGCTCATGGCGCTCGCCGGGGTCGGTATCATGTCGATGATCCTGATCATCAGCGCCGCCATCTTCCTTAACAATCCCACGCGCGAAACACTCTACATCGGCCTCAGCGGCGAAGATGTGAACCAGATCTCGCTGGTTCTCGCCCAAGCCAACATGGATTTTCAGGTCGGCACCGACGGCGCCAACATCACCGTTCCCGCAGGCACCACCGGTCGGGCCCGCATGCTCCTGGCCGAACGCGGCCTGCCCTCCTCAAACAGCGCCGGCTATGAGCTCTTTGACAATGTCGGCTCGCTCGGCTTGACCAGCTTCATGCAGGAAATCACCCGGGTGCGAGCGCTCGAAGGGGAAATCGCCCGCACGATTCAGTCGATCAACGGAATTTCGGCCGCCCGCGTCCACATCGTCATGGCCGACCGTGGCAACTTCCGCCGCGGCGAACAGCGACCTTCGGCATCGGTGATGGTGCGGACCAGTTCAGATCTCGCCAACCGGGCGGCCGATTCCATCCGCCATCTGGTCGCCTCCTCGGTGCCGGGACTCAACATCGACGCCGTGACCGTACTTGATGCCACGGGGCAGCTTCTGGCTTCTGGTGATGACTTTTCCAATTCCAATCTCAACCGCTCTCTCAACATCGTCCAACTGGTGCAGAGCGAGATCGCAACCAACATCGACAAGGCGCTGGCACCGTTTCTCGGGGTCGAGAATTTCCGAACAAGCGTGACCGCGTCCGTCAACACCGATAGCCAGCAGATCCAGGAAACGGTCTTCGATCCCGAATCCCGCGTCGAGCGTTCGACCCGCGTGACCCGGGAGAACCAGACTTCGAACCAGTCGGCGAGCCAGGCACCTGCCACCGTCCAGCAGAATATCCCCGACCCGGCACCGGGTGCCGCCCCGGGCCCGGAATCCAGTGAACTGGCGGAGCGGAAGGAAGAGCAGACCAATTTCGAGATCAACTCGAAAACCATTCAGACCGTGCGCAACAGCTATGCGATCGAGAATCTCTCCATCGCTGTGGTCGTCAACAAGGCGCGGGTCGATGCGCTTCTGGGCGGCCAGCCTACGCCTGAACAGGTGTCTGCCTACATGGCCGAGCTTGAGAAGATCGTCAATTCCGCCGCAGGACTGAATGCCGAACGTGGCGACAAGGCCACCATCACGAATATGGAGTTTCTGGCCAGCGAACTGCTCATCGGTGACGCCGCCGGATCAGGCTTCCTCGCCAGCCTTGGCACCCATGTCGGAACGATCATCAACGCACTTGCCTTCATCGCGGTGGCGGCACTTCTCGTCTTCTTCGGGTTCCGCCCGCTGCTGCGCACGGCAACCGCCAGGGGCGACGCCGACCAGGCGGGCGAAACCGGGTTGGAATTGCCCGATTTCAGTCCTGCAGCGCTCGGTACGGGCGGCGCCAACCCCATGGAGGGCTTCGGCGCAGACTTCGGGTTCGGCAACGAAGGCGGAGACGACCTTTCCCTCGAGCAGTCGGGCACCTTCAGCCGACGGGTCAAGGAAGGGCCCGAACGCCGCCTCGCCCGCATGGTCGAAATCAACGAGGAGCGCGTGGCCAAGATCCTGCGCAAGTGGGCCACCGAGGAAGCAGCCTGACGTTTCGATCAGCACTTCAGCACCGCTCGTCTCATGAGGCGCGCAAAGGTCGCTGTAACCCTTTGAAAGAATGCATGTGCGTTTCGTTCAATCGAACCCGATTGAACGCGACATGCATTAACTCGTGCAGCTTGCAGTTGAAGGCAGCGTCTTGCGTGTGCGGCGCGCCTTTTGCCTTTTCATCGGATTTGCGAGGTGCCATACTAGAGCGCCGCGCATCCAATCGGATGCGCGAATGCCGCTGCAAAACATTGAATGAATGCATGTACGTTATCGCACAAAAGAATCCATTTGTGCGCGACATGCATTAGAGGTATCCGGGCCGTCTGCGTTCAATCCGGTGATACCGCACACTCTTGGAGGCGAACATGGATTTGGTGCTTGCCGGCGTCCGCCCTCTTTCGCTGTTTGCCAACCGCGAGAAGAGCGCTGTCATCGCGATCCTCACCGAGATGCGCAAATCTCTGGCGTGCAAGCACATCGGCCACGTCTTCACCGCTCGCGGCAAGACGCGCGACGAAACCTTCGTCTCCGTCACCTATCCCGGCAAGTGGCTTCTCAACTATGCGCTCAGAAGCTATTTTTCCATCGATCCGGTCATGAACCACCCGTCAACCACGTCCAAGCCGATCATTCTCAACGAAATGTCCGTTGATGACAGCGCCGTCCGCGGCATGGTTGACGACGCCCGGCGCTACGGCCTGGGCAGAAGCTTCGTGTCGTTTCCGGTACTTCCGTTCTCCGAGCATCCGGGATCGGTCATGTTCTCCTTCGACATGGAGTATGACCGCTTCCAGGACTATTTCGAGCGGGAATCGGAGAGCCTGCGGTCGGCGGCCCAGACGATCCATCTGTCGGTGCTCAATGTGCGCGGATTTTCGATTTCCGCGCCGGGCGCTGAAACCCTGTCCCAGCGCGAGCGCAAGGCCTTGGCGTTGCTCGCGGAGGGAACGAGTTTCCCGACGGCGGCCCGGCAACTCGAGCTTTCAGACGCGGTCTTTTCGGCCACAGTGTCCTCTGCCTGCGCCAAACTCGATTCGCGCAATGTCGTCCATGCGATCGCAAAGGCCATGGTCCATGGGCTGATCGAGATCGACGTGTCGGCTACGCGGCCGCAAACTGGGCTTGTGCCCAGTCAAGGCGTTTCAAGGACGCCTCACTGACCTGCCAGGCAACGCAGAGGATGTCCTCGCCTTCCGGCGTCGTCTTGCGGCCGAGCACGTCGCAGGGCATGTCAAAAGCGCGGGTGAGGCGAATGACGCGCTCCTCGCAGACGGCAATGTGACGGCGCACGCCATAGTCGAGGCCGGTCCTGAGGGAGGCGGCGCACAGTTCCACCGCCACCCGACTGACCCCGCTTGTGAAGCGGACGTCCTTGTCCTCGGGGCGGATGGCGAAGCGCGTGGTTTCCCAGGTGTCCGGACCAAAAACTGCGGCCGGATCCTCGATCATGTCTGCGAATTTCTCGAAGGTGAGTGTCGGACGTGTGGTCCACATCTGACGCAGTCCGCCCAGGACTGTGCCCTCCCGGTCGATCGACAGAATGTAGATATTGGGCATGAAGTCGAATTTGTCATATTCGAGGTCGCCGTGGACCTCTACGTCCCATTTCAGCCGATCAGCAAAAATCTGCTTTCGAATTCGAAAGTACTGAGCGATCTTTTCCGGATGGAGATGGCGGTTCTCTGGCGTGACAAGCAGAATCATCGAATTCTCCTTTGGATGACTGACTACTACCTGGCGCTGATTAAGGATTCGTTTATGGGAAATTAATTGTTTAAAATTAATTAGTTAGAGAGATTTTAAGAAGGAGAGAAAATTTTCGGTTCATCAGATGTACGTTAAGGTTGTAGAAATCGTAAGGCATGCCGAATCAAAACATTTTCGGGAATAGAAGATTAAAAATTTGTAAAGTCCCAAAATATGGCGATGGTTTTTCAGTGTCGAAATGAGAGAATCGAGCTCGTCACCGTGATTCGAATATTCAGCGATGCAACGGGTGGCGGCCAGATTCGAGGGAAGTCTGATCGTTGGACTACAAAGTCGGAGGAACGAAGTCGGCGGCGCGGTCAGTTGACCGCGGCCGCTCGGGGCCAAAAGCCCGAGGTTGTCTACGGGCGGCTTTCGGCAGGACAAGGAGGCGCTAGGACGTGACAACGCGTGGCATCTTTCTGGAGAACCTCGACAACAGGCGAAGCTCTGGGCATATTGCATCGGGAATGGATCTCATCTGCGCCTACGTTTCGGCGCGCCATTACCTTGTCGCCCGCTACGATCTCCATACCGACCGCAGCCTTGATTTCGTCATCTCGTCAGACTGGCCCTTCGACCTGGTCAAGACCCTCGGATTGAGCCTGGTCAACGCGCATGCCCGCAACAGTGAATTCCGGCGTTGCCTCGCCGCCTTCGAACCGTCCTTCAGTGAGGCCGATCCAGCCATGGCGGTCCCTGCCGGCGTGTCGCGGCGGGTCTGCATCGTCCCCTACAATGCCGGCGAAGCGCGTATGGTGCTGATGCTGCTGTTTGACGACGGCGCTTTTCTCTCCCATGACCGGCTGCGAGACGTGGCGCTCGCGTGCGCCTATCACACGGCGCATTTTCCCGAGATCACCACCCGCTCCGGGCTGGTTGCAGATCTGACCGATCGCGAAATCGAATGTCTGTCCTGGATCGGCGAGGGCAAGACAAGCGACGAGATCGCGGTCATCATCGGCATCTCGCGCAATACGGTCAACAACTACATCACCAGCATCATGAACAAGACCGGTGCCAAGACCCGGTCGGAGGCGGTGGCTTTCGCCGTGCGCAACCGCATCATCTGATGCTTCAGAAAGGAACCGGGCATTGACCACGTCACAATCGGGAAGCAATGGCAAAAGATTTGATCGTGGCGTCGTGGCCACCGCGCCGGTCGTTCGCGCGACGGGATCGACGGCCGATCTCTATCCTCGGCTGGTCGCCATGCAGCGCACCATGCAGGCGACGGCGTTCGCCATGCTCTCGGTCAAGGCCAACACGCTAATCAATCCCGGCACGCTCACGGTGGTGGTGGAAAGTTCTTTCAGCGACGGATCCCCGGCACCGGCTTTCATCAGTGATTTCCGGCACAAGTTGCTTGCCCATCTCAAGGCTTTGCCGCATCCGCTCGTGTTCACCGCCGCCGGAGCCTTTGATCTGAAATCCGATCCCTCCAGGATCCGGCAATCGGGCAATCCGCACGTGACGGCAATCGCCTTTCCGGTTCAGCTCGGTGCCATGGGCAACGGCTACACGGTCTTTTTCGGACCACGTGTGGAGCTTGATCCGGACATCCTCATCGATCTGCACCGGAAGTCCTTCGTGGTCATGCGCGAGGCGCTCAAGCTGGATTTCAATTCCATGGTGGCACTCGAAAGTCTCAACGATCGGGAAATCGAGTGCCTGCAGCTTGTTGGCAACGGCATGAAGAGCGAAGCAATCGGAGAACAGCTGCATCTGTCTGTCCACACCGTCAACGCCTATCTGGGATCAGCGACCACCAAGCTTGATGCCGTCAACCGGATTCAGGCCATCGCCAAGGCGATCCGGCTTGGCCTGATCGGCTGACGTCGCCCGAAAGGCACCGGCTCAGACAGTGGGGTGCGATGTGAAGGCGACCGCAGCACGGATCGGCCGATACGCGGCGGCAATCAGAGTTTCTTCGAGATAGCCGGTGTTGATGGTCGGATTGTCGTGAGGTTGATCAAACGCGATGTGGTCGATCTCCAAGCCAGCCCGGTTGTGCTCAAGCGTCAGCCGCGCATAAACGGTCACGCCCAGCGGACGGATTTCCAGGTCCAGCACGACGCAGGGATTGCCTTCCCAGTCGAGCTTGAAATCGCCGCCAATGCCGAGTTTCACCACGTCAGGCAGAAAGAACAGTTCTGCTGCGGAAGCCACGAGATCAGCGAGATCGGCATGGCGCTCGAAGCGCAGCAGCGCGATCAGGTCCGCCACGTCGATCAGACGCAACTCGGTGGCAATCGGGCAGATGGCGTCGGCGACGATCTTTTCCCGCTCACGGGAGAAAGGAGATTGTTTCATCAGGGTTCCATCAGCGCTTGGACTTGGTTTTGTTTTTTTCGGCGTAGATCTTGTGGATCAGCTCCGCCACGGCCTTGTAGAAGACCGCCGGGATGAAACTATCCACCGAGACTTGCGCAAACATGGATCGCGCAAGCGGGGGGTCTTCAAAGACGGGAATCCCGTGCAATTCCGCGATCTCGCGTATCTTGAGCGCGATGAGATCGGCACCCTTGGCAAGCACGACAGGCGCGCCGCCCTCTTCGGGAACATAGCGCAGCGCGACGGCGAAATGGGTCGGGTTGGCGATCACCATAGTTGCCCTCGGCACCGAGGCGATCATCCGCCTGCGTGCCCGGTCGCGCGCCAGCGACCGCTGCCGCGCCTTCAGGATCGGATCGCCGTCCGACTGCTTGTGTTCATCCTTGAGCTCCTGCCTGGTCATCCTGAGATCCTGATGCCAGCTGAACCGGGTCCAGAGCACGTCGACGACAGCCAGCAGCGCTGTCGAAAGGAGGACGATGATGATGATCTTGCCCGCAAGCCGTGCCATGTCGGGCGCCACAAGACGCGGGTCGGAGAACATCATGCCCAGCGTGGCGAGATAGTCCTCATACATCGCCAGAACGATGATGGCCGAGACCACCACGATCTTGAACATCGATTTGGCGAATTCGACCATGCCCTTGGCACCATAGATGCGCTTGAAGCCACCGATCAGCGAAATGCGTTCCATCTTGGGCTGGATGCGGTCCAGCACCGGGCTCGGCATGTTCTGCAGCACCGAGGCCGCAATTCCGAAACTCATCAGCAGGGCGAAGGCGGGCAACAGCACGCCCGAAGCGGCGGAGAACAGATGTTGGAAAAGCTGCATGGCGTCGCCGCCGGTTTCCATCCGCCACGAGTCAGATTTCTCGAAGAGATCCTTGAGCGTCTCGCCGAAACGGCCGGCCGCATCCGGCAGGAAGAAGACGAAGAAAACCAGCATGCCGAGCGCGGACGCAAACAACGGGACTTCGCGGGAAAACGGCACATTGCCCTTGTCCAGCGCATCCCGGATTTTCTTCTCGGTAGGCTCTTCTGTCTGGCTGTCCTTGTCCGGCGCTTCTGACATCCCGGGCCTTTGTCAGGCGGCCTGGGCGGCAGGCGCTTCGGCCTCGCGCAGCGTGATCTGGGACAGTCCGGCGAGCCGGATGGCTTCTTGCGAGATGGTCCTGCGGGCAACCGCGATCTCGCGCGGGGTCGCCCCGCCGGTGCCCGAGGCCAGGTCGGATTCGATCATCCGGCGCTGGCGGGCACCCACGGCGGCCAGCAGCGCCTCGCGCAACTGGTCGCTGGCACCCCTGAGCGCCATCGTGACAACGTCGCCGGAGATGTCGTTGAGCAGCATGACGCGGCTCTTGAGCGGCATGTAGATGACGTCGTCGAACAGGAAGATGCGCGGACGAACCTTTTCCACGTCGGTCTTGCTGACCGTTTCCAGCGCTCCGAGCAGACTTTCCACGTCGGTCTTGCTCAGTTCGTTCATGATGTCGGCGACGCGGACCGTTCCGGTGTTCTGCTTCTCCGCCTCGAGTTCGGCCACCAGGTCGCGAACCCGGGCCTCAATGATCTCGGCGGCGCGCGCATTGACCTTCTTGAGATTGACCGCGCGGTGGACGATGTCCACACGGGCGGCTTCGGGCAGCTTCATCAACGTCCGGCCGGCGAAGGCAGACGGCAGCATGGAAACGATGTAGGCGGCGGTCTGCGGATGTTCCTTTTCCAGAAAGCTGCCGATCCGCTCCGGGTCGGCTTCCTGGATCTGCTCCCAGATGGTGGACTCGTAGGCCTGGAACTGGGTGCGTCGACCAAGCAGGCCATCCACTTCGTCGGGCGTGAGACCTTCCTCGAGAATGCTTTCCATGGCCTTGGCATTGTCCATGAGGCCGGTGCCTTCGGAAAACAGGTCCTCGAATTCGTTCACGAGGCTGATGAGTTCCTGGGGTGGAATCGAGCGCAGCGTCTGCGCCTTCTTGATGATGATTTGCAGTTCCTCGTGCTCGAAAAACTTGAGCAGCTTTCCAGCCATCGGTTTTCCCATGGCCAGAAGCACTGCAGCCGCTTTCTCCGACGGCGTGAGCGTCGAGGTCGTACCGGCTTGCGGGGTCTCCGCATCGTCGTAGAAACTCACCTCATCCCCCCTTCTTCTGAGCGGCACCGACCACTTCGATCAGGCGGACGCCAAAGCGGGTTTCATCGCTTTCGAGAACCGTGATCTCGCCGCGGCCGATCAGCTTGCCATTGACCATGATCTCGACGGGCTCGCCGATCTTGCGGTCGAGCGCGATGGTCGAGCCTTCCGTGAGTTCCATCAGCGAGGAGACTGCCATCCGGCTGTTGCCGAGAATGATCTGGACATCGATTGGAATGTCGAGGACGAGGTTGAGCCGCGACGGAACGCCAGTGGCACCCATCCGGGACGACCTCATGGCGTCGGCACCGAAATCCTGGCCCGGGAATGCAGCGCCGAACCCCGATGCGCCACCGCTGGGGTCTGGCCGTCCGGGCATGGGATCACTGATTGCGAAAGGATCGTCCAGCCCGCCATCACCGCCGAAATCCGACCCGAATTCCGCTCCGAATGCCTGTGCGCCACCCATGGCGTTCATCTCTCCGCCTGCGCCGCCTGAAGGACCTTCGGCACCTTTCTTGAGCACGCCGCGCAGGTCGTCGATGGCCTGATCGAGGTCGCCGTTGCCGGGGACGTCCATGCCGAAGTCATCGTCGAGTGCATTTTCAGTCGCCATGAACCCTTATCCCGCTCCAAGCTTGCCCGGAGCCTGTGACCTCCCGGCTTGCCCGTATTCTTTTCTCATTCACACGAACGCGCTTTTCCAATCCTCGTCCGGCCCCACCGGCGTTTCCACACGGATCATGTAGCGCTGGCCTGACCGGCCAAGCGCGCAGGAATACAGATCCTTGCCGTTGGCACCGAGCGTCACTTTTATGTCGCCCACGTCCTTGAAGGTCAACACATCGCCCGGCTGCAGGAGGCTGATTTCGCCCAGTCGCATCGGTTCAAGCGCAATCCGTGCCTCAAGCCCGACTTCGGAACGCACCACCCGCTGGTTCATCCGTTCAGCCCATTCGGATTTCGACCTGGACTGATCGCGGCTGGCGCGCGGCGGCGGCGTGATCTTGGTCTTGAGCATCACCGACTGGGGAAGAATGATAACAATCGGTGCCACCACCGCGCCAAATTCCATGCTGAGCGTGATGGCCGTTGCATGGAAATCAGCGACAGGATCGTCCAGGAGGGCGGGGATCGCAGAACCGGGCCGAGAGACCATCGCCCGCAGCTTTGGCTCGGGCAGCACCACTGCCTTGAGCGCATCGTTGAGTTGTTCGAAGACCACGAGCGACATGTCGAGCTCGATGCCCGACAAGGGTCGTCCGGTCACCTCGAGCGCATCGGGGTCGCTGCCCCCGAGCAGGCATTCCACCAGCGCGATCACCAGTTTGGACCCGCAGAGATAGCGCAGGTCCGTCGACCAGCCTCGGATGGCAGCCTCGCAATAGGCACTGTCGGTGCAAAGCGCCTCCAGCAGCGCGCGCCGACGTCCTCGACGGATCTCACCCGGGCGCACGTCGATATCGATCCCGGTGGCGTTGTGGATGTTGATTGACAGTGCCTGAGCGATGGCCGCCTGAATGGCGCGCGCCTTGGTCTCGATGGCGACCCGATCGCCAAGGGCACCGGTCATCCGATCCAGAAGGTCGGGATCAAAACGGGTCGCGGAAAGGTCAGTTGCGTTGAGCGGCGAAGAGCTCATGGGATCAGGCCGCCTTCGTGTCGCCGCCGCCGCCAGGGTTCATCATTTCCTGCTCGACCGCATCAATGGACGGTCGCTCATAGGAGGAGATGGTCTTGCGGCCGTGCTCGAGCGCCACCTGCGGCACCGATCCATTCATGTAGGCAATCAGCGTCTGCTTGACGATGACATAAAGGCGGACCTGCTTGGTGCGCACCAGTTTGACATTGGCGGCGATGGGCGACATCACCGAATAGGACAGGAAGATGCCGAGCATGGTGCCCACGAGGGCGGCACCGATCAATCCGCCGAGCACTTCGGGGGACTCATTGATGGCGCCCATGGCCTTGATGACGCCCAGAACCGCCGCCACGATCCCGATGGCGGGAAAAGCATCCGACAGCGTCGAGAGCGCATGATAGGACTTGAGCTGGTCGCTGGTGATCGTCTGGATCTCCTCGTCCATCAGCGCCTCGATTTCGTGCGGACGGGCGTTGCCGATGATGATCAGGCGCACATAGTCGCAGATGAACGCGGCAAGCTCCTTGTTCTTGAGCACCGACGGTGTGGCCTGGAACAGCTCGGACTCCTGTGGATTGTCGATATGGGCCTCGATCTCGTTTCTCGACTTGGTTCTGAGGTCGCGCATGAGCGTGTAGAGAAGGCCGAGTGTGTCGAGATACTCGCGCTCCTTCGGCACGGCATATTTGAAAGCCTCGCCGAGCGCCTTGCCCGTGTCCTTGATGGTCTTGATCGGATTGGTCATGATGAAGCCGCCGACGCCGGCACCGCCGATGATCAGAAGCTCGTAGGGCTGGTTGAGCACCTCGAGGTGTCCACCCATCGCCATGAAGCCGCCGAGAATGCAACCCAAGGTGATGACAAAGCCGATGATGATGTTCATGAAGCGGGCACACCCTGTTCCTGATCCGATATGCTGACTACGGGGTGAGCCTTGCGCGAAGCTGAATCTCTTTGCAGCATTGACAGGCGTTGGACTGACGCGCGCCAGCGACAGCCTGGCGCAAGCAAGGTGGCCTATCTCGGGACAGGCAGGCTGAGCCCCTTGCGCCACCCCATTCGCCACCCCACGCGACAATGGCGGGGCCGATCCCGGTTCGATGCGCCTGCAGCGGCCAGCGAAGGATGCACCGGTGACCTCGACCTACACAAGTTACCGCCTGATCGCACAGGATCTGCCCCGGTCCATTGACCGGATTGCCAAGGAGCCGATGGTCGAGCGGGAGACCGAATATTACTTGTCGCGGATCTCCGAGATCAAATCGATTGACGATTTCATGGCCGACACGCGGATCTACAATTATGCGATGAAAGCCCACGGTCTTGAGGACATGTCCTACGCCAAGGCCTTCATCCGCAAGGCTTTGGCGGAAGGCATCGACAATCCCGACGCTTTCGCCAATCAACTCACCGACTCGCGCTACCAGTCGCTCGTGGAATCCCTCAATTTCGCCCGTTACAGCGGCACGGCGACCGTCTTCACCCGCGCACAGCAGGGAACGGTTGACAGATATCACCGCCAGACGCTGGAAGAGGAGGCAGGAAACGACAATACCGGGGTCCGGCTCGCGCTCTATTTCGAACGCAGCGCTTCCACCATCACCTCGGCATACTCGATCCTGGCCGACACCGCGCTTTACCAGGTGGCTCAGGTGGCGCTCGGCATTCCGCCCGAAATTGCAGGTTCCGACATCGACCGCCAGGCCGATCTCATAAATTCCAAGCTCTCTGTTGCTGACCTCAAGGATCCCGAGAAGCTCAACAAGTTCCTCGATCGTTTCACGGCCCTGTGGGAACTCGCCAATCCTTCCGCAGGCACTTTCGACGCCAGTTCCATCCTGTTGGCGTCAAACAGTTTTGAGATCTCGGCCGATCTCCTGTTTTCCATCAACAGCCTCAAGCTCGGAGGCCGTTGATGGAAGGCGCGCTTTATGTGGCCCTGTCGTCCCAGGTCGCGCTTGAGCGGCGCATGACGACAATCGCCGACAATGTTGCCAACGCCAACACGACCGGCTTCCGGGCGACCGAGATCAAGTTCAACGAAGTGCTCAAAAGCACCGGCCTCGCCGATGTCTCCTTCGTCAACAAGGGCGCGGACTTCCTGTCGGAGTCCAGCGGGGCACTGCGCTCGACCGGCAATCCGCTGGATTTCGCTGTCAAGGGAGACGCCTGGTTTGCGCTGGACACGCCGATGGGTCAGATCCTGACCCGCGATGGCCGGTTCTCCATCACCGAAGCCGGAGAACTGGTCAACGTCGACGGCTATCCCGTTCTCGATGCCGGAGGCGCGCCGATCCAGATCAACCCGGGCGGCGAACCGCCGATTGCGGGCAAGGATGGTGGACTCATCCAGAACGGTGTCCGGGTGGCTGCGGTCGGCCTCTACACGGCCGACATGTCTGGGGGATATATGCGCACCGGTTCCCTCGGCATGATTCCGACCATTCCTCCCGAGCCAGCGGTCGACCGGGCTGATGTCGGGGTCGTTCAGGGGTATCTCGAGGATTCCAACGTCAACCCGATCGCCGAGATGAGCCAGCTTATCATGGTGTCGCGCGCCTTCGAGAACGCATCAGCCATGATGCGCGCTACCGAGGACACCTTCCAGGAGGCCATTCGGACGCTTGGTGCCGGCCGGTCATGACGCGGGCTTCTGACCTGATGGCGCGTCCGCAAGACCGGACCGACGAGCCATGACCGGACGACGGCAGCTAAAGGCGCTGGCTGGTCGCCTCGCCGTGTACGGCCGTCCCGGCAACGGCCTCGACGTGTCGGGAACCATCACTTCGGTTTCCCCCGGCCGTTACGTCGCAGAGGGCCTGTCCCGGCTCGTCCGGCTCGGCGACTTCGTCGAGCTGCGCGGTCCCGGCCCGGTCCGGCTGGCCGAAGTCGTTCGCCTCGGACCAGATGAGGCCGTTTTGTGCCCGATCGATGGCGGAGCGGCCGCAGCCATCGGCGAAGCCGTCTACCGGCGCGGCGCCTTCGGCGTGGCACCCGACCTGAGTTGGTGCGGCCGCACCATCAATGCGCTGGGCGAACCGGTGGACGGTCTCGGCCCGATGGCGTCGGGTACCGTGCTGCGCCCGGTGATCTCCGGGGCACCATTGTCCATGACCCGCGACCGCGTCGACAAGCCGATCCGCACCGGCATCCGGGTTGTTGACATTTTCACCCCCCTCTGCCGGGGCCAGCGGCTCGGCGTCTTTGCGGGGTCGGGCGTCGGCAAATCGACATTGTTGTCGATGTTTGCCAAGGCGGCAGATTTTGACCGTGCCGTCATCGCCCTTGTCGGTGAACGCGGGCGCGAGGTCCGCGAGTTCATTGAGGACACGCTCGGCCCGAACATGGCCAAGACCGTCGCCGTCGTCGCAACCAGCGACGAGAGCCCGATGATGCGCAAGATGGCGCCGCTGACGGCGATGTCGATCGCCGAGCATTTCCGCGACTGCGGCGAGAACGTGCTGTTGATCGTCGACAGTCTCACGCGCTTTGCCCATGCGCTGCGCGAGATCGGTATGGCCTCGGGCGAGCCGCCGGTCGCGCGCGGCTACCCGGCTTCCGTTTTCACGGCACTTCCGGGCTTGCTTGAGCGCGCCGGTCCGGGGTCGTCCGGCACCGGCGCCATCACCGCCATCGTCTCCATTCTGGTGGACGGCGACAACCACAATGACCCGATCGCCGATTCCGCCCGCGGCATTCTCGATGGCCATCTCGTGCTTGACCGCTCGCTCGCCGACGAAGGCCGTTATCCGCCGGTCAATCCTCTCACCTCGATTTCACGCCTGGCCCGCAAGGCCTGGCGCGGCGATGAGGAAAAGCTCGTCATGCGGCTCAAGGCACTCATTCACCGCTACGAGGAAACGCGCGACCTGCGACTGATCGGCGGCTATCGGCCCGGCGCGGATGCAGAGCTGGACATGGCCATCAAGCAGGCACCGGTCATCTACGACATCTTGCGCCAGGCACCCGATGCGCCTGTCAGCACCGACGCCTTCGCCGAACTTGCCAACGCCATGAAAGCAGCCGCTGGAATTGCCACTGCCACGCCGATCAGAAGAGGATAGCCGCCGTGAAGGACGATCCGTTCGAAGACATCGACATTGATCTGAGCGACGATGTTGAAACCGCGCCCAGGCCGAAGCGGCGCACCAACGACCGGCTCTATGCCGTCTTGGGCTTGACGCTGGCCGTCGGCGCGGCGCTGTTTCCCTGGTATGTCTTTTTCAACCAGGAGAGCTTCGGCATCCGGCCGATGGGCTATGCGAGCACCCGGGACCTGCCCGAAGGGCCGAGCCGGAACGTCATGAGCGTTTCGCCGCTTGCCATTCCCGACGAGAAAGACGGTTCGGCCGCGCCCAAGATTTTCGATCCGATCACCACGGCCACCACCAATCTCGGTGCCGAAAGCGTTGGCGCGCCGGCTGATCCCGGTGCTGCCCGTCAGGACTTTCCGGGCAAGCCATCCTATCGGCTCCTGCACGTGGCCAATGGCCGGGCGCTGATCGAAGACAAGTCCGGCATGTACATTGTCCGTGTCGGTTCGGTGCTCCCCGACAACAGCCGTCTCGCCACGCTCGAGGTGCGCGACGGTGACTGGGTCATCATCACCTCCAATGGCGAGGTCATCCAGCGCTGAATTCATGCGATCTTCGGCCTTGGCGGTCGTTGTCAGCTCATGGGGCTTGCGGGCAAGGTACGCGCAAGATTGCGCGCCTAGCTTGACGGGTGCAACGGACGGAGACCCTTATGCAGCCGATCCAGCTTTTCGAACTCACTTCCAAGCAGGCCCACTGGTTGACCGTGCGCCAGTCTGTCATTGCGGGCAACATCGCCAACGCCAATACACCCGGCTATGCCGCCCGCGATGTCGCCGCATTCCAGGCCGTGCTGCAGGGCACGGTCTCGCGCATGTCGGCTACCAATCCTGGTCACATCCGCGAGGAGTCGCTGCGCGGCTCGGTCAAATCCGATTCCGTGCAGGATGGAATCGAGATCCTGCCTTCGGGCAATTCCGTGGCGCTGGCTGACGAGTTGAGCAAGACCGGCGAGATCAAGCGTCTCTACGAGCTCAACGCCGGACTGGTGAAGAGCTTTCATCGCATGATGCTGCTGACAGTGAGGCGTTGACCGTGGCCGACCCGCTTTCGCTCGCATCGCGTATCGCCGGATCCGGCCTGCAGGCCCAGGAAACCCGTCTGCGGATCGTCTCCGAGAACATCGCCAATGCCCAGTCGACCGGCGAAACGCCCGGTTCGGACGCCTACCGCCGCAAGACCATCGGCTTTTCCTGGGAGCTCGACCGGGCCACCGGTGCCAGCCGCGTCAACATCGCGCGCCTGGGCGTCGATCCTTCCGAGTTCGACCTGCAGTTTGATCCGGGCAATCCGGCCGCCAACGAGAAGGGCATGGTCAAGATGCCCAATGTCAACGTGCTCATCGAGCTTGCCGACATGCGCGAGGCGAACCGCTCCTACGAAGCCAATCTGCAAACCATCAAGCAGACCCGCGAACTCGTTTCCATGACACTTGACCTGTTGAGGGCGCAATGATCGACATGCTCGGCGGCGTAAGCAGGCTCACACCCACCACGTCGCTCGACATGGCAGGGATCGCCGAAGGCGTGGCAGGTCCCGCCGCAGGCATTGCAAATCCGGGCCTGGCACCCACCAGTTCCTTTGCCGACGTGCTGCAGTCCCTTGCCACCGATGTCACCGACAATCTTCGGGGTGCCGAGCAGCAATCCTTCATGGCCGTGCGCGGTGAAGCCCATACCCGCGAAGTGGTTGATGCGATGATGACTGCCGAACGGTCGCTCCAGACCGCCATCGCCATCCGCGACAAGATCGTTACCGCCTATCTCGAAATCGCACGAATGCAAATCTGAGGATAAGCCATGAAGGCCTTGGCCATCGCCGCAACGGGCATGAACGCCCAGCAGCTCAATCTCGAAGTGATCGCCAACAACGTGGCGAACATCAACACGACCGGTTTCAAGCGCGCCCGCGCGGAATTTTCCGACCTGCTCTATCAGGTGGAACGCACGCAAGGTGTTCCCAACGCGGCCAACCAGGCCGTGGTGCCGGAGGGCGCTCACGTCGGTCTCGGTGTCAAGACTTCCGCGGTCCGCAATCTGCACATCCAGGGCACGCTGATCGGCACCACCAACAAACTCGATCTCGCTCTTGTCGGCCGCGGCTGGTTCCAGATCGAAGGTGCCGATGGCACCACCGTCTACACCCGCGCCGGCACCTTCAACACGAATGCCGACGGCCAGATGGTTAACATCGACGGCTATACGGTGGTGCCGGGCATCACCTTCCCCCAAGACGCCAGCGAAGTTGTGATCAGCCGAACAGGCCAGGTTTTCGCCCGCATCGGCAACCAGCCCGAATTGCAGAATCTGGGCCAGCTCACACTCGCCACTTTCGTCAACGAAGCCGGTCTCGAGCCGCTCGGCGACAACCTCTTCCGCGAAACGCCCGCTTCGGGCCCGGCCATTGTCGGTGTTCCCGACGATCCCGGCTTTGCCCATATCCAGCAGGGCTATCTTGAAGCCTCCAACGTCGACCCGGTCAAGGAAATCACCGACCTGATCTCCGCCCAGCGCGCTTACGAGATGAATTCCAAGATCATTCAGGCCGCCGACGAGATGGCCTCCGTCGTTTCCAAGAACCTGAGATAGCGCGGGCACCCAACCATGAACATTTGCTCCGCATTCAGCCGTTTGGCGCGATTTTCCGGCAGCGTTGCGGCTGCGGCTCTGCTGACCGTCTCCACAGTGGCCGCAGCGCAGACCGCTGTCGTGCCCGAGCGGATCATCTATCCCGGCGAGGCCATCACCAGTGACATGGTGCGCGAAGTGGGCGTCACAAATCCCGATCTCGCCAGCGGTTTTGCCGCCACGATCGGCGAAGTGGATGGCTTTGTAACCACCCGCACCCTTCTGCCAGGGCGCACCATTCCAGTGGCCGCGCTGCGCGAGCCATGGGCGGTGGAACGCGGCACTTCGGTGCCGATCGTTTTTTCAGGCAAGGGCTTCATCATCACCTCCCCGGGCACTCCGCTGCAGAACGCTGCGGTGGGCGACCTGATCCGCGTGCGCAACACCGACACCGGCGTCATCATCTCCGGCACGGTCATGAACGACGGCAGCATTCGGGTCCTGGCCCAATGATCGCATCCCTTGCCCGTCTGCTGCTGCCCGCGCTGGCCATTCTCGCCGCGTTCACGGTGACGGGTCCTGCCGACGCTGCGTCCCGGATCAAGGACATCACCTCGCTCCAGTCCGCCCGGGACAACCAGTTGATCGGCTATGGCCTCGTGGTGGGTCTGCAGGGCACCGGCGACAGCCTGCGCAATGCGCCGTTTACCGAGCAGTCGCTGCGGGCGATGCTGCAGAATCTCGGCATCTCCACCGAAGGCGGCGCCACCCGGGCCAACAATGTCGCCGCTGTCATCGTGACCGCCAATCTTCCCCCCTTTGCAAGTCTCGGCTCGCGCATCGACATTTCCGTCTCCTCCCTCGGCGACGCCACCTCGCTGCGCGGTGGAACATTGGTCATGACGTCGCTGTCGGGCGCTGATGGCCAGGTCTATGCAGTCGCGCAAGGTCCCGTGGTGGTGTCGGGCATCACCGCCGTGGGTGATGCCGCAAGCCTTCAGCAAGGCACCACCACGTCTGGACGGTTGCCGGGCGGCGCCATCATCGAGCGCGAGATTGAAGCCGCCTTCAAGGATGTCGGAGCACTTGTCTACCAGCTGCGCAATCCCGATTTCACCACCGCCGTGGGGATCGCCGACGTCATCAACGCTTTCTCTCGGAGCCGCTATGGCATGCCCGTCGCCGAAGCCCGCGATTCCACCACCGTCGCGGTGCGGAAGCCCGAGGACGCCGATCTTGCCCGGCTGATGGCCGAACTTGAAGGCCTGGTCGTGGAAACTGACAGTCCTGCCCGCGTCGTGGTCAACGAGCGCACAGGCACCATCGTCATCGGCAATGATGTTCGCGTCTCCAAGGTCGCCGTCAGCCACGGGGCGCTCACCGTCCAGATCAATGAGACGCCCACCATCGTCCAGCCGGCACCGTTTTCCGACGGTGTGACGGCGGTTGAACCGCTCACCGATATCACCGCAGGCGTTGACGGAGGCCAGGTGGCCATCATTGACGGGCCGGATCTCAGAACTCTTGTTGCCGGGCTCAATTCCATCGGCGTCAAGCCCGACGGCATCATCGCCATTCTCCAGGGCATCAAGTCCGCCGGCGCCCTTCACGCAGAACTGGTCCTGCAATGATCCCTGTCACGCCCCTCGCTCCCTTGCCCGCGCGCCCCCGCCTTCGCCTTGTTGTTGCACTTGGCCTTGCGCTGGTTTCCCCGTCCGCACTCGCCCAGCAGCAGCCCGAGCCCGCGTCCGCCGATCCGCTCAGAGACGACGTGCGGACCTATTGCAGCAACATCGTCGACGAGGCGCGCGACCAGCGTTACCTGCTTCAAGCCAAGGAACTCAAGGATATCGGGGCTGGCATCGACGAACGCATCAAGGTGCTCGAAGCCCGACGCGACGACTATCGCGAGTGGCTCGCCAAGCGTGAGGAGTTTCTGCGCGTTGCCGAAAGCACGCTCATCGACATCTACAAGAACATGAAACCGGACGCCGCCGCCGCCCAGCTCGAACTGGTCAATCCCGAGATTGCGGCCGCCATTGTCATGAAGCTCAACGCCCGGCTGGCCAGCCAGATTCTCAATGAAATGGATGCCAAGATCGCCGCCAGCCTGACCGGCATCATCGCGAGCGCCGCAGCGACCCAGCCGCCAAAGGACCCGACATGACCCGCGCAGCACTTCTGCCTCTTCTTGCGGCGGCCCTCCTCTCCGGCTGCGCCTCCCAGACGTTCAAGGAGATCGGAAAAGCCCCCGAGATGAGCCCCGTCGGCTCCGGTCTCGCCTACGGTCAGACGCAGCAGATGGCGTTGTATCCGAAGACCGCGCCCCAGCGGGCGAGCAGCTTCTCGCTCTGGGACGACAAGAAGAGCGCGCTGTTCCAGGATGCACGTGCCGCCGCCATCGGCGACATCCTGACCGTCGACATCCGCGTCAACGACAATGCAAGCTTCAACAATGCCACCGACCGCAACCGCACCAATTCGAGTGGCATCAATGCGGGCGCAGACATTGACGCTTTCGGGATCGGCGCGTCGGGGACAGGAGACCTCAATTTCGGTTCCACCACATCGACGGCCGGGCAGGGGACAACCAAGCGTTCGGAGAAACTGACACTCCGCGTGGCTGCCGTGGTTACCGGCATTCTTGAGAACGGCAATCTGGTCATCAGCGGGTCGCAGGAAGTGCGCGTCAACTACGAACTGCGGATCCTCAACATCGCGGGCATCGTGCGGCCGCGCGACGTCGATGCCGAAAACACGGTTGCCTACGAAAAGATTGCGGAAGCGCGTGTCTCCTATGGCGGCCGCGGCCGCCTGACCGAAGTCCAGCAGCCACCCATCGGCCAGCAGCTGGTCGATATCTACTCGCCGATCTGACCGGAACCGCGCCATGGCCGCCGCAGACCCCACCGCCACTCCAGCCCCGGCCAAGAAATCTGGCCTAATCGCCACCATCGGCGTGATTGCGGTGCTGACTTTGATTGCGGGCGGCGGCGGCTGGGTCGTGGGCGGCATTCTCGCCCCCAAGTCCATGGCACTCCAAGGGGCCGAAGCCAAAGCGCCCGCCGCCACTGCCGCTCCCGCCGCCGATGCGCACGCGGCACCAGCCGGGAAAGATGGCGGGGAGGGCGCGAAATCCGCCCAGCCGGGCACCTTATTGCTTGAGCCGATCACCACAAACCTGTCATACCCGTCTGACAACTGGATCCGAATCGAAGTGATGCTGGAATTCGGGCAGGCCCCGGACGAGGCGCTGGCGGCTCAGATCCACCAGGACATCATGGCCTATCTGCGCACCGTCTCGCTTCAGCAGATCGAAGGGCCGAGGGGGTTCCAATATCTGCGTGACGATTTGCGTGAACGGGTGCTGCTGCGGTCGGAAGGCCGGGTGAAGGACATCATATTCAGGACCTTCGTGATCGAATGACTCGATTCCCAATAGCGTTGGGTGCCATGATGGCGGTCTCGACGGCGGCATACGCACAAGGCTTCGACCCCTCGATCCTTGCCCAGCCGCTTGACGGATCGGTGGCGAGCTGGATCATCAGGACCTTCGGCCTTCTGACCGTGCTGTCGGTCGCGCCGGGAATCCTGATCATGGTCACGAGCTTCCCGCGCTTCATCATCGCTTTCGCCATCCTGCGTGCCGGCATGGGGATGCAGTCGACTCCCGCCAACATGATCCTCGTCAGCCTGGCCATGTTCATGACCTTCTATGTCATGTCGCCGACTTTCGATCGGGCCTGGCAGACGGGCATCACGCCGCTTCTCGAAAACAAGATCACTGAATCTGAAGCCCTCGCGCTTGTTGCCGATCCCTTTCGCGATTTCATGCTCGCAAACACCCGGCCCAAGGATCTCGCCCTGTTCGTCGACATCGCCACCGAGCGCGGCCAGACGACAGAGACCGACGGCAAGGTCGACATGCGGGTGCTTGTTCCCGCCTTCATGATTTCGGAAATCCGCCGTGGCTTCGAGATCGGCTTCCTTGTGGTGCTGCCGTTCCTGGTCATCGACCTGGTGGTCGCGACCATCACCATGTCGATGGGCATGATGATGCTGCCACCCACCGCGATATCTTTGCCCTTCAAAATCCTCTTCTTCATTCTCATTGACGGATGGAATCTCTTGGTCGGAAGTCTTGTACGCTCATTTGCGTGAAAATTTCAGATTAATTTCGTTTTTATTTCCGACATAGTCGTAGTTATGGACTACATATATTGTAAGAATTCGATATATACGTAATTCTGACAAAAAAGAGTCAGATTTTAAGAATTTTTGTATTATATAAAAATCAATTAGACGCTTGATAAATTAAAATCTTATAGTTAATAGACAAGGTTAACGAAAATATACAATTAACCACGATAAGAGTTGCTGGTTTCAAATCTGGAAGTTAATCAAATTGAAAGCCGGCCATGGGAATTTCAATGCAACATGACGGGCAAGAACTCCCTCGTGAAGCAACAGAGTTCCAATAGGCATGATGCCCGACCGTCGTCACCGGTAAATTCGTTTCAGTCCGGTATGTCCCTCCAAGTATTGTGTAAAAACAAGGGACAATCCCATGACAAGCATCATGACAAACACGTCCGCTATGGCGGCGTTGCAGACACTCCGCTCCATCAACTCCGACATGGAAACGACCCAGAACCGGATTTCTTCCGGCCTGAAAGTTGCCTCCGCTGCTGACAACTCGGCCTATTGGTCGATTGCCACCACCATGCGTTCCGACAACAAGGCCCTCTCGGCTGTCAAGGATGCATTGGGTCTGGGTGCCGCCAAGGTCGACGTGGCTTACACCGGCATGACTGCGGCTATCGACGTGGTCTCCGAAATCAAGTCCAAGCTGGTTGCCGCCCGTGAGCCGGGCGTCGACAAGACCAAGATCAACAAGGAACTGACAGAACTCAAGAACCAGCTCGTCTCGATTTCCGAATCGGCGTCGTTTTCCGGTGAGAACTGGCTCAACAACACCACGACGACTGCCTCTGGTGACAAGACGATTGTGGGTGGCTTCAACCGCGACGCATCGGGCAACGTCTCCATCGCGACGCTGGCCGTGAACACCTCGTCGACAACCCTGATCGGCGCCGCCAACGAAAGCCTCGGCATCCTGACCAAGGACATCGACGCTGATGCCCTTCTGGCCACCACCACCGGTACCGCTGACAACTACTACCTGATCGACACCGGCTCGACGACCGGCACGACTTCGACAGGCACCGCCATCGCTCTCACCAGCGCGACCACCGATACCGAAGTCGAGGCCATGATCCGTGTCGTCGACTCGATCTACACCCAGATGACCGACGCCGCTTCCAACCTCGGTGCCGTCAACAAGCGCATCAACCTGCAGGAAGATTTCGTCTCCAACCTGATGGGTTCCATCGACAAGGGCATCGGCCGTCTTGTTGACGCCGACATGAACGAGGAATCGACACGGCTCAAGGCGCTGCAGGTCCAGCAGCAGCTTTCGATCCAGTCGCTCTCGATCGCCAACTCCAACTCGCAGAACATTCTGTCGCTGTTCCGTTAAGGCACGCAGGCGACCGTTTGACGGGTTGAAAACGCAGCCTCACCGGGGGGAAATCTCCCGGTGGGGCTTTAACAGTGCCCCCCCAATTCGTCGCGTGGCGCGGCTTAAACGTTCTGTAACCATGGACCCTCATGCTTGTCGGCAAGAAATGACGGGTCGCGGGTACGGTGAAGCCGACTCCGACGGGCATGATGCCTTGCCGTTGTTGCCGGTAGTTATAATCCGGTATGTCCCTCGTTCTCAGTTTAAGGGGCAGACCCAATGACAAGCATTCTGACAAACACCGCCTCCATGGCGGCGCTGGCGACCCTTCGGTCCATCAACTCCGACATGGAAACCACGCAGAACCGGATTTCGTCCGGCTACAAGGTTGAAACCGCCGCCGACAACGCGGCGTATTGGTCGATCGCCACCACCATGCGATCCGACAGCAAGGCGCTCTCCACCGTCAAGGACGCGCTGGGCCTGGGTGCCGCCAAGGTCGATGTCGCTTATACCGGCATGAATGCAGCCATCGACGTTGTCTCCGAAATCAAGGCCAAGCTGGTCGCCGCGCGTGAGCCCGGCGTCGACAAGACCAAGATCGACAAGGAACTGACCGAACTCAAGAACCAGCTTGTCTCGATCACGGACTCGGCCTCTTTCTCTGGTGAAAACTGGCTGAAGAACACCGGAACTGCCATTGCAAGCGACAAGTCGATCGTCGGTTCGTTCAACCGTGATGCATCGGGCAACGTATCGTTGACCACGTTGACCGTCGCTGTCTCGACCATGACCCTGATCGGTTCGGCCAACGAAAGCCTTGGCATCCTGACCAAGGACGTCAACGCCGATGCACTGCTGGCCACCACCACAGGCACCGCTGACAACTACTACCTGATCGACACCGGCTCGACGACCGGTACGACCTCGACGGGCACCGCCATCGCGCTGACCGGCACGACCACTGATGCTCAAGTCGAGGCCATGATCCGCGTTGTCGACTCGATCTACACCCAGATGACCGATGCCGCTTCCAATCTCGGTGCCGTCAACAAGCGGGTCACCATGCAGGAAGACTTTGTCTCCAATCTGATGGGCTCGATCGACAAGGGCATCGGCCGTCTGGTGGATGCGGACATGAACGAGGAATCGACACGGCTGAAGGCGCTGCAGACCCAGCAGCAGCTCGGTATCCAGTCGCTCTCGATCGCCAACTCCAACTCGCAAAATATCCTGTCGCTGTTCCGGTAAGCGCCACGATCTGCCTGACGGGCTATCTTTCCCGCACATTGAAGGCCGCGTCTCCGGACGCGGCTTTTTTTTTCGTTGCAGAGAGGGGTTTTGCGCACCCACGGTGAGCTGCAGCGCCGCGCGTCTCTTCAGACGCGTGGGTGACGCTGTCACGCTTTTTTGTGACTGCATGTCCGTTTCGTTCAATCGAACCCGATTGAACGCGACATTTATTAGGCATTCAGGTTTAACTGTTGATTAACCAAGAAAGTTTAGACCGGAGTAACGAACGGAAGACCGGGTCGGCTGG
>JBBQJA010000027.1:0-51581 GCA_038325465.1 Hyphomicrobiales bacterium | reverse complement strand
TTATGAGAACCACACCAGCCATCCGGCACCCGGCCAGTTCCTGCTTTATCCGGGTGGCATATCGGAAACGGAGATCATTCTCGCCTATGGTGGCGTGGCGTTTGCGAGCAAGATGGGCCAGTTGGCGGGCAACCACTTCATAACCTTGACGTCCGGGCTCGAGACCCTCAAGGAAGTTGGGCGGCTGGCGCTCTGGCATGGGGCTCAGCAGATCCGGTTCGAGCTCGCCTGAGAGGCCTCCGATGGCATCTGACCCCGCCGGCCATACGGACTGGATCGGCCGCAGCGAGGAAGCCCTGGACACGGTCGCTGCCGGGCCGATTGCCCGGCTGGCTGCCACGCTTGATCGCGATGACCCGCCGCTGACTGTGGGCGAGATTGTCCCCCCGCTCAGTCACTGGCTGCATTTTCTTCCCGGCGTGCGGCAATCGGAGATCGGGGCTGACGGCCATCCCCGCCGTGGCGGTTTCCTGCCGCCCGTCCATGATCTGCCGCGGCGCATGTGGGCAGGCAGCCGACTGAGCTTTCCCGGAGATCTCCGGGTTGGCGATCAAGTGGTGCGCCGCTCGACCATCACTTCAGTCACTCGGAAGAATGGCGGCAGCGGCCCGCTTGTTTTTGTCACCGTCCGTCACGAGATCGGCAGACCCGGCGAGCCAGCGGCCGTGAGCGATGACCACGACATCGTCTATCGCGGGCTTGCCGCGCCGGCCATGAAAGCCGAGCCGGAGCGGACCCGAGCCGGTCTCTGGCGGCAAGACCTCGTGCCTGATGCAGTCCTGCTGTTTCGCTATTCGGCGCTCACTTTCAACGCCCATCGCATTCACTACGATCGCGACTACGTCACGCAACAAGAGGGCTATCCAGGTCTTGTTGTCCACGGCCCGTTGATCGCCACGCTGCTCATCGAACTCGTCCGCCGGAATGCGCCCGGATCGCGGATCGCCGCCTTCTCGTTCCGGGCCATCTCGCCGCTCATCGATGGTCGGCCGATGAGCGTGAACGGCACTCCCCCGGACGCCGACGGCAAGGTGAAACTCTGGGCGGCCAATGCTGCAGGCGGACTTGCCATGACCGCAGAGGCGGTGTTGTCATGAGCCGACCTCTGGACGGATTGCTGGTGGTGTCGCTGGAACAAGCCATCGCCGCGCCTTACTGCACACGCCATCTCGCCGACCAGGGTGCCCGGGTCATCAAGGTCGAGCGTCCCGACGGGGGCGACTTCGCACGTGCCTATGATACACGTGCGCGCGGGCTCGCCAGCCATTTCGTCTGGACCAACCGGTCCAAGGAAAGCCTGACGCTCGACCTCAAGGATGCACGCGCCGTCGAGGGTCTGCGGCAAATCGTCAAGACCGCCGACGTTTTTGTCCAGAACCTTGCGCCCGGCGCGGTGGAACGGCTCGGGCTCGCACCCGCCGATCTCAGGGCCGCCAATCCAACGCTCATCACATGTTCGATCTCCGGCTATGGCATCGGTGGCCCGGACCAGAACCGCAAGGCTTATGATCTTCTGATCCAGGCGGAAGCAGGCTTCCTGTCGGTCACCGGATCGCCCACAGAGATGGCCAAGGCAGGTGTCTCTATCGCCGACATCGCCGCCGGCGTAACCGCCTATCACGCCATCCTGGCCGCCCTCATCCACCGCGGGCGGACTGGAAAGGGCGACCATATCGAGGTCTCGATGCTCGAGGCCATGGCCGAATGGATGGGCTTCCCGATGTATTTCGCCATCGACGGCCAGGATCCGCCACCGCGCAACGGCGCCGGGCATGCCACGATCTATCCCTACGGGCCCTATGCAACGGCGGATGGCGGGGTGTTCTTCGGCCTGCAGAACGACCGGGAATGGGCCGCTTTCGCCACCACAGTTCTTGCACGCGACGACCTTGCAGCCGACGCCCGGTTCAAGGGCAATTCCGGCCGCGCCGACCATCGCGCCGTGCTGGAACCGATCCTCTGCGACATCTTTTCGTCGCTGTCGACAACGGATGCGATGGATCGGTTGGAGCAGGCGGGCATCGGAACGGCGCGAGTCAGCGACATGGCGGCGATCTGGGCGCATCCACAACTTGAAGCCCGGGGTCGCTGGGCCGAATTCGGATCGCCGGTCGGGCCGCTGCCCGGGCTCAAGCCGGTCTCGGGAGACGGCTGGACGCCGCGCCTCGATCCGGTGCCCGCGCTCGGCGAACACAGTGACGCCATTCTCGCCGAATTCGATCTCGCGCATCTGATAACCGACAAGGACCGACCATGATCACCAAGCCCGACCGCCATCAGGACATGCGCGACGCGCTGCGCGATCTCTGCGCCACCTTTCCCGCCGTCTACCATCGCAAGCACGATGAAGCGGCGACCTATCCGGTCGAGTTCATCGATGCGCTCACGCAAGCCGGTTGGCTGGCGGCGATGATTCCGGAAGAGTATGGCGGCTCCGGCCTCGGCCTCACCGAAGCCACCGTGGTGATGGAGGAAATCAACCGCTCGGGCGGCAATGCCGGCCACTGTCATGGCCAGATGTACAATATGAGCACTTTGCTCAAACATGGTTCAGTGGCGCAAAAGGCCCATTATCTGCCAAAGATCGCCTCGGGCGAACTCAGGCTGCAATCGATGGGCGTGACCGAACCCTCCACGGGAACCGATACGACAAAACTCAAGACCACTGCGGTGCGCAAGAGCGACCGTTATGTGGTCAACGGACAAAAGGTCTGGATCAGCCGCGTCCAGCATTCCGACCTGATGATCCTTCTCGCGCGCACCACGCCGCTTTCGGAGGTCCGAAAGAAGTCCGAAGGACTGTCGATTTTCCTCGTCGATCTCAAGGCGGCAATCGGCAACGGCATGACCGTCAAACCGATCCGCAACATGGTCAATCACGAGACGAACGAGCTGTTCTTCGACAATCTGGAAATTCCCGCCGAAAGCCTGATCGGCGAAGAAGGCAAGGGGTTTCGCTACATTCTCGACGGGCTCAACGCCGAGCGCACGCTGATTGCCGCCGAGTGCATCGGCGACGGCTACTGGTTCATCGAGAAGGTGACGGCTTATGCCAAGGAGCGCATCGTGTTCGACCGCCCGATCGGCCAGAACCAGGGTGTGCAGTTTCCCATCGCGCGCGCTTTCATCAATGTCGAGGCCGCCAACCTGATGCGGTTCGAGGCGGCACGGAAATTCGATGCGGGCGAGGACTGCGGCGCGGAAGCCAACATGGCCAAGCTGCTCGCCGCTGACGCCTCCTGGGAAGCAGCCAATGCCTGCATCCAGTTTCACGGCGGCTTCGGCTTTGCATCCGAATACGACGTCGAGCGGAAGTTCCGGGAAACCCGGCTTTATCAGGTCGCGCCGATCTCGACGAACCTGATCCTGTCCTATGTCGCCGAGCACATTCTCGGACTGCCGCGCTCGTTCTGAGCCGCCAGTACCCGCTCAGCGGCGGGAGGCAATCCATTCTGCATAATGGCCGATGCCTGCTTCGAGCGTGTGTCCCGGCACGTAGCCCAAGTCGCGTGCGGCGGCGGAAATGTCAAAGCGGGCCTGCACGTCGTCGACCGGATCCTTGCCGTCTGCCATCTCGATCCGCGCCTGCGGAAGGATGCGCCTGACAATCTCGCCGACCTCTCCAAGCGTCACGCAACTGGCCCCAGTCAGCGTGTAGCTGCGGCGCGGCAAGGTCGCTGCGTCGTGGGCGGCGATGACGCCGTCGGCGATGTCGTCGACATGGACATACTGCTTGAAGAAATCCCGGCCATAGGCGAACCGCGTGGTCAGATTCTCGAGTGCGTCCTCGATCATTGTGCGAATCGCGCAATCGGTGGTCCGGTGCGGACCGTAAACCCAGGCCGGCCGCACGCTCACGCCGTCCACTCCATGTTGGAGAGCGTATGCGTTGACCAGATGCTCGCCCATCGCCTTGCTCGCGCCGTAAACGCTGGTCGGCATCAGCGGCACATCCTCGGGCACCGGGTCCATGCCCGCTGGCGTGCTGCCAAAAGCGCTGACCGAGGATAAGAACACAACCCTCCGGACGTCTCCGATACGGGCAATTTCCAGGATATTGGCGGTGCCGACCACATTGGACTGGACGATCAGGTGCGGATTGTCCTGCGCCACCATCGGCCCGGATATCGCACCGGAATGGATGATCGAGCCTATGCCGCCGCGGGCGATTTCGTGCAGCCGGTGGACCTCCGTGAGATCGAAGGCGATGATGCCCTCTCCCGGCAGCCTGTCGACGGCAATCACCTCGTCGCCGCGCGCTTGAAGACGCTTTCGGACGGCGCGTCCGATGAGGCCGGCAGCGCCGGTGAGCAGGATGGGTTTGGTCACGACCGCGCTCCGATTGGACGGGTTTAGGGGGAAAAAAGAGCCGCGCGGAATGACCCGCGCGACCAAAGTGGACGTGACGCCTCAGACGCCGATGGGCATATGCTCGGCGGACCGGGTGATGGCGCGCGGTGCGGTCAATTCCTTCCATGTCGACAAGGCGCGATTGACGGCCGCAAACGGCTTGCGCGGCACGAACTTTCCGCGACCGGGGCGCGCTTGGTCGTTCTTGCCTTCCGACCAGACCACTTCACCGCGCGAGATCGTGTAGCGCGGCAAGCCGTTGACCTTGAAGCCCTCAAAGACGTTGTAGTCGATGATGGATTTCTGGTTCGCCGCTGAAATGGTCTTTGACAGCTTCGGATCAAAGACCACAAGATCGGCATCGGAACCCACCAGGATTGCGCCCTTCTGGGGATAGATGTTGAGGATCTGGGCGATGTTGGTCGACGTGACGGCGACGAACTCATTGGCAGTCAGCCGCCCGGTCTCCACGCCCTTGGTCCAGAGCACCGAAAGCCGGTCCTCAAGTCCGCCGGTACCGTTCGGGATCTTGCGGAAATCGTCGAGCCCGATGCGTTTTTGTGCCGTGGTGAAGGCGCAATGGTCAGTCGCCACCACCTGCAGCGAACCAGCGGCGAGACCCGCCCAGAGCGAATCCTGATGGCTCTTGTCGCGGAAGGGCGGGCTCATGACGCGACGGGCGGCGTAAACCCAGTCCTTGTTGAAATACTCGGTCTCATCCAGCGTCAGATGCTGGATGAGCGGTTCACCGTACACGCGCATGCCTTTCTGGCGGGCCCGGCGGATGGCCTCATGGGCCTGTTCGCTCGATGTGTGGACGATGTAAACCGGCACTCCCGCCGCATCGGCGATCATGATGGCGCGGTTGGTGGCTTCGCCTTCCACTTCCGGCGGGCGGGAATAGGCGTGCGCCTCGGGGCCGGAAACGCCCTCGTTCATGTATTTTTCCTGCAGCGCGGCGACGATGTCGCCGTTCTCCGCATGCACCAGCGGCAGCGCGCCGAGTGCGGCGCAGCGCTGGAAGGAGGCAAACATCTCGTCGTCATTGACCATCAAGGCACCCTTGTAGGCCATGAAATGCTTGAACGTGTTGATGCC
The DNA here is from genome assembly GCA_038325465.1 of Hyphomicrobiales bacterium. Taxonomy (GTDB): domain Bacteria; phylum Pseudomonadota; class Alphaproteobacteria; order Rhizobiales; family Rhizobiaceae; genus Hoeflea. The sequence continues at coordinate 46,133 of JBBQJA010000027.1, read as the reverse complement.
GCGCTCGACCACCTGGGCCATTTCCTCGAAATGCTTCTGCGACCAGCCGTTGACGCACATATGGTAGGAATAGTCGCATGACGACGACTTCGTCGCCCTGCCTTCCCAATCCTCAAGCGCGGCGAGCATTCCGGCGTCACCCGGGATGACGAAATCGACCACGGTGGTGGTGCCACCCGAAAGCGCGGCAAAGGTGCCGCTTTCCCAGGTCTCGGCGGCGGTCGTGCCCATGAATGGCATTTCCAGATGGGTGTGAGGGTCGATGCCGCCCGGCATGATGAAGGCGCCTTCGGCATCGACCACCGTGTCGCCCTTCAGGTTCTCACCGATCAACGCGATCCGTTCGCCCTCAATGAGAATGTCGGCCTCGTAGCTGCGGTCGGCGGCAACAATGGTGCCGCCCTTGATGACTGTAGACATGCACGTCTCCTTCCAGTGTGATCCCAGACGATTGCGTGAAGCGACGCAGTCGTCAAGCGGGGGGAATGGCGCCTTTGCGTTCGACGATCAGGCGATAGGCGTCTGGCTCGCGGTGCTTGGCGAAATTGAAGATCGTTTCAGCATAGCGTTTTCCGAGATCAAGGTCACAGCGCGCGGTAATCACCTCGTCCTCCAGCGAGACCGCCTGGGCGACGATTTCGCCGGAGGGGGCGATGATGACGCTCTGGCCGACCATGTTGGAGCCTTCTTCATTGCCGCATTTGGCTGTGCCGACGACCCAGGTGGCATTCTGATAAGCACCCGCCTGCATCGACAGATGATTGTGGAAACTGGTCAGACTGTCGATGTCGGCATGGCCGGTGTGGTCCCAGGGCGTATTGTAGCCGAGCATGACCATCTCCACGCCCTGCAACCCCATGACCCGGTAGGTTTCAGGCCAGCGGCGGTCATTGCAGATGCACATGCCCATGACGCCGCCGAAGCCGCGCCAAACCTTGAAACCATAGTCGCCAGGTTCGAAATAGCGTTTTTCAAGATGCTGGTGGGTGCGTCCGGGCTGCGGTTCGGCGTGGCCTGGAAGATGCACCTTGCGGTACTTGCCAATGATGGTGCCGGTTCGGTCGACCAGGATGGACGTGTTGAAGCGGCGCTTTTTCCCGGCCTCCTCCACAAGTTCGGCGTAACCGAGATAGAAGCCGACACCGAGCTTCCTCGATTCCTCAAACAGCGCCCGGGTTTCAGGCCCCGGCATGTCACGCTCGTAGTAGCTGTCAAGTTCCGCCTCGTCTTCGATCAGCCAACGCGGAAAGAAGGTGGTCAGGGCAAGCTCGGTGAAGACGACCAGTTCGGCCCCTCTCGCCTTGGCTTCCCGCATCATCGCGGTCAATCGCCGGACGGTGTCCTTGCGGGTTTCGGACTTGGCGTTTGGCCCCATCTGCGCGGCAGCGGTATGAATGATCCGGGACACGGGAGGTCTCCTAGTCTTGTGCGGTTGCGTCGAGATGACGAAAAATTTCGGTGTGGTCGGCGTCCGCACCCAGGGCGGCAAGCGCTTCGCGCCACAGCGCTGCAGCGAGGACGGGGGCCTGGGTCTTGAGCCCGAGGTTGGCAGCAAGATCCGCCGCAGTCTGCAGGTCCTTGGCCATCAGCGCCATGGAGAAGCCGGAATTGAAGGCACCCGAGAGAACGAACGGCTTCATCTTGACGTCGGTCGAATTGTTGCGGCCGGTGGACACATTGAGCACGTCGACCAGGACTTCCGGATTGACCCCGAAGCCGCGGGCGATGATGGCGGCCTCGCAGGCGGCCTGAAGACCTGCGGCGGAGACAAAGTTGTTGAGCGCCTTGACCGCATGGCCGGACCCGACCGGGCCGGTGGCGATGATGCTTTTGCCCATGGCCTTCAGGCAGGGCGTGGCGCGCGCGATGTCAGCGGTCGATCCGCCGACCATGATGGCGAGCGAGCCGTCCAGCGCGCGGCGCACCCCTCCTGAGACCGGCGCATCAATCAGCGACAGGCCACGCCGGGCAAGGTCTTCGGCGAGGGCCCGGGTCCCGAGCGGTGCCGACGAACTCATGTCGATGACCAGCGCACCGGGCTCCAGCACGGACGCGGCTCGGCCCGCGCCCAACAGCGCATCGCGGACGATCGCGCCGTCAGGCAACATGGTGATGAACAGGTCCGCCCCCTCGGCCGCTTCGGCGGCAGAGGCAAAAGCGGTTCCGCCTGCGGCCTGGAAAGCCGAACGCGCCTCTGCCGAGAGGTCGGCACCGCGCACCTTGAACCCGGCAGCCACCAGACAAGAAGCCATTGGCAGCCCCATCATGCCGAGGCCGACAAAGCCGATCGTGCCCGTCCTGTCTGCAGGGTCAGACACGGTCGCGCTCCTCAAAGACTTCTCTGGCGATGCGAAAACAATCAAGCGCCGCCGGAATTCCGCAATAGATGCCTATCTGCAGAAACACTTCCTTGAGTTCGTCGCGGGTGAGCCCGTTGTTGAGCGCGCCGCGCACATGCAGCTTGAATTCCTGGGGCCGGTTCAAAGCCGCGATCATTCCGAGGTTGAGGATGGATCTGGACCGGCGTTCAAGACCGGGGCGGTTCCAGATGTTGTCCCAGCACCATTCGGTGGTGAGTTGCTGCATGGCCCAACTGAATTCGTCGGCGTTCTCGATCGACCGGTCGACATAATCGGCACCCAGAACCTCGCGTCGGGTCTTCAGACCTCGCTCGAACTTCTCGGATCGTGGTTTTGCGTCTGCCATGGCAAGTCTCCAGTGGTGGCCCGGTTAAGACCCTCGTCGATGATCAGGGTTTGAGCACAGAGCGCACAACGCGCTCGATTTCCAGCGACGCACTCAGCAGCCTTTCGTCGTCTCCGAAAGGCGCAGAGACCAGCAGGCTCGTCGGCATGTTGCCGAGGCCACGTCCGTTGGGGATCGCCATGCCGCACAGATCCAGGATATTGCCGATCATCGTGTTGCGCAGTGTCAGCAGGTTGATCTTGTGGAACTGCGCGTCATCGGCCTCGAGCGGCGCCACTTCCGGTGCCGTCACCGGCGTCGTCGGCATCACGAAGAGCGCCCCGCGCAATTGGCGCAGCAGCTTTGGTATCAACCGCTGGCGGCCGCGCTGGATCGACAGGAGATCGTTGGCAGACATCTTTTTGCCGTCCATGATGCGGCGCACGACCCGACGATCAATCAGATCGACATGGTCGCCGTCCACCAGGTCGCGGTACTCGTGATAGGCTTCGGCAGCCGTCAAAGTGCCGTGGCGGGCGGTCAGGTCGACGACTTCTTCGAGCACATCGACACGCTCGCGCCGGATGACGGCACCCTCGCGGGCAAGCGCTTCCAGCGCCCGCTCGAAATTGGCAAGAACAGCATCCTCCGCATCGGCCATGACGATGTTGGTGGGCACCAGGATGGTGAGATCGTGCAGGCGGGTGCGGCGGACCTCCGCCCCGACCGCCCCGCGCAGGGCGCGATCAAGCAGAATGCAATCCTCCACCGAGCGGGCAAGCGGACCGATGGTGTCGTAGGTTCGCGCCAGCGGCTGCAGGCCATTGGTGTCGATCCGGCCGCAGCTGGTCTTGTAACCGGTCACCCCGTTGAAGGCGGCAGGAATACGGACCGAACCTCCGGTGTCCGACCCGACAGCGCAGGGCACCAGATGCGAGGCGACGGCGGCACCGCAGCCCGATGACGAGCCGCCCGGAGAGCGGCGAATGTTGCCGTCATGGGGATTGCGGGGGGTCCCATAGTGCGGATTGAGCCCAAGGCCTGAATAGGCCATTTCGCTCAGGTTGAGCTTGCCCATGGTGACCATGCCGGCGGCAGCCGCATTTGCAACGCAGGCCATGTCTTCGGTCTTGACGGGGCCGCCGCCGAAAAACTTCGATCCGGCAGTCGTCTGCGTCCCGGCAACATCGATGATGTCCTTCCAGGCGATAGGGACGCCATCAAGGGCTGACAGCTGATCGCCGCTTCGGTACCGCGCTTCCGCCGCCCGCGCCTCCGAGCGCGCCCGGTCACCCGTCACAGTGATGAAAATGTTGTCGTCGCCCGCCTTCGCGATGCGCTCAAGAAGGCATTCGGTCACCTCCACCGGCCCGGCTTCTCCGGATCGGTAGGCCAGAGCGATCCCCGCCGCTGTCCTGTTTGCGATGTCCTCGATTTCAGCCACGTCTGAACTCCCTGACAATTTCTGCGGGCTACCGTCGCCCGTCGTGCATCCCGTTCGGGTTCGACGCCCGATTCCATCCTGCCGACCTTGCCCGACCAACTTCCAGGCCCTGCGGCAAACCTTTTCCTTCGCGCACGGCTTGCGGCCGGCCCGTTGGCTCTCAATCCAGTTCTGGATCAGGATGCAGGCTCACCGGTCTCCGGCTCTGGCCGGTGCGCGTGGACCCGTCTGTCCTGCCTGCCTTTCAGGCCTCCACCACGCTCAGTGCGAGGCTTCCATGAAACTCTCCGATTTTCCCGCCACATCCAGCTTGTCGAGAATGTGGACGTCCTGCGTGTTCCAGCACGCCAGAACCGCGTCGCCGCGCTGGACCGGTACTGCGTCGTAGGCATTGTCGGCGACGTTGGCGACAAATTCAGCGCCGGTATCGAGGGTGACCTTGACGTAGCTGCCCTGATATTCTGTCGCTGCGACCACGCCGGCGATTTCATTGATTTCAGGCTCAACGCCATCTGTTGGCCGTCGGCGCAGGCGGACGCGATCCCGGCGCACGGCGATGGACAGCCGTTCGCCTTTTGCAGCCGTGGTGACCCCCTCCGGAAGCGCAAAGATCGACCCATCGGCATCGCGCAGCCTCAGATTTCCATCCACCGCCTCCACGGTTCCGGTCAGAACGTTCTGTCCACCCATGAAGCGGGCAACATAAGGGGTTTTGGGTCGGTTGAAGATCATGTTGGCGTTGTCGGCCTGATCGATGCGGCCGGTGTCCATGACAACCACCATGTCAGCAAGCGCGATGGCTTCGGGCTGGGTGTGCGTCACGTGGACGAAGGTGATCCCGAGCTCATCCTGAAGACTTTTCAACTCGCCGCGCATCCGCAGGCGGAGAAACTCGTCGAGCGCTGACAGTGGTTCGTCAAGCAGCAACACCTTCGGATTGGTGATGAGAGAACGGGCGAGCGCCACACGCTGTTGCTGGCCGCCCGACAGTTGAGCCGGCATCCGGTCCTTGAGATGGCCGAGTTGAACACGCTTGAGCATCTCGGCCGCCCGGCTGCGTCTCTCTTCCTTTCCGACATTGCGCATCTTGAGATAGAAGGCGACGTTGTCGAGAACGCTGAGATGGGGAAACAGGGCATAGCTCTGGAACATCATGGCCGTCCCGCGCTCCACCGGCGGCTTGCCGACCACCATGTCGTCGCCGATGAAGATCTCACCCGATGTCGGCGTTTCATGGCCGGCGATCATCCGCAGGATCGTCGTCTTGCCGCAGCCGGAAGGACCGAGAAGACAGCAATAAGACCCATGCGGAATGGTAAGGTTGATGTTCTCGACCGCATAGCTGTTGCCGAACTTCTTGGTGAGGTTCACCAGGCGGATCTCGCCATTTTCCTGAACGGCGGCCGAGGATGTTTTTGACGGGGGTGACATGTTCATTTGGCGCGAGACCGTTTTCTTTGGATGAGGATGATCGACGTCAGCGCAACGGCAATGGCGATCGACGAAACAAGGGTGGTGACCGTTCCGAGCGCAAAGAGCGCGGGCGATGTCACATTCGTGGTCATGGTCCAGATCTCGAGCGGCAGCGTGTTCTTGCTGCCCGCGGTGAGCCAACTGCGAGGGAATTCCTCATAGGACAGCGTAAAGCCGAACAGGGCGACAGCAATCATTCCGGGAAAGACGATGGGGATGACGACTTCCTTGACCGTCTGCCATTTGGTGGCACCCAGATCATAGGCCGCTTCCTCGTAGGAAGGATTGAGGCGTCCGAGCACGGCGAACATGATCAGCAGCCCGAACGGCAGTGCCCAGGACAGATGCGCTCCTAGGGCCGAAGAATACCAGTTGGCCTGAATGCCGAGATAACGGAAGGTGACCAGCGTGCCGATGGAGAGCACAAGCCCGGGAACGATCAGGCTTGCGATCGCCATGTAGAAGATCGCCGTCGCCCCGCGGAAACGACGGCGGAAGGCAAAACCCGCCGTCACCGAGATCAGCACCGTCAGCACCATGACGATGAGCGCAAGTGGCATGGACCGGCCGAAGGCACCGGTCACGTCCCCCGTGCGGCGTGGATCGAAAAGCTCCGAAAACCACATGAGCGAAGGATCGCGCAGCGGGAAGACCAGCGAGCCGGACGGACCCTGGAATGACAAGATGAGAATGCCGATCATCGGCCCGTAGAGGAAGATGACAAACAGGGTGAACAGCGTCGCCAGCACATAGAATGTCCAGGGGCGGGAGCCGTAGGAGGGGAGAGCCGACATGATTACCTCACAAGCTCTTTGCGTACGTCCACCAGCCGGAAGATCGCAGCGGCGATGAGAAGCACGATGATGAGAAGAATGACCGCGTTGGCGGCAGCACGGGGATAGTTGAGGAACTGCAGGTCATTGAAGATGCCGGAGGTGGCCGAGCCGGACAGCCCGCCGCTCATGACGGTGACGATGAAGAAATCCCCCATGACAAGCGTGATGACAAAAAGAGCACCGAGCGCGATGCCGGTCTTGCACAGCGGCAGAACCACGTTCCAGACCACACCCCAGCGGCTTGCGCCGGCATCAATGGCGGCCTCAAGCAGCGACTTGTCTATGCGGGCCATGGAATTGAAGATCGGCACGATCATGAACAAGGTGAACAGGTTTACGTAGGCCACGATCACGGAGAAATCCGAGTAGAGCAGCCAGTCGATCGGCTGGTTGATGATCCCGGCATTCTGCAGCCCGCTGTTGATCAGGCCCTCGCGTCCGAGCATCGGCCGCCAGGAGATCATGCGGATGATGTTGGAGGTCCAGAAGGGAATGGTGCAGAGCAGGAACAAGCCGATGGCGATGAGCAGGCTGCGCACGTGAAAGACCAGGAAATAGGCAACCCAGAAGCCGATGGCGAACGTGAGCGCCAGCACGATCAGCGTGAACTTGATGGTCGAGAGATACAGCGTCCATGTCGTGGGGTTCGACAACAGGTCGACATAGTTCTTGATGGTGAATTCCGGAACGATGCCTACCAGCATCTGGTAGCGGAAGAAGCTCACCAGCACCACAAGCGCCACCGGAACTGCAAAAAACAACACCAGCACAACGGTGAGCGGCGCAACCTGCAGATAGGTGGCAAGACTGGCTTTGTTGGACATGCGATGACGCCTCTTGATCTCGGGAAATCCGGGACGGCGGCAATAAACCGCCGCCCCGCGTCGCTTGAAATCAAACCACTCAGGCCCCGTTGAACTCGTTCCACTTGGCGTAGAGGAACTCGGCCTCATCCATCAGATTGTTCCAGACGGCAACCTTGGCGAAGCGCTCCTCGTAGGAACCGCCATCGCGGATGTCGCCGGTGGAGTTGGTCTTGTCGCCGGTCGGGCTGGTGATGTCTGCGGTCGCAGCCTTGCCTTCGTAGAAGAAGCCGCGTTCGTTTTCGGTGAGTGCTGCCATGGCCGACTTCGGGTTGGCCGAATAATAGCCCTGCTTGGCGATGAAGCCGCCGACCCAGCCGGAATTGTACCAGTTGAGATATTCATAGGCGGCATCGAGTTTCATGCCTTCGAGGTGGGAAAGCAGGCCCAGCCCGTTGCCCCATCCGCGGTAGCCTTCCTTGAGCGGCTGATAGGTGCACTTGATCCCCTGCGCGGCGACCGCCGTGACAGCAGGTGACCACATCGACTGGATGACCACCTCGCCGGACGCCATCAGGTTCACGCTCTCGTCAAACGTGTTCCAGAGCGCGCGGAAATGGCCCGCCTTCTTGAGTTCGATAAGTTTTGCGATGGTGGCGCTCAGCTCGTCCTGGGTCGGATTGCCCTTGTCGCCATAGGTCAGTTCACCCATGGCCTCAAAGGCCATCATGGCGTCCATGATGCCGTTCGTCGGGATGTTCTGGATTGCGGCCCTGCCCTTGAAGTCCGGCGACATCAGATCGGCCCATGACGTGATGTCACGTCCCACGAGATCGGGCCGGATGCCCAGCGTATCGGCATTGTAGACGCCGGGGCAGAAGTTTGCCCAGTCGGTCTTGTCGGCGGCAAAGGCGGTCGCATCTTTGCTGTCGCGGTAGATGAACTCGAAGGGCGAATCCCCCTGGCGGGAGGCTTCCTTGCCAGCAAATGTGCCTTCGGTGTAGAGCGGGGTCAGATCGCCCCAGTTCTTGATCTTGGCGATCTCGACGCCCTGCAGGACCCCCTGCGGCACGGCAATCTTGCTCTGCCAGACTTCCAGATCGGCCACGTCGATTGATTTGGGATCGTTGACGAGGCGGTTGAGCAGGCCCGGATGGTCAACCACGGACATCTCGACCTTGAACCCGAGGTCAGCGCTGGCCTGCTTGGCAATGTCCGGCAGCGTCGAATAGGACATGCCCGTATGCATCAGCACCACATCCTTGATGGTCTGCGCCCAGACAGTCGGGAACCCCGTGACGGCGGTAACCCCTGCAATTGCGGCACCGCCCTTGAGAACCGACCGCCGGGACACCGGCTTGACGACCATTTTCGCTATTCCCTTTTTCATGTTCTTCTCCGTTTGTTGGCTTGAAAGCTGCACTTTTACGTCTTCTGCTTTTCCTGCTTCTTCACGTCCGCCCCGACCCGAAACCTGATGCCGAAAAGATCGACATTCGGATCATGCCCGGGAAACCTTCCTCTTGCTCTGCCGGGTGACCACCGAGCCCGACCGTCTCTCATGCGGACGCCATCTGCGCCCGAAGATTGCGCGTCGCGTCCTCGTTGAGCGCCCAGCCATAGCCGTCGTCGACTTCGCGAAACACCACCCCGTAATCGTCTCGGGCATGGTCGAGGGTGATGAAGCCATCGAGCAGGTCATCGAGCACCTTGGCCGGGTCGCGCTCAAGCGGGTTGCCGTACCCGCCGCCGACGGGCGAATAGTAGGTGATGACATCGCCGACCTTGGTGCGAAGGCCGGAAAACTTGGCCGGCTGATAACTGACTTCGCCGGTCAGTATGTTTTTCAGCTCCACTTTGCTGCCATGGCCCGGCTTGCCTCCGAAGATGCCCCAGGGTGCGTCTTCGTTGCGGTCTGATTCATGCGTCATGAAACCAGGCGTGAGATAGCGCTGTGACTTGACCACCCCGGCACCGCCGCGAAACTTGCCCGCACCCGGAGGAACATCGTCGCGCACCTCGTAGCGATCACAGATCAGCGGCAGGTGCATGCCGAGATCCTCGAGCGGGTTGTTGCGGGTGTTGCGCATCAACTCCTCAACGGTGTCGGGACCGTCGGAGAACGGGCGTCCGCCCATGGACGCTTCGTTGACTTCCAGAAACACCCAGTAGTCGCCCGACGGATACACCCCGGAATAGGCCGCAAAGGACAGCACAGCCGCATTGCCGGCCGTGCACTTGTCGGGCAGCACCGGCGCAAGTGCCTTGATGATGAGATCACACAGGCGCTGGATCTGGCTGAAGCGGGCTTCGGCGGCGGCCGGCGATATCGGGTTGAAGATCGACCCGAGCGGCGATGTCACCTTGACCGGTCGGAAGGAGCCTTCGTTCTGGGGGATGTATTCGTCGTGGGTATAGGTATCGAGCAAGAGCGCCCGGAAAGCGAAATAGCATGCGACCTTGGTCGAGCCGTCGAACGGAACGTTGAAGGCCGTCGGCACCTGATCAGAAGATCCCGTCGTGTCGACTTCGACGCCATCGCCGCGCACCCTGACGGTGACCTTCAGCGGCAATGTGACGCCGCGGTTGCGGCCGTCGTCGTCCATGAAGCCTTCGGCAACATAATCGCCATCGGGAATCTTTGCGATCTCGCGGCGCAGCATGTTTTCAGTGTAATCCATCAACTGACGCGTGGCTTGCAGGACCGTGTCCTTGCCGTAGGTCTGCATGAGCTGGATGAAGCGTTGGACACCGAGTTCGGCGGAGGCGATCTGCGCCTCAAGATCGCCCATCACAAGGCTGGGGACGCGGGTGTTGTCGCGGATGAACTTCCAGAGCGCCTCGTTGCGAACGCCTTCGTCAAAGAGTTTGAGGCCATTGAGCAGCATGCCTTCGGCATAAACATCGGGAATATCGATGACGAGACCCGGCGTCGCCGCCCCGATGTCGACATGGTGGGCGGTGTTGGCGGAGAAGCCCACCAGGTCTCCTTCAAAGAAGACTGGCATGATGATGCCGATGTCAGGCGAATGGCTGGCCCCGAAATAGGGATGGTTGTGGATAACGCAGTCGCCGGGCTTCCAGGCGTCGAGCGGGATGCTCTTTTCGATGCCACGCAGATATCCCGGTAGAGAGCCGATATGCATGGGGGTCGAATCAGATTCGCACAAGGTATTGTAATCGCGGTCAAACAGCCCCGCCCCGAGATCCTGACTTTCGCGGATGATGGAGGAGTAGCTCATGCGGTAGAGCACGTTGCCCATCTGCTCGGCAATGGAATGCAGGGCTCCGCCGATGACTTGCAGGGTGATCGGATCGACGTCGGTCGCCATGGGGTTCTCCTTCAGGTCCTGCGGATGAGCATGTCGCCATAGGTCATGACCGTGGCGATGTATCCCGGGGGAACGAGCGTGGTTGAATTGTGCTGGATGACGAGTGCCGGACCGGTGATGACGTCATCGGCCAGGAGATTTTCCCGCTGGTAACGGGGTGTATCGAGCGCCTGACCGTCATCAAAGACCGTGCGTCGGCTGTACATGAGAGCGTCAGCGGGGTTGCTGCGGCCTCCTTTGGCCAGTTTGGGCGAGCTCAGGGTGTCAACCGCGACGCTCGCCACCAGACGCATGGTCACGAGTTCGCAGGACTGATCCTTGAAGGCGTGGCCGTAGACCTGCTTGTGGACCTTGTAGAAATTGTCAATCACGATCTTGGCGACATCCGGGCCAAGCGCCCCGCGCGGGACTTCGGCGCGCAATTCGAAGCCTTGGCCGACATAGCGGCATTCGGCCACCTGGCGGAACTGGCGAAGCTCGGGCGCCACCCCGTCGGCGTCGAGCTGGGCATTGGCCTTGGCGTAAAGGTCGTTCAGCGCGGCGTTGGCTTTGCTGAAGTCTGCGTCACCGGCCTTGTCGAGCACCAACAGCGACGAATGGGTGTATTCATATTGAATGTCGGTGACGAGCAGCCCGGTGGCGGCAGTAATGCCCGGCTGGACCGGGGAGATGACGTCCTTGGCAAAGATCGCCTCAGCAAGCGAAACCGAATGAAGCGGACCGGCACCGCCGAAGCCCATCAGCGTGAAATTGCGCGGGTCCACACCCTTGGCGACCGAATTGGCATTGATGGCCAGCGCCATGTTGTTGTTGACGACCCTGAGGATGCCGAGCGCGGCCCGGTCGACCGACAGGCCGAGAGGCTCGGCGATATGGATACGGATAGCGGTCTGAGACAACGCGGCATCAATGGTCAGATCACCGCCGAGGAAATGTTCGGGATCCATGCGACCCAGCACCACCTGCGCGTCCGTCACCGTCGGCACCGTCCCGCCCTTGCCATAACAGGCCGGCCCCGGAACCGCGCCCGCCGAGCGCGGACCGACGCGGAAGGCGCCGCCCGGATCGATATAGGCAATGGATCCGCCGCCTGCGCCGATGGCGTCGATATCGATCATCGGCACGAGAACCGGCAGGTGGGCGACCTCGGTATCACGCGGATTCTTGATCCGCAGTTCGCCGCTTTCGATGACGCTGATATCGGCGGATGTCCCACCGATGTCGATGGTGATGATGTTGTCCTTGCCGCAGTTTGCCCCGGTCCAGCGGCCGCCGATGACGCCGCCGGCAGGCCCCGAGAGCAGCAGACCGATGGGCAGTTCACTGGAACTCGCGATGGTGGAGATGCCGCCATTAGACTGCATGATCCGCACCATGGCATTGATGCCATTGGCGCGCAGGCGGCCTTCCAGGCTGTGCAGATAGGCCGACGTCTTGGGTCCGATATAGGCGTTCATCGCAGCACTTGAGAAGCGCTCATACTCGCGGATCGTGTTGACCACCTCCGACGAGCAAGAGACGAAGGCATCCGGCAGGATCGATTTCACGATCTCCTTGGCGCGCAATTCATGCTCGTTGTTGAGGAACGAGAAAAGAAACGCAACGATCACCGCCTCCATGCCGCGCTTTGCGAGGAGTTCGGCAGCCTGCTTGACCTCGTCCTCGTCGAGCGGCACCGCGATGGCACCGGTGGGCGGCATGATGCGCTCGGTGACCGGCAGCCGATTGCGGCGACGCACCAACGGCCTGGACTGCCAAGGCAGATCAAATTGCAATGAGAAGTTGTGCGGCCGTTTGTGACGGGCCATATGCAGAATGTCGCGGAACCCGCGCGTGGTGATCATGCCCACCTCGGCACCATCACGCTGGATGACCATGTTGGTCGCCACAGTCGTTCCGTGAAAGACCGCATCGATCTCGCCCGGCGCAATGCCTGCAAGCCCGCAGACCTTGAGAATGCCTTCGACCACGCCTTCGGACTGGTCGTGGGGGGTGCTTTGCACCTTGGTGACGACCACCTGCGCCCGGTCAGGCCGCTCAAGGATTATGTCTGTGAAGGTACCACCGACATCCACGCCAACTCGGATCATGCCAAACTCCACTGTCTGCGCCTGCTTCGAACCGAACGTCGAGAGCGAAAATGCCGCGCACGCTTACGGCATATCTACTCTCAAATTCCATGGGAAACACAAAAAAGAAAACGGCCCCGTCTACGGTTCGCCCACTTCGGAACTGCCGATCAATCTGTTCACCCATGCGCTCATTTTTGGCGCTATTTTTTTGTTATCACTAGACTAGACACGCTGTAATGGATTGTGAAATAATTATTTCCACTTCAATTAATGTGAATATGGTATCAATATTCGGTACGATCTCAAACATCTGGCAACCTTTGTCGCCGTGGCGGAAGAACTCAATTTCCACCGCGCGGCTGAACGGCTGACGATCGCTCAGCCGGCAGTAAGCCGCATCGTTCTCGAGCTTGAAGAACGGCTTGGCGTGAAGCTCCTCGAGCGCACCACCAGGAAAGTGCGGCTGACCGAAGCCGGCCGCTATCTCCTTGAACAGGCTCAGGAGATCCTGGGGTCAATCGACGTGGCGGAGAACACGGTGCGTCTCATCGCGTCGGGCACGCGGGCTATTCTGAGAATTGGCTACACCACCATTACCGGCCATTCGCTGGTTCCGGACATCACGCGAGAGTTTCGAATACTCAATCCAGACGTGCAGCTGGAATTGACCTACCTGACCTCTCCGGTGCAGCGAGACCGCATCCTTCAGGGCGAGATTGATCTCGGATTCATCGAGGGCTCGTTCCAGAGCTCGGACATCGAATCCCGTCCGGTGGCAACTCATCGGTTGATGGCGCTTCTGCCGCCCAGTCATCCGCTGGCCGAAAAGCGGTCGTTGACGGTCGAGGATCTGGCCAAGGAACAGCTGGTGATGGGCACAAATGCCGAATGGCCGACATTCCGGCGGATCGTGGTCGACATGTTCCAGAGTGCAGGCCAGGTTCTGCAAGTGGGCCAGGAAGCCTCAAGCCTCACCGGCATCCTCGGTCTGGTGACGGCTGGCGTCGGCATCACTGTCTTCTGCGGCGTTCCGCGTTTTTGTGGCGAACACGCCATTGCCCAGAGGCCCATCATCACCGATCCGCCGGTGATCGTGGAGACCCATCTCGCCTGGCGCAGGGCAAGCCTGTCGAGTGCCATGCGGCGTTTCATCGAGACCAGCCAGCATGTGGGAAAGAACTACATGACCGGCTGATGACTGCCAGGATGGCAGCCGCAGCGATCACACCGTTCATCAAAGGGGTTCCAGCATGGCCGAATCATTGAAAAAGACGTTCTCCCCTTTCCACCTTGCCGGGATCGAGATCGGCAACCGGATCGTCATGGCTCCGCTGACGCGCCAGTCAGCCGATGCCGATGGCACCCCGAACGCGGAGATGGTGGCCTATTACGCCCGCCGGGCCCGTGGCGGCGTCGGTATGATCATCACAGAAGGCACGTTCGAAAACGATGAATTCGGCTGCGCCGCCTATCTCGGCCAACCCGGAATTGCCACCGCCCGCCATGTGACAGGCTGGAAGAACGTGGTCGACGCCGTTCATGCCCATGGGGTGCCGATTATCGTGCAGCTCATGCATGGCGGCCGGGTCAGCGACCCGCGCTGCCTGCACGAAGGCGAACAGGCGGTCACCGCAAGTGACGGGCAGAGCCCGGGCTGGGTTCTTTACACCGATACCGAGGACGAAAAGCACAACCGCGGCATTGAGGGCGGCTGGCCGAAAGTCACGTTTCCCGCAGCGCGCGCGCTGACGGAGGCGGAGATCCAGCGGGTCGCCGATGGATTTGCCGAAGGCGCGGTGCGCGCGGTGGAGGCGGGTTTTGACGGCGTGGAAATCCACGGTGCCAACGGTTATCTGCTCTACCAGTTCATCCATCCCACCACCAACAAGCGCACGGACCGCTACGGCGGTTCGCCCGAGAACAATGTGCGTTTCGCCAAACTCGTCTGCGAGAAGGTGCGCAAGGCAATCGGGCCGGACAAGATCATCACGCTGAGGCTCAGCCAGGACGGTGTCGACGATTTTGGCGGTGCCTGGACGGGGGGTGTGGCCTATGCGGAAGCTGTCGGAAAGGCGCTGGTCGATTGCGACGCGGACACCCTGCATTGGTCGAGCTTCGCCTGGAAGGACAATCGCGATCCGTCCGACAGCACGCCTATGCCGGTGGTGCTCGCCCGGGCGAGCGGCAAACCGGTGATCATCAATGGCGGGATCGCCGACGGCAAGGACGCCGAGGAGGCGCTGACAAGTGGGGCTGGTGCGCTCGTCGCCGTCGGCCGGCCGCTGTTTGCGCAGCCAGACTGGCCGCACATCATCCGGTCGGGAGAGCCCTACCCCTGGGCACCCTTCGACCGGAAATACGTCATCAAGCCACCCTACGACTATGAGCACGGCTACCCCGTCGGGTTGCCGAACGTCGACTGGGACCCGGATCTGACAAAGCGCCGCAGGCCGGGCTGGATGGACTGAAATCGGGGAAGACAAGAACAAAGGGAAAGATGTGAGATGGAAAACTGGGCGAATCGCAAGACACTGATCCTTGGACGCAACGAAATGATCGGGCTCCTTGAGCCGTTTGAATACAATGACTGCGTTGAACAGGCCTATCGCATGCATGGCGAGGGCCGCTACTATATGGACCCCAAGGGGCACATCGTGCTCGATCGCTTTCCTGGAGAATGGGAGGCGATGCCGTCCTACATCGAAGAGCCGCACGCGGCCGCCTGCAAATGGGTGTCGATCCGGGAACAGAACCGGGAAAAGTTCAACCTGCCGACCGTGTTTTCCATCCTGATCTACACCCATCCGGAAACGGGTTTTCCGCTCGCCATTGTCGATGGCAGCTACCACACCGTGATGCGGACCGGGTCGGCGGCCGCCGTTTCGGCCAAGTGGATGGCGCGCAAGAATTCGACCAAGCTCGCCATCGTCGGCGCAGGCCACATGGCGGAAGGCGCGCTCGCCACCTGCGCTGCGGTCTTTCCCTGGACGGAGGTCCGGGTCTGGAGCCGCACCCAGGCGACGCTCGACAATTTCGTCAAGGAGCAGCAGCCGAAATACGACAGCTTCGAGATCAAGACGTCGACCAACCTCGAACAGACCGTGCGCGGTGCCGATGTCGTGGTCACGCTGACACCGGCGCGCGGCCCGATCGTGATGGCCGACTGGATTTCGCCCGGCACCCATATCGCGGCCGTCGGCGCGGACAAGAAAGGCGACCAGGAATTGGAAGGGCGGCTGCTCAAGGGTGCCCGCATTTTCGTCGACGACATCCGCCAATGCCGCAACGATGGCGAGATCAACGTGCCGCTGTCAGAAGGGCTGATCACGGAAGCCGACATTGCGGGCGAGATCGGCGAGGTGGTGACGGGCCGCAAGCCGGGCCGCACGTCCGAGGAGGAAATCACCATCTTCGATTCCACCGGCATCGCGCTGCAGGATTCGGCGACCGTGCCGCTCGAATACGAACGCGCCATGGCTGCAGGCGTCGGCATCGAAAAGAAGATGATCTCGACCTGAGCTCAAGCCTGGCGGATGCGGTCCAAACCGTTTCCGCCGGGCGTGCCGTCGACGGGGATGGAGAACCAGATGACGCTGAAGATCGATCTCTACTGGTCGTTCCGAAGTCCCTATTCCTACATCGTGCTGCCGCGCATACTCGCTTTGGTGCGCGATCATGATGTCGAAGTTGCGCTGCGCATTGTTCACCCGGCCGCGATCCGCAACCCGTCCTATTTCGACCACATGGACCCGCTGGCGAGGCCGTATTTCTTCAAGGATACCGCCCGCGCGGCAGCATTCCAAGGACTTGCGTTCCGGCGACCGGTTCCCGACCCGATCGTACAGGACCCGATAAATCTGGCGCTTGCCACCGAGCATCCGCTCGCACAACGCCTCGGACGGCTCGGCATCGCCGCAGTGAAGGCGGGCAAAGGCCTCGCCTTCGCCTCGGAAGTGGCCGACCTGCTCTGGAGCGGGGCGGTGGACAACTGGCATGAGGGGACCCATCTCGCCCGGGCGGCTGCGCGGGCGGGGCTTGATCTCGCAGATCTCGACCGCACCATCGATCGTCACAGCGATCGTCTCGACGCGGCCCTCGCAGAAAATGACGTAGCCCTTCGCAAAGCCGGACATTGGGGCGTGCCGACGATGGTCTTTGGCAACGAAGTCTTTTTCGGCCAGGATCGTTTCGACCTGCTGGCCTGGCGGTTGCGGCACAATGGGCTTGCGCCAAGGAACCGATGAGGTGACATCAACACACGGTCCTGACAAGCCTACAGCGCCGCGCGTCCAACCGGATGTGCGAAGGACGCTGTAAAACGTTGAATGAATGCATGTCCGCTATCGCACACATGACTCCATTTGTGCGCGACACGCATTACAGCGCTTTCAAAAAGGACCAGGCTCAGAAACAGGACCAGGCTCAGAAACAGGAGTGGCGGCGCATTCGGTTGATCGGTTTTCATGGAACCGGCTCCAGATATCGCTCTACAATCAGAGGTCGTTGATTTGTGCTGGACATCCTGACATCCGAAATGCACATTGATCGTTGTGATACGCGCCGAGGTGGTGCAGTGCCGGGAACAGCCGTTGGGGGGCGGGCTTGGGACAGAAGGCGGACTTTTCGACACTCTGGGACGCTGCCGACTTCGCGCGGCTGATGCCTGCCACTGGCCTTCTGGACCCATGGGAACCGGCCGGAGCGGCACACACCGCCGCACAGACGTCCCGACGCCAGCAGCAGCCTTCGGTGGTCCGGCCCGACCCGGCGATGGCCGTTCCCGACATCGACATTTCCAGACGAGGTGCGCTGACCGGCATTGATCCGGCCGTCCTGCGCAAACCCGATATCCCACGTGAGCGCAGCGGACTTCCGGGTCTCGTCAATCCGTGGTTGCCGCTTGACCTGACAGGTCTGACTCAAAACCCGATTGCAGACCGATCCACCCCGGTTCTCGATCCCTGGCTTGACTTCATCGAAGCCGCCGATGATCCGGAGCCGACTGCCGGCGTTCTGCTGGCGGTTTCCCCCAGTTTCACGATCCCGTTCTATTCGGATGGGCTGAGGATCAATCCATTCGAGATTGACTTCCGGCCATCGACCATTGAGGAAACCATCGCCAGGCGGGCGCGCTGGCTGGTGTCGCTGTGTGGCGCCCTTGGGCCCGTCCCGCGAAAGGCGCGGCTTATCCGCAGCTTCACCGACATTTTCGAGGCCTTTCCACACACGCAGACATTTCGCACGCTCTCGGCGCTGGCGCTTGAGGTGGAGACGCCGGAAGAGCTTGAGACCGCCTGTCTGTTCCGGATCAGCTGGCAGATGCGACCGGACTGGCAGCTTGCCCGGCACCGCGGCCAGATCATTGCCTGTCCGGCGCAACTGGGATGGGCACGGGCGCTGCGCTGGGTCCGGTTGTGCGGCGGTTCCGATCCGGCCGATGTGCTCGATTCCGACTGGATCGAGGATTGGAAAAAACTGCCGAGCCAAGAGAAAAACGCGCGCTTCCTCGCAGACCATATCGAAACGCGGCTGAGGCTTTTCAGCGAAGGCCTTTGGGAACAGAAAATCCCGGATGAGTTCCGGCACGATCTGGATATGGACGTCGCACCTGTCACTGCTGAATGGTTGCGGAGCCGGACCGGGTTGCTGTTTCTTGACGCAGGCGGCGCAATGCCCCGACCATGCTGAGCACTCCTGACGCTACGGTGACGCGAAAATGAATGACGCCCTCATCCCGGTGCCAGGCTGTTTTGTTTGCGAGGTCACGCGGCAACGCATAGGCCAGGTGGTGGACTTGGTCGAAGGCAGCCGGATCCGGGTCCGGTTCGGTGACGGCACGGAACAGATCTTGTCGGAAGGCGAATGGTCAAACGGCATTCATCCCGGCTTCACCGTGCAGGACGCGCCGTTGTCAGCAAGCCGCACACCGCTCGGTGTCGGGACCGCCGTCGCAGTGCGGACGCTGGGCGGCCGGGAACAGGTTGGCGTGCAGTTGCACGCCGACGGGTCGGTCCGCTGGCTTCCCTTCGAGCATCTGGTGCGGATCATGGATCCGATGCTGCAATATGCGCGCGCCCGGACCGCACTGCCTCTGGCCGCCGAGCGGACAGCGCTCAATCTCATGGGGCGCGCACTGGAGACATTCAACGACGCCACGGGCGCACTCGGTCGGCTTGATGTCGATCCCTTGCCGCATCAGATCAGCCTGGTGCACCGCATTTTGATGTCGGGAAAGGCGAACTGGATCATCGCCGACGATGTCGGCCTCGGCAAGACGATCGAGGTTGGACTGCTTCTCGGTGCGATGGAGCGCAAGCACAATCTGCGCCGCATCCTTGTCATTGTGCCATCCGGCCTGACCCGGCAGTGGAAGGATGAGATGCTGACCAAGTTCGATCGCCTTTTTGCGATCTACGGCCGCGACTTCGAGATCGAGCACGCCCGCGAATGGGCAGGTCAGGATCTGGTGATCACCTCGCTCGACCTGGTCAAGCCGCAGTCTTCGGCCGACAAGGGCGATGATCCCGGTACCCGTTTCGGAACGCTTCTGACGGCACCGGCCTGGGATCTGGTGATTTTTGACGAAGCCCACAGGCTGTCGCGTGATGAAGCGGGGAGATCGACCCTTCGTTTCGCCCTGGCCCACGCGCTCAGGTCGCGCACCGACCAGATGCTGCTGCTCACCGGAACTCCCCATCAGGGTGATGATGGCAAGTTTGCAAATCTGCTGCGGCTGGTCCGCCCGGACCTGAAGGCGGCGATCCGGACGCTCGATGCCAATCCCGAGGTGGTCGGCGATATCGTCATTCGCAACCGCAAGATTGACGCTGTCGACATCGATGGCAGGTTCCTGTTCCGAGGCGTCTCCGTCAACCGCATCGAAATCCCCTTGAGCGCGGAAGCGGCCAGACTTGATAAGCACCTGGCGGCCTATCTGCGCTTGGGATACCGCGCAGGCAGTGAGCGTGGCGGGGCGGGCGGACGCGCGATCGGCTTCGTCATGACCATCTACCGGAAGCTGGCATCGTCCTCGGTGGCCTCGCTGCTGATCGCCCTGCTCCGGCGCAGGGCACGGCTCATCGGACAGGATCAGGATGCACCAACGGTCCCTGCAGAGGTGGCGGAGGATCCGCTCAACGAGACGGACGACACGCTCGCATCCAGCCATCTCGGCGAGCCTGACAACGCCTTCTTCGACAACGAGATCGCGATGCTCGATGCGGTACTTGCACAGGCACGGCTGAGCCTGAGGGCGGATCCGAAGGGAGAGATGTTCAAGACACTGGTGAGGGCCCATGTGCTTGAGGGCGGCCGGAACCTTCTGGTTTTCACGGAATACCGGGCGACCCAACAGTATCTGGCTTTCCTGGTCGAAATGGTAACGGGCGCAAAGCCACTCATGATCCACGGCGGAATGAGCGTCGACGAAAAACGGCATGCGGTTGAGGCTTTCGACGACGGCCTGCACGTCATGATCTCCACCGAGGCCGGTGGTGAGGGTCTCAACCTTCAGCGCAACTGTCATGTCATGGTCAATTTCGATCTTCCGTGGAACCCCGCCCGGTTGGCGCAGAGGATCGGGCGGCTCTACCGGTACGGCCAGGACAAGACGGTGGTGGTGCTCAATTTTCATGCCCGCGACACCATCGACAATGAAGTTCTGGCGCGCGTGTTTGAGCGCCTCGACCGGATCATCGCGGGGATGCGGACGACGAGCCCGGAATTTGATGACCGCTACCACGCCGAGGTTCTCGGTGAACTTCTCGAGCGGCTTGATATCACGGCTCTGCTTGAGCAGGTGGAAAGCAAGGGGGCGGACCGCAACGATGCACAGATTGACGAAGCGCTTGCCGCCGCCGACCGGGCTCGCCGCATCCAGGACGATGTGCTCGCCCGGGCCAGCGTGACCGGGCAGGACGGATGGAAGTCGTTGGGCGCTTTCCGGCCGTCCGATCTGGCGACCTTCATCAAGCGCGCCGCGGCCGCTATCGCCATTGGCGTGGAAGAGCGTGGCGTTGCCGAACGCTTCGCGCTGCGCCTGCCGGACACGCTCAAGGGCCGGTTTCCCGAATTTGGCCGGTCCCAGGTCATTGAAGCGACAACCCTTCGTTCCAGCGCAGACAAGGCGCGGCGGTCGCTCGTGCTTCTCGATTTCGCCTCCGATTTCGTCCTGTATCTGATCGAATCCGTGAAGAAACCGGATTTCGGCGGAGGCTACGGAGCGCGCACCTGTCAGACAGACGAGGGACGCCTCATCGCCGCCTGGTCGCTCGCCATGCAGGATGAACAAGGCCATCCGCGCGGCGAGGAATTGCTGGTGACCGTCCGCGATCGGTCCGGACGCATCGCTTTTGACACGACCGCCATTCGTGATCTGTTTTTGGCCCCGATTGTTTCGGCGGAGCCGGTGCAGCCGGGCGCAGCCGAGATGGCCGAGCGCCATCAGGCCATTGAAGCGTGCCGTGATCGCGCCGAAGCCGAGATCGCCAACCGCAGCTCGCGGTTCCTGCATCCGTCGATGCTCTATCCCGTCGGCGTGCTCGAAGACGTGCCGGCACAGTTGGAAGACCAGCCAGCAGCGTTGGCGATCAGCGGAGGGTCGACAGGCGGAGAAAAGCCCTGACCTGGTCCGCGTCAAGCATCGCGCGGGCTTTTATCCGCGTTGACACATGCAGCGCCGCTGCCGCCTGGCCAAAGCGGACGGCTTCGGCAAAGTCCGTACCACGGGCCCGTTCGGCCGCCAGCGCGCCCAGAAAGGCATCGCCCGCACCATGGGTGGACACCACTTCGACCGGGTGGGCCGGGAGTGCTGCAACATGGCCATGTTCGGCGAGCATCAACCCGTCAGCCCCGAGCGTGATCAGACAGCTGCGCGGCCCGAACGCAGACAAGTCCCTGACAGCCTGGGTCAGATCAAGCGCTGTTTCCGACAGGCCAAGCAGATCGGCCGCCTCGATCCGGTTGACCACGAGCACGTCGATCAGGGCGAGCAGTGCAGGCGCGACCATGCGGGCAGGGGCTGCGTTGAGGATCACTTCGGCACCTTCAGACCGAGCCAACCGGGCGACGGCGAGATTGACGGCTTCAGGTATTTCGTTTTGCAGCAGCACCACTCTGGTGCCGTCAGGGACATGAACCGAACTTGCGTCGATGTGCAGATTGGCCCCGGACACGATGATGGCACCATATCCGCCATCCGGCCCGACGACAGCCACGCTCATGCCCGATGCGCCGAGATCGAGCCTCACCTGGGCGCGGTCGACGGCGGCTGCGTCAAGTCCCGCCAGCAACTGCGCCCCGAAGGCGTCGTCGCCGACTGAGCCCGCCATCGCGGTCGCGGCACCCATGCGGGCGGCGGCCACTGCCTGGTTGCCGCCCTTGCCGCCAAAAGCATAGGCGACGCGGTCCCCCACGACGGTTTCGTCAACCCTTGGCAGATGCGGCGCGTTGACGATGACATCGAGGTGCAGCGAGCCGCAGACAAAGACGCTCACGACCCGGACCTGTAGAGGTGCTCAGCAACGATTTGAAGGCTGCATGTCGCATCCTGGCGGCTGATTGCCTCGGCCAGACCCTCGTCGTCGACCAGCCGGGCGGCAATGGCGCGCAGCCGTTCGGCCATCATGATGTTGGTGGCGGCTTCCGCCTCCGGATCGAGACCGCCATGGTCCGGAAAGGTGTCGAAATAGATCACCCCGTCATAACCCATGCGTTCGAGTTCGACGAACAGCTCGACCGTCTGCAACGGGTGGACGGCGCCGACCATCAGACCGTCGTCGCGCCTGCCGTAGCCGTCGTTGAGATGGACGCCGAGCAACCGTGAATGGCGGCCGACCAATCGGGCGGTGCGGGCCGGAATTTCGCCGGCATAGAGCACATGGGCAAAATCGAGGGTGACGCCAAGATTGGCGCGGCCGGTTTCCTTGATCGCCAGCAGTGTGGTCGCAACATCGGGCATCAGCGCGAAGGCGCGCGGTTCGTTGGGCTTGTATTCGATGGCTATATCGATAGCGGGGTTGTGATCGGCCACTTCGGCGAGCGCAGCGAGGGTATCGTCCCACATGCGGTCATAGTCGCCCTGGAAAGAGTAGTCGACACCGTCCTGCCCCATCCAGAGCGTCATCAGCCGACCGCCCAACGCAGACAGCACATCAAGCCCGCGCCGGGTGATGTCGATCGCCGCGCGACGGACAGTGGCGTCGGGATGGGTGAACGCGCCCAGCCGAAAACCGGGATCGGTGTAATAACGCATCGCAAGTCCGTTGAGCGCCATACCATGACCCGACAACAGCTGGCCGATCTCGGCGGGCGCATGGTCGGCGAAATGGTCGGGATAGTTGAGATCGGCCGCATCCAGGCCGTCGACCCTGGCGGCGCGCGCGATCATGTCAGCCACCGTCGGCTTGCCCGGAAGGCCGATCTTGAAGGCATTGAGCCGTCCGGCATAGCGCGGTCGGTTTGGCAGGTCCGGCATGGAATGTCCTTCCAGGTGGTCTGATTGCGACATGTGCATCCGTTGGTGTCGCACTCCCGGGCCCATGTCGGGATCAGGGAACCCCACAAGAAAAGTACGTGGGTCTCGTGCAGCCATTGAATTTGACATTCGACCAGACGCTTGTGGCAAACAGGACCCGCACGTCAAATCCGCTCCAGCGGTCAAGGCGCGGCGAAGAGTTCGGGGCGCGCGTTGACCAGCGGTTCGAGGAACGTGATGAGCTGCCTGAGATGATGGCGCGTCGCCTCGCGTGCGGCCTGCGGATCGCGGGCTTCAAGTGCAGCCACGATCGCCCTGTGCTCGTCGAGCGTGGCCTGGACACGGCCGGGCGAGGGGAGGTTGAGGCGACGGGCGCGGTTGACATGCACCCAGGCGGTTTCCGCCATTGTCGCCACACGGCGGAAGCCGGTGAAGGAGAGGATCAACTCGTGCATGCGGGCGTCCATCTGATAAAAGCCGGCAATGTCGCCATCCTCGATCAGCGCTTCCTGGATCCTGAGATTGCGCTTGAGCTGAACCAGCTGGTCTTCGGTGATGATTTCGGCCACCACTTCCACCGCCGCCACCTCAAGCGCCTCGCGCAGGAAGGCGCTTTCGCGGATTTCGGCCATCGAGAACCGGGCGACAAAGGTTCCGGCCTGCGGAACCACATCGACCAGACCTTCTGCGGCAAGCCTGGCCACCGCCTCCGAAACCGGCGACCGCGAGACACCGAGACCCTCGCAGATCTCACCCTTCTGCAGGATTTCGCCGGGACGGAAGACCAGTGACAGGATGGCCTGCTTGAGCGACATATAGACCTTCTGCGCCAGCGAGCCAGGAAATTCATCCAGCGGACTGAGCTGTGGTCGGCGGGTGTTTGGCTCTTGCAGGGGACCGTCCTTACCGGGTAGCATACTAATATGTTAGCTAGCGCCCTGTCCCTGTCAAGCAGATGCGGACGGAGAGCTGTCGCAACTTCCACCCATGGGCGCGTTCATGACAACTCACAACCCCGAACACACTCCCGGACACACTCCCGAACACACTCCCAGACATACTCCAGGTCAGACCACCGGACACTCACCCAGGACGATCCGCCTGCATCCTGATGACAATGTGATCATAGCGCTTTCGGATATCAAGCAGGGCGAAACTGTCAACGGCCTTGAGGTGGCCCTCCCCGCACCGGTGCCACGCGGGCACAAGATCGCCACCTCGCCAATCGCGGCTGGCTCTCAGGTTCACCGCTACGGACAGATCATCGGCGTGGCCACAGCTGACATCGCGCCTGGAGAGCATGTCCATGCGCACAATCTCGGCATGGGCGCCCACAGTCAGGACTATGCCTTCGCCACGGAGTGGCGCGAACTGCCAAAGCCAGAGCGTGAGCGGCAGTTCATGGGGTTCC
This sequence comes from Hyphomicrobiales bacterium, assembly GCA_038325465.1. Taxonomy (GTDB): domain Bacteria; phylum Pseudomonadota; class Alphaproteobacteria; order Rhizobiales; family Rhizobiaceae; genus Hoeflea. Next base: position 21,603 of record JBBQJA010000027.1, on the reverse strand, counting down.
AACGCGCCGATGGTGGCGTGGGCACGCGCAATTATCTCGGCATCCTCACCTCGGTCAACTGTTCGGGCTCTGTGGCGCGGTTCATCGCGGAGGCCGCCGAGAAATCAGGGCTGCTCGACGTATTTCCAAATGTCGATGGCGTGGTGCCGATCGTCCATGGCACCGGCTGCGGCATGTCCGGCCATGACGAGGGGTACGACACGCTCTACCGGACGCTGAAGGGGTATGCGCGCAATCCGAATTTTGCCGGAATCCTGCTTGTGGGCCTGGGCTGCGAAGTGATGCAAATTCCCGACCTGATTGGCCAGGGCCGTATGCGCGCCGATGGCAACTTCCGCTACATGACCATCCAGCAAACGGGCGGAACGCGGCGGAGCATCGAGACAGGTCTGTCGATCCTGCGGGAGATGGCGGAGTTCGCCAACCGGACGACACGGGCACCTGCGCCCGTCAGCCAGCTCATGATCGGCCTGCAATGCGGCGGATCGGACGGCTATTCGGGCATCACCGCCAACCCGGCGCTCGGGGCCGCGTCAGACCTTCTCGTCGCCCATGGCGGCACAACGATCCTGTCGGAAACGCCGGAAATCTACGGTGCCGAGCATCTCCTCACCCGCCGGGCGGTTTCGCCCGATGTGGGCGAGAAGATCGTCGAGCGGATCCGCTGGTGGGAGGACTACACCCGCCGCAACGGCGGCGAGATGGACAACAACCCATCGCCGGGCAACAAGAAGGGCGGCCTGACCACAATCCTCGAGAAATCGCTCGGTGCCGTCGCCAAGGGGGGCACCGCGCCGCTCACGCAGGTCTACAAATTCGCAGAACCGATCAGCGAGCGCGGTTTCGTCTACATGGACAGCCCTGGCTATGATCCCTGTTCGGTCACCGGCCAGATCGCGTCCGGGGCAAATCTGATCGCGTTCACGACCGGTCGCGGATCGGTCTCGGGCTATAAGCCGACACCCTGCATAAAGCTTGCCACGAACTCGGAAATGTACGCACGGATGAGCGAGGACATGGATGTCAATTGCGGCGACATCATCACCGACGGGGTCAGTCTGGAAGCCAAAGGCCTGGAGATTTTCGAACTGTTCATCCGCGTTGCCTCGGGCGAGAAGACCCGCAGCGAAAGCCTCGGTTTCGGCGGGGCGGAATTCGTACCCTGGCAGATGGGTGCGGTGATGTGATGCGACCTCGATCAACTCGGCTTGACTCGACAAAATTCGCCTATTGACGCCTGGTTGCCTCGGCAATCAAAATGCCTGTTGGCAGCGGAAGGCTCAGGTTCGACGGCGTGATCGCTGCAAGTGACTTCAACCGAAGCACGTCGAACAGATATCTGATGCTGTAGCCGACATTGAGGCGGCTCACCTTGATGTCGAATTGCCCGACGTCAAGATTCCCCACCGCTTTCTCCAGGCAGATCCGCGCACCTTTCCGTGTCGGTATCGAAATATGCTCTCCCGGTTCGAAATAGGGCCACGAACGCCCGAGCACCTGACTTGCAAGCGATCCGTAATCAGGACAGATCATGGTCAGCGTCCCACCTGAAGAAACCAGAGAAAGCGATTCCCGCGCGAACTGTTGCGGCGTGCGGACGTGCTCCCAGACGGCAACGGAAAAAACATGATCGAATTGGCGACCGATCATGCCGAGCCAATTGTCCTTGTTGAGGTCGATTGACTGATAGGTCACGCTGTCAGAAAGTGCCACCGGACGTTCGCCGATATCGATTGCATTTCCACTCGATCCTGGTCGCAGGTCCGAGAGCAGATTTGAAACTTCGCCATGGCCTGCACCGACATCGAGCCATGTCTGCCCGGATCGTACCGGGCGGGCCGCGCGCGACGCGTAAAACCGGTACTGCGCCGCCAGGGCTCCGGCACCGGAAGCCGCGTTGTACCAATCCGGCCGGAACTTTTCATAGTTGATGTAGAACTCGGAAAGGCGCTCCGCCGTCGGCAAAGGGTCGGTGCTCAGCGATCCGCAGGAATCACAGGCATAGAGATCGAACGGTCCGAATGTGGGATCCACCTTGTGACATTGCTTTTTATATTTCGGCTTGCATTTTTCGGCACCACAGTAAAAACACTTCATTCTGGCTTTCCGTCAGCTGAAGGATCGATCCAAAACGATGTTCCGGTGAACCTGTGAAAATTTCCTGTTGCGACATGTGATATCATTTTGTCCAACGAGTATCCAATGGCGCTCAGTCTCCTGAAACGGAATTTTTTGCATAGAGATCTACGATTCGTTGAAGTCAACACGGCTATGGTGTAGACGAACCCCGATTGAATCACGCTGGCGGTGCGCCTTCGCCCGTCACACGCGCAGGAGACCGCTTATGTGGAACAAGAATGCCGCAGTTCCTGTGGCGAAGACTTGCGTCATGGGCCTCTCGTGCATCCTTGCAATGCTGTATTTTGGTGGATTTTACGGCTACGACGATTGGCAATACTCTTCATTCCTTCGGGCGCTTCGCTACGACGAAGAGATCAGGCCCACGCTAGGTGGCGCAAGATGGCTGGTCTCGCTGCCCTATGCAGCTTATGCGCAACTCTTCGGACTTGATCCCTATTGGGCAGTTTCGCTGCACTCGCTCGAATACTTGGCGTTGGTGTGGATCGCTATGGCCCTGGCCGGATTGGTAGCATCGCCAGCGGCGTCCATCGCGGCCGGTCTGCTTCTGGCAACCTGCCCGATTATTCTCTTGTACAGCGGTGCATTGCTGCCTGACAATATCGTCACGTTGCTTTTCCTGCTACAATTCATCGTCTTCCTGCGATTTATGAAATTTCCGGATGAAAAGAAGGCATTGCGGCTGGCGGCGACAGCTGGGTTTCTTCACGCACTGTTGTACATGACCAAGGAACCATCCGTCCTGTTCGGTGTCGGCTTCATTGTTATTGCAGTGGTTAGCTACCAACGTAGCAAAGCGGTAATGCTTAGAACCGTTTTAGCTGTTTTCATTGGGTTTTCTGCTGGTATCCTCATTGATCTGGCGTTGGGATGGTTGGTTTTTGGAGATCCGATAGTGCGACTGTCACTAGGCGGCAGCGACCATGTTACTAATTCTGCTCTGAACCGCATGGTACAACAGGGAACATACCCACTGGAGCGTCTTGCAACCGCTGCCCTTGGTATTTCAAGTCAATGGCAAATCTTCGGCGTCGGTTTTGGATATCCGATTTTGCTTGCGGCAATCGCTTCGCCTGCCTTGTTGTTAATCAGGGCATTTCGGCGTACGGAGGTTGTGATCCTCTCGCTCACGGCACTGTTGATCGTTGTTTACCATACATTCGGGTCACTGTCTCTGACCCAGTATGTCGGTATATGGCTCAATCCGCGCTACTATGCGCCAGCTGCAGCCTTGGTCATTTTGCTTTTTGTAATTATCGCGGACATCGCGATCAAACATATCGGTTCGGAAGCCGTGCGACGGGTGGTTGGTTCCGCCCTGATTTTTGCCGTCCTGACATTTTCGGCAGCGTCCGTGATCGGATCGCTAAGTCAAGCAGATCAAGTCTTTCATATGCGTGTCGTCGATGAAGTCTATTCCGCCGCCGCGCATTTCGCAGTCACCGAACCGGAATTCCCTGTCTACGCTGGAAAATTCGTGACTCAGCGAATCGTCCGTTTTGGTCCGGTGGCGAACCTTCGTGGGTTCGACGAGGCCAAGCGCGACTTGAGGCGTGGTCAGCAGATGATCATTATTCTGTACACCGCCGAAAAGAGCTTTGAAGAGGCGGGCATTCCATTGCCCAATGGCATCATTGCGACTGCACTTGGCCCTGCCGATCATGGGCTTCTGATGTGGAAAAACAAAATTTCGGGTGTTGCCGATGTTCTGGGAAAGCGCAACGCCGATAACCAGGCCCCTTTGCGGTTCATCAAGTTTTTCAGGCTTCAGAAGGCGGATTGATCGACAAAACAAACCGCTTCGCGGGCTCGAGACACTTGTCTGGAATCACGCATAATTCGCGATCACCACCAAACCGACTATGATCAACGCGCCACCGACGGCCAACGCGGGACTGAAAGGCTCATCGAACAAGACGATCCCGGCAATCGGCACCAACACCATGGTCAGCGCTACAAAAGGATAGGACTTGCTCAAATTACTGTCAGAGAGCACGATCACCCAAAGTATGGTGGTTATGCCATAGACCACAATTCCGACCAGCAGCGGCACGTTGGTCAGCAGACGCCCGAGAAATTCGAGGTTGGCGCCAGGGGTGCCGACCTTTCCCGCTGCAACCTTGAACAGGATCTGTCCTAGCGTCATCAGGGCCACGACGAAAAGCAGTGCAAGAAGGCGCATTCCGGTCATTGTATATTCTCCGGCCTCTTTGCAGTAATCAGGGCGATTGCCCTGGCCAGTTCGGTCAACTGTTCCTTCTCGGCGCGAAGGCGAAGGTGGATATTGAAGATCGCCAGCAGCGTGAAGACGATGAAGCAATAGAAAATCAGATCGGCACCGCGGCCAACGCCGAAAAAATGCGCGATGCGCGTGGCGAGGTCGGGCGCAACCACCACCACAACGCCGAGCAGCGAAATTGCCCCCATTCCCAGTGCAACGGAAGGAGACCGCTTTCGCTGCGATAGCGAATACATGCCCATTGCCAGCAGTGCAGCAATCAACGCGAACTGGATGATCATCGATAAAATCTCTGAAGCAGTTGATCGGACAAAACGGTGAAGGCCCCGCTCATGCGTTGGCCCTTCGCCTTGGAATAGTCGGTGTACAAAATAGTCACGGGATACTCGGCACAATGCAGCTCTTTTTCGGCAATGAGATCCAGGACTTCTGACGCATGCGCCATCCTGTTTTGGCGCAGCCTGATTTTCCGCGCGGCATCCGCGGTAAAAACCCGAAGCCCATTGTGCGTGTCGGTAAGCTTGAGCCCGGTGGACAGTCGCGTATAAAGGGTCGCCAGCCGCAGCATCAAGCGACGCGATGTAGGTATGCCGAGCGCGGAGCCGAGGAACCTCGACGCCAGGACGACGTCCAGTCCCTCGGCTTGCAGTTTGTCAATCATGCCTCTTGCATCATCGGGCCGATGCTGGCCATCGGCATCAAAGGTCACAAGCACCTCGGCACCCCGCGCCAAAGCGTAGTCGATGCCGGTTTGCAACGCGGCACCCTGTCCGAGATTGACCGGATGGCGGCAAACATGGGCACCGGCGGCCAATGCGATCGCAGACGTATTGTCGCTGGAAAAATCGTCCACCACGACAATTTTTCCGGTCAGACTAGACAATTCTCCAATCGTAGATGCAATGACCTCGGCTTCATTGTAGGCCGGCATCACGAACCAGACATCCCATTCTGTCATCGAAAACCTCGCAAAAATGTCGAAGCGGCCATATCAACTAATTGCCCGCAGCACAACCGCGAAGGATGCAGAGCCGGATGTCCGCAACGGGCGGTCACCTGAGGATTCGAATTGACCTGACTGAGGTCGTCATGCGTAGATCGTCCACTACAGCGCCGCGCATCCAATCGGATGCGTGCATGCCGCTGTAAAACATTGAATGAATGCATGTCCGTTAGCGCACAGATGAATCCATTTATGCGCGACATGCATCAGGCTCAGCGGGACCGAGATTGAGGTAATAGCGACCATTTTACCGGAATTGTGATCGGCCTGATGACACGAGGCTCCAAAGCATGCCATCCCCCCCTCCAAGATCTTTCCGAAGGCATCCCACCATGACGCTCCGCTTTGCTCTCCTGGGTGCCGGCCGCATCGGCAAGGTCCATGCCCGCGCCGTCACCTCCAACCCGGGGGCCCAACTGGTGGCCGTGGCTGACGCGGTCCCCGAGGCCGCGCACATGCTCGGCGAGCACTATGGCGCTTCGGTACGGACGATCGAGGAGATAGAGGCGGCCTCCGATATCGATGCCGTCGTCATCTGCACCCCCACCACCACCCATGCCGACCTGATCGAACGCTTCGCACGCGCGGGCAAGGCGATCTTCTGCGAAAAGCCGATCGATTTGTCACTCGAGCGCGTCAAAGCCTGCCTCGCCGTCGTCGATCAAACAGGGGCCAAGCTGATGGTGGGCTTCAACCGCCGTTTCGATCCGCATTTTGCCGCTCTGCGCCAGGCAATCATCGAGGGTCGCATCGGCGATGTCGAGATGGTGCAGATCGTCTCGCGGGATCCCGGTGCGCCGTCGGCCGCCTACATCACCTCGTCAGGCGGAATTTTCCGCGACATGACCATCCACGACTTCGACATGGCGCGTTTTGTCCTTGGAGAGGAGCCGGTTTCGGTCTTTGCCACGGGCAGCGTGCTGACTGATCCCGAGATCGGCCCGCTCGGCGATTTCGACAGCGCCTCGGTGATCCTGATGACCGCGTCGGGTCGGCATTGCAGCATCTCCAACTCCCGCCGCGCGAGCTACGGCTATGACCAGCGCCTGGAAGTGCATGGCTCGACAGGGTCGGTCGCCATCGAAAACCAGCGGCCTGTGTCCATCGAGATCGCCACCGGCCTGGGATACACCCGGCCGCCGCTGCACGACTTCTTCATGACCCGCTACACGGAAGCCTATGCGGCCGAGATCGCTGCATTCATCGGCGTCATCCGGGACGGCAGCGCGCCGTCACCAGACGGTCGGGACGGGCTGCTGGCGCTGGTTCTGGCGGAAGCGGCGCTGCGGTCGGTCCGCGAGAAGCGTCTGGTGGCGGTAACCGAGATCCTCAGTTAGATGTTCCGTTTGAGGCCAGCGACACGGGCAAGCACCGCGTTGGCTGCATCAAGCACGTTTGAACCGGGACCAAAGATCTCGGCCACGCCGGCGTCTTTCAAGAACTGGTAGTCCTGCTCGGGGATGACCCCGCCCACAACCACCGTTATCTCGGGTCGGCCTGGTGACCTGAGCCGCGCGATCAGGTCGGGCACCAGCGAGCGGTGACCGGCGGCGAGCGAAGAGACACCGACGACGTCGACGCCAAGATGGATCGCCCGCGCGGCCACTTCCTCGGGGGTCTCGAACATGTCGGTGAGATCGACCTTGAACCCCATGTCGGCAAAAGCCGTGGCGATGACCTTGGCGCCACGGTCATGGCCATCCTGTCCCATCTTGGCGACCAGCACATGGGGCGGGCGGCCTTTCTCGATGGCAAAATCGCCGATGCGCTCGCAGATCGACAGGTATTCCGGATCGTCGCGATAGACATCGGCATAAACGCCGGCGATCACCCGCGTGACCGCCTTGTGGCGGCCGCCAAAGCCGCGCTCCATGGCGTCGGAAATCTCGCCCAGCGAGGCGCGCGCCCGCGCTGCGGCAACCGCTGCCTCGAGCAGGTTGCCCTCGCCTGTCCTGGAAACCGCTTCCAGCACCGCCATCGCTTCCCGGTGCTGGCCAGGATCACGGGTCGCGCGCACGCGGGTGAGTCGCGCCACCTGGTTGCGGCGAACCTTGTCGGTGTCGATGTCGAGAATGTCGACCTTCGGCTCGTCTTCGAGCCGGAAACGGTTGACGCCGACGATGATGTCTTCGCCCCGATCGATCCGCGCCTGCCTGCGGGCGGCAGCCTCCTCGATGCGCATTTTCGGCAGGCCCTGTTCGACGGCTTTCGTCATGCCGCCCAGGGCCTCGACCTCGGCGATCAGTTCCCAGGCCCTGGCCGCGAGCTCGGCTGTCAACGCCTCGACATAGTAAGAACCGCCCAGCGGATCGACCGTGCGGGTGACGCCGGTTTCGTGGGCGAGGATAAGCTGGGTGTTGCGGGCAATGCGCGCGGAAAACTCGGTCGGCAGGGCGATCGCCTCGTCAAACGAATTGGTGTGAAGCGACTGCGTGCCGCCCAAGACCGCCGCCATCGCCTCGAACGCTGTGCGGACAATATTATTGAACGGGTCCTGTTCGGTCAGCGACACGCCCGACGTCTGGCAATGGGTCCTGAGCATCTTGGATCGGTCGGATCTGGCGCCGAAGTCGGTCATGATCTTCGACCACATCTGGCGGGCTGCGCGCAGCTTTGCCGCCTCCATGAAGAAATCCATCCCGATGCAGAAAAAGAAGGACAGCCGACCGGCGAAATCGTCAACATCAAGTCCTTTGGCGAGCGCTGCACGGACATATTCCATGCCATCAGCGAGCGTATAGGCGAGTTCCTGGGCCAGCGTCGCCCCGGCTTCCTGCATGTGATAGCCGGAGATCGAGATCGAGTTGAACTTGGGCATCTCGCGCGCGGTGAAGGCGATGATGTCGGCCACGATCCGCATGGAGGGATCGGGCGCGTAGATATAGGTGTTGCGGACCATGAACTCCTTGAGAATGTCGTTCTGCACGGTGCCGATCAGGTCCTTGCGGGCGACGCCCTGCTCTTCTCCCGCCACGATGAACATGGCGAGCACGGGGATGATGGCCCCGTTCATGGTCATCGACACGCTCATCTCGGCGAGCGGGATGCCATCAAACAGGATCTTCATGTCCTCCACCGAATCGATGGCGACACCCGCCTTGCCGACGTCTCCGCTGACACGCGGATGGTCGCTGTCGTAGCCGCGATGGGTGGCAAGATCGAAGGCGACCGAGAGCCCTTTCTGGCCGGCTGCGAGATTCTTGCGGTAGAAGGCGTTGGAATCCTCGGCTGTCGAGAACCCCGCATATTGCCGGATCGTCCAGGGTTGCCCGGCATACATGGTCGCCCGTACGCCGCGGGTGAAGGGGGCGAACCCGGGCATCTCGTCACTCACCGCTTCCGGCAAGTCGGCTGCGGTGTAAAGCGGCTTGACCACAACACCTTCGGGCGTCAGCCGGTTGAGGCTGTCAACGGGCTTGCCGCGAAGGTCCCTTGAGGCAAGATCCAGCCAGTCGCGATGGGTTTTCGTCATTTGGCGAACTCCATGATCACCTGGTCCACGCTCAAGCTTTCACCGACCTTGACCGGGATTTTCAACACCACGGCGCGCTGCTCCGCCCGCAGCACATTCTCCATCTTCATCGCCTCGACGATGGCGAGCGTCTGGCCTTCCTCGACCGTGTCGCCTTCCTTGACCTCGATGGAGACGATGAGCCCGGGCATGGGACAGAGAAGCAGGTTGGAAGTGTCGGGCGCGGTTTTCACCGGCATCATCCGCGCGAGTTCGGCCACCCGGGGCGAGAACACCTGGCATTTGACATCGATGCCCCGGTTTTTGAGCCGGTATCCGCCCGGAACCGGCTGGACCTTGAAGGCATGGGATGCGCCGTCAAAAGTCACCAGCGCCAGCGGCGCGCCCGGCGTAAAGTCCGTGGTGACGCGACCAATCGCCTTTCCGTTCAGATCAACCCGAAACCCGTCTGCGGCATCCACGATGCGCAGGCGGATTTCCGATCCGGAGATCAGAACCACCTTGTCCTCCGCCGTCCGCTGCGGCGCCTGGCTGAAGCGCGCATCGGAAATGCGGGCGTTGCGTCGGGCACCAATATGGGCGAGCAGCGCGGCGGCCACGGCGAAGCGGTCCCGGTCGGCGGCGGCTGGTTTGATCGCCACGAAACCGTCGGGATATTCCTCGGCAATGAACCCGGTCGACAGCTGGCCCTCGCGCCAGCGCGGATGCTGCATCAAGGCGGCCAGAAACGGCAGGTTGTGGCCGATGCCGTCGACCTCGAAGCGGTCAAGCGCGTCGGCCATGGCGTCAATCGCCTCGATGCGGCTCGGCGCGTGGGTGCAGAGCTTGGCAATCATCGGGTCATAGAACATCGAGATTTCCGAGCCTTCGGTGACACCGGTGTCGTTGCGCACGGTCACGCCGGCCTGTGTTGCCTCCTGGGGCGGGCGATAGCGTGTCAGCCGTCCAATCGAGGGCAGGAAATTGCGATAAGGATCCTCGGCATAAAGTCGGCTTTCGACCGCCCATCCGGTCAGCGTCACATCGGCCTGGGTGAAGTCGAGCTTTTCGCCGGCGGCAACGCGGATCATCTGCTCGACCAGATCAATGCCGGTGATGAGCTCGGTCACCGGATGCTCGACCTGCAGCCGGGTGTTCATTTCCAGAAAATAGAACTTGCGGTTCTTGTCGACGATGAACTCGACCGTGCCGGCGCTCTCGTAGTCCACCGCTTTTGCGAGCGCCACCGACTGCTCTCCCATGGCCTGCCGGGTCGCCTGATCCAGGAACGGCGAGGGTGCCTCTTCCACCACCTTCTGGTTCCGGCGTTGAATGGAGCATTCGCGCTCGCCAAGATAGAGCACTGTGCCGTGGCTGTCGCCGATCAGCTGGATCTCGATGTGGCGCGGCTCCTCGATGAATTTCTCGATGAAGATGCGGTCGTCGCCGAACGAACTGGCGGCTTCGGACCTGGAGCGGGCGAAGCCCTCGCGTGCTTCCGCGTCGGTCCAGGCGATGCGCATGCCCTTGCCGCCACCACCCGCAGACGCCTTGATCATCACCGGATAACCGATGTCGCGGGCGACGGTGACAGCGTGGTCCTCGTCCGCGATCAGGCCCATGTGCCCCGGCACGGTGAAAACGCCCGCCGCTGCGGCGATCTTCTTGGAGGTGATCTTGTCACCCATCGCCTCGATGGCCTTGACCTTTGGGCCGATGAAGACGATGCCTTCGGCTTCCAGCGCCTGGCAGAAGCTTGCCCGCTCCGACAGGAACCCGTAGCCAGGATGTACGGCCTGAGCCCCGGTCGCCTTGCAGGCGGCGATGATCTTCTCAGCCATCAGATAGGATTGATTGGCGGGCGGCGGCCCGATCGGGACGGCCTCATCGGCGAGCCGGACATGTTCGGCATCACGGTCGGCGTCGGAATAGACCGCCACTGTGGCGATGCCCATCTTTCGCGCTGTCTTGATGACGCGGCAGGCGATTTCGCCCCGGTTGGCGATCAGGATCTTGGAAAACATGGTCATACGTGGAGCACTTCCTGAAAGGCGTCGGGGAAACCGGATCGCGCAACCCGTTCATCAATCTTCAGGAGCGCAGCGTAGGAGGCGGGGTCGAACGGGTCTTCAGCGGGCACGAGTTCGCGGCCGAACAGCCAGGAGATGCGCCCGGCATCGAGATTGCCGCGCTCGAAGGGCTCGACACCGAAGTGATGCCAGAGCGCATGCAGGAAGGCCAGGTCAGCGAGTTTTTCCGTGGGCGTCCGGTCGGCCATACGGTGCCGCTTGATAATGGGCGACACGCCGCGCGGATTGGCGCGGCGAATGGTGAACTGGAACCCGGTCCCGGGCAGTCCCGACGGAAAGCCGCGATGTTTGGTCATCTCGGGTAGCTTTGGCATGAATGGCCGCTTTCGGTTGCAGGATGGTCTGGTGATATGATTTTAGTAGATTTCTCGAATTCGACACTTGGTATCAAACACATCCCGAAAATGGCAACCAAATGTCAAATTCAATCCACCAGGCCAGTGCCGCTCGGTTCGGAAGCAGATTACTCGGCGGCCTGGGCGGGCGGGCGCACAGCACCTGGCGAGCGGAGGCCTTGCAACACCGCTTCCACCTCCTGGTCCTCGTCGATCAACGGCCGGTGAACTCCGGATGGCGACAACTCGACTGTCAGCCGATGCTCGGTGGACGCGGCAAGCAGGCGGGGATACCACCACAGCGGAGTGCTCACGACCATCCCACTTGCGAGCGTCACAAGAAGATGCTCGGCGTCGCAGTGCGCGGCCACCGGCTCGAAATCCTCGCAATTCTTATCCGAAATGTTCAGTCCAGGCATCGAGAAACTCCTTTCGGCGTTCGTTCACAATCGACATGATCGCATTGACGTCATGGTCGGCGCAACGGCGGTTACGGGCCAGGACGACGGGTGCCAACCAGATCTTGAGTTCCTTGCGGTCTTTCCGGACGTGGATATGGGGTGGCTCGCCACGATCAAGGCTGTGGAACAAGAATGACCAACCTTGCCATTGAAAAACCTCGTCATCTCCGTTGGCTCCTCACAACGGAATGTTGTCGTGCTTGCGGCGCGGTTGTGCCACCTGCTTTGTCTTCAGCATCTCAAACGCGCGGACGACGCGGCGGCGGGTGGAATGCGGCATGATCACCTCGTCGACGAAGCCACGCTGGGCGGCGACGAAGGGATTGGCGAAGCGGTCTTCGTATTCCTTCGTGCGCGCGGCGGTCTTGTCGGTGTCGGCGAGTTCCGACCGGTAGAGGATCTCGGTGGCGCCCTTGGCACCCATCACCGCGATCTGCGCTGTGGGCCAGGCATAGTTGATGTCGGCGCGGATGTGCTTGGACGCCATCACGTCGTAGGCCCCGCCATAGGCCTTGCGGGTGATGACGGTAACCAGCGGCACGGTGGCCTGGGCATAGGCAAACAGCAGCTTGGCACCATGCTTGATGATGCCGCCATACTCCTGACTGACACCCGGCAGGAAGCCCGGCACGTCGACCAGCGTGAGGATAGGGATGTTGAAGGCGTCGCAGAAGCGGACGAAGCGACCGCCCTTCTTGGCTGAATCGATGTCGAGACAGCCCGCCAGCGCCATCGGCTGATTGGCGACCACGCCGATGGTCGAGCCGTTCAAGCGGATGAACCCGCAAAGGATGTTCTTCGCATGGTCTTTCTGGATCTCGAAGAATTCGCCTTCGTCGGCGACGCGGGCGATCACTTCGGCCATATCATAGGGCTTGTTCGGATTGTCCGGAATGAGCGTGTCGAGCGCCATCTCGATCCGGTCCGGCGCGTCCAATGTGGGCAGGACCGGCGGTGTCTGGCGGCTCGACAGGGGCAGGAAATCGAACAGTCGGCGGATCTCGATGAGCGCCTCGACATCGTTCTCGAAGGCTCCGTCGGCAACCGAGGATTTCTTCGTGTGGGTGGAGGCGCCGCCCAGTTCCTCGGCGGTGACGATCTCGTTGGTCACGGTCTTGACCACGTCGGGGCCGGTCACGAACATGTAGCTCGTGTCCTTCACCATGAAGATGAAATCGGTCATCGCCGGCGAATAGACCGCCCCGCCCGCGCAAGGTCCCATGATGACGGAGATCTGCGGCACGACGCCTGAGGCCTGCGCGTTGCGCCAGAACACCTCGGCATAGCCGCCGAGCGAAGCCACACCTTCCTGGATGCGGGCACCACCGGAATCGTTGAGCCCGATGACAGGCGCGCCGTTCTGGACAGCGAGATCCATGATCTTGCAGATTTTCTCGGCATGGGTTTCTGACAGCGAACCGCCAAAGACGGTGAAATCCTGCGAGAACACATAAACGGGCCGACCGTTGATCGTGCCCCAGCCGGTCACCACGCCATCGCCGGCGATCTTGGTGTCGGCCATGCCGAAGTCGGTGCATCGGTGGGTCTTGTACATGTCGTATTCCTCAAACGACCCTTCGTCGAGAAGCACTTCAAGCCGTTCACGCGCCGTCAACTTGCCTTTGGCGTGCTGGACCTCGATGCGGCGGATGCCGCCGCCGAGCCGCGCCTCTTGTCGCCGGTCTTCAAGCTGATCCAGGATTGTGCGCATGGATACCCCCCACATGGTGCCGGGCCAGCGAGGCGGTATCCCGCGTCATCCGGCCATCTGATCCAGCTTATCCGGTTTTTTCGTCGTGAAACAGGGTTGAAAAAGCGATGAAGTTAACTTAGCAGATATTGCAAATCTCTATTTGCAAAGTTGCAAAATCATGCGCGCACGCAAACTGTTCATCGGTGGAAAGATCCGCGCCATCCGGACCGGCGAGGCGGCGACGCAAGCGGCATTCGCGGCAAAGCTCGGCATTTCCACGAGCTACCTCAACCAGATCGAAAACAACCAGCGCCATGTCAGCGCGTCAGTCCTCTTGGCGCTGGCTGAATCCTATGCGGTGGACATTTCCAGCCTCTCCGACCAGGATTCCGACCGCCTGCTCGCCGATCTGGGCGAAGCACTGGCGGATCCGCTGGTGGGGGCGTCCCCGCCTTCGGCTTCCGACATCAAGCTGGTGGTGCAGAACGCGCCTGCCTTCGCACGCGCCTTCCTCGCCCTGCACCAGGCGATGCGGCGGGCGGGCGAGCAACTGGCCGAACTCGACGAAACCATCGAAAGATCCGGCGCGCTCCACGAGCCCACCCCCTATGAGGAAGTGCGGGATTTCTTTCACTACGTCGACAACTACGTCCATGCCCTTGATCTCGCCGGAGAAGCTCTCGGGGCGGTCCTCGTCACGAGCCCGGCCAGTAGCGTGAAAGCGCTCGCCGACCATGCCGAGCGCAGGCATCGTATCCGAGTCGCTATCGGACCTGATGCGGGGGGTGCCGGGCAGTTGCGGCGGTTCGATCCGGTGAGCCGGGTACTCTGGCTCAATCCGCGCTCGGCCCCATCAACCCAAGCCTTCCAGATCGCCCATCAGATCGCGCTCATCGAACACGAGGCCGACATGGCGCGCATCATCGCAAACGCCGGCTTGCGCACCGCAGATGCGGCAGCCATCGCCCGCATCGGTCTCGCCAATTACTTTGCAGGTGCCACACTCCTGCCCTATGGCCCGTTTCTCGCTGCCGCGCGAGAGTTGCGCCATGATCTGGCGCTTCTGGCCGACCGGTTCGGTGCCAGTATCGAACAGGTGGCGCACAGGCTGTCGACGCTGCAACGACCCGGCCAGAAGGGCGTGCCCTTCTTTTTCGCACGCGTCGACCAGGCCGGCAACATCACCAAGCGGCACTCGGCCACCAAGCTGCATTTCGCCCGTTTCGGCTCCGCTTGCCCACTTTGGAACGTGCACCGGGCCTTCGAGACGCCCAACCGGATCATCCGTCAACTGGCTGAAACACCCGATGGCATCCGCTATCTCTGCCTGGCACTGGCGATCTCAAAGCCCGTGGGCGGCTGGCGCGATCCGGTGCAGAACCACGCGCTGGCGCTCGGTTGTGAAATCGTCCATGCGGCCGAACTCGTTTATGCCGATGATCTGGACATTGGCCGTGCCGAGGCCTTCGAGCCGATCGGCATTTCCTGCCGGATATGTGAGCGCCCCGCCTGCCACCAACGCGCGGTTCCCCCGCTCAAGCGCCGGCTCAAGGTCGATCCGAACAGTCGGGGAACGATCCCCTACGGCCTTGAGTGACACTCTCCCTTCCCTCCTCCTTCCCCCTCATTCCTCCTCATTCCTGCCTCCCCGGCCTCAGAGCGTCGCACGAGACAGCGACGCCAACACTTTACAGCATGTCGCGTTCAATCGGGTTCGATTGAACGAAACGAACGTGCATTCATTCAAAGCGGTACATTGACATCCACGCGTCTGAAAAGACGCGCGGCGCTGCGGGTCCGCTCGCGTTTGCTCCCGGAAACCGGTCTGCGTGTGCTTGACGCTCTTTGCGGAATATAGGAGATACTCCGGCGTGTGGGTCATCTGCGCGCCATCGCGTCCGGGCGGCCGACCTCGCCCCGGTACCGACTTCCCGTCGTCGGGGCGCGACACGAAAGGCAGTCATCGCGTGTCCAGCACCGTCTTCATTCTCAACGGCCCCAATCTGAACCTGTTGGGCACGCGCCAGCCGCAGATCTACGGCTACGAGACGCTTGCCGATGTGGAGGCGGCCTGCCGCGCGGAAGCCGGTCGGCATGGCGTTGAACTCCGTTTTCACCAGTCCAACGCAGAGTTCCAGATCATCGACTGGATTCATGAAGCCCGGGATGCAGCTGCGGCCATCATTATCAATCCGGGCGCATTGACCCATACGTCGATCGCCATCCTCGATGCGCTGTCGGCCTTTGACGGACCTGTGCTTGAGGTTCATATCTCCAACGTCCACAAGCGCGAAAGCTTCCGGCACCATTCCTATGTATCGCTTAGAGCCGACGGAGTGATCGCAGGCTTCGGCACACAGGGCTATACGCTTGCGCTGGAGCGCGCGGTGCGCCTGATCGAAACGGCGCGCCAGGTCGGCTGACCCGATCCGGGAATAACCCCGCCAAAGCCGGTTTCACGTCCGAACCCTGTTTCCAACCTGCCGGAGCGGCCACAATGCCCATTTCGATGATCTCGGCGGCGCTGGTTGCCGCCCTCGTCGGCTACGGCTCGACCATCGCGCTCGTGCTCGCCGCCGCCGCCGCAGTGGGTGCCACGCCCGCCCAGGCCACTTCGTGGGTCGCTGGTGCCTGCTTCGCCAAGGCGATCGGTTCGGCGATCCTGAGTTCATGGAAGCGGGTCCCGGTGGTGCTTGCATGGTCGACGCCGGGAGCTGCGTTGATTGCCGCCTCCACCGGACTGTCCATCCAGGCGGCCGCCGGTGCCTTTGTCTTCGCCGGACTGCTGATTGCGCTGACAGCGGCGATCCCGCCGGTCAGCCGGGCGGTTTCGGCTCTGCCCGGGGGGATTGCGTCGGGAATGCTGGCGGGCGTTCTGCTGCCGTTCTGCCTGGCGGCACCGGGCTACGTGGCAACGGACTGGCAGATCGCGCTGCCGCTGGTGGCGGTGTTCTTTCTCGTCCGCCTGTTCAACCCGATGATGGCGCTTCTGGCTGCGCTGGCCACCGGGTTTCTCATCGCCTTCGCCTGGCTCGGCGTGCCGCCGCCGCTGCTGTCGATCGATCCCATGCCGCTCGCTTTCGTCCTGCCGGACTTCACTGCAGGCACACTCATCGGTTTGGGCGTGCCGCTTTATCTCGTCACCATGGCGTCGCAGAACCTGCCGGGCTTTGCGGTGCTGCGCGCCTCCGGTTTCCAGCCGCCGGTTTCTGCAGCACTCGGCGTCACCGGGCTGCTGTCGGCAGTCTTCGCGCTCTTTGGTGCCCACACGGTCAACATGGCCGCCATCACGGCTGCCATCTGCCTGAGCGAGGACGTTCATCCTGACAAGAGCCAGCGCTGGAAAGTCGGCCTTGTCTATGCCGTCTTCTGGATCGCCCTGGGCTTCCTCGGACCCATTCTGATCGGCGCCATCCTGATCATGCCGAAGGCGATCCTCGGGGTTGTCGTGGGACTGGCGCTCATGGCCCCGATGATCGGCGCAATGGTGCTCGCCTTCGACCAGCCTGCAACACGCTTTGCCGCAGCAACCACCCTTGCGGTGACGGCCTCGGGAGTTTCGGCCTTTGGCGTGGGTGCCGCCTTCTGGGGACTCGTCGCCGGGTTGGCGGTCCATGGGCTCGACCTTGCACGCAATCGCCGCGCGGAGAAATGATGGCGGCGCGGCTGCGTGTGAGACACCTGATCCAGATGCGCGCGCCGCTCAAAGACCCTTCACAAGGGCCAGAAACTCGGCTTCACTGATGATGCGCAGCGACCGGCCGCTGGCCTGAAGCGCCTCGGCTGCGCGCTGCTTTCCGCTCTTTGCGTGACCTGCGAGCAGAGCCTTGTCCTGGCGACCGAGGACGACGATTGTCGTCCTGCCGGTCACGCTGGCGGCGACATTGCATCCTGCCGCCGCAGCGATGTCTGCGGCCTGGTCGCGCGGCATCGACAGATGCCCGGTAAAGACCACCGTCTCGCCGCGCAGACGGCCAAGCGGATCGCCGATTCGAGGCCGGACCTGGGCTGGAAAGCCGCGCGGCCCGGCTGGTGCAGATCCGGGCGGTTGGCGACCAGCGGCAGGAGGGCGGACCGTCGCCCACTGCGCGACACCATAGCCGCTTTCATTTGAGGCAACCGCCAGAACATGCCCGCAGGCGATGGCGTCGGCGAGCGCATCGTGGTGGCGGAAATCATGGCCGAGATGGGTCGCCAGTCGCTTGAGCCGATAGCCGCCGGTTTCGCGCAGATCAGGCCAGGTGCGGCGAGCGACAAGCAGCGTGTCGATCCAGCGGCAATCGGGCATCCTGAACCCATATCTTGCCGAGGCGCGCGACAAGGCAAGATGGTCGAAACCTGAATGGCTTGCCATGGTGTTGCGCGCCAGCACCGGCCCGAGCGCCGCCACAAGCCGGGCAAGCGGCGTCGCACCGAGGACTTCGACCTGTCTGATGCCGTGAACGGCCACGTTGCCGGGATGGAAGGCACAGTCGGGATTGACCAGACGCTTGAAGCGGGAAACCAGCCGTCCGTTGCGAAAGGCCGCCAGGCCCACCTGACAGATCGTGCCCGGATCGCTGTTGGCCGTCTCGACATCAATGGCTATGAAATCGAGACCTGCCACATCCGCACCCACATCTGCAGCCAAGTCCACCGTCTCAGCAGTCGTCGGGGTCGCGCCGGACCCGTTCAGCTTTCCTCCCATTCAGCCGCCCGGCCGCATGCGGATCGCCATCAGATCAATGCCGTGCCCCTGCCCTGTGATGTCGCTGTTGATGATGATGTGGCCCGGCGTGTTTGGAGCGAGCGTCTTTTCAAAATCAAGATTGAACAGGATGTCCGACGTTTGATAAGTGACGTCAAAGCGCCGCCGACCACAGTCGCCGAGCGTCGAGAACTGGCATTGCACATATATCTGCGTCGCCTCGCTGGAGGTGGAACGGACGGTGAGCGCAATCACCGACTTGCGTCCCGCCAGCGCTTGCAGGATGTCGGCTGGAATCGGCACCAGCACCTCACCGCTCTGGTCGGCTGACTGCGACGTGATCCTGAGGACCGAGCGGTCGCCTTCGTTGACGACGGATGCTTCAGCCGCTCCGCGGGTGGAGGCCGCTTCGGAGGCACCGGGGCTGTAGACGCTCGACCACTCGCCGGAGAAGCCGCTGCCGCCGGCGATCTGCTGCGGGCCGCGGGTTTCCCGGCCGGAGGCAGGAGTGGCACCGACATCCCGGGACGCCGACGAACCCATCGCAGACCCGAGATCGCCCAGGTCTATCGCGCCGGTCTTCACCAGAAACACCAGGCCTAAGCCAAGAAAGACCAGCATGACCAGGCCGCTGAAGAGGGACGAATAGAGGGGTCGCTTGCGACGGGGAGGCGTCTCGCGCCCTGACTTATTGGGCCCTGACTTCTCGGCTCCTGACTTCTTGGGCCCTGACTTCTCTGGCAAGAACTTCTCGGTGTCGTGGCGTGCAGGACGCACGCGCGCTGCATCCCTTGGGCCTGGATTGATCGCTGGTGCGACAGTCGGTCCCAGCGGCAGGGAAACAGATGGCTGGTGGACAGGCTGGGGGACAGGCTGGGGCGGGACAGCTTGCGGGGTCAAGTCGCGTCGCGCTTCGACACGCGGTGCGGCGACACCGTCTGCCGGAAGCGATTGGCTCGACCCGGGCCCGAGGGATACGGCGGGTGCCGGAGACCGGCCGGCCGGGAGCGCACCTGCAGGCCCCGAGGGCGCCGAGACGGTCGGTATCGTCTCCGTCGGCGCGGAGACGGGCGGGAGTGACGCGTCGCGCCAGTCGGCAAAAGATTCGGCGGCGCGGACGGGCATGATGGCCGCCAGCGCGGGGCTTGCCGGTGACGCCGGAAAGAGCCCCGGCGCGGTCAGGCCAGCACCTGTCGGAGAAGCAGGCGTCGGAGAAGTCGGCAGTGGAAGAGCGGGTGGCGGAGGAGCGGGCTTCGCCAGCCGGTCATCGACCGAAGGGGGTGTCCATTCGGCTTCAATGGCACTGATGAGGACATCGAGGCGGCGGTGCTGCTCGGCCACCATAGCCGGATCCGCGACGTTCTGACGTTCGAGGCTCCGGTCAAGCGCAGTCCGGGCAGACTGGTAGATCCGCCGTCGCGCTTCAGCACCGGGAATTCCCGCCCGCTCAAGCGCGTCGCGTATGGCCGCATCCATGCCTTTCAATGCCAGTGTCCTTCGCCACGTCGGCCGCGCGCGACATGGGCTGCCGGGCAGGCCTGGGCGATGAAAGCCACGCGCCCTTGCAATTCCGGTAGACCCTTGCCGGTGAAAACTCAAGACCATAGCTTTGGGGTGAGGATTTGCACATGAAGGCGAGGTCAACCGGATGTCGGCTTCAATCGGCCCGATTGAGCGGAAAGGACATGCATGTCTTCAAAGAATGACCGCCCCGTGCGTGCCTAGAGGTATTCCGGCGTTGTCAGAATCGCCGGAATAGCTCTGTCACCTTGTTTTGACGCAATTCCGGGCGCGAAAGCGGCGCCACTTTCGCTGAAATCGCTCTGATGCATGTCGCGCACAAATCGATTCATTTGTGCGCGACATGCATGCATTCATTCAATGTTTTACGGCGGCATTCACGCATCCGATTGGACGCGCGGCGCTGTAGTGGTTTACATCCAGCATTTGCATCCCTTTGCCGCATGTTCTTGAGCACATGTCGGACTCAGAAAAACCACGAGCAAGTGTGTGATTCTGGTGGATTTTTCGAATTTGACATTTGGCATCAAACGCACCCCGAAAATGGGGACCAAATGTCAAATTCAATCCACTTGGCGCGCGGCCCGCCGCGAGGCTTTTCAGCCGCCGAGCCGTCTGCTACAGCGCCGCGCGTCTTTTCAAACGCGTGGATGTCGCTGTACCGCTTTGAATGAATGCTTGTTCGTTTCGTTCAATCGAACCCGATTGACCGCGACATACATTAATGAGATTGACGTTTGCGTAAACGTCATATCCCTTTCCCTGCGAGGCGCCATGACCCTTCCGGCTGTCCTGAAAGCCAATCTCTGCCTGCCCGTGGTGGCCGCACCGCTGTTCATCATTTCGCACCCGCCGCTGGTCATGGCCCAGTGCAAGGCGGGCGTGGTGGGCACGTTTCCGGCGCTTAATGCACGTCCAGAATCCCAACTTGACGAATGGCTGGCCGAGATCACCGAAGGCCTTGCCGCCCATGATGCAGCCCATCCCGACCGCCCGGCCGCGCCTTTTGCCGTCAATCAGATCGTCCATCGCTCCAACACGCGGCTTGAGCACGACCTGATGATGTGCGTCAAATACAAGGTGCCGGTGGTGATTTCCTCACTCGGCGCGGTGCCCGAAGTCAATGCGGCGATCCATTCCTATGGCGGCATCGTGTTGCATGATGTCATCAACAACCGCCACGCCCATTCGGCCATCAAGAAGGGTGCCGACGGGCTCATTGCGGTTGCGGCGGGGGCGGGCGGCCATGCAGGTCCGCTATCGCCTTTCGCGCTGATCCAGGAAATTCGCACCTGGTTTGACGGGCCGCTTTTGTTGTCGGGCGCGATTGCCACCGGCGGGGCGATCCTCGCAGCCCAGGCAATGGGCGCAGATATGGCCTATATCGGCTCGCCTTTCATCGCCACGCCGGAGGCGCGCGCCGCCGACGCCTACAAGCAGATGATCGTCGACAGTTCCGCCAAGGACATCGTCTATTCGAACTTCTTCACAGGCATCCACGGCAACTACCTCAAGCCGTCTATCGCGGCTTCCGGCATGGACCCGGACAACCTGCCGGAAGCCGATCCCTCGAAGATGAATTTCGAGGGCTCCATTTCCGGTGCCAAGGCCTGGAAAGACATCTGGGGCTGCGGCCAGGGGATCGGCGCGGTCAACGAGGTGCAGCCGGTGGCGGCGCTGGTGGACCGGCTCAAGACCGAATACGATCAGGCACGCTTGCGGCTTTCACTTTAACTGCGTCAGGCCAGAACCGCATCGGGCAAAAGCCGCACGGGACAGAAAGCACGTGCGGCCAGAACCGCATCGGGCGAAAAACCCGGGCCGCAAGGCAAGCCGACTTGAATTCCCCGGGCAATCAGGGTACTTGCCCCTTCATACGCGACCGGGATGCCTTTCTGGCCGCGACAAGCCGCTTTAGCTCAGGTGGTAGAGCACATCATTCGTAATGATGGGGTCGCAGGTTCGAGTCCTGCAAGCGGCACCA